>NZ_JAFCWZ010000006.1:0-420924 GCF_049897785.1 Pseudomonas sp. TSRC2-2
CCTTGGGCAAGGCCGAGTTGAAGGGTCGCACGTTCGGGGATACTGAGTTCGTGATAGGACATAGTGGCAGCACCGTACCGGAAAGGTCAGGTGTTGCACTCAGTTTTTGCGGCCGCCCTTCAATATTGGTTTGAAGGTATCTTGGAGAATAAAGATGTCCCTGATCAACGAGTACCGTGCGACTGAAGATGCTATCAAGGAGCTCCAAAACCGCTTGACCCAGCTCAGCAGCGATAACCGCCTGAAAACGGAACTGGAGTTCGAGGGCAAGCTTCGCGCGCTGATGGGTGAGTATCAGAAGAGTCTGCGCGACATTATCAACCTGCTTGACCCTACCCCTGCAAAAACCGGATTGAAGCAAGTAGCTCCTAAGGCCCGCCGCGCACGTATGGTTAAGGTTTACCAGAATCCGCATACCGGCGAGTTAATTGAAACAAAAGGCGGCAACCACCGCGGTCTGAAGGCCTGGAAAGAGCAATACGGTGCAGACACGGTTGACTCCTGGCTGCGCGGCTAACGCCCACGATGACATGAAGCCATAGCCCCTGAAATCCTCAGGGGTTTTTTTTGGATGACGCGTACAGGTTGGAGAACCATCGAAATATGCTGGGCACTGCTTGCTCACAGAGGGGCCCACTGGCATTATGATCACTCTTTCACTGGTACTTGCTTACCAGATCGCGAAAGCCAAGCTGCTTGCAGCACCTACCCTGTGTTTCATTCGACCGTTATGGCCCTACCTGGACCTTCAGGATTCAGCCCGGACCACTCTTCTTAAGCTGTTTGATCTTCGCCGTACCAAAAGCGCTTCGCTCATACAGCAGACCGAACAACCCATACACACTTGCCATGACTTGGTCCGATTCCAAGTGCAGGCTTCAGGTGTGCCGCATTTTACCGGCCCCCTATTAGCAATGCCTCAAATCGAGTCATTGCTCCTGCTCAAGCAGGAACAAATTCTAGACGTCCAGATGGCTGCCGCTGTCAGTAAGCGGGAACTCAACACTTCGGTGTGGTTCCGGGCCAAGTTTTTTTAAACCTGGTCAGCGAGGTCCGCAGTCGGTGCCTCGGGAAGTTTTCAGTCCCATATAACAACTGCAGCTGCAGATGGTATGAGAGATAGTTACATCTAGTAGGGTTCTCCCGAACGAAAGGACTAACTCGCCTCCACTCTGCACTGCAGAGTTTCTTCCAGGCAACTGGCATATCAGGCTAAAGCACAGACCCCTGCGAAAGCGTGGTCGTAAAAAACCCGGCACACTGTGTCGGTTTTTTTTCGCCTGCGGAATCTCAACGCTCTGCTGGTACTAGATCCTGTGAGGCTGATGCCACAAGGCTGCAATAGAACAACCAACCGCAAATACTCGCTAACAACAGAGCCACTCCTAGTGAGTTCGTTGTAGCGTCAAGCCATTTCGCAGAAGCCTGCAGGAGCACGCCACAAATTACTAACAGACGCATCGGGCCGAGAATCAATTTGTCGCGCTTCGAAAGCCCTTGCTGCAAGAGCTTGGCCTTCTCCCAGGTGACACGCCCGGACATCATCGCCGCAACCAGATAGGGCTCGACCTTACCTCCCATGATGATAAACAGTGGCATGATGCTGAGCTGCTGCTCGACTGCACTGGTGTAGAGGATAACTAGGAGGTTCCTCTTCCCTTCCCCAAGCAACTGGTCAGGAATTTCAAACCGCGGGAGCGTCCCTGCCTGCCATGCCGAAATGTCCGAGCTAAGCATTGCCCCCAATGCAATGAGGTTTAGCAAACCGCCAATGATCAGTGCGAGGGGTGTCGCCAGCCTGAAAAAGTTTCGCCAAGGAGAGCCTGGGCCGATTGCCTTTCTAAACAACAGCGAACCAGGGATCGCCCCAGCCTTCCAACAGCACAGCGCCAACACAAAGAAAACGAGAGGGCTCCCCAAACTGAAGATGTGAAAGGCGGTCTTGCCCATCGTCAGCAACAAGCCAATCGCAATCAGTGCGGCCAGAAAGGTGACCAGAAAATAGAGTGGCAACACCCTGAGAAATATTGGGAGCGCACCATTTAACCAAGTCCGCCATTGGGCAATTGTGATCGCGGGTACCGTCCGCTGCTCGATCATTGTCAATCTCAAATTCCCTCAAATCATAGGTGGTGTAGATACCGACCTTTTCTCCATGTGCGTACCAGACGTACAAGGACCCACGCGAAACAATCTCGAGGCAAGACTACGGCCAGAAGCGAAAAGCGCAAGTGATGCTTCTCCAGTCTGTGCCACTTGCATATTGGAAAGCTGTGAGAGCGTGGTACCACTATTACTGCTCAAGAGAGTCTACCTATGTCTCAACCACTCGATACTGCACTTCCTTTCACCAACACACCGACCACGCCCGAAGCGCTCTATAAAAAACTGGGTGTGTATTGCGTTGCCTGGGAGCAGATGGTGCTCAACGCCATGACGTATCTTTTGGGTGGTGAGTATCAAGGGGGAAGCTATGAAATCCGTGAGTACCTAAACGGCGCATTTGCGATGATCATTCCGGATCAAGCAGCGAAGAAGGTCGCCAAATACGGACACCGTGAGGAAAGCATGACCCTCGAGGCCGCCTCGTTCGTCGCAAATCTTATGGCGTTCTCCGCCTGCAATTCCACTGCCATTGATACTGAAGACGAAGCCGGCAACCTGATGCTGCACGATTTCTACTTTGCATTGAAAGATGTAGTAAGCGGCAGATACGGTTTCATCATTGACGCCAGCGCAGATGATGGGACGCGACCGCTCAACGAGAATGAACTTGCCACAATCCAGTCCGAAGCGAAACCGCATCCGGAGCGGATTGCCATCCTTCGTATGATCGACTGAACCATTTAACCTCTAACCCCCTTCGTCGACCTCATGGCGGCGAGACAGTGCCACCCCCCATCAAAGGTGCTGCCTTCTCCATCAAAAACTGCCCGCATCGGTCGCCGCGGCGGGCTATTTATCTCTGCACCTTCAGCCTAGCAACCCGAGGCCGCAACCCAATGACTGTTCCCCCGGCAAAAGACCAGCTCGATCTGTTCGAGCACGTTGAAAATGCCTTTAAGGCAAATCCTAATCGAGCGCTAAGCAACGATGAGCTTTATAGAATCGTGGCCCGCACGGCCGAGATTCCTGACCATGTGATGAATGCTCGGAGCCCAATTGGCGCAGCCGGCGATTTACACTCAACAACCCGCCGATCGATCCGTTGGCAACAGCAGTCGCTCAAAGCACTTGGAGTTGTTGAGCGGGTCGAGGGCGCCAGAGGGCTATGGCAGCTCACCGAGAAGGCTAAAAAGGGTCTCAACAAGCCTTCGCCCGGTGTCACCCTGCTTGGGTTCAGTACCAACCTCGGTCTGGCCTTGTGGGGAACTTCTCCAGACGCTTTGGCCGGACTCGATGAGCCGATCGAACTCGTCCTAACGTCGCCGCCATTCCCCCTGAAAATTTCTCGAGCCTACGGCAACCCTACGGCTAGTGAATTTGTCGATTTTATCTGCCAGGTACTTGAACCCATCGTGCCGAAAATTTCGGCGACTGGAAGCCTTGTATTAAACCTCACAAACGAAAGTTTCCTGCACAGATCGCCAGGAAGGTCGACCTATTTGGAACGCACGATTATTGCTCTCGAAGACCGATTGGGGCTCACCCTAATGGACCGAATTCCATGGGTTAATTTATCGAAGCCGCCCGGTCCACTGCAGTGGGCAAGTCGGACACGCCAACAGCTGAATGTTTCCTGGGAGCCGTGCCTGTGGCTCGCCCGCGATCCCATTTTGTGTAAGGCAGATAATCGAAGGGTGCTTAGACCTCACACTGCGCGCCATGCCAAGCTTCTGAATCAAGGCGGTGAGCAACGCAGCACCAGTTATGGCGACAACGCCTATCGGCTCCGCCCTGGTAGCTTTGGCGAAATCACCGATGGAGCCATTCCAAAGAACACCCTCCAGATCGGCCACTCCTGTGCCCGCGGCCGGGATCATCGCAAGGCCTTAAACAGTTTGGGCCTTACCCCGCACGGTGCCGGCTGGCCATTCGCTGTGCCAGATTTTTTTATCAAATTCCTGACAGAGCCTGGGGATTTGGTAGCAGATATTTTTTCTGGCCGCGCAATGACTGGCCGTGCAGCTGAAGAGAATCAACGTAGGTGGATCTGCGTCGAGAGCGCACTGCAATACGTGCGTGGAGCGGCCGAGCTCTTTCGTTCATTCCAAGGCTTCTGGATCAATCCGGCATTAGAGGAAGCTTTCAAGGCGACAGAAGCGTAAATCAGCGGCCCGTGGCTTCTACATGCAGACCGAGAAACTGAACGAGTAGGCAACTCTGCCTAGTTAGTTGCGTAGGCACCATTGCCTAATACGGGCTTTGCGATGGACAGCGGTCCATCGCAAAATTTGGGCAACAAGTGGATGATCAGGTCACACACCGGCGCGAACGTCACACCTCATAATGATTGGCGACCGATGCCCCTGATATGGCACAGATTGAGCGAATAGAACCGGGACTAATGGGTAGCCTTGACGATGTTGATTCGACGAGGCCGACGTTATGGTTACTAAAAAACAGATCGCTACCGGATTGGGCGTTGCTACGCTCTTGGCCCTAGGGTTTGCCGCTTCAATCAGCACCGGAATGATGGCGGGGACTATACCCGCATCTCTCTACGGACAGGTGGGCGACGCGCCGGGTTGCCTGACCAATCTAAGGCAAAATGCAGCACAATGGGCGGAATTATCACGCGCTCTAGTCCACTCCGAGCCAATGCTAATGGATGGCACGTCAGGCGGTTACTGCTTCAACCCACCAAAAAGGTCTGGTCGTCTATAACCGACCGAGACCGGTCGCGCTGAGCACTCAGCAAACGTTCGCTACCCCGTTGGTCCCGCCAATAACACAAAAGAATCTTCTGAAAGTTTTTTCTAAAGATTCACAAATCTGTGTTTGATTGTCCTACAAAACCGCTCTATCTCCGGCAATACAGTCAATGCGGGCTATGGCGCTGCGTGCATTTTATTGGTAATTTCCTCGGCGCTGACCACCAAGGATTAATAATAATGAAAAAAGTGCTTCTCAAGAATACGATCGGTTTCGCTGTGGCCGTGGCATCCACTCAACTTTTCGCCTCTGGATTCGCTCTTAACGAACAAAGCATCAGCGGCATGGGCACTGGTTTTGCCGGCCGCTCTTCTTCTGCCGATGACGCCAGCACTGTATTTGGTAACCCAGCTGGCATGGCACGCCTTAAGCGGGAACAAGTGACCGTCGGCGCAGCAGCCATTCTCGCCAAAACCGATATCAGCAGAGACGGCAGCAACTCTCCAGGCGGCAGCTTCGATGGCGACATGGTTCCTACCGTAGGCGTGCCGATGGGCTATTACGTCAAGCCGATTGATGATCAATGGGCAGTCGGATTTGGCATTTATGCACCGTTTGGCCTGGTCACCGACTATGAGAACGGATTTGCCGGCCGTTACTTCGGTAGCTATAGCAAGGTTTCGGTCGTGACTCTTCAGCCGACCGTCAGCTACGCCTTCAACGACAAGATTTCGATCGGTTTTGGTCCGACCATCAACCGTATTGACGGCACATTGAAGTCTGACGTCCGCGGTAACCTTGCTGGCACCAACGATGGTGAAGTGAAAATTAGCGGCGACGACACTGCCGTTGGCTACAACATCGGCTTGATGGTTCAGGCTACCGACAGCACGCGTCTGGGTCTGACCTATCACTCGATGGTGGATTACAAGCTCGATGGCAAGACCAGGATCTCCGGTGCTCCGTTTAGCGTTTTCAGTGGTAGCAAGTTTGATGCCTCACTGAAAATTAAGACTCCAGAGTCCGTTGATTTCTCGGTTACCCACGAATTTAACCAAGACTGGACACTTTACATCGGTAGTACTTGGACCCGTTGGAGCCGCCTAGAGGACATCACAGTCAACAATAGTGGCGTTCCAGCACTGTTGGGCGGCAGCGCTGGCCCAATTGGCACTATCAGTGAGCCGCAGAACTGGCACGACACTTGGGCCCACGCTATCGGTGTCACCTACAAGTTCAACAAGGAATGGACACTCCGTACAGGCTTCTCGGTCGACCAGTCACCTACCAACAACGAAGACCGTTCGCCGCGAATCCCAACTGGCGACCGCAAAGTGTTCAGCCTTGGCGCTGGTTGGAGCCCAACTGACGACATTACTGTTGACATGGCGTACTCCTACCTTATGGAAGAAGACGTAAAAGTCAGTAGTTCGAGGCCGCTTGTCCCAGGCGTCAATAGCACCTACAACGCCAAGTACGAAAACAGCGCGCACGGTCTAGGTCTGGGGCTGACGTATCGGTTCTAAACTTTAGGCGCTAAAACAATAAGCCCCGGCGTGAGCCGGGGTTTTCTTATTCGAGTGTCGTTTAAACATAATTCGAGTTTGCTCCCGAACCCGGGACAAGCGGAAAATGACCAAGGCGCACAAGCTGGCGGACTCTTGCGTAGGTGTATGGAAAGGCGCAAGGATATGTAGCCTAGGAGAGTGTTTGAGGATGTATTTTTAAACGCTGATGTTTATGACTGCTTCCCGTGGCACCGGTGTGGACCAGGCAGTACGGCAGGGCTAAATAAAACCAGACTTCACGGCTATACCAAAACAGATCATGACCAGTAGCAGACCAATCACGCTCCATTGCAGCACGGCGAGCTTTCGTTTGAGTGGAGCTGGAAAACTGGCTAAATCTTCGGAGCTCAGCTCGCCCCTTTTCAAATGAAACCCAGGAAAGGTCACAATTCCTGAAATGCCCCCGACGAGCAAAAGCTTACCCCAAGGCCCTCCATGCCTAAGGGGAGCGCGAGTCGTAATGGCTGAGCAATTTTTCAGGTGCTCCAACATCAGATCCAACTTCGAATAGGCCAGGTGCAAACAGACGCCTATCCAAAGAATGAGCCCTGCTATATCAACGACGGCGATGAGCAGGAGTACCTTATCAACGATGTTCAGACTCATTTAATTGCCTCATAAATCTTTTCACCGGCCCATTCACTTGTAGCGCCTCCAAGTGCGCCGCCCGCATATGAACCTGCTGCTACAACGATGACGCCACAAGCTAACGTTGCCATTCCGCCGGTAGGTACGCCCAACCCAACGCAGATGACTCCTGCAGTGGAACCGCTCAAGAACGCCCCGGCAGCAGCACCGCCAGCCACTCCTCCGACGAAGTTACCACCCTCGGTATATTTAATCTTTTCGCAGGCCTCTTTATTCCCAGCCGCACAGACTTCCTGAACCTTCAGATAAGATGCACCACCCCCAACTGCTGTACCCACCCAGCCGCCATACTTCACAACCTTTGCAGCTCTAGCGACACCCTCCGCGTGAGTGGCATAACCGGGAATCTGTCCCGGAGCGCCAGCCAGGCTCCAGTGGTGCACCAAACTTTTGCTTGAGATACCCAGCGCTGACTTCAGGCTTGGATGATCAGGGAAGCCGATGCCTTTTTTTGTTAGCCCGTTGAGCTGTCTATCGAGCTTGGCAAAAAGTCGTGCACGCTCATCAAAAAACTCTGAGCTACGCAAGTGACCGTCACGCTGAAAGCTTTTCTGGTGCAGAGTCTCGATTTCCTTCAGAGACGTTTTCACGTCGTCCAGGTTTTTGGCGAAGATCGACTCCCCGACGCCTATTGACGTAGATCCTTGCGAAAGCATGGATTCTATCTCGCTGCGATGGCGAACCATGAAACTGGCTTCTTCGTCGGTCATGGGCTTGAGTGCCGCATCGACCTTTTGAGCCGCGTCCATGAGCAAGGCTTCTTCACGTGTGCATTGAGGATTATTCGGATCACTCAAAACGATGAGTTGACCGGGCTTGGCATAACCGGAAACGTGAGGATTGAGGCGAGCAAATTTCTCAAGCGCTGCACTATCCGGCTTATCGAACAGTGCCATTTCTAACGCAGAGCGGGGCATGGCTTGTTGAACGATATAAAACCCTGGCTCCGCCGGTGTTTTTGCAGCAGCCGGTTTTTCCGCTGGTGCCTCAGGATATTCTGCCCAGTACTTGGCGTGCAGATCGATCGGTTCTACGCCACGGTAAATCTTCTTTCGTGGTGGGTTAGGTAGTGCGGGCCTTGGCACATTTCCATATTCACTCATGACTCATCCTTGTCTAGCTGGGGAATCTCGAAACGGGGTTTTGACAATCAGAGGCTATCGAAACAGCAAAGGGCTGGCTGTAGGACAAAGCCTAAAAAGCTGTGCCAGAACGACTGATTCGTATTATTCGCCGGGTGCGCAGGATAGCTGGTGAGGAGAGATGGGTGTATGGCAGCGAAATGCCATCGGCCGCCTTACCTTCCGATCTGGATGTGATGGTCCATCGAGGACTCTTGATTCCAGGGCATAGTCAGCACCTCTTGAGCATGATTGAGCGGCTGAAATGCCATCATCAGAGCTTCGATAAAATCATCGCAAAGTTGATGGCCAGGAAAAACGAACATCCCGAACAAGGGCCCGAACAGATAATAGATAGCCTGCGAGTTTCCGATCCGCGTATTCAGGGCCGGCGGCGAGTACCGCCGGAGAGTGGTTGAAGAGAGCTGGTTTGGTCATGGAGCATCGACCTTATCCTCAGCCTCCCCTTCTCCAATTAAGCCCTGACTGAGAATGAGGAAACGGACAGTTGGGGCGCCATTTCTTGGACTTCGGCAGATAGGTATTCCTAGGGAGCGGCGACGTTGACTGACCGCTCCTTCTGTAAATGCGCCGCCGAGCAAGGCCGCGACCTCAGAATCTTTAATTTTGCCGAGTAAGGCAATGCGTTCGGGAGTCCAGACCTTGGGGTGTCGCTTGATCCCCAATTTCTTACGGAGTACCGAAAGTGTGGTTGATGAGTAGCCAAACCTGGCCACCAGCGCACGATCGGGCACCTTCCCCAGCAAGGACAACATTTCTTCAGGGTACCTAGGCACATTTACACTTTGGATACCCCGGGCTTTGCGCTCCTTCTTCAGGTAGTGCAGGGTGTAACCAAACTCAGTGGCTAGGTCCTGATCGGAACGCACCCCCAGTTGACTGACTAGTTCCTGCGGTAGGTTAACTATCTCGCGTTTTTTTTTGGATGACGTAAATGTTGGAATTGCAGGTTTAACCGTGGATGCGATATCCAGTTTTTTTCGAAGAGCACAGACGCTTGCGATGTGATAACCAAACCGCTCACCGACCTCCCGGTCAGTGACCTTCCCGAGCAGCTGAAGCATTTCTTCTGGGTATTCACCACGCTTGAATTGAGCAATACCCAAGGAAAGACGCTTTTGCTTTAAGAAGTAAGCCGAGATCCCACATTCAAGCGAAAGGTCGCGGTCCGAACGCTTGCCGAGTTGCTGAATCACAGCTTCGGGGATCTCAACAAGTTTGGGGCTATTAATCTTCTCTTTGGATCGGTCGCTCATTCATCGTTTCTTAGATGTGATTTCTTTCGGTTAGAAGTGTCACTCAACAGTAATTTCAAGAGGTTGATTCTCTTGCGCTTGGCATCGAATTAGGACAGCAACTGCATGACCTATTCAGCCTGGGCTCGTTGCTGTTCTGAGGACAGTTGGTCTAGGCTCGGCATGGGAGTCATGCCGCTAATTGTGCCAGAGCAGACTTTCATCGGCGACCTAGAGATTGGCTAAAAGACCGAGGCCCATCGTGATTGAGGCACCGGCACCTGCCTTCCCCATGGTTTGCTTTATTCTTGGGCTGGTCCTCGCCGCAGACTTTCAGGAGCTAGGTCAACCTCCACGGTGCGACACAGGGGCTTGTTCACCTCATCGGTCAGGGCAACCAGGCGAGGTGCCCTCTCCCCTTCCATGACACTCCACAGGCAGCCACGGCGATCCTGCAAGATGGCACCCTTGCCAATGGGAAGGGAGATGCGTTCCAACCGATCCAGCATCGCCACATCTGGTATTGGATCTCGTAGTGGCTCCTGTGGAACTGGGGACTGGTCCGCAAATGCCAAAAGCGGCAAAATAGCAATCAGTGCGATTGGTAGAATTTTCAATTTGCAATCTCCATTAGGCTATTGAGCACCAAGCCCAGTCGTTCTGCGTTTCGCCTTTCATTTTAAGCTGGACCAGCATCGTTTTGGTCGACGTGACCCAAGCCAATGCTTCTTCGCGCAGGCGCAGTTTTGTCGCGCTTGGCCTCCAGTAAATCTCGTCGATACCCAAAACAATCTTGGTGGCCACAGAAGCGACAAAGTCCTCCGGGAAGTGCGTCGGGCTCTGGGATGCTGCCACAAGCATCACGCCAAACTTTCGCGCCTCTTTAGCGATGGTGTTAATTGGATTATCAGGATCATCGTCGGCGTAGATATGCGCCTCGTCCAAGATGATCACGTCTTGAATATGGTCCTGAGGGCCACGCTCCACCGCTGCCATGAACAACTCCTCGAGCTTGAAGAGAACAAAAAGCTTCCGTTCCTCCATGGACAGCGCGTGAATGTTGTAACGCCAAATAGGGTTGCTCATTTCGAACGGCGGTGGCGTCGGTTTGAAAATACCGATCGCATCGAGATTTTGCAGCCGGTCGACTACAGACTTGAGCACGTCAGTGCTGTCGTACTTCATCAGGGAGTTCAGCTCGCGGCCCGTGGTGATGGACTCGACATAGGTAGCGAAGGCGTCAATTGCCTTCTTCTTCGCCTTGTCCAGCTCGAGCTTTCCAGCCTCATCTTCAAAGTTTGCCTCACCTTTGCGGAGAGCTTGGATCGCCTTCTTGCGGTAGGCCTGTGCGGATCGGTTGGCAAGCTCAAGATAGGTGACTGCGTCGGCTCCAGATCCCAGGAATGACTGCTGTAGGATGTTCTGTGCCATTCGCAGGGCATCTTTAATCGAAGGGTTGGTTCTGGCCATGAGCTTCGGAGGCCACCGAGTAACAGCTCCTTCGTACTGATCCTGATTGATGTACCAAGAGTAGAGAGGTCCGCCACTCCAACGCGCACCCAGGGCCTTTGCCTCGTCTTTTTCGGCCTTTGGTACATCGATGAACAACCGCTCCTCATGACCATCGCTCATCAGAACCGCGGTCTCGTCCTGAACGTACCAAGTCGATGGATCATCTTGCTTGAACCCATACTGGGCGTAGACGTCGGTCAAGATATTTCGCAAGCAGGCCTCCTGTTTGGGCCCCATCGTGCGCATGGTCCGATTCATGGTGGACATGAAGGACTGGATTCGCTTTCTGACGCCGCCAAAATGAGGATCAGGGTTGACCTTCAGTGGATTGAGTCCCCAACACGTCTGCTCGGAGAATCGGACTTCGGAAGCACCAGGAATCTCCAGATCACCATGCACATCAAAAAGGTGAACGCGCGGGATCTGGTGCCCAGCGGTTCTTAGTGCCTGAGCAATCATTTTCCGAAGCGTGAAAGTTTTACCTGAGCCGGACATACCCACAATCAAAGTATGGCCATTGACAAGCTTTGAACTGTCCCAGATGACAGGGACTGTTTTGCCCAACTTCAATTCCTGGGCGTCGAGGCCGAATCGAATCTGCATCTACGAATTGCCTTATCTTTTTTTACCCTAGCGACGCTAGGCCATTGATAGAAGCAACTGTAAACAGCAGGCGGATCCGAAAGGGGCAGGTTTGTACCCGTTCGGGGGGCAAACAGATAGGCTGAGTCTAAGAAGTCAGCTTACCCAGCCCCAACCATGACCAAACAATTGATCCTTCTTGAGGTTCAAGCAGCCGAGACGAGACGCAGTCCACGCTGCATGTGTGCCAAGCGCACTTGAGATTGCGCCAGGGGCTCACCGGACGTTGATGAAAGCCTGACTGCATCAATAAGCCCTGCGCCGGTTACTCGCCTCATGTCATCCGATGCCTTCATAAGTGCAACAGCGCAGCCACGCATGAGATCGGCGAGGGCCGCCTCAGAAAGCTCACAGTGAGGGCCTAGAAATGAACCATCTTCTTCGTCTACGTCAACGCAGAGCAAATCAGCAACCAGGGCCAGCCAAGATGAGTGAACGGCCATGGCTGCAAATGGGTGCACGTATAGCTGGCCAGCGCTGACCCGATGAAGCACTCGGCATTCCGCCTCATTTAAGGCATCAACGAAAAGACCTTGAAGTTCTTCAGTTGATACTGACATCACCTCCATAGACAGCGAAGCCGACAATGCAGTCATGTGAGGAGCAAGGTTCAAAAATGGCGACATCGTTAAGATCCTGAAATGTTTGAGCTCAAGATACGTCGTAACCCCAAACTGCAACCTTGGGGCCATGACTCGCAGTGCAAAAATGGATTACCGCAGTTGAAGGGGCAACAACCGAGAAGCCCCCTCTACCTGATGGCCGGGCAAGAGCAGGCCCAGAGCAACTGAGCCCAGAATCAATTGCTCAATCTGGGATTTCTTGACTGGCATCGATGAGTGCAGCCGCAAGCAGAGAAACCTGCTCTCTGTTTAGGACAGCCAGATCACCCTCCACTCCCATTTGTAGGTGCACCGCTTTATCAACCACATCGACCTTAACAACGGTGACGGAGGCCGCCTCATGCTTACCGGTTGCCTCAACCGATACTGGCCCGCTCAACCGTCTACGCGAACGAACAATTGACTCTTCTGCCCCAAGAGCAGTTGGAGTGAGGAGGTATTGCTTGGTCGCTTCCGGGAGCGATCCAAAGGCGATCTCATTGACACCGAAACGCTGCCGCATTTGCCACCCTTGCACGTGAGCCCGGTGCTCAATGAACGTTTCATCCGTCGCCATACCTGGCAACCCGACCAGGTCCCTTACCGGCAACCATAGGCCTTTCGTGAGATCAAGCCGATAAACCACTTGGGGTTCGCGGTTCTCTGGCCCCTTAGCCCGCGACCTAACCTTTGGAATTGGCCGCCCCAAGACATCATAGCGTTCTGGCCAAATCTTCTCTGGCCTGACTCCTAAGCATCTGGCCACCAGTTGCTGCAGATTATCCAATCTGGTGGAGCCCAAGGTATCCAATGCAGACCGCCTGATACCAAGGTGCGACGTAAGGCTAATCAGAACGAAACCCCGGTTTCGCAAGGCTGCCTTAAGCCACGTCAAACGCGCAGGTTCCTCAATCGGCAAGCCTTCTAGATCAATTGGACTGCCTGAGTGCTTTTTCATGAGATCGGTGAAGAGCTGCCGTGCCGGGACCGTAACTGGCAGACCAAACAGCTCTGGCAACGTCGACTCAATTTTCGCCTGGAGCTCATCATTCCAGACGACATCGTAGCGCTCAGGGAAAAGGGTTCCTTCGGAAACTCCGAGCGCTTTGGCAATTTCAGTTTGCGCTGCTGGATAGTTACGATTCCCAGCCGAAGCGATGCCGGTCACACCTGAGGACTTGGAAAGTGATGAGAGGGATATCCCCTTCGCCAACAGCGCTACCTTGATTGCATGCCAACGAATAGCCATTTGAAAATCAGGGTATTTATCTTTAGTTGTCATACCAAACACCTCGCGTCTTTGGTATGACCCTCTCATGGACTTCTCAATGTGCAAGACCGGGCTCCACTACGGTGAAATCGCCCTCCATTGCTCTCCATGCTGGTGGCTCGGCAGCACATTTTATGATTAATAACAGGCTTCACCGCAAGAAATCTTTTGCCTGCCATATTTATCTTTGTTTAGTGGAGCCTGGGCATCACTAAATGATATCGGTTTAGTCCATGAATAAACGTGCGCTACCTACCCCTTAAACCTTTTCTACGGTAGCTTTAGCAAGGACGTTAGTTGCAAGTAGCATTCTAGCGATGTGAACGGAAATGACTGGATCGCGGCATTACGATAGCAAAATGCAATTAACGAAAATGTGATTGCCACCATTACAGCGGCCTGCTGGACCTCCCGGCTAACCTGCTAGAGGCGCAACTGGAGTAAGAAACACAAGCTATATAAGCCACCTCTTCTAATCCGCTAGGACCGCCACATGCAAGTAAATTATGAATACGCTGACAACTAGATCTAAAAAACAGGTCCATCCAATAACTTCTGTATATTAAGGCTTTCACCAGGCAAATTTTCAATTGAATTTTTTAGCTTTCTTTATACGCCATGACTCAAGCCCAACCAGTGCACATACAATAGAAAGAACACTAACAACGCAACCATACAGAAACTTACCTCGAGCGAATGACGTAACACCGTCAACTGCTGCGATTGCTGACATCGCATACATTACAGCTGGCGATGGGATCATTTGATAATAGTTAGCATATTTCTTATTATTTGACCTTTGCTTTACAAGCACCTTCTTCGCAGGACCAATAAGCTCTCGCAGGTTTTCTAGACTGCGTTGGCAATCTGCAACTATATTGTTTGGTAAATTATAAAGAACGTCAGATATTGACTCAACGAATGCTGGGTCATTGCCGGCGGCACCGCGAATTTTAGCCAACCCTTCGTGCAACACATGAGCAGCTTCCGCACCCAGAAACATCCGTTCCTCGCCGCTTGTAAAGGCATTTTCAAGTATAGGAAGGGGGTAGATTTTGGCCCCGACTTCGTCCCCCCATTTCCGGAGGCACTGGTCGACCTGCAATTCATTAGCCCCAGGCAGGCGAACAAAATAGCCAATTTTTCGAGAGGACGAACTCATCTCTTCAATTAAAGATTGGCTGCTTAGGCTTCCGTCAAGGACTGCACTTAAGCAATTATCGTCAATGACTACGGCAATAATGCCAACTTCATTGAGTGCATTGAAAAGCGATCGAATTGTCACGGCGATTCTCCCACGAGACTTTCACAAAAGAATTACAGATCTGCATCTTGTCTGTGACTGGTATTCGCCCCTACGAATGGCCCAAATTATCCGTGCTGTACCGCAACCTGCACTTTTTTGTACGAGGTAAATAGACCGGGCTTGCATATTTCCCAAACGCGCGAGGATGGAGTCTGAATTCTCTCAGGTACTACTCGATGTCCGTCTCAAATACTCCATGGAAGTATGCATTTCATTCCGGCATGTCCTCATCAGCTGATCTGAGAGCCGCTACAGATCTTGGCCTCCCCGTTGGCGTGGTCGCCACATTACTCACCACGCGCCAGATTTTCCTTACGCTCCCCAAACACCTCGACGCCGGCGGCAAACTGTTCGTGGATTCGGGTCCGTTCAGCGCCTTCCAGAAGCGCACCACAATGGACTGGGAGAAGGTTTTTCAAACCTACGAGACGCTCATTAATCAGACCAGTCATTGTGAGAATCTTTCTATAGTTGCGCCCGACGTGGTTGGGGACCAGGTAGCCACCCTTGAGCTATGGACTGAATATGCCCAACGCGTGCAGAGTTGGGTTGCGGCGGGAGCGCGGGTTATTGTTCCCCTGCAGGTAGGACGCCTGAGTGCCGGGGACCTTCTTGAGGAGGCGATTAAGCTCTTTGGTACTCGAAAGGTGTGTGCGGGGGTGCCGTCGAACCTTGCAGCAATGACTGCGAACGACGCCGCGACGATCACGCATGGTGACTTCCACATCTTGGGCCGGGTCGTGCTCACCGTTGAACTAGCTGAAAAGGTGCTCGCGATCCTTATATCAAATCCGGATGCACAACTGACTGCCGACGCCAACTGGCTCCGCGCAAGAACCGCGCGCATCTCCAGCCTCGCTCGTGATCTCCCCCGTTCCAATCTGCCCTTTGACTGCCGACGGTCGAGGGCGATTAAGGAGTTGCTGTTAGCGGGGTTACCACCTCCAAGGCAGTCAAATCGGACGCGCCCCTTGAGCGCTCCCCGCCCGTTGAGGCCCCACCAGTTGAGTGTTGCCCCAATAATAAAAACCGGCGCTTAACGCCGGCTTACTGATTCTCGGATCTGACAAAAACGCTATTTCACGCAACTAGTACGCCGACGACTGTAGCCAGCCCAGGCAGCGGGCCACCCATCCTGATGGTTCGCATGGACAGTGACTATCTCCACGCACTGCGTACTGCCCAGCTTTGACAGGTACGCCGATGACACCGCCCGGGGAACCACACTGTCCTGGTCCCCGACCAGATGCCGCTGAGGAATCGTCCTGAGCTTGTCTGCATAGCTCACGGGATCAAGCGAACCACTTAACTGCGTCAACCCCTGCAGCTGCGTCCAAGCCGTAACGGCTATGTTGCCGGCAAGGGTTTGAACTGAGACTACGTCATCCCTTTTCGCAGCCAGAAGTAGGGCTACTGCGCCGCCACCTGAGTAACCCACCAGCTCAATGCGCGTCACCGTATACCGCACTTTCAGAGCGTCAAGAGCGGACGACATGGATGCAATGACCAGAGGGCTGAAACGCTGATCGGTCCACATCTTGGTATTGCAATGCTCGTTCGAGACGAACTGGCAGGGCCTGGCGAGGTACACAGCTCCGCCAGGATCGTTAGCAGCGAGATTTGCTACAAGGTTTTCATGAGGCGTTGGATCTGTGCTGGGTTGTCTTGCAGTCGCCCAAGCGTGGCCATCGCCCTCGACGTAGACCCTCAACACATCCCCTTTCACGGCCTTGGGCAGTACCGCCTGGACAGGGTAGATTCCTCCGGTATAGATCACGGTCGTGCGGCCCGCAGCTTGAGCATCGCCTTCGAGGCGAGCGGTGTAATTTACACAGCCCGTGCTCAAGGCCACCCCCACCATTACAACGCTGATACGTGCACACAGTCGGAGATCAGTGAAGGGCATCGAGGTTCTCAATTTACTGTGATCGAAGTCCCATGATACCCAACGGTTATTGAATGCAAGTGATCGACGTGAACACCTGAATTTACTCCATAATCAGGTGTGCATTCCCACGATGGGAACGGTGAAAACCTTACAATTCAATAAGTTGGTAATTTTGTACGCTCAGTGACCCTCGCTTTCTGAGCGTAGCTTGAATTGCCTCCTCGCTCGGCTTTCTCATCCAAAAAGTCGCCGCTTCGGCCCCGCCAAATTCCAGATAAATTACTGCCTCAACTCGATGTGTCATACCGGCATTCTTGTACAGACGGTCGAATCGTTGCACCCGTGCGCTCGTCGAACTCAGCGCCGCCCGTGGATCGCACGAGTCGTGCGTCACCGGTTGGGCAGTGCCGTTCAACTGCTGGCTTCGGAACTCTCCAGAAGAGTCTTCTGAATCAAGGCGATCAGGGAGGAATTGGCAGGTCAAGCGATGAGCACGATCGAGCACCGACCTTACTTGATGAGCTGACAAGCACTTCTCGAGAATTGACAACCAAACCGTCGGTCCCGTTGCTGACTCAGTTTGAGCGGGTCTGAAATTACTAAGGTCTGTCATGGCAGCATCCTGCTTGGCTATATGTTCCATTCTGATCAACCAGTTGGTCATTGATCCGTCAATTTGCCCCAATAGCCGGGGCTATCTTGAGCACCATTGATGCTGCAAGGGAGCAGGCCCGTCCATGGCTAACGCGCTAATCGATCCCTGTAGGTGCATTCTCCTTGGCCAGCAGTGCAGCTATGACTATCAGGTAAATGCCAGTACCCGACAGCACAACGATGGCCGAGGTAACTGCCAGAAGATGCAGGCTGATCAGTGAGTTCAGATGGCCGCACATCGCATACGCGCCAATGGAAATCGCCGGGGCCAGAACACCCATCAAAAGGAGTTTTAGAACAGTCAGGACTTTCGTACCGGT
This sequence comes from Pseudomonas sp. TSRC2-2, assembly GCF_049897785.1. Classification (NCBI taxonomy): domain Bacteria; kingdom Pseudomonadati; phylum Pseudomonadota; class Gammaproteobacteria; order Pseudomonadales; family Pseudomonadaceae; genus Pseudomonas; species Pseudomonas sp. TSRC2-2. The sequence goes on from NZ_JAFCWZ010000006.1 coordinate 17,603, forward strand.
GAGACTGTGAGCCAGATATAGGCCGCACATGATTACTAATGCGGCAACCAGGTACTCAAAGAAACCTGCTGCCATATACGTCACGCCATCAATGCCCGGCCTGATTGAAAAAAGCTGGACCAGGATGCAGAACGCGGAACAGATGATTATCGGCTTTAAGAACTTCAAGTGTCGGACCCTCGACTCGCCTTTGTAGGGTGAAAGGGTCAAGTATTCAGGCGCGAAAAAGGCATTGATCCGCCCTAGAGTGAGGGCGCCAATGCCAGGCGGTCACAAGAGTTAGCTTTGCCCTAAGCCAAGAGAGCTACACACAAGATGAACAACCCGCCGAGAACAAAGGCGTTAAAGAGCCAGAGCGACGCGCTGCCATTTGACGCACCGGAACGACTCAGGGAGTAAAAGGCCAACGCTTCGATGGTCACAGCCCCGGCTGCAGCTGCGGTTTTTATTCCGAAAGCCTCGAACAACATCCACATCGTAGAACCGAGGGTAAGGGAGACGATGAGAACAAAGAGAGCTGGAACGTTGAATCCGAGAACCACGAAGGTAGTGGAGGCCAAGACCCTTGTAGCTGTGAACACGCCCCAAAACAAGAAACCAGCGAACACAGCCGCTGCAACTACGATAAAGACTTGAGTCATATTTCTGCTTGCTCCTGATTGTGTTCCCGAGGACGCGAAACTGGCGTGTTTCAACCGACCTGCCTCGGCGTTTTAGGGTGGGGATGGAATGTATCGGGTCGAATTGCAGGGTTGGCTATAGCCAGCCTATCGGTTGCTTCGATTCCACGATTAATCAATCCAGATAGAGCCGGCGACCTGAAGCTGATGTGGATTCTGGAGCTGACTCAGTCGTCGGAGGCGCTGGCTGCGTTGGCTGTAAAACAAGTGGTGGAGGCGTGATTACCCGGGCCGCAGGTTGTTGGGATGCCTGCTCGACCCACAACCGGGCTGGGCTGGCAGATCGCTCAAATTCGGCAGCTGAGGCTTTGCGCTCAGAGTGGGCCACAATTATCACGATGATAAGGACAATCCCAAACGCTACCCCAAAAACCCAACCAAGGACTGATTTGGCGACGCCGTCATCCTCGGTGGGAGTGCGAGTGGCAATCGAACTGAGATCCGTGAAGGACGATACCGAGCCACCAGTGGCCTGATGAGAGAACTTGATCTGCAACCTGTTCTCGTCGCCGTTCTGAGTGACATCAACAATTTTGGCGGTATTGCCTGCCAATTTAAGGATTGTTTCCTGAGCAGTCATGGACTCACCCGTGACCATGCCTCCCAGAAAGCCATTGAGACCACCATCGGGAACCCGGCACCGTATCTCCCCGTTAATTGTACGAAAGCGCCCCGGGCAGACCCTGAGCTCACTTCCTGCCTCATGATTCCACTGATCCCATCGCAGGTTCAATGTCTTGACCGACAGAACATCCTGTTTCACCGGTTGCGACGGGGACGCGCCTTCCTCAGCTGACGCAATCCCGACAAAACTACCCAATGAAACAGCCAACAAAACAACCGCAACCCGGACGAAATTATCAATCAGCACTATCTATCGCTCCCAACTGCACTGGGCTGCCAAGTTTCCCCTGCCTGTAAATGAACTCTTTTTCAAAGTGAATTGCTGCCGAACGACTTTCGAACGGTCCATGCGATTCTTTATCGATCTGGACGTTCCACTGGCAGTGCCAGCGCCTGGTCCACGACGCGGCTCTTGACTCATCATTGACCAGTGCGCGAAGCGCTAGAAAGCAACCGCGCTGAAAGCGGCCCGTGGGGAGGATGCGTGAGACACGTTTCTTGTCGAAACCCGTTACGGTAAGCCCCGCAAAACTGACCTCATCGGCAAAGCCGGTAACGGTTCCATTGCGTATGACGATTCGTCTTTTATGAGACATAAGCGCTCTTCTCTGCTCCGTCACTTGTCGGTGACATCATCCAAAAAAAGACGTCTACCTGAAGGTCTAACAGCCCCTTCAGTTGTTGGGGCCACTATTGCTCGCCCTGGCAAAGCCAACTCGGCTGGTTTCATGGGAGTTACATCCGTAACAACGACAGAGCTTCGAGTACCCTCAGCTTCCAAGGTCGGGCTAACACTTGAGCTCTCGAACGATCCGATCGAGCCGAACAGCCCTAACGCAAGGGCAAGGAACAGAAAAGCGCTCCAGCCCGTTGCAATCCAACCGATTAGCACCACTACAGCGGCGATGAGAAAGATTTGTTTTGCGCTGTTCATCCAAAAACTCCAGTGCTCTACCAGCCATGAATCCGATTACATCAACACATAACTCCAGACCCACCACTGCGAGCCAGCCACACGTCGACGCACTAGCTCGGTTTGGATACGGTCTGGGGTTTGTCGAGCTATTAGCTGGAGACATACTCTGCCTGATCACTTTCACGCTGAAAGTCGTATTCCGGTTTCTTTTCGACCTCCTGCATCTCGAGGCCTTCGGGGCGCAGACGCTGCTCCAGCGTTTCGCAGGTCTTGCCGTGGAACCCCTGGAAGTCGCCATTGATACGGCCGCCCTTGATCGTGATAACGACTTTCTTCACCACACCACCTCCTCAGCAACAACCTCGAGCGTGCCATCGGCCTGAGTCATCACCGTCACGTTATAGTTTTCAGCTTTGAGTTGTTTCTCGTAGTGGTACGCCAGATAGCGATCGACGATCTTGTTACTGGTCTGGGCAGTCCAGGCCCCATACGACCCGTAGTCTTCCTGGTACTGGTTGAAAACGCCGCCCTCAAGTCGAAATCCGATCCGGCGCTGGTGGTCTTGGGGATCGAGCAGGACCAGCGAGTAGCGCTCATCCGTGTACCCAACGCCCACTCGATACAGCTTTTCGTTTTCGCGAACTTCCCCTAGCCCGGAAAGTGCCTTTACCAGCACATCCAGGTCCGTGTAGGAAACTGATACCTTTCCTTTAACGATATGACTCATTGATTTTCTCCTGTTAGTCGACGCTAAGCTGACGTCCCATCGTCGAGCCCGGAACTTTGTCGTAGGTGTTGGCAGGGTAAAACCCTTGGTCACCCAGGCGCCGGATGCTGTCGATGTCGGCCTTGCGGGTGACGCTTGTAGGTGTGATATCACCCAATGCTGCCAGCAAAATTTCTTGGCTCAGCGCCGTATCCTTGGCGTTGGCGATGTACAAGGCATCAACCACCGCTTGTTCAATTTCAGCCCCGGTGTAGCCATCACTCCCGTCGATCAACGCCGGCAGATTGAATTCTGCGGGGTTGGCCTTGGCCTTATTGATATGGATTTGAAAGATTGAGGAGCGCTCCTCGATGCTCGGCAAGTCGATGAAAAAACACCGATCCCACCGCCCTGCTCGCATCAGTTCAGGTGGTAGCTGACTCACCCGGTTAGCAGACGCCACGATGAAAATTTTGCCCTTCCGCTCTTGGAGCCAGTACAGGAAGGTACCGAGGAGACGCTTCGAAACTTCATGCTCACCTTCCGAGCTACCGAAAAACTTTTCGATCTCGTCAATCAGTACCACTACCGGCGCGATCTGCTCGACGGTCTGCAGCGCACGGGTGAACTTGGCCTCAGTCTCACCGAGATATTTCGAGTAGAAGCGCCCCATGTCCAGACGGACCAATGTCGTTCCGAATACACCTGCGGCTGCCTTAGCCATAAGCGTTTTCCCGCCGCCAGGCACACCGGCCAACAGCAGCCCTTTGACCGAAAGATTTTTTTCCCATCCAGCTTTGCGGATGTTCAGAAATTCCTTAAGCGGTCCTAATCCACCTACAGTCTCGATAGCCACGGGCTCGAGCACATCCAGCCCCACATCACGCAGGATGTGATTTTTCTCCCGCCGGATTTCCCCAAGATATTCATGCCCTTTGCGCTTCAGATAGGCCGAGTAGATGAACACGTTACGCATTTGGCTGTGAGACAACCCCATCGCGTGGTTCGCGATAATCGCGCGTTCGGCTTCACTGAAGATTGTGGGTGTCATGTCTGCCCGACCGGCTAAACTTTCGCTGGCAAATTGGACATCGCGCTCAGCACTCAGCAGTACGTCAATCACCTCCTGCTGATCCATCGGAGGTAGGTCGATGTGATAGACAAACTCCTCGGACAGCGCATCTCGGCCGGCGATGACATACGTCACACCGAGCTCCTCAATTGTGGCTAAGGACGCCTTCAAGCTTGGAAGGTTTTCAGGATTGGCCTTACTGCGGTCAAAAAAGTACTGGTCAAAAATCACCGTACCTCGACCGTTTTTATCAGCCTTGCCAGCCAGGTTCTTGATGTAATCGGGCGAAGGAACTTGCTTGAAAGGCATGCTTTCAAACGTTTTTTTCCGCTCCTTCGCTGCCGCATCGACGACTTGAATAGCCCGGCTCATTTCAAACGTGTTGATGGCCACCACGGGAAAAGCCAGCATTAGCGGGATGCTGATGCGATCGTTGTTGGTGTCAGATACAGACATCAATCTCATCTCCATTGAAAAATCTATGGGTTCAGTGTTTCACGAGGCCACGGTCAACTGGTGCTTCATCTGAGCCGGAAGCTGGGGCAAACCCCACTTGCGCTGGGATGGCTAGCCCAACCAGGAGACGGGGCAACAAACCATATCAGCATGCCACCAAGGGCAGAAATGCAAGCTTGTAAGAAAGTGCAGACGACTGGAGGCGCATTAGGAGTTGGGATGGTGGAAGTAGGGGGGCGTTGGCCATCATGTCGCCCGAAGGTATGATTTAAGCAGGCTAGGAAAGCTCACGTTGACAGGACGCCGAGCAGGTTTATCGAACAACTGGCAATGTTTGCCAAACCAGGTCATAGCTGAGAGATCCATCGAGCTCGCCCCTTTTACCCCATAGTCAGGTAAATGGGCTCTGGTAGACCTTCAGGACGAACCACTCGGTTTTTTAGGACCTTAATTTCCGATATTCGGCTTGAAGACCTGATTTTGGGGTAAGAACCCGATCGATAAGCCCGACTCGCCGGGCTGCCTGGACTGTTCATTGCTGTGTTCCCATATTCAGTCCAAATGTAGCTTCCGCCCCACCCTCCAGGGCTGCTCCGCTTGTAGGGGCTCCATGCGATCTGTATTTATTATCGCAACCGGATCAGGCCCATTCGCAGTTTCTTGGAGCTGCCCTACTGAGGACGGTAACGGTGAAGGTGTTTCAGCGCCCGCTTTTCGCTCAACAGATCGCCCAGAGTTTCCTGAGAAAAAGTACATAATGGCCGTTAACAGAAACATCGGGCCCATGACCATAGGGATGAACTTCATCAACTCGTCCAGATTATCGGCCATGTTTTGTAGTACTGGTTCGGCAAGCGCCACCCCCGGGAAAACCCCGACCAACAGAATTAGGGCCAATGGAAAATGTTTTCCAAGCATGGTGCATCTCCGTATCGTGATGCCTCATTCTCCAATCAGCGCGAACTGTGCGGGCACCAATTTGACCTCAGTTTAGGGGCGAACCTTAGTCTATCCCCCACATAGCTACAGCAGAGGGTGGGACCTCTAGCTTGCCCTGACGCGGGTCATTCATCCCTTAGGTTGTTACGCAGTAGCTTTTTCAGGATCGCTGCTTGGACCATGCGCGGCGATGGATGCCTTTAGGTTATCCCTCACAAAGGCAATCGCTTCCTGCGCAACGACTGGCCGAGCCTCCATCCAGAAGCCAACCGCGGACGGACTTCGCTGAGGGTTGTCGCGGCACTCAGAACCACGAAGCAATAGCGAGACGTCCCCTTGCAGGTTGTACGAAGAGTAATTTTGCTTTTCCACATCAACCCAGTAACTCGCGTTGGGCACTTTGAACATCAACTCCAGAACCTTTAGCACGACGGCGGCCAATGGATCACTCGACGCCTGCAGATGATTCATCAACGGACCGAGGGTACGCAGTCGTTCGATGCGAACTCGATTTCCCCAACTGATCAAGCCGGCGGTTCGCCCCTGAAGTTTGGGGAGCTCAACCTTATGGAAGCCTTTGCCCTGAAAAGCTAACCAATCCTTTACTTTCTGACTGCACGCACCGCACAAGGTAGCGTGGGCATAGTTCAGATCACTGCGTAGCCCACCTTTATTCCTGTAGTGGAACTTGAATATATCGGTGTGAGCGCAGACACGTTTTTGTAGTGGTCTAATGAAACCGGACACCCATTTAGGCGAGAATGCTCGCCAGATAGAGGTGTCTGATGACCAAGCAACGTCGTTCCTTTTCCGCTGAATTCAAACGCGAGGCCGCAGGCCTCGTGCTCGATCAAGGCTATAGCCATATCGAAGCCAGCCGCTCGCTCGGGGTTGTCGAGTCCGCGTTGCGTCGCTGGGTTAACCAACTCCAGCAGGAGCGCAACGGCGTTACTCCGCAAAGCAAAGCGCTGACGCCTGAGCAGCAGAAAATCCAAGAACTGGAAGCGCGCATTGCTCGCCTTGAGCGGGAGAAATCCATTTTAAAAAAGGCTACCGCGCTCTTGATGTCGGAAGAGCACGAGCGCACACGCTGATTGATCAGTTAAGTACCCAAGAGCCGGTCGATTGGCTTTGCGCAGTCTTTGATGTCACTCGTTCGTGTTACTACGCCTACCGCCTCAGGCGCCGAACTCCAGACGTTGAGCGGCTTCGGTTGCGCAGCCGGGTCAACGAACTGTTTACGCAAAGTCGAAGCGCCGCCGGTAGCCGCAGTATCGTGTCGATGATGCAGGAAGACGGCGAGCAAATCGGGCGGTTCAAGGTGCGAGGCCTGATGCGGGAACTGGAGCTGGTCAGCAAACAACCTGGATCACATGCCTACAAACAAGCGACGGTTGAGCGGCCTGACATTCCGAACATCTTGAATCGAGAGTTTGATGTGCCGGCGCCGAATCAGGTCTGGTGTGGCGACATCACCTACATCTGGGCTCAAGGGAAATGGCATTACCTGGCTGTCGTTATGGATCTTTACGCGCGCCGAGTGGTGGGCTGGGCGCTGTCGAACAGGCCGGATGCGGATCTTGTCATCAAGGCGTTGGACATAGCTTACGAGCAGCGTGGCAGGCCTCAAGGGCTTTTGTTTCACTCGGATCAGGGCTCCCAATATGGCAGCCGCCAGTTCCGTCAACGGCTCTGGCGTTACCGCATGCGCCAGAGCATGAGCCGTCGTGGAAACTGCTGGGATAACGCGCCGATGGAGCGTGTGTTTCGCAGCTTGAAAACTGAATGGATACCGACCGTGGGCTACATGACAGCTCAAGAAGCGCACCGCGACATCAGTCATTACCTGATGCATCGGTACAACTGGATTAGACCGCACCAATTCAACAATGGACTGGCCCCAGCTCAGGCCGAGAAAAAACTTAACGTCGTGTCCGGGATTAGTTGACCACTACATTTTGTCGGGGCGCCATGATGATTTGCGGCCATAGGTTCACCACTGATTACGATTGTGAACCCAGTCTCACTCATCTTTTTAAAGTGCAAGGGGGGGCAGTTTGTTGCTTTAAATCTACCCTAGGGAGAGTACCGCTCCACGGCCTTGTTGAACCCATCCAGTGCCCATGGATGACCTTACAGAGCCGAGTTTTAGGCGAAAAAAAACCCGCCGAAGCGGGTTTTCTTTGAGCATTTTTTAAAAATCCCAACGAACGCGGCCCAGCACCGTTTGCCCGTCGAAGTCAGTTTTGGTCTGGTAGGTGTAACTCGCACCCACGGTTACCGCGCCGATACGGTAATTCGCTCCAAGCGTTGCCTCGTAGCTGTCACGGACAGGCGAAGCACCAGTGGTAACGAACGGGCTACCGCCTAAAACGAATGCGGACGTCGAGGATATTTTGTCACCGATGAAGTCGTGCCAAGCCATCACGGTCGCTTCAGGTTCGATGCTACCCAAACCAAGAGGGAAGTTACCAGCAACACGAACCCCTGCCCCAGCTTCACCGACCTCAAAGCGCTGACCACCAACCTGAAGTGCGGCCGACGATCCGTGCTCAGTGAAGCCGTCAATTTTCACATTGGTGTAGCGGGCACCAGCGCGAGGTTCGACAACCAGGTTATCGAAGTGGAAATCATAGCCGCCCAGGACACTCGCACCGAGCAGGTCGGAATCATAGCTACCCTTGGCTTGAGTCCCCACGATAAAGCGCTTGGAGTCGTTGTCGTTTTTACCGGCAGTCACGCTCCCATCCACGAACCAGTTACCCATCTCGTAGCTGCCATAGAGGGTGAATGCAGAGCCCTGCACTTCCGTCTTATCGCCGCTGTCGCTGGTTACGTTGGTGTTCAGGTAGCTCAACGCAGCTCCGATCGTGATTCGATCGCTGAGCTTGCCGTCGGCGCCAATCGCAATACCACCACTGTTGGACTGGAACCCATCAACACCACCACGTTTGTTCTGGTCCGAATTATTGGACAGAGCCTGTGCCCAGACACCGGTTTCCTTCAGCACATCCCCCGACGATAGGCCGGTGCGCAGGCTGCTCACGCGGTTACTTACTGCCCCACCTACAATGCTTTGGCCAGAGAGCGCAGCCACTGTGCTCCCCCCGTTCACCTCTGGGGTCAACTGCTTGGCGATCTTGAGCACTTCCTCGCGGGTTTGCGCGTTGCTCAATGCCTGGAACACCGGGTCGGTTGGCTGCAACTGTCCGAGGATGCTGTTCTTCATGACCAGAATTGCGCCCGTGGAGCCATTGAAAATGCTGTCGTTGCCATGCGGTGAACCGCCATTGTCACCGCCAACGTCAGTGCCACCTTCCGGATCTTCAATGTCGCCGATTTCATCATCTGCCTTTGCCTGAACGACAGCTTTAACAATCGTGCCGTCCACGGTGAACTGCTTGACGTTCAAAAGATAGGAACTGCTGGACACGGACACGCCGCTATCGGCGATAGAGCCTGCTTTTACCAGGACGTACTCGACGCCTTCTTGTGTCGGTATAAAGTCAAAAGGCTTGGCCGAAACTTGCACCGCCGAACCCGCGTCGAAGGTTGCGGTACCGGTGACATTGAGGTAGCCCGTTTTCGGGTCGGTGTCAGTGGCGAGCATCAGATCCATCGCCGATCCGCCTGCTAGGTGCAAATCCCCCTTCAAACTACCTTGAGAAGTGCGCAGGTACAGCCGGGCATTGCTGCCGACGTTCAGCGAGCCTGCCTCAATGGACTTTGCAGTCACGATGGCAGACTTGTTCTCTAGTACATTCAATTGGCTAAGGCCAAGGATGTCACCGGTTACCGACCCACCCCCCAAATTCAGGGTCGTGTGATCACCACCATCAATGGCGGCGATGCTGCCCATAATCGTGCCTCGACCTGTGTTGTTGATTACCAGATCAGACGCGCCAGTGTTGAGGATGCCAACGCCCGATGAGGAAATGGTGGAAGTGTTTTGAATGACAGCGGTGCCAAGGTTGCCGTCGGTGTAACCCTGAACGTTGTCGACATAGATGGCTGTCACACTTCGGTCCGGGACGCCTTGTGCGCCTACGGCGTTGATCACACCGGAGTTGACCAGTGTACCGAACGAAGAGTTTTCGAGCACAGCGCTTCTCGCGCCCGCACCACTGGCGTAAAGGAGACCAGAGTTGGAAATGCCACCTTTTAAATCGGCCCCGGCCAATTGAAGGGCAATGGACTTTTCACCGCTGACCGAGATAACCCGGCTGTTAGTAACGGATCCGCCAACCTGATGCTGGCCGTCATCAACGATCCCCACCCCCACAACAGTGTGTCCACTGCCGTAGATTTCGTTGGTGTTTGCAATGTTGCCTTCGATGTCCGAGTTTTTTACGAGAATCCCGTATGTGGCCGGGGTCCCTACTGGGAAGACGCGACCGGTTACGGTGATTGTGCCTGCGTTGGACAAGGAGCCGCTGACACCGCTACTGTCGATCAGCATGCCGATGCTGTTCGGCCCGTTGGTTTGAATCTGCCCGGCATTGAGCACATTGCCGTCAACCAGCGCATGATTCAGTGCGAACGAAACGCCACCGTCGGCGAATGCCCGCAAGATGCCCTGGTTGGTGATGGACTTTGTGTCGGTACCATTGACTTCAATCAGGGTCACCGGATCACCGTTGATGTCGACAAGAGTCAGACCACCGGTGATGGTCAGATCTTCAGCGACACTGGCATTCCACACTTTGGGTCCGGCATTGACATCGTAGTTTTCTGCATTTGCGAAACTTGCCGAGGTCGCAACGGCGATTGCCAGCAAGGAGAGCGGGAGGGAGATACGATTCATCGAGAGTCCTTGAATGTGCTTTATTTTTTCACGCTAGAAAGGTGAGAGCAGATTCAGAATACCGGCGCTTCGTAAACTGCAACCCCCGTATTCGAACCACTTATTAGAACCATCTGGCTCCCACTTTCGGTGGCTTCCTGATCCCCCTCGGCCCCAGCAGCAATCCCTACCCCGGCGATTTGTCCCGCGCCAGAGAAACATTGATCGAGCATGAAACTCGGCTAAAAAGAAAAACCCGGTATAGCCGGTTTGGGTGATCAATGAGTAGGGCGGTTATCTTCGGAATTCGCCGAGTACGGTCAGGTCTTAGTCGGCCTCCACAGCGCGAACAAATTCAGCAGTCTTTTCACCGCCCCGGGATGGAGATCAGGTATTGCAGCAACCGGCGCCAGCGTCTCGCGATATGCAGCCAGCAGAGCACTATCTCGGCGCAGCATACGAAGTACAGTCTGATTCGCCTCAGGGGTTTCCTGGCTCAGTGAGTAACCGTAGGTCTCGCTGATGAATTGCGACACAGCTGCACTACGAGACCGGCCCGCCTGGCAGTTCACTACAATGTCCAATCCGGTAGTAGTCAGCCTACCGATAGACTCGCGCAGACGATCGGCCTGGGGCATCAGAAAATAGTCGCGGAACAGATGCTCAAATTTGGTCCCGAACATCGCCATTTTTTCTTCGTCGAAATCACCATCCACGAAATAGTGAAATTCAACGCTCTGCCAATGGCTGGCCTCCACCAAAGCTTGATCGTCCTCACCGTCAGAAATGGACAGCAAATGCACTTGGCCTGCCGGCCGATACCGTTGCGCGTCAATTCGTGACATGAACTGCACTGTGGGCATACGTTCTCCTTCAGGTTTTTTTCTGCGCTCTATAGCCAGTCCACAAAGGATCGCAGGTTGGTTACACGGTTTGGGTTGAGTTCGGCCCTCTTTCAGTCGCCGATTCCAGGCTGCCCGGCACAGTGATTTCGATAACGCTTGAGGTCCACTGATATATGGACGGGTATCCTCTGCGCCTCCAGCTCACGCCCCCACCCAGGAATGATCACTGAGTGCAGACCGCGCCAGCTTGACAGAGGCTGAGGAGGCAGGGAAAAGAACGGGGAGCTGCTCCAGGTGAAACAGAGCCCTTCGCCCTAGTCTTGCAGTTCGAAGAGTTCATGGGAAATTTCGGTAACCCTATTCCGAAACAGGAGCTATAGATGAATCCTTCCCCCACACAGACCAAAGAAAACGTGTCCGCGGCTCTGATTCCATGCTCAACCAAAAAAATCTACCGACGAATCCCCTTCTCCCGCCAACCAACCCTGGGTCGCTACAACTCAACACGAGAGGAGTGGCAAGGCGCATACCGCGAAGCACGACAGCGTGCGCGCAAAGCGCAGCTGCCGGACGCCACTCAGAGTGGCATTGAGTGGAAGGCCCAACTCATTGTCACTTATGAGCGGGGGCTTTTCTTCGATCGCCTACAGGCGCCGGTTAGGGATCGGTTGGCAGAAAAAAGACTGGTCGATGAAATCTTAGGGGCATAATTCGCCGCTAAGGGCAGTTGGCGCCAATAGGATCGCCTCCCGCCGATTGCCCGGCTTTAACCGATCTACAGAGCTCTTCGATTTGCTCACCGCAGACATCCTATTGGCGGTGGTCCGGGCGTGAATGGCGGAGACCGAGATTATGAAACTGGAGCGAGCCCTTTAAGGGCTTCTTCGCAACGCTTGTTGAGCAGATCCGCCAGAACCTCGGCATCGTTTGCAGCATCAACACAATCGCGCTCCAGCGCCTTGCTAAGGGCCTCCTTGAGCCAATTGCTTGCAACCGTTGAATTGAGAACCTCACGTACTTCGTTGTCGATATGCGTGCTCATCCTGCCCCCTAAATAACGACATTTCTGTTTGGCAGATATTCCCACAAGCACCGATACGGTAAGCCTCAATTCACGCCTATATGCGGTACCAACCCCGGGCCTGAATGGGAGGAAACAAACCCATCCATGCTTTTCGATCCCCGGGGGCGCATCAAGGTCCGGCGACATCTGGCCACCAACTCCCCGCAAAAAGATTCTTTTCGACTGGCTACACCTCGCATTCAATCGGTGATCAGCCTGGTGATTCTCACATGTGCAGGTTTGCCCCAGATTTGTAGCCGGATTGGCGCTTGCGGTTTCGCGATCGTGAGTATTCTCGAATCATGAAAGGCACAACCTCAAACCCAATCATCCATAGGAACGAGAACATGACCGAACACGTCGCCACACTCAAAGACTCCGATATTCCGGCCAGCGAGTACTCAATGGATTTCGTGCTCGGTTCCATCAAAGGCGCTCTCGAACGCGGGATGAGCGCGAAAGCCCGCGATCTCTGGATGCCATCGGTTACAGAGATCGACAAAATCCACGTGATGGATGGCCTGAACGTCCGCGTCAACGATGCAGACCTGCAGGCCCATATCCGCACAATTGCCGACAGCATGAAGGTTAACGGCTTCAAAACTTCCAAGCCGCTGGAGGTCTTCGTCGTCGAACAATCTGACGGGAGTTCTGTTTGCTATCTGGCAGATGGTCATTGTCGACTGGCAGCACGGCGTATCGCGCTGGCCGAAGGCGCAAAGATCCTGAACATTCCCATCGTCACGCTGCCAACCAAAGGCATTGGACTGCAGGACATCATCGCTGGGCTGTACACCAGCAATACCGGCAAGCCACTGACGACTTTCGAAACCGCGCTGGTTTGCAAGCGCTTGGCCGGCTTCAACTGGACTTCCGCGCAGATCGGCGAAAAGCTGGGATTCGGCGCTGAGTACGTGGATCAATTGCTCGAAGTAGTTAGTGCTCCCATCAGCATTGTGACCATGATCCAGAATGGCGAGTGTTCGGTCGGTCTTGCCTTGGACATGCTTCGCAAACACCGTGGCGGCGCCGTAGATGTGCTCAAGCAAGGATTGGAGAGCGCTAAGCGAGCGGGTAAGAAGAGCGTCACGAAAAGCTTCATTGCCGGCGCCAGCCTGGAGAAGGTCGTTAAAAAGCAGGCTAAACCGCTGTATGACGCCGCCAAGAAAGTGATTGCAGACCCAGGGTTTAATGGCTTAAGCCCTGAGAACCAAAGCTTGATGAAAGCGCTGCTCGACGAAATCAGCAACAAAGAGAAAAAGGCTGACGAAAAAGCCAAAGCCATGGAAGCCAAGGCTGCCGTCGAAGATGGCGAAGTTCCAGCGTGATACCAGCTCGGCCCCTTCGGGGGCCCGGAGGTCTCTGAGTTACCGCGCGTCCCCCCTTCCCAATCGATGCCGCCGTTGAAGGCTTGCATATCCCAGCTTCGTGAGAGCCTTCTTTCAACGCAACTGCAGGAATGCCCTCATGTCTGAACTCCAGAACAACCAGATAACCACCCGCCGCCCACTAGAGGAATTTGAGCGCGTGGAGAAATTCCAGTCTCTTCAGGCCGGCCAGTACTGACGCGCAACTGTGGCGATTCCTCAGAAGGGAATCGCCCTCGATTCGGTACTGGGGGTTATGCCGAGATAAGGGAAAAATTAGGACATTCGTTCTGCAACAGCATGATTTTACTTAGTTTTTCATGGGGCAGAGTTACTTACTGTCCACGCGCTCAAGGCCTTCGACTGGACTCTGCTAAAGAGAAGGTCAACTGTCAGATCCTCGGCGGATGCTAAAGCAGGAAGGCATCAGGGTGAACGCTGCCGCCGTAACAGCTTACCCGCCGCGTTGTCCTCGAACAGTCCGGCCTCCTCGATATAGCCGTGGACGGTGCCGTCGTGGCGCCAGCCACCCTGGCGCTTGATCTCGAGAAAATCCGCCCCGGCCCGATGCGCACTGGTGGCCAGGCCCCGGCGCAGGCTGTGGCTGCTCATTTTTGGCACATACGACAGCCCGGCGGCTGCGGCACGTGCCGCCAGGATGGCATTGACGCTGCCCGCGGACAGCGCCACCTCGCCGACGACGCCCCAGCGGTTGATACGGCGGAATAATGGCCCCTGTTCGATCTGCGCGATATCTAGCCAGCTCCGTAAGGCCGTCGCCGGACAGCAGACGCTGTCGCCGTAGGGGATAGCCTTGTCCTGTCCCTCCCCTGCGGGGTCGGTTTTCGACCGCGGCAGCGTGATCCGCAGCCCTTCCCGCTCCCACTGCAGGTATTGCACTTCCAGCATGACCAGTTCGCTGCGTCGGAATGCGCCGAAATAGCCGAGCTGCAGCAGCGCACTGTCCCGCCGCGGCGCGAGCCCGTCGAGCGTGGCCAGGTGCGTCACGATCAGGTCGAGATCCTCCAGCAGTAAGGCTTTGGCTTTCTGTCGTGGGCGGCCATGCACCCGTTCAATCCCGCGTAAGGTCTTGCGCACGGTGGCGCTGCTGGTGGGATCAGGAAACCCCTGAAAGCGATGCCATTGCCCCAGCGCGGTCAGACGCAGGGCCAAGGTGCGCGGGTTGAGCGCTCCAGCGAAGGCCAACAGATAGCGAATCACTGCGGCTTCATCGCAGGGCAGCAGGCCGCCCCAGGCCAGAAAGTGACGGATGGCCGAGCGGTAGGTGCGCCGGGTGTTGTCGGCGGTGGCCGCCGCGAGAAAACGTTGGTGTTGCTGGGCCAACTGCTCGGGCGTGGCAAGCGTACCGGGGGTACGCGCTGGCACCGCGGATTTGTCGAGCCGCCTGGTAGGGAGGCTTTCGTCGTGATTGCTTTCCGTCATCCAAAAACGCCTGTTGAGGCCGTGCGTACTGCGGATTATAGAAGCGAATGCCGAGCGTGAACGCCTAACTCGCGATAACCGCGCTTATCGTCGGTTCGCCGAGGGTTTCGCCGGGCTGTTCTATTCTACTTAAACTGCAGTATTACGTTTTCCATACTACGGTACGAAAAAATCCGAGGTGCTTATGGCCCGCCCAGGGATCATGTATGTCCACGTCGCCGCCGCCGCCGCCCAACTCGTTGCTTAAGGCAAAAATCCAACGATCGACAGCGTCCGCGAAGCCTTGGGCGGAACCGGCAGCAAGAGCACCATCGCGCCGCTGTTAAAACGTTGGAAAGCAGCCCACCAAGACACGGTGGCGCACGCGGAGCTTGGACTGCCTGCCGAGCTGGTCCTGGCGTTGAAAGGGGTCTACGAAACAGTGCAGGCGCAGGCGACCCTCCAAGTCGAGCAGTCGGAGCAGACCCATCGCGAAGCCACCGCCGTGCTGCAGGAGCAGTTGCAGCAGGTTTTCAGCGAGCGGGTC
Source organism: Pseudomonas sp. TSRC2-2 (assembly GCF_049897785.1). NCBI lineage: Bacteria > Pseudomonadati > Pseudomonadota > Gammaproteobacteria > Pseudomonadales > Pseudomonadaceae > Pseudomonas > Pseudomonas sp. TSRC2-2. The sequence continues at coordinate 33,023 of NZ_JAFCWZ010000006.1, forward strand.
GCTTTACTCAACGCACAGGCGCAACAAAGTCAGGCGCTGGCCACCGCCCAAGCACGCAGCCAAGGGCTGGAAGAAACCGTGCAGCGGCAGGAAATCACCTTGGTCAGTCTGGGCAGCGAAAAGCTCGGGCTCGAACAGCGCCTGGTCGACCGCGTCGCGGAAATAGCCACACTGAGCCAACACCTGCAGCAAGCGCAGGGGCAGTTCGAGCATTACCAGGCAGCGGTCGCGCAACAGCGCGCCGACGAGCGCCAGGCCGCGGAACAACGCCAGCAGCACCTGGAACAGGAGCTGACAGAGCTCCGCCAGCGCCTGCCCGCACAACAAACCCACCTGGGCGAACTGCACGCACAGGAACAACGCTGGGCGCAGGACCACGATCGACTGCAGAGCACCCTGCACACGTCCCAGGAGTCGCTGATCCTCAGCCGCAGCGCACAGGAGCAGTTGGCACGGCAACTCGCCGAGCTGAAACAGATCCATCAGGCACTGGAGCAGCGGCATGTCCAGGACGAACAGTGCTTGGCTGATACGCGGACGAAGTTGGCTGTGGCCGAGCGGGAGCGGCGTCTTCTGACGGACCGTTTCACCCAAGCAGAATCCCAGTTGACCGAACTTGCCAGAGAGCAACAACGTCTGCTCCAAGACAACGCGGTGTTAAACAGCCAACTTGTGGAACTCAGAACGTTGCCACCGAACCCGCCGTTGGCATCTTGAATGGGCGTTATGCAATGAGCTTGGAGAGTGTCTAGAAAATCAGGGGCGATTCACACAGCTGGGGCAAAGGACCGGGCACCGCTTGCGCAGCACCGTATCCAGCAAGAAACGCGTCATTGTTGACCTAGCCGGAGGGCACTACCTCAGCTTGCAACAGCGGCAGCACGACATGGCCGCCACCGAAGACCAGTGACCCGCTACGGAAGAAGGCATCCACCATTGCTACGGCATGACTCGGCAGCAGTTCGGCCAAGACAGGCAACCCCATCAGCAACGTACAGAACAGTGCTAACCAGATCACTCCGGCACGCTGGCTTACCGCGATCGGCAGCAGATCGTGTGCGCAGTGCTGAGTAGGCTTGAACAGCAGGCCAGCGATGGCAGCAGCAGTAATCATGCTGACCTGCCCCCACGCAGATGGCATAAGTAGGACGACGCAGGCAGCAATCGCCATGATGGTGACACGCAATACGTCCGGGCACAGGTTTCGTGCCATGCCCCATACAGCTTGGGCAACCACAGGTACTGCCACCACTTTCAGACCGTGGAGCGCTCCCGACGAGACGGCATCGCGTTAGTTAGATATACCCAGCGCGAACAGGACCAGAGCAATGGCTGAGGGCAGTGTGAATCCTGCCCAAGCCGCCATGGCTCCAGCGTAGCCCGAGCGGGACAGACCCAAGGCCATACCAACCTGACTGCTTGCAGGCCCTGGCAGGAATTGGCACACCGCCAACAAGTCTGCATAACTGCGTTCAGACAACCAGCGCCGTCGTGTGACGAACTCATCACGGAAATAGCCTAAGTGCGCGATGGGGCCGCCGAAGGAGCTCATTCCAAGGCACAGAAAGATGAGAAAGATAGACCACGGGCTGTGGTGGTCAGTGTGGGTGTTTGTCATGCGTTTGCCTTCTTGATTCGCAACAAGATCGGCTCACAATAATCGAAATACGCTACCTAATTTCGACTACCTAATGTCGACTACCTAATGTCGACTACCTAATGTCGACTACCTAATGTCGACTCTCCCATGGAGCTCTTTCGTATTGGCATTGTGGCGCTACCGAACTCCGGCCTGACAATCTTCTCTGGTTTTGGTCTTAGGACAATCCTGACGCCGGTTTCCCGCTGTCCTCTCCCATGCCACTTACCATTGCAGCCTCGTCAGTCGTCTGTAGGCTCTCCTGCTACAAAGAGCCGCTGCTGATTAGTTGCTTCCTTTTACCCCATACGGGTGATGAAAAAAGGCCGCACTGAGGCGGCCTGAGGGGTATTACACGGATGAAGTGACAGTGTAGCAGGCACTTTTCAAAACAACTTTCAGATCGAACTCTCGTTTTCGCGGGCCAACCGTTTCAACACCAAGATGCCCGTCAGAATTGCGCCGAAACAGAATGTGCGCAAGAGCGCCAGCTATCCAGCCCAGCAGGTTTGCCTCACTCGGACGGCCGGGTACCTGGCAAACCTTCGGCTACTTTCATTCGCAAGACAATAATACGTCCAAACACCAAGCCAATCACTCCGGCTACTGCCGAGGCAAGCAGCACGCCCAGCTTGGTCGCACTCAGTAGACTGTCATCGTTGAACGCGAGTGACGCAATAAAGATGGACATGGTGAAGCGGATGCCCGCCAGGCAACCGATCAGCCACATCCAGGACCACGTCATGCCCTCTGGGAGACGGCACCAACCCAGGCGAACCAACGTCCAACTGCTGACAAGAACGCCGAGTGGCTTGCCCATGAGCAGTGCCAACGACACACCGAGCATGACCGTCAAAGAGCCTCATTGGGCAGATTGACGCCATCAAGGCTTACGCCGGCATTGGCGAGCGCAAATAACGGCATGATTACATAAGCGACCAGATGACCGGCGAAGAGCGAACCACCCGTGGCGCACTTAGCGGATGGCAGCATTTTTTTCGACAGGGAGAGTTCATAGGCAGCGTAGATAGGGGGAGCAGGGACGGGCATAAAATTATTAAAATTACATATTTACAAATCTAGATATGGCGAATAGCATTTGCATACCCGTGAAGTAACCACGCGCCGGACACACAGACCGAAGCGACGTTGTAACGCGCGGGGCGGCTAACCTGCGCCAGCCAAGGGCTGGCTCACTGCTCCCATCCCTCAATAGAAGGTGACCCAAAATGACCCGTGTTGTCCGTTTTCATCAGATCGGCGGCCCCGAAGTCTTGCAGATCGAAGAGCTCGAAGTTGGCGCTCCGGGCTCCGGCGAGCTGCGCATCCGCGTCGAGGCGATCGGCCTGAATCGCGCGGAAGCCATGTTCCGCTCGGGTGTGTACCTGGAGCCGACGCAGCTGCCGGCCCGGCTCGGCTACGAAGCTTCCGGCATCGTCGAGGCGCTGGGCAGCGGCGTTCACGGCTTCGAGGTTGGCGAAGCGGTCAGCGTGATTCCGGCTTTTTCCATGAACAAGTTTGGCGTCTATGCCGAGCAGGCGATCGTGCCGGCCACGGGGGTTCTGAAGCGGCCGGCGGGCGTCGGCGCGGTGAAGGGGGCGGCGATCTGGATGCAGTATCTGACCGCCTATGGCGCACTGATCGAGATTGCCCAACTCAAGCGCGGTGATGCGGTGATCATCACGGCGGCTTCGAGCAGCGTCGGCTTGGCCGCGATCCAGATCGCCAACAGCGTCGGCGCCATTCCGATCGCGACGACCCGGACGCGCGCGAAGGAGGCGGCGCTACGCGAGGCGGGGGCGGCGCATGTGATCGCCACCGAGGAGCAGGACCTGGTCGCGGAGGTAATGCGGATCACCGACGGCCGCGGCGCGCGCATCGCCTTCGACCCGGTCGCGGGGCCGCAAGTCGAAACACTGGCGCAAGCGATGAGTCAGCAGGGCCTGCTTTTCATCTATGGCAATCTCAGCGGTCAGGAGACGCCGTTCCCGGCCTTGGCAGCGATGAACAAGGCCCTGAGCGTGCGCGGCTACACGCTGTTCGAACTGACCGGTGATCCGCAACGCTTGGCGCCTGCGCAAGCTTTTATCACGCGCGGCCTCGAGGCCGGACAGCTGAAGCCGATCATTGCCAAGACCTTCCCCTTCGAGCAGATCGTCGAAGCGCACCGTTACATGGAATCGAACCAGCAGTTTGGCAAGATCGTCGTCACGGTATCTCGGTAGAGGCAGTTCGTGAAAGACCAGGAGAGGGCAGAGTCACCTATCCCGCGACTGCGGAAATGACTCGACGCTGCCCCTTCATCCCCGCCACGCTGGAGCTGGGCGGCAAATCGGCGAATATCGCGTTGGGCATTACTGGAATGCGTCACGCATGGTAATGTCGTCGTAACAACAGGAGGCACGTCATGGTCAAAGTAGCGTTGTTCGTTCGTCTGGAAGCAAAACCTGGGAAAGAGAAAGAGGTAGAGAACTTTCTCTTGGATGGCCTTCCAATAGTGGAGGAAGAGCCAGCCACTACGGCGTGGTTCGGAATCCGCTTGGGGCCGTCCACCTTTGGCATCTTTGATGCCTTCCCGGATGAAGCAGGTCGGCAGGCTCATCTTTCGGGCAAGGTCGCAGCGGCGCTTATGGCAAAGGGTGCCGAGCTGTTTGCCAAACCGCCGTCAATCGAGAAGGTTGACGTCCTGGCGGCCAAGCTACCCGGCTAAGCAAACCCAACAAGGCGCTCCAGTCGCGTCCCTGCCGCTTTGCGGCGACAGGGAGGCGACTGAGCTTGAACGTCCACCGGCCTGTTCTAAACGGAGCGCTCGAGAGGTGCCTGTCCAGGCACTAGCATCTACTTATCTACAAACGCAAATATATAGGTAGTTACACATGAAAGATTCCATTCTTTTCGAAAGCACCACGTTGGGCCCCTACAGCCTGAAAAACCGCATCGTCCTGCCGCCGCTGACCCGTTCGCGTAGCTCGCAGCCAGGCAACATTCCCAATGACCTGATGGCGACCTACTACCGCCAGCGTACCGGTGCCGGCTTCATGGTCACCGAGGGCACCCAGATCGAGCCGCGCGGCCAGGGCTACGCCTGGACCCCGGGCATCCACAGCGCCGAACAGATCCTCGGCTGGCGCAAAGTGACCGATGCGGTACACGCCGAGGGCGGCACCATCTTCGCCCAGCTCTGGCATGTCGGCCGGGTCTCGCACACCTCGTTGCAACCCAATGGCGAAGCCCCGGTGGCGCCATCGGCGATCCCGGCCGAGGGCGTCAGCGTATTCATCGAGACAGGTCCCGGCACCGGCGCCCTGGCGCCGCCTTCGATGCCACGTGCACTGACCGCCGCCGAGGTCAAGGAGCTGGTACAGCTCTATGCACAGGCCGCTCGCAACGCCCTCGACGCCGGTTTCGACGGCGTGGAAATCCACTCCGCCAACGGTTATCTTATCAACCAGTTCATTTCCGCGCACAGCAATCAGCGCGACGACGAGTACGGCGGCTCGTTGCAAAATCGTCTGCGCTTCCTCCGTGAGGTGACCCAGGCGGTGGCCGCGGTGGTCGGTAAAGACCGGCTCGGCGTGCGTTTCGCCCCGTTGTTCGCCAGCACCGACGAGGCCCGCGTATATCTCGGCCTGGTCGAAGAAAACCCACACGAGACCTATGTCGAAGCGGTCAAGGTGCTCGAAGAAGTCGGCATCGCTTATCTGTCGCTGGCCGAGGCGGATTGGGAAAACGCACCGGAGCTGCCGGAAAGCTTCCGCAGCGCGGTGCGCGAGGTCTTCAGCGGGCGCATCCTCTATGCCGGCAAATACACCGCCGAGCGAGGCAAGCGTGTGCTCGAGGCGGGCTGGGGCGATCTGGTCGCCTTCGGCCGTCCGTTCATCGCCAACCCGGACCTGCCCAAGCGGATTGCCAATGGCTGGCCGCTGAACCCGGTCGATCCGGCCAGCATGTACGGCGGAACCGCTGTCGGCTACACCGACTATCCGACCTATGGCGGATAGTCCGCTCGAGGTGCCGGCCCCCGAGCGATACGGTTCGGGGGTCGGCGCATTGTCGGTTGAGCGGGCATATCGTAATATCGCAAAAAATAGTTATCGTGCGTGACCTATGAGTATCGACGTAAGCGAAGCGCTGAAGGCGCTAGACAACCCAACCCGCCTGAACATCCTCAGTTGGCTGAAGGATCCGCGTCATCATTTCCCCGAGCAGGAGGTGGATCCTGAGCAGGTCGGTGTCTGCGTGAGCATCATCCAGGATCGGGTAGGCCTGTCGCAGTCGACCGTTTCGCTGTATCTCGCTGCCTTGCAGCGGGCGCAACTGGTGACCTCACAACGCATCGGTCCCTGGACTTATTACAAACGCCATGAGCAGAACATCGCAGCGTTCCAGGTGGCCTTGAAAGCGCTGATTTGATGCCTGCTCGCAGGGGTTTTTTCAGCCCTTCAAAATCTATATTTTGAAATATGTAGGAGAGAAGATGTTAACTCCGAATTCCATTCCCTATCAGCAACAACCTGGCTTTCAGCACACCTACCGCCAAGGCCGCCTGAGCCTAGGTCTTTTCTTCCCCCTCGAAGCCTTTACCGGCGATACGCCGAGTATGCTCGACCAAGTGAACCTGGCCCAACGCGCCGAGAAGCTGGGTTTCTCCGCCCTCTGGTTTCGCGACGTGCCGTTACGCGACCCCAGCTTCGGTGATTCGGGCCAGGTCTTCGATCCCTGGGTCTACCTGGGTTTTATGGCGGCACACACTCGCTCGATTGCGCTGGGCACCGCGTCGGTCATCCTGCCAATCCGCAATCCCCTACACACCGCCAAGGCCGCAACTAGTGTCGATCAGCTCAGCGGTGGCCGCCTGTTACTCGGCGTGGCTTCCGGTGACCGTCCAGTAGAGTTTCCGGCATTCGGTGTCGACCCGGAGCAACGCGACAGCCTGTTCCGCGAATACCTCAAGGTATTTCGCGAGGTTCAGCGCAGCAGTTTCGTGCCTTTGACCTGGTCCGGCGGCATGCTTGAGGGGGCCGATCTGATTCCCAAGCCGACCACGGCGGAAATTCCTTTCTTCGTCACCGGCCATAGCCGCCAGACGCTGGAGTGGATCGCCCGCTGCAGTCATGGCTGGATCAGCTATCCGCGTGCACCGAAGACTCAGCAGCTGATTATCGAGGACTGGCGCACGGCGGTTCGTGCCGAATGTGGTGAACTGTTCAAACCCTTCACCCAGTCGCTATACATCGATCTGACAGATAACCCGCAGACACCACCTCGGCCGATCCACCTGGGCTATCAACTGGGGCGACATCATCTGATCCCGCTGCTGCACAGCTTGCAGGAGATCGGCGTTAACCATGTGATCATCAATTTGAAATACGGCCAACGCCCCGCAGGTGAGGTCATTGAGGAACTCGGTCAGTTCGTTCTACCTGACTTCGTCATGTCAGCATAAGCCGGCGTGGTGAGGCATCAAATCATTATCCGTGGGGATTGCTCATGAGTTTCAAGGCAGTATTGCTTAACAAGGACCAGCAGGGGTTCTCTGCTCGTGTGACTGAGCTGGAGGATGAGGACTTACCGGCCGGTAGTGAAGTGCTCATCAGCGTTGAGTACTCGACCCTCAACTACAAGGATGCGCTAGCCCTGACAGATCACTCGCCTGTGGTACGTCAATGGCCCATGGTGCCCGGAATCGATGGCGCCGGCCTGGTGCTGGAAAGCGACGACCCGCGCTTTCTATCCGGTCAGCGCGTCGTACTCAATGGCTGGGGCGCCGGCGAGCGCCACTGGGGCTGTCTGGCCCAGCGTGCACGAGTACCAGCCGACTGGCTGATTCGTCTCCCCGACAGTTTAAGCACTTGGGCAGCCATGGCTATCGGTACGGCAGGATATACAGCCGCGCTATCGGTCGATGCCGTGCAGAAGCATGGCGTACAACCCGAGGACGGTGAAGTATTGGTTACCGGTGCAACAGGCGGTGTCGGCTCGATCGCCATAGCGCTGTTGGCGGCCCAAGGCTACCGTGTGGTTGCAGCCACTGGGAAACCTCAGGAGCGCTACTACCTCGAGCAGTTGGGCGCCACGGACATTATCGAGCGCGAGGAACTGGCTGCTCCCGGCAAGCCACTCCAGAAGGAGCGCTGGACAGCCGTGATCGATGCGGTCGGCTCGCATACCCTGGCCAACGCCTGCGCCCAGACCCGCTACCGGGGGATAGTCACCGCGTGCGGACTCGTTCAAGGAATGGAGTTTCCCGCCAGTGTCGCCCCCTTCATTCTACGAGGCGTCACCCTTGCGGGAATTGATAGCGTCATGGCCCCCCACGAGTTCCGTGACGCGGCCTGGAAACGCCTGGACCGCGATCTCAACCGAGAGACTCTTTCGTCTCTCGCCGCAACCATTCCCTTGGACCAAGTTGTGGGGGCGGCGCAGAAGATCATCGAGGGCAAGCTTCGTGGCCGCTTAGTGGTCGACGTAAATGGATAGTCTGGCTACTTCTGTACACAGCTCTTCACCCACTCGATCGCCATGCACTTTCTCGTCGTCGACCACCGCTTGTTGGAGCTGCACAAGAGCTCTTTTCTCAGTACCGGTCGCTGGGTCCTCTCAGCAGCGATTCCTCTTGGCTGGGCCATTGGGCTGATGACGGTGATATCACCACCGATCGTGACATTTCTGCTCTCCTTTGTGGCCGACAGCATGGTGTTGATGGTCATCCAGGAGGAGTTTTCGGCGGCACGCTCAAGCTCTTTTCCGGCTTTTCTAGTCGGCGTATGCCTCTATTCGGCGCTGGTTTTCATGATTTAACCGCGCTGCGCCAACCTCAGATTTAGCTGCCACACGTCAGCCTGAATGGACAGGAGCCGAGCACGGCTATACTCAGCCAGATCAGCTCTCCGGGCTAAGGATGTCGGTCTTGATTAAGCGGATATCCATCGGCTTGGCAATTCTGGTCGTCCTGGGTGCGGTGTTGTTTTTCGCCCTGGTCTGGCGGCCGACCATCGCCCCCATCGCTCCGGGCTCGGTTGCGGGCTTCCCCGCCGAGCTGGTTGCCAAGGGTGAAGCCTTGGCCGGCGCAGGCTACTGCGCGACCTGCCACAGGGTGAAGGGTGGCCAGCCCTATGCCGGCGGCTATGGAATGCCTACCCCTTTCGGCGTCATCTATTCGACCAACATCACGCCCGACCCGGATAGCGGAATCGGCCGCTGGTCCGAGGCGGCATTCATGCGGGCCATGCACGAAGGCGTCTCCCGCGATGGTTCGCATCTTTATCCCGCATTCCCCTACGACCACTTCACCAAGGTCACCGACGAGGATGTGCGGGCGCTCTATACCTTCCTCATGACGCGGGAGCCGGTGAGCGCGCCGGCGCAGCAGAATACTCTGCCGTTCCCGTTCAACATCCGTGCCCTGCAAGCCGGCTGGAAGCTGCTGTTTATGGACCAGGGTAGCTATCGGCCGGTCGCCGGCAAGAGCGAAGCATGGAACCGCGGTGCCTATCTCGCCGAGGGTTTGAGCCATTGCGCCGCCTGCCACACGCCACGCAATCTGTTGGGTGCCGAGAAAACCGCTGACGACAGCTACGCGGGCGCGATGATCGAAGGCTGGTTCGCGCCGGCACTGACGGCTGCCAATACCACACCGCTACCTGGACCCAGGATGAGGTGTTCACCTATTACATGCCGCAGGTCAGCAGCAACATCGCTCACGGGCCAAACGACCGCATCGTCATGAAGCGCCTACCACCTATGCGGCCACAGCCGCCAACCAGGTGTGGTCGTGGGATATTACGTACTTGCCGTCGCCGGTTCGAGGGAAGTTTTACTACCTGTACCTGATCGAGGATATCTACAGCCGCAAGGCTGTCGGCTGGGAGGTTTACGAAGCTGAGAGCGGTGAAAAAGCAGCAGCGTTACTGCAACGAAGCGTGACTCAAGAGCAGTGTTGGCGCCAACCACTGGTGCTTCACTCAGATAACGGCGCTCCTATGAAGTCAGTGACGCTGCTGATCAAGATGTACGACCTGGGCATCAATTACTACGATCGAGTTGTGGCCAGCACTGGGAAGCGGAAGGGGCAAAAGGATTTTGTGCGACTGTTTCTTGTGCCAGGCATGGGGCACTGCTTGGGTGGGCCGGGTGTGACTAATATAGGCCAGCCGTTTTCAGCGGATGTGCCATCCGCCGTGCACAACGATGCATTAATGACGCTCGTAGCATAGACCGAAGGAGATAAAGCCCCTTCGGTCCTGATAGCCCGCCAACCCGCTGAGAATGGCTCGCCTAGCAAAGAGCGACCCGTGTGTGCCTACCCTGCGTTCCCTGAATTTCGCGGAGGTAATCCGGAGAAAAGCGAAAGTTTCGCTTGCACGGACCGCCCACGAGGCGTCGATCAGATGCCGGCTTCAAGGTACCTCAACTGATTGTGCGGGACGCTTACGCCGATGGTTTAAGTACGACTTTGGTCCAACCGTCGGCCCGCGCATCAAATTGCTTGTACGCTTCCGGACCTTCAGACAACTTCAATCTGTGGGAAATGATCTGCGATGGCTTGGCACGGTCATGATGAATCAGTTCGGCCAGGCGACGGTTGTACGCTTTGACGTTAGCCTGACCAGTACGGATCTGCTGACCCTTGAACCAGAAAGAACCGAAGTCGAAAGCCATTTTGCCTTCTTTCGCCAAGTCGGTTGCGGCGTTCGGATCCTGCGGCACGAAGACACCCACGACACCAATACCGCCGGTTGGCTTGGTGGAGGCGACCAGGTTATTCATAGTCTCGTGATTCGCTTCATGACCATGCTTGTCGCAGCATTGATAACCCACGCACTCGCAGCCACGGTCAGTGCCTCTGCCGTTAGTCAGATTAAGGATCTGCTCCACGGCTTGCGTTTGTGCGGTGTTGATCGGCGTCGCGCCCAGCTTGGCCGCCAGTGCCAAACGGTCTGGATGGCTGTCGACAACAAATACCTGCGACGCGCCTTTGATCATCGCTGCATGAGCTGCCATCAGGCCAACGGGACCTGCACCGTAGATGGCGATGCTCTCACCCGGTAACAGCCCGGACAATTCAGTCGCGTGCCAGCCGGTAGGTAGAATGTCCGAGAGCATAACGTAATCGTCTTCTTTTTCCTTGGCGTCTTCAGGGAGCACCAGGCAATTAAAGTCCGCATAAGGCACGCGCAGCAGTTCAGCCTGGCCGCCCTGGTAAGGGCCCATGTCCGCAAAACCGTAGGCACCACCCGCACTGCCGGGGTTAACGGTCAGGCAGTAGCCAGTCAGGCCCCGTTCGCAGTTTTCGCAGAAACCACAACCGATGTTGAACGGCAGACAGACCATATCGCCCACTTTCACGCGATCAACTGCTGCACCAACCTCGATGACTTCACCCATGTTCTCATGGCCCAGGATTCTGCCAGTTTCAAAGCTGGTGCGCCCTTCGTACATGTGCAAGTCAGAGCCGCAAATATTGGTCGTGGTAATTCTGACCAGTACATCAGTTGCTTTTTCAATCTTTGCATCGGGAACGTTTTGAATGCTGACGTCGTGAGGCCCGTTATAAATAATGGCTTTCATTAGTAGTGCTCCTGAAGGTTTAATGCGTGGTGCGATTTATAAGCACCTGAGTTAGTGTCTGGCTAAAGGGAGATGGTTCAAATAATTTTTTGTCGAAATCGATGGATAAACAGCGTGGGAAAAGGCTCTGCTCTACTGGTTATAGCCTGTCTGTCTATGAATTCAAACGTAAGCGCTCCATGAACCCCGAGACCTCAAAATCGGCTGCGTGCTTGGCTGGGCGATTCTGGTGTGCAGCTCTACGGCAGCAGGGCTTCCTAATCTTCAACCGATGTCGCCGTTGGCAGCCGTCGAGTGCGTGGCGTAGCTATGCATAGGGCTCGCCGTTGGGTTTATCGTCTCGGCCAAGCTGTAAAGTTGGGCAATGACCATTGCGCTTTTGGGTGCTCAGGTCATGGTCTGATTCCTTCATATCTGCCCCCTTGGTCACACGTCCCGTTGTGCTGACTTAAGAATGCCAATATTGGTCATTCTAATGGCGCAAAAATGCCAGGGTTTGGGTCTTTCAGTGGCCTATAGGTGCCACTCGTGCCCCCGGTGTCAGGGTAGTTGTCGTGTCCCCCGCTTTTTAAAAGCATTCCGGGGGCGGCAAGAATATGGTCATGCCTTTCTATTCAGAAGAACGTAAAGCTGCGCTGCTGAAAATGATGCTTCCGCCCCTGAGCCTTTCGGCGGCGGAGGTCGCGCGCCGTGAAGGTTGCAGCGATATGTCTCTCCATTATTGGCGCAAGCAAGCTGCTGCCAGAGGTACGCCATTGTCCGAAGCCAAGCAACCTGTCGACAATTGGTCGGCCGAATCCAAGCTGGCTGTCATTATCGAGGCTTCAGCCCTATCGGAGCTGGAGTTGGGCGAGTATTGCCGACGCAAGGGGATATTTCCCGAGCAGATTACTGATTGGCGCAACGCCTTTATTGCCAGCAGTAGTCAGCACACAAAGGTCAAAAATGTAGTCGTCGGCCAGTCGAAGAATGATAAAAATCGAATCCGCGAGCTTGAGCGTGAGTTGCGTCGCAAGGATGCGGCGTTGGCCGAAACCGCGGCTTTGCTGGTGCTGCGAAAAAAGCTCAATGCCTACTGGGGGAGCGACGACGAGGACAGCTGACCTTGTTGCCAGAACGGTATCTACTCGTCGGTTGGCTCAATGAAGCCATCGCAGCGGGCGCCCGCAGGGCGCCTGCTTGTTTGGAAGTCGGCATTTCGCTACGAACGCTGCAGCGCTGGAGTGTGGCGCAGGAAATTCTGGCAGATGGACGTACTACAACGGTCAGGCCAACGCCGAAAAATGCTTTGAGCGAGCTGGAGCGACAGAACATCGTGACGCTGTGCAATAGCAAGGCCTACGCCCATCTGCCGCCAAGTCAGATCGTGCCACAGCTGGCTGACGAGGGCTGTTACATGGCCTCCAGAGGCCACTTTTTATCGGGTATTACATGCCGCAGGTCAGCAGCAACATCGCTCACGGGCCAAACGACCGCATCGTCATGAAGCGCCTACCACCTATGCGGCCACAGCCGCCAACCAGGTGTGGTTGTGGGATATTACGTACTTGCCGTCGCCGGTTCGAGGGAAGTTTTACTACCTGTACCTGATCGAGGATATCTACAGCCGCAAGGCTGTCGGCTGGGAGGTTTACAAAGCTGAGAGCGGTGAAAAAGCAGCAGCGTTACTGCAACGAAGCGTGACTCAAGAGCAGTGTTGGCGCCAACCACTGGTGCTTCACTCAGATAACGGCGCTCCTATGAAGTCAGTGACGCTGCTGACCAAGATGTACGACCTGGGCATCACGCCTTCACGTGGGCGACCGCGTGTCAGCAATGACAACCCGTACTCCGAATCGCTGTTCAGGACGTTGAAGTACTGCCCGAAGTGGCCGCAGGATGGGTTTGGCAGCCTGGAGGACGCGCGTATCTGGGTCAGAAACTTTATGGTCTGGTATAACACCGTGCATCGTCATAGCAAAATCCGCTTCGTGACACCGGCTCAACGTCACGAGGGGAAAGACCGGGAGATCCTGGCCCGGCGCGATATGATTTACGGGCAGGCCCGGGAAAAAAAACCGGAACGATGGTCAGGTGAGACACGTAACTGGAACCCGATCGGGACGGTGTACCTGAACCCCGAGAGGGAGCTGAAAGTGGTCGTAAAGGTCGCTTAGCACGACGGTGGACGCGACAACTACCTTGAAAAACGCCGGACTGCGCTCCCCCTTAGTCCCATCTTCATCTTTTTCAGTTGCAGAAAACACCCAGTTGCGGGTGCCCTGGGACTTGAAATATTTCTTCTTGACCCAGCGCTCTCCCTTGTTCGGATACCGTCTTAATGCCCATTGCCACAGCATTGACCAGACTATTGAATCAACTCGATTGAAAGGTTGCCTTAGCGACTACGTGACAGTGATAATTGACCCATCCCCGTAATATGGGATTAAGCAGTCTTATCAAATTTGCCTGTTTAGACGTCTTGTTGGCCTTGATGACTTCCCGGATTTTTCCTAAGTGCCCTTTGACATTTGCTTTCGACGGCTTAATCAGTAGCCTGCCGTTGTACTTGCGGAAGTTCCATCCGAGAAAGTCAAACCCCTCCCCGATATGCGTTATTTTGGTTTTTTCAGGCGACAGGTCGAGCCCACGTTCCGCCAAAAATTCCACCACGACGGGCTTCACCTCCAGCTCCAGCCATTCCTTCGAGCTGCCGGTAATAATGAAGTCGTCCGCATACCGTACCATGTTCATTTTCAAGCCTTTTCCTTTTCGTTTCACTGTCGGGAACTTCTCCGCCAGTCTCCTTTCGAGGCCATCCAATGTCATGTTCATTGCCACCGGTGAAATGAGTCCTCCTTGCGGAGTTCCGGCATCGGTAGGGAAGAGCTCGTTCTGATAAACGTATCCCGCCTTGAGCCACTTCCTAAAAACCACCATATCCGTAGGGATGTTGGCGGCCATCCAGTCGTGACTGATCTCGTCAAAACAGCCTCTAATATCGGCTTCCAGCACCCACTGCGCACTCGCGGTTTGCGCCAGAACAGTAAAACATTGCTCTCCAGCGTCAGCGGTTGAGCGTTTTGGCCTGAATCCATAGGAATTCAGGTCTGCAGTGGTTTCCGCGATAGGCTCCAGAGCTAGCAGATGTAATGCTTGCATGGCGCGGCACTTCATCACGGGTATGCCGAGAGGCCTCGTCTTTTTGCTGTTTTTCTTCGGAATCATTACCCTCCGAAGCGGAAGAGTCGAATAATCCCGCCTCTTCAATGACGCGATCGCATTGGTCTTTGCCGCCGGTGTTTTCCAAGTGACCTTGTCAACTCCGGGGGTGTTCTTGCCTTTGTTTTCAGACACCCGTTTAACGGCTAGTGCTTTGCCGCAAAATGAGTGGGTCAACAGCCACTGCAAGGCTTTCGCCTTATTGTGTCTGCCGGCCTGTACAGCCTTCACCATACGGGTCTGCAGCCGCCTTACCTGACGCTGGACTTCGAGCCAATTGATGCCGTCCCAGGCCACGCCGGAGGGTGCACAAGCTCGAGATGCAGCCTTCATTTGCTTTCCTTCCGCTAAGGTGGTTCTACAGATTCTCTGGTGAAGAAAGACCATAAGGAAGTGGGCCCGCTTTCGCGTGGGATGATGTTTCAACCCCTATCCGCCCCGCTACAGGGCGGCATTCGCTTTGTCCTCATTCCTGTTTCCGCACCGCCATAAGTAGACCTTACGGTCCGCTGTCCCACATGGGAGCGATACGGAGTTTCCACGTTCCGCCTGCTGAAGTGTGTCGGGTTAGGTGCCCGCTATTGACCGGAAGGTATATGGGTCACGAAGGCGCAGGAAAAAGGCGCTCTTCCCACCTCCATTGCCGTTTGGCTCAAGCGTGTTAGCCATTTCCGCTTGTTAGAATTCACGATCTTTAACGCGGGTTCAAATGTTTTCACCATACCAACTACCTAGCACTCATCCAGTTTATGGCTACCAGAAAGGTACGCATCTCACGATTGGTACCCCACGCCTTCCGGCGCTTCGTTGCATTGTCCGGGCCGCTCTTGATTCAGGCCCGTAGGTTCACCCGGTGACACGGACGGTTCCCTCCACTTAAGTGGGAACAACTTCTGCAAGCGACTTCGTGTCGCACTTTTCAGAATTCTGCGGGCTCCCCTAAAGGCGCTATCGCCGTACCGGACAAGCCACATCAATCGTTTTGGCGACTACGCCCTGGACCTCGATCGGAAGATCAAACCGATTGATTACAAAATTCAGTTTTAGCTTTTAAATCATAAGCTTAATTGCATTTTGGCGAATTTGGCGCGAATCCCGGCCAACCCTCGTCATGCCATCGGCACCTGGCGCGCCCTAGTTGCTGACTACGCGGTGATAGGCACGCTTGAGGTTGGCGGGTGCAAGCACCCGCTCCATCAGCGTGTCCGGCTCCGCGTTCGTCCACGTCACAGACGCCGTCGATACCTGTGCGCTGTCAGCCGTCATCCTCGGATTCAGTCCGGGATTCGGAGTAACAGTCTTCTCTGGGAGAAATTTCTGCATTTCGGTATTCGACGAGACTCTGACGCCTACTGGCGCGGCCCTTGGTGGCAGAGTTACTTGCCACTTACCACGGCCTCGGCTGACTTCTGCACGCTCATCCCGTCGCCTCGCGGCGCTCGGTAGCACACTGGCAAACGTGCAGATCTCCAAGGGTAATTCGCGCGGCCTTCCTGCTTATGCCTGTCGGATATACGTCGTAGCGTTCCGTGCAAGTATTGGGCTTTGATGATTATGGCCATCTCACCCCGCTACGCAGCCTCATCCGCTTCCTGTTCGTCAGGCCAGCATTTTGCCTAAGGCTTCCTTCAGATTCGCAGTCGCCCGCGACACCCTTGCCTTCGGCTAACACTTCCCCTTGCCGGGTGTGTAGAGGACTTCCACCTCCAAGTCATCCAACTCATCACCATAATGAGCTGAACAGCGCCAGTCACGGCGCTACGCGTCATGCCTGGCGCACCATGAAAAAGCCCGATGAAATCACCGGGCTTTACTGGTTTACACCTTGCTTAGTGCCGCCTTCACATCATCCGGCGTCATGTGCAATTTGCGTAAACGTACACCTACCGCGTTGTAAATGGCATTGGCAATGGCTGGGGCCACCGGCGTTACGGCAGGCTCACCCAAGCCGGACGGTGCTGCCTTGCTGGATATAAACTCGATTTTGATCTCTGGTGGCGTCTGCAACATACGCAGCGGCGTATAGGTATCAAAGTTGGAGTCTTTGAATTTACCTTTCACCAACTCGCTGCCTTCAAACAACGCCATCGATAGCCCCCATAGTGCCGCGCCCTGACACTGGGCTTCGGCCCCATCGGGATCGACGATAATACCGGCATCCACGACGATATAGAGCTTCTGTACATCGACCAGGCCAGTGACTTTATCGACATGCACCTGCACGGCACAGGCAACCCAGGTGGGCATCTCCCTTTCCTGGCCAAAGATCGAGGCAATACCCAACCCTGTATCTGTCGGCTGCTGCGTCCCCCAGCCAATCATGGCAGCGGCCTTTTTCAACACGGCAGCCTGACGGGAAGCACCACCAATGGCTATCGGACCACTGCCGGCATTGCGACCTTCGGCAGTCAACAAATCCAGGCGAAATACCAGCGGATCCTTGCCGACTTGGTGGGCCGCTTCGTCCATAAAGCTTTCCACAGCCCAGCCGGTCCAGCCGGCGCTTACCGAGCGCAGCCAGCCAGGACGGAACGAAGCGTTGGCCAGGTCGTTGGATACCGCGCGAACCCTCTGTGCGCCCACCGTGTACCAGTGATCGGCACCGGCGATGGCGAAGGGGTCGAACGGTTGGCCATTGATACCTTTGGGCATAAAGACCGGGACCATCACTTGCGTGGGCCAGCCCGCCGTCGCGTGGTGTTCCGTGGCAATCACGCGCTTGTCCGCATCGAACGCCATCTTCAACTGCTGCACCGATGCGGAACGCGGGCTATCGAACTGCATATCCTGTGAACGGCTCATGACCATTTTTACCGGTTTGCCACCCAGCGCCTTCGACGCCAGCGCCGCCGGAATGGTGTAGTCACCGTTAAGGCGACGGCCGAAACCACCACCCAGCATGTAGGCGCGGATAGTGACCTGTTCTTCTTTCACACCCAGCGCGGTGGCCAGCACCGGCGTGATCAGGGACTGCCATTGGCAACCGGAATGGATCTCCCTATTCTCGTCGAGCGGCTGGGATCCCAGCTGGAGCATTTCAATCCCAACCAGTTCATCACCATGTACCTAGTGGATGCCATGGATGGATTTCAGTTTGAAGCCTTCCTGGTTGAGATCTTCCAGACCAATGGATACGACGTTAAGGAGACCAAGAAGACGGCTGACCAAGGTGCAGATCTTTTCGTTACCCGGTCACGAGAGCACCAATTGCATGAAAAATGTGAGACCTTTGAGATTTTGGCTCGCTGCATGACGCTTAGGAAAAGTCGCCCTTTTGACCCGGCATACCTCGGCCCGTAGCGAGTAAATCAACAATGAGTGGCAACCTTCGGCTTGTAACAAATACGGATCCGTTGACCTAGGCACCGAAACGAATCGTTCTGAGTGTGGCTTTTCAGCATAGGGCCTGGACTCTGGCGTTGATCAAAGATGCCGATTCGTTCTCAGACTGAGGAATGACAAATGAAGCTAAATTTGGAAGGCCTACCGCCAATCTAAGGGAGGTGATTGTCATCGAAGACGATGCGACTTTGCGCTCGTTGATGAAAGATATCGTGGTGGAGCTGGGCGCAAGCGCAGTGGTGTTTGAAACGGCGGACGAGGCGTTAACCTATCTGTTGCAGGCACATGGTCAGTGTAGACTTGTGATTGCAGATCATAGGGTGCTAGGGCAAATTCAAGGTACTGAATTTTATCGAGATGATCAAAGGAAGGTGGCCTAGTATTTCTGCCATTCTGACATCAGGATATCTGATAGACCCGGCGACGATACCGGCAACGGCCATCTATCTACATAAGCCTTGGTCGATGGAAGATCTGATAGGCGCTATCGCATTTATGTTGCACCCCGTTTGACTATTCCCAGGCCTTGAATGTGGTTAGCTGCTTCTGGTCGGTTTCGTCTGTAAGACGGAGCCACCGGAAATCCATCGATTAGTTGATCGCACCATTATTTGTACTGAGCATCTGCCCAGATCCCGCGACACACGTTCCCTCAGCTTGCCGCCAGACCTGCAGCGCCGGTATTCAACGCGCCTGAAAGACTACCACCTATAATCGTAGCGCATATTTTACCGCAGCTTAGCGACACGATACGTCGACAGCTAGTCGGACGCGGCATGGCTTCGGCCCACGCGTCACCCTTACTCCGTCTCAAGTCGCTTTTTGGTGACGATCCGCAACGGTAACATAAACGGAACTTGGCCTGATACGTTCGCCGTCCTAGCTCAGCACCTGAACGCCCCCGAAAAAGAGCTCGTGACGACTTTTGCTTACACCTACTCGTCCGCTATGCGCACCTCTTAGCTTCTCACCCCACCATCCAGAGAAGAGCGCATGAGATTTAAAAATAAGGTCAGATAGAAAAAATAGTGGCCAAATGCCCTGATAGCCGCAACGGAGAAAATGGTCTAAAACGGTGATGGGACGATTTTTTGGATCACCGCTTGATACTAAGCTCGACCCGTATCATTTAGACCTAATTATCTGCGTCTGGGGAACACGGAAGCTTATGACCAGTAACTTTCATATTGACTACAAGCTCCATGGGAAACCCAAGTCTTTCATCATCCGCAGCAAAACGATGCAGAATGCAGACGCTTGGCATTGGGCAAGCTGCGATGCGGGCATCACCCCGATACCAAAGCCAGGAAAGGCGCCGTTGAAAATGATATCCAAGCCTCTGGCCGAGAGATACGGCATAACTGATGTGAGCTGGCGGGCGAGCTAAGCTTCCAGTCTGGCTACTCAAGAGCGCAGATTACAGATTCCGGCAGCGACGGGCTCCTCTCCCAAGCCAGACTACACGCTCCATCTTTGTTCGCTGCAACCTGAGCTGCGAAAACAAAATGTCACGTAGTAAACATGGCGGCAACCGCTTTACCTGCCCACTTCCGGCCCAAAACCTACAGCTTGTCCGTCGCTGCATTTAGAATGGGTAGAACTCACTTTGACCTTTTTCGACAACAAGGGACTGATCAACGTGAATCCAGAACATGAACGGCAATTTTTGATCGGAGGCGGCAAAAGTGGTGAGCTTATCCGCCGTCACGATTGGTCTGCTACCTCGATAGGCATTCCAGAACGTTGGCCTAGTGCGCTTCGTAACGCCCTCGGACTCATGCTCAGCTCTTGCGATAGCATGTATCTTGTCTGGGGGCCTAAGCTGTTATTTTTTTGTAATGATGCGTATCGTGCTGCTCAGGAAATGCGGTTACAGGATCCCGTAGGAACACCATTCCCCGTTTCAATGGAGAATGTATGGAGCTCGGTTCAGGACTCAATGGCGGAAGCGCTTGCGGGCCGCGCTAACCGAATGACAGATACTCCCAGCATCACAGTCAGGGGTGGCGCAGAGATAACCACTTGGTGGAGCTATTCGTTCTCACCTATCCGGGACGACGCCGGATCCATCAAAGGCGTCCTCTGTTTTGCCAAAGACACCACTGATCACGTTAGAGCCACTCTTGCTCTTATGGATAGTGAGCAAAGGCTTGATGCACTGATCAGATCGTCCTCTGAGGTGCGCTTCTCTATTAGCGCCGATTGGAGCCAACTGCATCAGCTGACCGGTGGCGATTTCATTCCCAATACCGACGACACGAACTCTAAATGGCTCGAGAAATATATTCCGGCCGATGCGCGGGATGCCGTGCGCACAGAATACGAACGCGCGATTCAAACCCGAACGACCTACCATATAGAGCATCCGGTCAATCAAGTAGACGGAACGGTCGGCTGGGCGCATGTGCGTGCCGTGCCGTTGATCGATCAGCACGGCGCCATCACCGGATGGTTGGGCGCGGCCTCCAATATTACTGACCGTAAACGTGCAGAAGCGGCGCTACTAGAAAGTGAAGCACAGCTTCGAATTCTCAATTCTAACTTAGAAAATATAATTACCGAAAGGACAGCAAAGCTACGTTTGTTCAGAGACGTCATTGAAGCTAACGCGGTTCCAACTTGCGTATTTGATACTAATTTCCGCCAGGTTGCGTTTAACCGTGCGCATCTCGACGTATTTGAACGGTTACATGGAGTGCGACCCAAGGATGGAGAGGTTTTACCGGATATGATGTCCCCGGTACAAGGAGCCAGCCTCCATGCGCATATGGCCCGTGCTTTGAACGGAGAGACTTTTCGCGTGATTGCTGAATTTGGCGAAAAAGGGATTAACCAACGTAGCTTCGACTTTTCTTATACACCCCTCTTGGATTCAACAGGAAGGGTGATCGGCGCATTTTATTTTGCGCACGACGTAACTGACGAGATCAAATCCAGGGTTGAGCTTGAAGCTGTTCAATCAGCCCTGCGGCAAGCGCAAAAGCTCGAAGCCGTGGGACAACTTACTGGCGGCGTGGCCCACGACTTCAATAATCTTCTCACGGTAATAAAATCCTGCAGTGACTTGCTTAAGCGTCCCACAATTTCTGAAGATAAGCGCCAACGGTACGCCGATGCTATTTCCAGTACGGTCGACCGCGCCTCAAGACTTACCGGACAGCTTCTGGCATTCGCAAGGCGACAAACATTGAAACCGGAGGTGTTCGCCGCAGGTGAAAGCATCCAAGGTTTAGGAGACATGCTCGAAACTCTATCAGGCAGTACGATCGCGATCGTGATGGAAATATCAGAAAAACCATGTTTCATTTTTGCAGATGCTAATCAGTTTGATACTGCGCTTGTGAATTTAGTACTTAACGCTCGTGATGCGATGGGCGGATTAGGTAAAATTTGTATTCGCGTAGAATCCGTCGACCATATTCCCGCAGACGGACGACAGCCGGTTTTAACTGGTCACTATGTTGTTGTATCAGTCACCGATACCGGTAGCGGGATCTCTTCAGATATTTTGGAGACTATATTTGAGCCTTTTTTTACCACAAAAGAGCAAGGAAAAGGCACTGGCTTGGGCTTATCTCAAGTCTTTGGGTTCGCCAAGCAGTCAGGGGGGGAAATTTTGGTGGAAAGTCAGGTTGGCGAAGGTACTACTTTCAGGCTTTTTCTTCCACGCGTGGACGCGCAAACAGATGTGCAGTTAGACAGAACTTCTGAACCCGCAAGCCTGAACGCAAACCATGGAACGTGCATCCTCCTGGTTGAGGACAATCCCGACGTAGGTGCATTTTGCCTCAATATTCTTTCAGAACTTGGCTTCCGGCCCGTCTTGGCATCGAATGCTGAGACGGCTTTAGAGCAATTGGCCGGCTGTGAGAATCGCTTCGCGATTGTACTGACTGATGTCGTCATGCCAGGGATGAATGGGATAGATTTAGCCAAGGCGATTCGAAAATTTTATCCGCTTTTACCTGTCGTACTTACGTCTGGCTACAGCGATATTCTTGCCCAAGAGGGGAGCTTTGGATTTGAGGTTTTGCGAAAACCTTATTCAATAGATGAGCTTTCATCCGTTCTAGTTAGTGCGCTGCGCCACGTCACTAACCAATACAAAGAATAAATTAGTCATTTTTCACGACCGGCTTCCGACGCCGATTGTAGGTCAGTATTTACCTACATCCTCAAGACGGAGTCACGCCATCTCCTTTGTATGAGTAGTATTATGCGTCTTCGTCCCGGTGGCACGCCCAACGGGACTTACCCGAATGATTATTGAAAAATGATGCTGAAAATGTAGGCGCTGAAGTTCAATCATCGCCCTCATTGTTTTGTTTCGGTGTTTCATTATCTGTTTCCGGTTCCTTCGATGGACGAGTCGGCGGTATTGAGTGGACGTCTTATGGGTATGGCAGTGCCGTCGCTGTAGCGGGTTTTGCGAGCCAGCAGTCATCAGTACAGCACTAGAGGCCTTGGAACGGAATGCGTTCTATGCTAACTGCCCCCGCTGAAAATGCTAATCGGCGCATGCAATCAAGTCTCACAGGCCCCTCGCTGAAGCTCACAAAATGGGTTTGCCACCGGTTACCCCGTAGCGTTCGCCTGAGATATAACTGCCCTCATCTGACGCAAGCAGGACATAGATCGCCGCGACCTCGACAGGTTGCCCTAGACGACCTAGAGGGGTTGTTGATCCGAAATTTTACACCGACTCTTCGGACATTGTGGACACAATCATGGGTGTCCAAACTGGCCCGGGGGGACGCTATTAACACGAATACCACGCTTGCCAAGCATCTGGGCAAGACTAGCGGTGAAGTGCGCGATGGCGCCTTTTGTGATGGCATACGCCAACAGGCTGGGACTTGGTGCGTCGGAATTGACGGAACTGGCGATGATGATGGAACTGCTGGCTGCGATGTTGGGTAGCGCGGCGTTGCAGATGCGAAACATCGCCGTGACATTGACGTCGAACGTCTTTAACCATTCTTCGTCAGGTATCTCTTCCAACGTTTCATGAGTCATCTGAAATGCTGCATTGTTAACCAAGATATCGATGCGCCCGAACTCCGTCACGGTGCCGTTCACGACCCCGGCACAATTCGTAAGGGTCGCCAGTTCTCCCGGCATAGAATGCATTGACGTCCAGCGTCTTCTACCCTGCGTGCGGTTTCCTTTGCATCCTCGTGTTCATCCAGATAGGCAATAGCAACGTCAGCCCCTTCACGCGCAAAGGCGTGGCGACTGCGCGCCCAATACCGCTATCACCACCGGTAATCAACGCGATTTTATTGCCAAGTCGGCCTGATCCTCGATAGCTATTCTCTCCGCAATCGGGGTACGGTTCCATTCTGCTTTGGTCACCGGGAATAGGTTGTTGCTGAGGTTTGAAGGGTGGCACGGGATAACTGTTCATTGAAATCCTCCTGCCATCGTTTGACCGAGCCAACGCCATGAATGAGCAGCCTGCCATTCATTGAATGCACTTCAACATCGCATCAATTGGTTATCGAAAAATCTGATCCTGAGTTCTTGTTATGAAGACGCAGACGGTTCGAGCTTGACTTTGATCCAGCCCGATTGGTGTTTATCGAATGATTTGAAGGCGGAAATCGCATCCGTCAGCGGTTCGGTCTGGGTGAGGATTTTTGCAGGATCAACTCGTCCTGCGAGCGTCATCTCGATGAGCTTGGGGATGTATTTTCGGTGATGACAATTGCCCATATTGATGCGGACGTTTTTGTTCATCGCAGCGCCGATTGGGAAAACGTCAAACCCGGCAGGATATACCCCGATAATCGATATCGTACCCGCCTTGGCCACAGCTTCTACGGCCCATTGCAGCGCTTGGGAGGGCTCATCGCCAGGCTGCCACTGCGCAGTCTCGTGCACCTCGCCATGGTGAGCATGATTGGCATCAATACCGACCGCATCAATAACCCGATCGACGCCGATGTCGGCGGTCAGACGAGCGATGGTTTTGACCGGGTCTTCCTTTTCAAAATTGATGCATTCGGCACCAAGCTCCTGTGCACGAGCGAGTCGGTCGTCAAAGCAATCAACGGCGAACACCCTGCCGGCGCCCATCAGCTTGGCGCTGACAATTGCAAAAAGCCCCACCGGGCCGCAACCGAATACAGCAACGGTATCGCCATCTTTGATCCCAGCCATTTCAGCGCCAAACCAAGCTGTCGGAAAAATGTCCGACATTGCAATCGCCTGGTCATCGGTGATCTCATCTGGGAGCTTGATCAAACCTATATGGGCGAAAGGAATGCGGGCTTTCTCTGCTTGGAGGTCATCGAACGGGCCAGTGTTTTTAGGGACGCCAAAAAAGGAGGTACCTGCTGTTTTGCCATTGGGATTCGCAATATCACATTGGGCAAAATATCCAGCACGACAATACGAGCAGTTACCGCAGGCGATGGTCGAAGGGATCAAGACCCTGTCACCTATTTTTAGATTGCGCACGTCTGCCCCAAGCGTTTCGACGATACCTACGCCTTCGTGGCAAGGATGGTGCCTGTTTGCATGTCCGGAGCACTTCCCCGGATAAAATGCAGATCCGTTCCGCAAATTGCCGACGCGGTAATTTTTACGATGGCATCCGTGGGTGACTGGATTGTTGGCTCTGGGACTTCATCCAGCCTGATGTCCCCCACGCCATGGAATACGACAGCTTTCATCTTCTCACCTCGTCATATCTATGAAGTACGTAGGAAGGTGGAGAAAAAATCTGTGCGCAAGGTTTCATTGAGAGTCAAATTTACGGACAGACGGAGGAAGGGTATTAATGCAGACAACTGAATCGCGGTACTGAGTCAGCCCAATACCCAAACCAGTCAGACACCAATCCTTCCGTCACTTGAGCAAACATCATGTCTCGGCTCAGTCCTCGCTGCCGGGCGGCGCTTATGATCGCAGGAGGCTTGTTCGATGAGCGATGGCCATGACTGCCATCATATGAGTTCGCTCTGTTGAGAACTATATGTAAATATTTGTCTATTTATCGGTTCGCAGATCTATCGAAATTTGTTTGGCGAGCCACCATTTCACTCCGAAGTTCGCCGATCAAATTTGCTATCGCACGACTTGAAGAAAGTCTTGTCACTGAGATTCCCGTGGCCAATAACTCTACGCGACCCGAAGAAGCCTCAAAAACTCTCACCATAAGCGAGCCGTCCGAATTCAAGGTGCAGGTGCAAGAGAGCGGCAGGAACCCACACTCAATTATATGGCGGAGTTCAAGTGTGGATATCATCAGGTTTTTCGTCCTTGGAAGTAAGCCATTTATGGATGTTTTGCGGTCTGCGGCTTGACGTCACTTCGCATCGTCGTGACCGAAGAAAGTTGGATCAAGCACCAACGCGCGTAGTGGCTGCAGACGCTTCTCGGCTGCATCAGCTTGTTTGAGGCAATCGGCGGCATCGTGAGATGCGCCGACGACGGTCGCCTGGTCGGACATCTGACGCAGTAGCAAAATCCTCTCTTCCACGGCTCTCAAGGTATCCCAAAGTCCGATATCAATGGCGGCATTGACTTCACAAATGAGCGACTTCATAGAAAAAGCATGTCCCGTGTGGCAGCGAAATCTAACGATGGAACCCTCTTCGATTTGCACCAGCACGCCATGACAATCCGGACAGGTGAATTGAGACACTTTACCGAGCCCCATTACGCCTGCTTCGAGACCGTTGCCTTTCAAGGAAATGGTATTTTCGATCTCGTGAGGTGTTTGCCCATTATGAGGCAAACGGTCAGCGCGACTTCCGACCGTTTCAGCGATCTGCTGAGCGATGGTCGCAATCGAACCTATCAGATCGATCTGGACGTGTTGGATTGCGCTCTCAGGCATGGAGCTGAGCATGGCTTGCGACGGATCCTGAACGAAGGTCATACCGCCTCGATCTTTTACGGCCCAAAGACCCGCAGTGCCGTCATCTAGAGCACCTGACAAGATAATGCCCATGACCCTGGCGCCGTAACTGGCCGCCGCTGAGCGGAACAATACGTCGACCGCAGGCCGGACGCGACACTCCTTTGGCCCGCGCGTCAGTCGTATGCCTTCATGCATCAGCATTAGGTGACGATCAGCAACGGCGACATAGACGGTACCCGGCTGGATGCGCTCGCCGTCTCGCGCTGCAACCACTCGCATGCTGGTCGATCTGGAAAGAATTTTGTGAAGCACGCTGGGCTCGTATGCAGGGATATGCAGTACCACGAGAAACGCAGCGGGCACATGAGAAGGCAAATTTTCAAACAGCGAAATGAGTGCCTGCACGCCTCCTGCCGAGGCACCAATGACCACGACGTTTCGTACGTCAACATCCAGCCCATCCGTCACGTCTACCTCCATAGTCTCGCATTCACTGTAGACGCTTTTCTCGCAGAGCGGGCGACCCCCTCTGTTTGGCTGCTCATATGACAAGAGCTTTAAAGCTAGAGCAGGCCAATGATGGCTAGATGCCTCGATAGCGAAAACGGTTGGAAGTGCCTACAACTGTGCGTCCTATTTCCCTGCGTAATCGGAGGCGTCGTGTCCCATCTGATGGATTTGCCCTTAGTTCACAACTACCGAGGGAGAAATTTTATTGTGAAATTCGGTTGGCAAAAACCTAACGATCAGATCCCAGCAGCGGCCCGAGTGGTTATTGAAGGTGACATCAAGGGTCTGGGAGAAATTGCTTTTGAATTGGCAGGGCCTTGGGACGATTACCAACAGGCTGCGTCTGAAGCAATTAGGGCCGCCGAAGACTGGCTTGATCAGCACCAACGGGGAGCCTGATTCCCGGAAGACAACCGGTACAGCAGCTAATCGGGGACGATCAGGCCTCAAGCAACCTCAGTCGCGCCGCTGAGAATTTCGGCCTGCTATTCATTTGACGCAGCCGGGGCGATGAGAGCTTGGTTCAGCCCGACTTTTGACAATCGACGGATTCGTGAACACGATTTCTTCGCGACTCAGAACAAAGTAGTCAGTCGCCAGCGGGATGAACCTTTCCACTAAAGACGCTAAAGCCATAGGTGTTGTACAAAAGAGTCACCGGTATCAAAACCGCGAATCCGACCAACATGAAAACTTGACTGCTCGGACTGGAAGCGGCGGCTTGCAGGGTCAACTGCGGTGGAACGATTAGTGGAAACAACGCCATCGAGCTATATCAACGGCGCCGAGCTATTCGCCGACGGGGGCGCATCCCAGGTCTAGTCGGGCACCGAGCAGCCACGTGATGGTAATAACAAACTATGCCAGCCGATCAATCTGCATTTATGGAGTCATCCCATGAGCAATTTCGTTGGTTCGACAATAGATCATATGGGTATCGGTGTTTGTGACATCTCGCATGCTCAAGCCTTCTATGAATCAATGCTTAGACCATTAGGGATTACATTGGTGATGAGCAATAAGCAAGATTCTCAACGTTCGAAGTCTCGCCGACTGGGGTTCGGTTCTGGAACAAAGCCATTTCTCTGGTTGCATGACGCGGCCGTTCCCAGTCACGGGGCGCACGTAGCACTCATTGCGCAGAGCCGTGAGGCGGTCAATGCTTTCCATGCGGCTGGCATAGCTGCTGGCGGACAAGACAATGGAGCGCCGGGCATTAGGCCTCATTACCACGCCAATTATTACGCAGCTTATGTGCTGACACCTGACGGGGTGAATATAGAAGCTGTTTGCCAAGTAACAACTTGATATTGAAATTCACATCAGCTCCATCCGGGAGCTGCTACGACAATTACTCTACGTGCTGTCCCCTGATCCCATTCATCCGGGCCGGGGGAACAGTAGAAAAGATCCAGAAGCGTTTTCGCCAGCTGATGACTCATCTATGGTCTTTTGCCGCGTTGGCTGAGAGCAGCCTGTTGTGGCCGCCGTCCGCTTCAGCCGCCGGTTGCAATCCCTTAAATGAATCCCTCCAACATATCCAAGCTGGAGCTAGCAAGCCTACGCCACGTGCCTCTCAGTAGGCTTGAGGCCGATGGCGACTCGCCTTGCACATCCCACACCCTAAGCCAAAGCGCGGGTCATCGATTCGCCTGGCCGGGAATCGAAGGCCTCTTCATGAAGAGGCATGCCGCTTGCCGCATATACCCCGATGAACATCTGCGTATTTCCCGTGGGCGAAAGCCTCACCTGGACATCGATGAAGGTGCCGTCGTCCAACGTCTCGTCGTGTGTCCGATGGTGAAACGTCGGATCAGCCCATTGCCAGAATACGCCCCCTCGAATTCGCATGCCCAGCCCTCCTACACTTTAGTCATGGATGTTAGAGAACTAACCATAGCGCAGAGACGCGATGGCGCAACGGACTGCTTCAAAATCGACTCCTATATCGGAAAATTGTCCGCGACTCCTGTACAAGGCTAGAGATCCTGCATAGGTTCTCAAGTCTGCCTTTCTATTTTGATCGAGAGTATGAGAGTTTTATGCCAGATGCTTCGGCAGAAGGATTAAGCGCCGCCCTCGTAGATTTTCCGATGCCCATGATGTGGAGCACTTCGACCCCTCGGATCAGCAGGTAGTCCGCGACTATTCGACGATGGCATCGCCACCAAACCGCCTCGGAGCACATGATGGCGCAGCGCGCGGTGTCGCTCAGCTCCAACAATTGGCGCAACCCTTCCTCAAATTCGTCCGAGAGAGCGTAGTCAGCGTAATTATGGAAGCTTCGATTGTCCCAGAACGCATTGACCTCATCCTGGACGTTTTTCGATTTCTTGCGTAATCCACCTAGAGCTGCAATCTGGTAATGCAAGATGTCGGATTGGGCCAGTAGCTCTGGCAGGACATCCAGGTTGTACTGGGGATTCGTTCGGGAGCGTGGCACAGTCCGAATGTCCACCACAGCGTTCACATCAAAGCTCTGCAGCATCTGGACGAAGACGTCAATTGGCTTAGTCGAATGACCCACTGTGAAAATTACCTTGCTCATCCCCTCGTCCTCAATGGTCAGAAACTGAAATGCATCAGCCCGATCGTCTTCGATGATCGCGCATGAAATCTCGGTGTTGTAGGCTAAACGGTGCCGCTTTTCCCTAGCGTACTCGCCTGCGATCTTCGATCATCTCCCTCGCTCAGCGTTCGATTTCGTACAATCCGCCAACTGAGAGCAATGCCTGTCCGGCCGGTTGGCTTTGGTCAAGCTACCAACCAGGGGTCTACATTTGCTGCAAGATCGGCAACGTTGATTCCTGTGACTAAACGTGGCTACTTCAGTTCAATATCTCCAAAAGACCGGCGTCAAGCACCAATACTGTGAGAATTTCCAACCGGCCCAAGAGCATCCCAATCGTCAAAAGCCACTTTGCAGTATCCGGCAGTAATGAGAAATTACCTGGAGGGACAATGATGTCGCCGAGGCCCGGCCCAACGTTGCACACAGCAGTTGCTGCGCCACTCAAAGCCGTCGTCCAATCGAGTCCAATGAGAGCAAGGCCTAAGGCGATTGCTGCAATCGTGACGGTGAAGAAAAAGCAAAACGTCAAAAGCGAGCGGACAATCTCCTCGTCTATAGAATTACCGTCGTACTTCTTTTGAATCAGATGGATAAGTTGTTTTAGGCTGCTCAACAGCAGGGTTCCTGCCACCTGAAAACGAAAGATTTTGTGGCCACCAGCTGTAGAGCCTGAACATCCCCCAACAACCGTCAGGTAAAACAAAGCAGAACGGCAAAACTGCCCCACAGTGTGTAGTCACCCAATGCAACGCTGTGGTGGTCACGACAGAGGTCACGTTAAAGGCGACGATACGTACGGAGTCCCACCAATTGTAGTCACTGCTAAAGCTCAACCAGGTACCAACAACTAGCCAAGTAATCACGAGAAAACTGATGAATCCTCGTACCTGTTGATCTTTTATCGACGCGCTCCTATGGCCACGCAATGTCGCGACATACAGCGTGAACGGTAGGCTGCCCAAAATCATGACGATCACCGCCGTCCAATGAATAGCCGGTTGCGGCCAGTGAGCCAGCGATGCATCTGATGTCAAGTACCCACCTGTAGAGATCAACGACATCGCATGATCGATGGCCTCAAACGGCGTCATACCTGCTAACCAAAGGGCCAAGACCACTCCACGAGTCAGCCCAAGGTATATCCATAGGATATACATGGCAGCCACATGGGAACGGGCGTTACTTTCCCTGACCCGTCTGAAGACTCAATCTCAAACAGACGCATGCCGCCCACTCGCAGAAGTGGAAGGATGGAAGGATCGCCAGGGCCATACTGATAAAGCCAATACCACCCAACCAATGAAGCATTGAGCGCCATATCAGCAAACCAGAGGAGGAAGTGTCTAAACCGGCGAGGATGGTAGAGCACGTTGTAGTGATGCCCGACATCGTTTCGAAAAACGCGTCGGTGTAGCTGATATGGTGGACGAATACCATCGGTAAAGCGGCAACGGAGCAGACGACAACCCAACTGGCGGTCGCCAGAATGTACATGTCTCAGGTCTAAACTGCGGCGTCTCTGGCCGTCCCCGCACAATGAGCATGAGTCCAGAAATCAACGTGATCAGGCTAGACCAGAGGAGGACAGAGAGCTCGCCGCTTCGCTCATAAACGACTAGCGTAATCATGGGAGATCGTCATGCTTACGGCCAACGTGATCAGGAAAAACCCAAGAAAAAACCAATGAGCCGCATTGCCGCGATGGACATGAAAGAAGCTTGTTAACGAAATCGCACTGTATCGTGTGGGCAACCCTCACCCCTGCAAATTTTCCGTAGAAATTCTACAAAAAAACTTAACGCAGACTGAGATATGACATTAGCGGCAATGCATGATCGACAAGAAATCCTACAGATGCGGAATCTATTAAATTCGAAGCTCACTAAAAGATGTGTGGGCCATAGCGGTCAAATAATTGCTTTAGAATCATCACAGCACGAATGCTAAGGCTTTAGGTAAGCGAGCTGTCATTTTCCTGACTGAATTCTCGTGCTAAGCCCCACCACACATCAGTTATGCCGAGTTTTTCCGTTTGTGTTTTAGCTTGGCACATAGGCCTAAAAGCGGTCTCGGTCACTGAATCTACTCCTGCATGGAGAGCGGCGAAATGACATGCATCACTGTCGCAGAGATGAGCCATCTGCATGAAAAACCTTTTACGCTGGGCGTTGAATCGGTAGCGGATTTCGAAAACCTTTATGTGCTTCATCAATGGCCTCCATTCTCAAGTACAACAACATTTTCGAAAGCGTAGTACCGCCATGACCGCGTCAGAGCTTACCCGACTGGCGGCATGTTGTTTTCCGGTAGGAAAGCGGGCGCTGAGATGTGCCACGACTTTCGGGGCGCAAAGGCGTAGGCTCAAAGAATCCAACCCTACGTTTTGAGTCTGAAATGCCTAATTTAATGAGTCAAATCAGATTACGCGTGCCAGCGGGCTCAACAATCGCGAGTCACCTTAATCATGACTTGATCGAACACCTTCCCGTGGGGGTGTACCTTTGTGATCAGCTCGGCGTGTTGGTTGCCTACAATCGTAAAGCTGCAGAAATTTGGGGGCAAAATCGTATGCGTCCGGGCATCACGCCTTGCGTGATTAAACCGGCTGCCACTTATGCGGAAGCAGCTGCTCGATTTCACTCGCCCGCTGCGTCGGCAGGCGCGTGAGAACATCCTTTAAATAGGCATACGGATCATGACCATTCAGCCGCGCAGACTGGATCAAGCTCATGATCGCCGCCGCCCGTTTTCCGCTGCGTAGCGACCCGGCGAAGAGCCAGTTCTTGCGCCCAAGAGCCCACGGTCGGATCTGGTTTTCCGCCCAATTATTATCAATGGGTACAGCCCCGTCATCGAGGTAGCGCGACAGCGCTGCCCAGCGTTTAAGGCTGTAATCGAGTGCTCTGCTGATAGCCGAACCTTCGGGGACAAGATCACGCTGGGCGATCATCCAGGTATGTAGTCTATCCATCACTGGCGCGGCTTTTTCTTTCCGTATTCGGCACCGTAAATCCGAGTCCAGGTCACGCACTTCGCTCTCGATTTCGTACAACAACTGGATATAACGCAGGGCCTGCTCGGCGAGCTGGCTCTTGTTGGTGGCATGCAATTCGAAAAACTTGCGCCGGGCGTGGGCCATGCAGCCGATCTCGGTCACGCCGAGTTCGAAGCTGGCCTTGTAACCGCCAAAATCGTCGCAGACCAACTTGCCTTTCCAGCCTTGCAGGAAGTTGCAAGCATGCTCGCCGGCGCGGCTGGGGCTGAAGTCGTAGACGACAGCGGCTGTTTCGCAGAACTGGCTGGTGGCGTAAGCCCAAACATAAGAGCGGTGGGTTTTCTTCGTGCCCGGAGCGAGCATCTGCACGGGTGTTTCATCCGCGTGCACGACCTGCTGCCCGATCACTACGTCACGCAGGGCGTCGACCAGCGGCTGCAACTGCACACCCGTCATGCCAACCCATTGGGCCAACGTCGAACGTGGAATCGCCAAGCCAGCTCGACCGAAAATCGTTTCCTGACGGTAAAGCGGAAGATGGTCAGCGAACTTCGCGTCCATGACGTGGGCCTGTAATCCGGCAGTCGGAATGCCTTTGTCGATAATTTGCGCAGGTACCGGCGCCTGGATCAGCGTTTCACAGTCATCACAAACCCACTTGCCACGAACATGGCGCTCAACGGTAAACACGCCCGGCGTGTAGTCCAGCTTTTCGCTGACATCTTCACCGATGCGCTTCAGTGCGCAGCCGCTATTTCGGGCCATCGTTCAAAAACACGGCCTCTCCAGCGAAGAACTCGTTCTTGCCATGCAGGACGATATTTACCTCCCCAAAATACAATCCGACTTTAATGGCGGCGAACGCAGCGGCGTGAATGGCACCCCAGCGTTTTACATTGACGGGCTTCGCTATGACGGGGTTCCAGAGCTCGCCGAGATGAGTCGGATGATTGAGCTTTCGTTGGTGCGCGGACGAAATCGCTAGAGAGCGACATCGGTTTGGCATCACCCACACCGTAGCCGAGGGCTCTGCAGTCATGGGTGGATCAGCTATCCGCCAGGTGGCAAAAACTTAATCAAAGAAGGCCAGGGTGCGAACTTCGATACTCTCGCGCGGTGGGGCTCCCGGCGGCGTATTTGGGTCCCGGAAGGCGGTATGGGGCGTGAAGCGGGCTCGGCCGTCGTGACGCGAGTCATACCCCTTGATCAGCAAGACTTCGTCACGGAGCATGTCCGGAAAATAGTACCAGCGCTGGTGCGGATTGTAGGCCAGGTGGTAGATCTCACCGATACGATCCGGATAGACCAGGGCGGTGGCCAGTAGGTCATTGGGGTCGAGCGTCGAGGCGTCCAGCACGGCCAGCGGCGAGCGCTTAACGGGCCCGCTCATCGGGCGCCAGAGGTTGATCTGGGCCACCGGCACCGCTGCCAGTGTGGCGGCCTGATCCATGCCCAGCGCGTCGCGGATACGTTCAGGCCCCGAGCGCTCTGTGTAGTCATTATGCACACGGCTGGCTGGGCCGCGAACATCCCGCCCCTCGGCGTCGCTGCGCCTGGTGTGGTCGAAGATGATGACCCGGCTCGCGCCCGTCAACTCCTTGATCAAGGCCTTGACCTCTTCATAGTAGACGTTTTCCACTGAGGTATCGTCGTAGAGGTCGTCGACCACCGTATCCCGCCGATGGAATTCGAACCCCTGCTTGTCCAGAGAAAGGCTGTCTGCCAACGGACGACCGTTGTGTATCGTGACCTCGCGCTCCTCCTGCTCGGCAAAGTAATGCGGTTCACTGTCGCCGGTCAGAGCCTCGGTATGCACATAGGGCTTCGCATCGTGCTTGACCAGGTAGGTGAGTGTCGTGATGACACTGGCGGGCATATCGGTTGTGCATTTCAAGTAACACCTCCCGGTCTGCTGACCGCATCCGGCGTGGTGTCACCGTGGCGGCGCTGTAGCTTGCATGTAGACTCTCGATCGTATGCCTTCGAACGGACACTTTCAAATGCTCCTCGAGGTGCATGGTCCCCGACCGGTAGAAAAGGACATCTCTCAACTCGGCACCGACGACCAGCTTGACCAGGACTGGCGCGTCGGACTCCAGGCCCGCGCCCAGGGCGACTACTAGGCGCACGACGAGTAGCACATGGAATCCATACCCCGTAGTTTGCAGCTGGAGCACTCGTTGCTTTGGTTGT
Organism: Pseudomonas sp. TSRC2-2; assembly: GCF_049897785.1. Classification (NCBI taxonomy): domain Bacteria; kingdom Pseudomonadati; phylum Pseudomonadota; class Gammaproteobacteria; order Pseudomonadales; family Pseudomonadaceae; genus Pseudomonas; species Pseudomonas sp. TSRC2-2. The sequence continues at coordinate 66,915 of NZ_JAFCWZ010000006.1, forward strand.
CTCGGATCCCGCTGCTGACAGCGTCTCAAGCCGTGATCCTGAGACGCTGCGTAATGGCACAAAGTAATCTGGCGTGGTGAGCGCTGACACTCTCTACTTCCCCGGTTCAAGAACTGCCCGCCCGCGAGTTTGCGGCGGGCGGGCATTCCAGGTGACGAGGGGTGTCCCTTGCCTGCGACAGACAAGATGAAGCGCAGTATCAACCCGAGCGAACCTCGATCCGCCTGCCACGCGCGCGCTCTTCCTTGGGCAGTTCGACACGCAACACGCCGTTGCTGCATCTAGCTCTCGCCTGCTCGGCATTGACCGGAGCGGGAGGCTGAAAGGTGCGCCGGAAACTGCCGAAGGTGTACTGCCGGACGCGATAACGCCACATTACCCTGCTCCTGCTCGATGTGCTTTTCATCGCTAATGATCAGGGCTCCTCCCCGCACTTCCATATTCAGATCCTCCTTCACCATTTCCGGCATATCAAGGCGAACGACGATCTGGTCGCCATCCTCGTAACGATCGCTGGCCAGCAATCCCCAGTTCGACGCAAGTGCGAGTGACTAGGAAGGAACCTCCGACGAGCTCCTGCTCCGGTTGACGGGCGTGAAGCGCGTCAGCGCCTCGCTGGTAATATCACGAAGCTGACGCCAGCCCTCGGGCAGCGAATACAAAGTTTCCACCGGTCCATGTTTGAGTTTAGCTAATTTGTCCATGGGGTCGACCTCCGCACACTCAAGGCCCTACTCGCTCTTCGCGACGATCTTACGAGGCTGGGCATGCGCGCGCAAGCTCAGCACGCCGTCCCGTAGCTCAGCGCCGATCCGGGTCGTATCCAGCTCAGAGCTCAAGGTAAATTCTCGCCTGAATCGCGACAGCTGGATCTCGGCGTAAACGACCTCCAGTTGTTGGGACATCTGCGGCATGATCTCCCCTTCCAGCAAAAGCGTGTCATCTTCCACATTGACCACGAGATGCACCTTGGGCACGCCCGGAAGGTCCGCAAACAATTAAATTTCGTTGTCGTCTTCGAATGCATCGACACGCGGCAGCAGTATTTGGGGTTCAGTCTCATTGCGCACGACTGCTTGCTTTTCGTTCATGGTGATTCCTCCTTCAAACCGATGCTGTTACTGAATGGCTATACGCCTGGGCTGCACCACCTCACGACGAGGTAGCGAGATGCACAGAACACCGTCGCAACAGTGAGCTTCGACCTTGTTGGTATCAACCTCATCGTTGAGGCTCACAGTACGCTTGAAGCGTCCGGAAAAACGCTCGTTGGCATACACGGAGCAATTGCCCTCATCTGCGATGCGCACCGGCCGGCGTTCGCCAGAAATCGATAGCAACCTTCGGTGATCTGCAGATCGAGATCGTTCGGATCGACGCCGGGAACGAAGGCGAAGATCACCATTGTCAAGTTCGAGAGACTGCAGCGCGAACTGCAACAAGCTCTGCGACCGGGTCTCGGGCGCCCGGGCAGCATTCACGCCTTGGCCAGTGGCGCTTTTCCTGCCATTAACGTAGGAAGCACACCGTCCAGCATTGGGCGCTCTGTGTCTTCTGTTCGAGATCATGTCAGTCAGCTGAAAGGAGGATTGTCATGTACGAGTCCCTTCTTAATCTGTCGAGCGAGCTCGATCAGGCTTGAAGATGCGGTCAAACTGTAGGACTTGCCTGACAACCCTCCGAGCGTCGTGGGGTGAGTTTTTTAACCCTGCTTGCCCGCGATGGCCTCGGCGGCCCGTTCAGTGGCACTGATCGCTTCGATTGACAGCGGCCGGCCGTCGTTATCGATCGCACCACGGAAATTCACTGCGGCCACCTGACGGAGCACGTCCTGCAGGAACTCTTCCTCGCGACTCCAAATTAGGGTCTTGGCATTGACAAGAATAGCGGCCCCCTTCATTTTCGTCAGAAAGGTATTCGCTGGTTTCTGCTTAACAGAGTATTTTTACTGTGCGGGGTACAATCAGCACCAGCGCGGCTTTCTGGACTCGTTAACGCTCAATTGCTCTGCATATCAATTATCTCGATGAAGTTTTTGATTAAGGGGGACTGCTGACTTTTTCGCCAGACGAAATAGATATCGCTCGAGTCCAGACCAGGCACATAATCGGCCTGAAATGTATCCGCTCGGCTAGCGTAACGGTCGACATAACTTTCCGGCACACAAGCGAATCCTAGCCCTTCTGCTATACATGCAAAAATACTCGGATACGACTCGATTTCCAGAATCGCCCGAGGATGGATGCCGTTGCTTTCAAGCCAGTTGTCAACCTGGAGTCTGTAGTGACAGGTGCGACCAAATACATACAGCTCAAGTCCAGCCAGGTTTTCGAGGGTGGGCGAGGAGAAAGCCTTCGGTACCACTCTCAGCAAGCGCTCACGAAAGGCTAAGCGGCTTTCAAGCAACGGATGCTCGATTGGGCCATCAGTGAGGATCAGATCAAGCTCGCCATCGATTAATAGTCGCTCCAAGCGTAACGAGTGCTCCGGGCGGATGTGGAGCTCTACTCCTGGCGCCTCAAGACGATACCGTACGAGACGCTGGGGTAGATGATTAGCCAGCGCTACATCCAGCGCCCCGACTCGAAGCACGCCATTAATGGAATCGGTCGAAAACAGCGAGCGTGTTTCAGCTGCGAGATCGACGAGCAATTTTGCGTTGCGGTAAACCAGCCTACCTTCGGGTGTAACCAGCAACCGGTTTTTTTCTCGGTTGAACAGGACGACACCCAGCTGGTTTTCAAGCTCTCGCAGCCGTGTTGTGATGTTCGAGGGTACGCAATGCAGCTGTACCGCGGCGGCGGCTATTGTGCCGCACTCTACGACGGCGCAAAAAAAACCGAGCTGTGAAAGCTTCAAGACATTTTCCTTTTGTGATGGCACTAGTCACTTTTTGTCACTTTTAGTGAGCCCAGTGTAAGCGCAACATAGGTCTCGCAAAGGCATCCAATGACCTTAATCTTCTGGCCTCAAGGGCTCGCGGTAGATAGGGCGTGGACGCACGGCTTTCGTCTCTGTTAGAGAAAGCCTTCTAAGAGATGTCGGCCTTGCGGGCCGATGCAGCAGCGGAGAAACTAATGCGCATCCTACATACCATGCTACGCGTAGTAGATTTGGATAAAACCATTCACTTCTACACCAAAGTGCTCGGCATGAGCCTTTTGAGAAGGAAAGACTATCCGGAGGGGAAATTCACCCTTGCTTTCCTCGGGTATGGCCCAGAGACAGAATCTGCCGTCTTGGAACTGACGCTAAATTGGGGACAGGATAGATATGAACTTGGCGATGCTTATGGGCATGTCGCTATCGAGGTTGAGGATGCAGAGGCGGTGTGCAACCGCGCAGCAATCCTGGGATATCGCGTTCCTCGGTCAGCAGGTGTCATGAAACATGGACGCACGATAATCGCTTTCATTGAAGATCCCAACGGTTACAAAGTCGAGCTGATTCAAAAAGGCACACAATTCGACTAAGGATTCTCCGAACAAGTTACCCACCAGCCGCAAATGGACGGCTTGGAGATGCCGAAAACCCCGATTTTCAGCCGCTGATTATTGGAAAACCAAGGCATAGCCTTGGTTTTCTGCCCCCACGGGCGCACCTCTCCCGCAGCAGACAATAATTGCCGGCGCACCAGCCACAGATTCGACAGCGCGAATAGTGTGGTCAATTGCGCCGTATTCTTGGCCAGGCCACGGAAGCGGGTCTTCACATAACCGAACTGACGCTTGATCACCCGAAACGGATGTTCGACCTTCGCACGTACCTGGGCTTTGGCCTTCTCGATCTTGCGCCTGGCCTTGTACAGCGCACTGCGTTTGCTCAAATGCTTGTAGGTGCTGCGTCGCGCAGCGATCTGCCAGATCACTTGCCGACCGTCGTGCTCAGGCCGTTTCTCTCCTAAGTCAGACTCTTCAATACTGAATCACTTAAAGTTTTGTGGCGCACGCGGAGCGCTTGTTTCAGGTCGACTCCGGCTCGGATTGATCGGCAGCAATCGGCACAGAGTGTTTAAAGACGCTAAATCCCGTTTCGATTTCCAAGGCCAGTAGCTGTCCGGCTTCGTAGCCTGATCAGGGTACGATGTCCCTTCCTGGTGAGCTAAACCGCCCCAGCAACACGCCAGATCATTCGTAGCGGCCAGGATGTGCTCAACGCATGGGCTCTTGGCGCAGGCGGCACATTGATAGCTCGCGCCATGGTCTACGAACTCGGCGCAATGGGCGAGTCAGGTGTCAGTAAGGCGTTGCAGATCCTGCACAAGGAGCTGGATGTGTCGATGGCGCATGCGGTCACACCGATATCAGAAACGTCGATCGAACAATTCTGGTCACTGGCACTTTTTGAACGGCACTGCGAAGAGAAGACTATGAAAATTGGCTTTTAAATCTATCAGGCCTGGCTGCCCCCGTGGGTTTTTCACACGTAACCGTGGCTTGCGCGATCGTAACGAGAACAAGGTCGGTCTTGTGCGATCAGTCGACTGACTGTGGCACGCGCCTGAGCGCCTCAGCCATGAAGGGAGCTGTCTGGCTTGTTGGCGCGACCGCTACCTGCCGAGGCGTGCCGACCGCCACGATCCGGCCGCCCGCCTCTCCCGCGCCGGGCCCGACGTCGACTACCCAGTCGGCCTGGGTCACCGCGCGCATGTCGTGCTCGATCATCACTACGGTATTGCCAGCATCGACCAGGCGCTGCAATTGTACTAGCAAGCGGTCGACATCCGACGCGTGCAGGCCGGTAGTCGGCTCGTCGAGCACATACAGGCTGCGACCTCGCTGGCTTCGCTGAAGCTCCGTGGCGAGCTTGATGCGTTGCGCTTCGCCCCCCGACAACTCCGTGGCGGGCTGCCCAAGGCGCAGATAACCCAGCCCGATGTCCCGCAGTAGCTGCAACGGCCGCGCGATGGCGTCCTGGCTCGCAAAGAAGTCCTGGGCTTCTTCCACCGTCATGTTCAGCACATCGGCGATGTTGCTCCCATTCCAGCGCACGGCGAGCGTAGCCTCGTTATAGCGCGCGCCATGGCACGTGGGACAGGGTGCGTAGACGCTGGGCATGAACAGCAGCTCAACGCTGACGAAACCCTCGCCTTCGCACGTCTCGCAGCGCCCCTTCGACACGTTGAAGGAAAACCGACCGGCGTCGAAGCGACGACGGCGCGCGTCCGGCGTCGCGGCAAACAGTTTTCGCACGTGATCGAACAGACCGGTGTAGGTGGCCAGGTTGGAACGTGGCGTGCGGCCAATCGGCTTCTGGTCGACCTGGACCAGGCGCTGGATCACCTCCACATCGCCTGCAAGGTGGCCACCGGTGACTTCGATCATCGCCGGCCCTTCGCTGCTGGCGTTTTCGGCCGCATCGTCCTCGGGCTCGTGCCCCAGGTGCAACAACAACAGTTCCGGCAAGGCCTGAGCGGCCAGGCTGGATTGGCCCGAACCCGAGATGCCGGTCACCGCCGTCAGCACGCCGAGCGGGATGTTGGCATCCACGCCATGCAGGTTGTGCCGCCGAATACCTCGCAACTCCAGCCAGCCGGCGGGTTCGCGCCCACGGCTAGCCGGCGCGGGGATTTCATCGAACAGATAACGTGCGGTGCGCGACTCGGCAATCTCACGCAGCCCTTGCGGCACACCGCTGTAAAGCACATGGCCGCCCCGCTCTCCCGCATCCGGCCCCACATCCACCAGCCATTGCGCGCGGCGCATCAAGTCGAGGTCGTGTTCCACCACGAACACCGAATTGCCGGCATCGCGCAGCTTGTCCAGAGCGTCGTACAGCGACTGGCTGTCTGAGGGGTGCAGGCCTGCTGAGGGTTCGTCGAGCACATACACCACGCCAAACAGCATGGAGCTCAGTTGCGTGGCCAAGCGCAAGCGTTGCAGCTCGCCAGCCGACAGCGTCGGGGTGGCCCGATCCAGGGTGAGGTAACCCAGGCCCAATCCGCGCAGCTGGCGCAGTCGCGCCATCACACCCCCGACCAGGCGCTGCGCGGCAAGGCGCTTCTCCTCCGAGAGCGCCGAGGTCCGGCGCACGTCAGGCGATTCGGCATGCACCGCACGACCGCGCGCGGCGCGTTCGGATCGATCACGACGGGTCGCGGCCAGGTCGGTGCCCTCCCCGGCTGCGTGCGCGCGAAAATCGCCCTGGGCGATGGGCTCGAGCAGCGCAGCCAGGCGGTCCAGCGGCATTTGCATAAACTCGCCGATGTCCACCCCGGCAAAGGTGACCGACAGCGCCTCGGCCTTGAGCCGCTTGCCGTGGCAGGTCGGACATGGCTTGCCTTCCATGTAGCGCGACACGCGCTTTCTCATCAATGCGCTCTGGGTATTGGCAAAGGTGTGCAGCACATAGCGTCGCGCGCCGGTGAAGGTCCCCATGTAGCTGGGATCGAGCTTGCGCTTGAGTGCGTCACGGGTTTGGGCAGGTGTGAAGCCCGCGTAGACGGGTACCGTGGGCGTCTCCTCGGTGAACAGGATCCAGTCACGGTCTTTCCTGGACAGGTCCTTCCAGGGGCGGTCGACGTCGTAGCCCATGGTGACCAGGATGTCGCGCAGGTTCTGACCATGCCAGGCCGGTGGCCAGGCGGCGATGGCCCGATCACGTATGCTAAGCGACGGGTCGGGTACCATGCTCGCCTCCGTCACCTCGTACACGTGGCCCAGGCCATGACACGCCGGACATGCCCCTTGCGGCGTGTTTGGCGAAAAGTCCTCTGCGTACAACATCGGTTGATGGGCGGGATAGGCGCCGGCACGCGAGTACATCATGCGTATGAAACTGGACAGCGTGGTCACACTGCCTACGGAAGAGCGCGCATTGCTCGCCCCACGCTGTTGCTGCAATGCGACCGCTGGCGGCAGGCCGTCGATCGCATCGACATCCGGAACGCCCGCCTGGTCGATCAATCGCCGCGCATAGGGGGCAACCGACTCGAAGTAGCGCCGCTGCGCCTCGGCATAGATCGTGCCGAAGGCAAGCGAGGACTTGCCGGAACCCGACACACCGGAAAACACCACGAGCGCATTGCGTGGAATGGCGACATCGACGTCCTTGAGATTGTTTTCCCGCGCGCCGCGCACTTCCACCAGGCCGCTGGCCGCAGTGTTGCAGGAGGATTCACCGAATGAAGGGTTTGGCATGGGCTCCCGTCCCGCTGTTCGTGATGGCAACGTGCTGTTGATCCGGGTGGGCCGAACGCTCATGTTGACCGGAGTTTAGTGTTGCAAGTTCGGCGCCCGCGTTGAATCCCCTGCCCTGCCCCGGGAACCTTTCGCCTGTCGCTGTCAATCCAGCGACCGAACATTCGCTGTAGATGTGCCAGGCGCTGGTGAATTCGTTGCTGGAAGATGTAGAAAACCGGAGTCAGGCTCGCGTTTTGATGGGTTTCGGTGCTGCGTCCGGCTCCATATCCCATCACAGGGCATCGGGCAATTCGGCTTGCACAGTGGTGTGGATACGGGCTTAAGCAGGATCGCCAGTCCCCCCTCCACGGCTTTATCCCAGTTGGCATCGCTACACGTCCAAACTCAGCCGCGCCTCTGACGCTGCAAAGTGGCGGCAGGAGTGTTGGTTGGAGCGCCTTACTGGACTTGCTTAGCCGGGTAGCTTGGCCGCGAGGACGTCAACCTTCTCGATTGACGGCGGTGTGGCAAACAGCTCGGCAGCCTTGGCCTTAAGCGCCGCTGCGACCTTGCCTGAAAGATGAGCCTGCCGGCCTGCTTCATCCGGGAAGGCGTCAAAGATGCCAAAGGTGGACGGCCCCAAGCGGATGGCGAACCAAGCCGTAGTGGCTGGTTCTTCCTCCACTATTGGAAGGCCACCCAAGAGAAAGCTCTCTACCTCTTTCTCTTTCCCGGGCTTTGCTTCCAGACGAACGAACAACGCTACGTTGACCATGACGTGCCTCCTGTTGTTAGGACTACATCATCATGCCCCATGCTTTCCAGTAAGCGCAACGCAATATTCGCCGATATGCCGCCCAGCTCCAGCGTGGCGGGGATGAAGGGTAGCGTCGAGTCAGGTGCCAAACCATCGGGTAAAACAGTTGCCTAAATTGGCAGCAAAATAAGCGCCCGAAGTGTTGCTGGCACTGGAGGATATCGAAAATTCGTTCAGCGACTACGGTAAGCGTCACCAGCGACTATAGTCATCAATGAGCCAGAGCGAATCCTGCGGTTCTGCTACACACTTGGCCCTCAATCCAATACCGCGAAAGCACGGCGGATCTCCTCCTGCTTCTTGATGCGGAACGTGAACGTCTCGCAGCCGAAGACAATCAGGCTCAGGCTCAGGCTGAGATCGAGGTGAATCGCGGCATCGTCGCCATTTATAAACCACTTTGCGGTGGATGGAATTATCCCGCCGGGCAAGTCGTATCCCGCTGAGCAGACCCCAACCGCCCATCTATTAGGGCTCAAGCAATGCACACTTCAGAATTGGATGATGCAAAAGAAACGAATGGCGACCTGGTTCAAGGGCCGCTGCCGGCCGGCACTGTCGCGCCCGACTTCACTCTGTACGCAACCCCTGATCAACAGTTGTCGCTGCGCGAGCTAAAGGGAAACCCCCGTGATACTGGCGTTTTATCCCGCTGACTGGACTTCGGTGTGCGGTGACCAACTGAATTTGTACAACCAGTTGCTACCCACATTCAGAGAATACGGTGCGGCGCTACTGGGTATCTCAGTTGACAGCGCCCGGTGTCATCAGGCCTTTGCCAAAGATCGGAATTTTCACTTCAGCCTGCTGACCGATTTCGAGCCCAAAGGGGCTGTGGCACGACAGTGGGGCGTACGAGTCCCACCTGGGGGCTTGTAAGCGGGCGCTGTTCGTGATTGACAAGGAGGGAGTGGTCGCCTGGAGCTACGTCTCCCCGATGGCAATCAATCCCGGGGCGGACGGCATTCTGGATGCTCTGGCGAATTCATCACAAAGCACGCCAACCTAACATTAATAGGTGATCACATGGCCAATCTCAAAGTCCCGGTATGTGCAACCGACCATCGCCAGGGAAGTGCGCAAGCCAAGGTCACACTGGTGGATTTTGGTGACTATCAATGTCCCTATTGCGGTGAAGCGTATTGAGTGGTCAAAAAGCTACAACAGCATTTTCGCGATGATTTGCAGTTCGTGTTCCGTAACTTTCCACTGACCACCGCTCACCCGCATGCGCTGGGTGCAGCTGTCACTGCTGAGTATTGGCGTGATGTACGATGCGTTCCATGTTGCTCTGCTATGTTCAAACGAACGGCGCAGCTTTCGCGCTCCAGGACGGCAGCTCGTCAGGAATATTTCTCTTCCGCTGAAGTGTCGCCGTGGGCGTGTCTGATCCTGCGCACGATCCACCAAATCGTCAGCATCACCCCAGGCAGCAGAACCGCCGTCACCTGCGCCACATTGTCGTGAACGATCGGAATGCCCTTGAGCAAATAGCCGAGAAGACTCACGACGTAATAAGAAATTGCCGCGACCGACAGACCTTCGACGGTTTGCTGAAGGCGCAATTGCATCTTGGCCCGGTTGTTCATCGACGCCAGCAGATCGCGGTTCTGGTGTTTAAGTTCGACGTCGACCCAGGAACGCAGCAATGCTATGGCCCGGGTCAACTTGTCGGAGAGCTTGGCTTGGCGCTCCTTTACGGATTGACATGTCCGCATGGCTGGAGCGATGCGACGCTGCAGGTACTCCGCCCAGGTGCAGTACCCGGATACGGCCTCTTCCGAAAGCGCTGCCAGCCTTTCCTCGACGATCTAGTAGTAGGCGCGGCTAGCCCCGATTCGATAGAAATTCGCCGCAACGCCAGCTTCCAACTCGGCAGCCAGGCCGGGTAATTCGGACAGCAGCACGTCGCTGTCGCGCCGCTCCACCAAGCTCGTACACATCTCGTCGGTGATCGCGGCGAGCCGCGACTCTATACGTCGCAGTTGCGACGTCATCGATCGTGTCAACGGCAGAGACAGCAACGCCAGGGTACGGTAAGTCTCGATCTCCAGCAGACGCTGAACCAGCGCACCCGCCCGCGCCGGGGTCAAATCGCGGGTGAGGATGAGGATCTGCGTCAAGCCGTCCTCATCCTATCGGAAATCGGTCAGGATGACGGCAGAACCGTTCTCCACAATTGAGTAGCACATGCTGCCAGGATCAAAATGATTGGCCTCCTTCTCCGTTTCCGGCGTCCATGGAAAAAGTCTCAAATGGATGCCAGAGACGACCGGGCCTGGAGCAATCCATGCTTGAACGGGTTTTCGCCGCACGGCTCTCCGTCTCGGAATCCAGCGAAGCACACCAGAGATACGTCGAGAACTCGGCGTGCTTTTCGCAGTGCAGGTCCCCCTCATCCCATGTCAAGTCGTGAAGCAGCGTAGCGTGGTCGGGCTCGGCAACGCCGAAACGATGAAATAACGTGCTGATCGCCATCTGATCCTTGGCCACGTCGCCTTCGGTCATGAAAGCGAGCTGCAATATGCTCCGGGGGGCCTGAAGCAACAGATGCGGGCGCGCGTGCACTTCGTCAACGGCTGCAGCAAGATCGACATAGGCCGGCATGCCGTACACGATGGCAGTCGGGGCGGGTGGTATGGTCGTCGTATTGATGTTGGCCGGCTCTTTCATAACGACCTCATTTCTCATTAGATGAAAGACGCGTTTCAAGGCAAATGCCCGCAGCCATGCGTTTCGCACATGGCTGCGGGCCGACCTTCATGAGCAGGCACCGCCTGCACGGTCTGTCTAATAGGCTCGCCGTACAGAGGCTTGTGCTGGCCCTGTCAGAACGCCCTCAGCTGCCTTGCTTTCAGACGAAGGTGTACGAGCAGACCTTGTTGCCCGCCGGATCACGCAGGTAGGCCGCATAGGCACCCGGCAGGTGACCACGTGCGCCAGGCTGGCCCTCGTCGGTGCCGCCTGCGGCAAGGCCGGCGGCGTGGAAAGCATCCACTTCAGCGGGAGTGGCGGCCGCAAAGCCGATCGTCACGCCGTTGCTGCAAGGCGCTTCACCATTGCCCGGGCGGGCGATGATGAAAGCCGGCTTTTCGCGACCGAAAAGCACCCATCCGTTGCCGAAAGGACCGAGGTTCTTGATGCCGAGAGCACCCAGAGCGGCGTCGTAGAACGCTGCCGACTTCTGAACGTCGGCGGCGCCGATAAAGACATGCGAGAAGATGCCGTCGCCGGAAATGACAGGATTGGACATGGTTAATTTCCTTGGTGGTTGGTGTTGAATGGACAGTGAGTGATCAGTAGTGGATCACTGTGCGAATCGACTTGCCTTCATGCATCAGGTCGAAGGCCTTGTTGATGTCGTCGAGGCCCATGGTGTGGGTGACGAACGGGGCGAGATCGATCTCGCCTTTCATTGCGTCTTCCACCATGCCGGGAAGCTGAGTGCGGCCCTTGACCCCACCGAAAGCCGAACCCTTCCAGGTGCGACCGGTGACCAACTGGAACGGGCGCGTCGAAATTTCCTTGCCTGCACCAGCCACGCCGATGACGATCGACTGGCCCCAGCCACGATGTGCTGCTTCCAGTGCCGAGCGCATCACGTTGACGTTGCCAATGCACTCGAAGGTGTGATCGACACCCCAACCGGTCATCTCGATGAGAACCTCGTGAATCGGCTTGTCGAAGTCCTTCGGGTTGAGACATTCGGTCGCGCCGAAGGTACGAGCCAGCTCGAACTTCGCTGGATTGGTATCGATGGCAATGATGCGACCTGCCTTGGCTTGGCGCGCACCCTGAATCGCTGCGAGCCCGATGCCGCCGAGACCGAAGATGGCCACCGAGTCACCTGGCTGCACCTTGGCCGTGTTGTGAACGGCGCCGATGCCCGTGGTCACACCGCAACCCAGTAGGCAGACGTGCTCGGGATTGGCGTCGGGGTTGATCTTGGCCAGCGATACCTCAGCCACTACCGTGTATTCGCTGAAGGTCGAGCAGCCCATGTAGTGGTAAAGCGGCTGGCCGTTGTACGAGAAGCGGGTCGTACCATCGGGCATTAGCCCCTTGCCCTGGGTTGCGCGAACAGCGACACACAGGTTGGTCTTGCCGGACTTGCAGAACAGGCATTCGCCGCATTCGGCGGTGTAAAGAGGAATGACGTGATCGCCAGGCTTCACGCTGGTCACACCTTCACCCACCTCCACGACGATACCCGCCCCCTCGTGACCCAGCACGACCGGGAATAGACCTTCGGGGTCATCGCCCGACAGGGTGAAGGCGTCGGTATGGCAAACGCCAGTATTTGTGATCCTTACGAGCACTTCGCCTTTGCGAGGCGGATCAACGTCGATCTCGACGATTTCCAGCGGCCTTCCAGGCTCGAAGGCGACTGCTGCACGGGATTTCATGATGTCGTTTCCTTATCAGGGGGCACAGGAGCGGAGCATTCCGCTGAGTTGTCAGTATAGGAGACGACAAAGCTGCAAAATATGGAATTTTTTCGATTTTATAATTCCATTTGTGGAACAATTAACGATCAACGAAGCTGGACATGAGGTATGGGTAATGACCAAAGATATCGAACTGCTGCGCATATTTCGGGTGGCGGCCGAAAGCAGCAGTTTTCGCGACGCAGCCGTGCGTCTGGGGACTTCCCCTCAAGGCGTCACGCGAGCTATCCAACAACTGGAGAGACACTACTGCGAGGTGCTGTTCCATCGCAGCACGCGACAGGTGCGCATCACCGCCTTTGCCGAAGGCCTGCTGGAACAGGTGCGCCCTGTGCTGGAGCGGTTCGAGGATCTATGGCGAACGCCTGCGGCCGACCAGCAGACTACCCTGTCGGGCACGGTCCGCATCACTGCACCGCACAGCCTGGGTACCAGAGCAGTTTTACCTGCATTGGAGCGCGTTGTCGCACGTCATCCTGGGATCAACCTGGATGTGCGCCTGTCCGATCGCATCAGCAACACGGTTGACGACGGGATCGATGTTGGCATCAGAGTTGGTTTCATGCGCGATAGTCGCTTCGTCGCGCGCAAGGCAGCCGATATGAGGTTGCCAATCGTTGCCGCTCCAAGTCTTATCGAGAAAGTGGGCGCACCTGGCGATATCGATGCGTTGGCCGGCCTACCGATCGCCGCAGCCCTGGATATCAATACCGGCCGCCCCTGGCCTTGGCACTTCAAAGGGGGGCAGCAGTGGATACCCGCAGCTCCCACCCTCATTGCCGACAATGCCGACATGGAAATAGGCGCCGCACTGGCCGGGGTCGCCTGCGCCCAACTAGCGGACTACATGGCGGCCCCCTACATTGCCAGCGGGAAACTCGTGCAAGTGTTGCAAGACGAAGAGCCTCCGGCATGGGGGTTGTACGTCTATCGACCCCAGCGTGGCCCCGTTCCGGGACGGGTTCGAGTGGTATTTGATGAAATGCTGGCCGCCGTTGGGGCGCTGCCAGCTTTGCGCTGACACGCAGCTTGGCGTTACAGGGCCTACGTCGTGGAAAGCGAGGCACTGGGCCTTGGTGGCTCGCCTTTGCGGTTGAATAGTTACTCGGGCTCGGGGAAGCTTTTACGAGCCTGTTGGAGGTGGTAGCAGTCGCTGCCTACCGTCCACGCAACGGATAGGGTTTTCTTGATCATAGATAACTCTGCGTTGGGGATAAAACAGCAGGCTGGAGGGTCGCTGCTAGACTCGGTGATGCGCCCCAAAACGCTGTCGTGCTTCCTGCTCATCTCAAGTTATATTTTGGCACTAGGAAAGAGCAAGGAATGCTGTCGGGCACAGACTTTGGATACGGAAACTAACTTCGTTACCTACTTAGTGGGTTCAACAATGCCACCGGCCCTAACGGTCAGGAATGAGTGAGCGAGGAGCGAACATGCCAACTGTCCATCATCTTCGGTCAGGTCTATTAGCTGCCATCTTCTTGGCGGCAGGGTGCGAGTACGGCGACCGCAGGAACCACCTCATCGCTGCAGGATATGGTCGAGGCGGTGGAGACACTGCCCGAAATCATCCTTTACCCGGCTAAGGAAATCGTCACCCTTGACCCGGCGAAACCCACCGTCCAGGCCGTGGCGGTCGTCGGCGATCGCATTCTCGAGACGGAATCGCTTGACGAACTCAAGGCCGCGGCTGGCAAGCAGTCCTACACGGTCAACAACCCCTTTGCCGACCAGGTCATCGTGCCAGGCTTCATTGCCCAGCACGATCATCCATTGCTGGCCGCACTGACAATGACCAGCGAGATCATCTCCATCGAAGACTTGGTGCTGCCGAAGGGAACATCGAAAGCAGCCAAGAACCATGAGGAATACCTCGCGCGCCTGAAGGCTGCCAACACTGCGCTGAAGGATCCAGATGCGCCTCTGATCAGTTGGGGCTATACTAATACTTCCATGGTGCGCTGAAGAAGGCCGACCTTTATACAATCAGCAAGACTCGACCGATTATCATCTGGCACCGGTCGGGTCATGAGTTTTACGTGAACTCCGCTGCCGAAAAAAGTATGGTGTAACGAAAGCCTGGCACGACAGGCTGTCCGACAGCGCAAAAAGACAGTCGGACTTTGCCAATGGCCACTATTGGGAACCGGGCGGATTCGCTGTCCTGCCGCTGATCGGTCCGGTAATCGCCTCGCCGCAACGGTTACGCGCAGGGCTCGAGTTCGTTCAGACCTACTACCACGCCAACGGCGTAACGTTGGGTGCGAGCCCGGCGGGCGGCATTCGTCGAAAAAGTTGCAGGAAGCCCAAAATGCAGTGCTGAGCAGTTCCTCGTCGCCCTTCTGCTTCTATTACATCGTTGACGGCAAATCGATCACCGGCGTTTACTCCGATGAAAAGATCGCCGAGGAAAGCGAGAAGATCCTGACCTGGGGACAGGGTATGACCGCGTATCTTCCCAAGCAAGTGAAGCTGTTCGCGGACGGCGCCATCTTCTCCCAGCTCATGCAGGTGAAGGATGGCTACACCGACGGGCATAAAGGCGAGTGGATGATGGATCCCGATCTGTTTGCCCGTCGTTCCGCGTGTACTGGGACCTCGGGTACCAGATCCATGTGCACGTGAACGGTGACGCCGGCCTCGACATGTTGCTCGACCAGCTTGAGCTCAATATGCGCCGTCACCCTCGCCCCCGACCACCGCACTGTGATCGTTCACTTCGCGGTCTCGACGCCTGAACAAGTTGCGCGTATTAAACGACTGGGTGCCATCGTGAGCGGGAACCCGTACTACCCAGTGGCACTTGCAGACAATTACCGTACCAACGGGCTCGACCCCGCGCGGGCGGATAACCTGGCCCGCATGGGTGATGTCGAGAGGGCCGGCATTTCCTACTCTTTCCACTCCGATATGCCGATGGCCCCCGGCCAGCCGCTTTTCCTGATGTGGACCGGCGTAAATCGCATCACCAACGATGGCAACCTGCGCGGCCCCGAACAACGGGTTAGTCGCCTCGGCGCCCTGAAAGCGGTGACGCTGGATGCTGCGTACTCGCTCCAGCTGGAAAAGGACGTCGGAAGCATCGTGCCCGGCAAACTCGCAAAATTCTGCAACGTAGCCTCTGGCTGGAAAAAGGGCATTGTCGATAAGAACGTTCAAGGCAGTCGACGGCGCATCAGGATTGACGCTCAAACTGCATGTTCCACACCCTCGAGGAACTGAATGCCTGGCTGGGCCAACGCTGTCGTGCGTGCGCTCTGGAGCGAGCTGCTACACCCCTAGTGCAACGGGCTGACGGTGGCGGACGTTTTGGAGCTGGAGCGGGTCGAAATGGATGCCGACCGCCTTTGATGGCTACGTCGAGCACACCGTAAGGGTCTCCAGCACCTGCCTGATCTGCGTGGCACGAAATCGCGATTCGGTGCCGTGTGAGCGAGTCGGCCAATGGGTAAGCAGCCGTCTATATCCCTCCCGGATCAGGGTCATCGCCGATGACACGATGATTGCCAGCCACGAGTGCCTATTTGATTGAGATCAGGTCAGGTTTGACTGGCAGCATTACATCCCACTCATCGAACGCAAACCCAGTGCACTGTGCAATGGCACGCCGTTTGCTGATCTGCCCACTCCGTTGCGGCTTCTCAAGCGGGGCCTGAGACATCACAGCAACGGTGATCAAATTATGACGTAGGTATTGGCTGCTGTGCCCATCGCTGGTCTCGACCCGGTGCTGGTAGCAGTAGAACTGGTGCTTGAGTCGGGACCTTCGGTCCCCCTGTGTGAAACGCTGAGCGCGGCACGCGCGAAATCGATTGGCGCTTGCGAGGATTGTCTGGCGCCCTGAGTGCCGATCACATCCTAAATGTTCTCGCCCGACTCACCGCCACTGCACCGCCGCTCTCCGTAGAAACCAGCCTACAACTTAAGGTGGCACCCGTTGCCAACACGGCCCGATATTACCAACTCCGTACAACAGATGAGGAGAGCCGCCTGCCGGACTTGGAAATCAGGAATGACATCCTTTGACAGCCTCATCAACGCTGGGACAGGTTTATTCTTGCCTGCTGGATGTCGACAGTTCGCATGCTGAAGATTCCAGACTGAATGGGATTAGACCAGTCAATGGTAAGCTTTTCACAGGCTCGCCCCCCCCCCATCGACAGTGACTTCCGGATGAATGGTATTCTCTCGGCCGGCTATGTCACTGTTACGACGATACGCCAGGACGGTTCGCGGCAAGTGTTTAACTATGCAGACAGCCGGCTTTCTGGAAATCACCACCGAAATTCCGGAGCCGCATGGGTTCAAAAGTAGCCGTTGCTCTGCCATCTGGTGAACGGACCGTCGAATTCACGGAGCATGCTCACAACAACCTTGAAGTGGATAGCCGTGACCACAACATGCGAACTGCTTATATTCACATTATTGGGAACACGGCCGTGTCGGTGAGGACCATCATCGGCTGGCTGTTGGCATAGGCGCTTGGCTGGCTGTGGATGGCCCAGCGGTTCGAACATCTGCGCCACGTGGCCATAATCCGGATCGTAGAAAAGAATGTCACGCATCCAGAGCGCACCAAAGTCCAGCGCTTCGACGCGTTGCGCCATCTCGAAATGACCGCGCATGGTCGGGGCCGCTCGGCCGGGATGGGTTTCCAGCGGCAAAATCGGACCGATAGTGAGTGCTTCTGGTTGAAACAGGCGTTGAAAAACGGGATGACGCTCCTGGGAAGGATGAGGAGTCGACTACATCTGTGGTAAAAAGGGCGTCGACAAAGCGATCGGTAAACCACAACTCCACGTGCAGCTCAGGCCACTGCTTCAGATAGGCATCAAGGATCGGCAGGACATGGCGCTGACCAAAGGACAGCGGGACCGTGAGTTTAAAGGTACCGGTCGGCCGCCCACGGCCCGGACCATGGTCACCTCGACCTCATCAAGATACTCGATAATCTGCCGCCAGCGCTCATACGCAATCTGCCCCTCGTCCGTCAGGCTCAGTTTGCGCGTCGTGCGATTGAGCAACCGTGCGCCCATCCGGTCCTCCAAGCGAACAATGCGGGTCCATGCCCAGTGTAATCGCCGCGGCGGTAAAGCTTCCCGCCTTCACGGTAAAAACAAACGGGTTGATATCACCGATATTGGTTGGCTTGCGTGGAAGTTTGGCTCCAGGCCAGACATTCGAAGTATTCAATAGTGCTAAAGCTTAGTCGCTCGCGCCCGTGCCTTTGCGCAAGGGCACAAACGGCACAGGTTAACTATCAGAAGTCTTGCGCCGTCGGACGCAGAACAATCTCGTTGATATCGACATCGGCAGGTTGCTCGATCGCGTAAGCGATGGCCCGTGCCACCGAATCAGCCGGGATGGCCTTCTTGTAAAACTCGCCAACGACCTCGGCGCTCGGCTGGTGCCCGCTGCCGAACTTGAGCTCGGAATCCACCGCGCCCGGCTCGATGGTCGTCGTGCGAATATTCCCGCCGACTTCATGACGCAGGCCATCGGAAATAGCGCGCACCGCAAATTTGGTACCGCTGTACACCGATCCACCGGGGCTGAACACCTTGATGCCGGCAACCGACGAGATGTTGATGAAGTGACCGCTGGCCTGTTGTTCGAAAAGCGGCAACGCGGCCGCGATGCCATACAACACGCCCTTGATGTTGATGTCGATCATGCGATCCCACTCTTCGACGCGCAGCTGCGAAATCGGAGAGATCGCCATCAGCCCTGCATTGTTAATCATCACATCGATGCGACCGAATGCCTCGACAGCCTTGGCGACCAGCGCAGACAAGTCCTCTTTGTTTGTGACATCGATCGGATGGGCAATCGCCTTGCCGCCTGCTGCGGCGATCTCCCGGACAATCGCGTCCAGACGATCCTGGCGACGGGCGCCAAGCACTACATGGGCGCCGAGCGCTGCCAGATGACGCGCCGTTGCTTCGCCCAGACCGCTACTCGCACCGGTGATAACGACCACTTTACCCTGGATGTTTTTACTCATGTTCAGCGCACCTGTTGAGACCTGTTTGGGTTGATGAGTGCAGTCTGCGCTGGTTTTATTCGTCAGAAAATGGAAGAGTTCGGATTTGAGAATTCCATTTTCTGGAACGGGAGTTGACGCCAATGCTCAATCGCATGGAGCTGATTCGGATCTTTTCGGTGGCGGCGCAATCGACCACGTTTCGCGATGCAGCCACCCGCCTCGGCACCTCTCCGCAGACCGTGACACGCGCCATCAAAGAACTGGAGCGCACGCTTGGGGAGCTGTTGTTCCACCGTAGCACGCGGCAGGTTCACGTCACCGCTTTTGGTGCCAAACTCGCCTTGCAAGCCCGGGAAACCCTGGAACGGGTGGATCAGTTGTTTATCGCCAACAGTAAACAGGAGGCAAAAGGCGTCGTCGGCATCACGGCCCCCCACGCCATTGGCAAGCTGTATCTGATTGAGTTTCTGAAACCGCTGATGCGGGAGAATCCCGGCCTGAGCATCGACCTGAGCCTGGATGACCAGCTCACCGACGCGGTGGCCAACAAGATTGACATCGGTATTCGTGTTGGAGCTGTGCGGGATCGGCGCTATATCGCCAGAACGGTGGCCCATGTCGACCTGAAAATCGTCGCGGCGCCGTCACTCCTCGACACCGTGCAATGCCCTGGCAGCATCGAGGATCTGAAACGCTTGCCCCTGTCGATGCTGATCGATCGCAAAAACGGCCGCCCCTGGCCGTGGGTGCTTGCCGAGGGGCAAACGTTCCTGCCTGCCTCCCCGGCATTTACCTGCGACGATCCAGAAACCGAGCGAGAGATTGTTCTGGCGGGAATCGCCTTTGGGCAAATGCCCGGTTATCTGGCAGAACCCTATCTGTCTGAAGGGCGACTGGTCGAGCTCATGCAACACGATGCCCCGCCGCCTTCCGAATTGATCATGTATCGCCCGCAATCAGGGCCCGTGGCACCGAGAGTGAGGCTGGTGTACGACCACCTGGTCAACTGCTTCTCAGATCCGCGTGTTTTTGCGCAGAGCGCGCGCTGAAAGAGTTGGGTGGAAAAACACCCGTGAGCCTCATCTTCCTTTTTCGTCGTACTGGGACAGGATCGTTTCCAGCAGGCCCGGAAAACGGTGACTCAAGTCTTCCCTACGCAACGAGTTCATGTGGGTCGTGCCGATGGTCTGGGTTTGAACCAGTCCGGCATCTCGCAGCACCCGGAAATGGTGGGACATGGTGGACTTCGCACGGCCACCGTCCAGCTCGCCACAGCTGGCCTCTCCCAGCTCGGCGAGGCGCCGGACAATCTCCAGGCGTACAGGGTCGCTCAAGGCGTAAAACAGACGCTCAAGAACGAATTCACTGAGAGGAAGGTGTTTGAAGGGGCGCATGAGCGAATCATACACGGGTTTGCTCTATGTCAATAGTTCGAATATTATCGAACAAGAGAAATAGTATCCCTCGGAGAAAAACCTAATGTCTGCGCTGTTCCAACCTTTCACGCTCAAGGATGTCTCCCTTCGCAACCGGATCGCGATTCCCCCCATGTGCATGTACTCGGCCAATGATGGCCTGATCAACGATTGGCACACTGTGCACTATGCCACCCTCGCGCGTGGCGGCGCAGGACTGGTGGTCGTCGAGGCGACTGCCGTGTCACCCGAAGGACGGATCACGCCTGGCTGCGCTGGTATCTGGAATGATGAGCTCGCCCGTGCCTTCGTGCCGGTGGTGCAATCGATCAAGGCTGCCGGCGCAGTGCCAGGTATCCAGATTGCCCACGCGGGGCGCAAGGCCAGTGCGAACCGTCCTTGGGAAGGTGACGATCATATCGGCGAGGATGATTCGCGTGGCTGGCAGACCATCGCCCCGTCGGCTGTTGCCTTTGGCGCTCAGCTCGCCAAGCAGCCGAAAGCCATGACGCTGGAGGATATCGCCCGGGTGCGCGAGGATTTTGTCTCAGCCGCTCGCCGTGCACGTGAAGCTGGCTTCGAGTGGTTAGAGCTGCATTTCGCCCATGGCTATCTGGCCCAGTCATTCCTCTCTGAACACTCCAACCTTCGTGACGACGCCTATGGCGGAAACTTCGATAACCGTAGCCGCTTTCTGCTGGAAACACTGGCGGCGGTTCGCGAAGTATGGCCAGAGCACTTGCCGCTGACCGCTCGCCTGGGTGTTATCGAATACGACGGCCGGGATGAACAGACCTTGTCAGAGGCTATCGAACTGACACGTAGTTTCAAGGACGGTGGTTTGGACTTGCTCAGCGTCAGTATCGGGTTCACCATCCCTGAATCGAACATTCCTTGGGCCCCCGGTTTCATGGGCGAAGTTACCCAGCGGGTACGGCGCGAGACGGGGATTGCGGTGGCCTCGGCATGGGGCTTCGGCACGCCGAGCGTCGCCGAAGAAGCGGTGAGAAGTGGTCAACTGGACCTGGCGATGATTGGCCGGGCGCACCTGGGCAATCCTAACTGGTCCTATTCAGCCGCCCAGGCGCTGGGTGTAGAGCGTGCTGCCTGGACCTTGCCCGCTCCCTATGCCCATTGGCTTGAACGCTACAGGTGATCCCGCCGGAGCGAGAGCGCTCGCGTGGCCTTAGGGCTATCAACTTGGTCGAATGCCCAAGTGGGCAAGATTGTTGTCGCGCTCTCACCCGGATTCAGGTTGCCGCATGGCCGGCATGGACATCTTCGATACACCCGTGCCAGCCAATGCTCCCTCTTCATATCGCACACAGACAGGAGGTTTGATGACCACCCCTCTGACACTGATTGCCACCTTGGTCGCCAAGGCCGGCTTCGAAGTCGAGCTCGAGCAGACGCTGCAGGGCCTGCAAGGCCCAAGCCGAAGCGAAGCGGACTGCATCCAGTACGATTTCCACCGTGATGCCGAGCAGGCTCGCACTTTCCACATGATCGAGCAGTGGCGGGACGAAGCGGCGCTGACTGCTCACGAAGCGACACCGCATTTTCAGGCAGCGCTCCCTTTCATCGAACGCGCTGCTGAAAAGCTCACCATCACGAAAATGTATCGCATCTCCTGAGGATCTTCGAATGAAAGCCATTGCACACTTCAAATGCCTGCCTATTGAACATCCCGACGCCTTGGTGGAGATCGATATACCCGAGCCAGTGCCGGGGCCGCGCGACTTGCTCGTAGAGGTAAAGGCCGTATCGGTCAATCCTGTCGATACCAAGGTGCGGCAGGGCTACGTACCGCACGAGGACGAAAGCCAGCCGCGCATCCTCGGTTGGGACGCTGCCGGCGTGGTCAAGTCGGTCGGCAGCGACGTAACGCTCTTCAAGCCCGGTGACAGGGTCTGGTACGCCGGATCGCTGATCCGCCCGGGCAGCAACAGTGAGCTGCAACTGGTGGACGAGCGTATCGTCGGCTCAATACCCCAGTCGCTGGATTTCAGCGAGGCTGCGGCATTGCCACTGACTTCCTTGACCGCTTGGGAATTGCTGTTTGATCGCCTCGGTGTTGCACGCGATACCACCGACCGGGGCGAAACGCTGCTGATCATCGGCGCTGCAGGCGGGGTGGGTTCAATCCTGACTCAGCTGGCGCGTCAGCTAACCGGGTTGACGATCATTGGTACGGCTTCGCGCCCTGAAACCCAGACCTGGGTCACCGAGCTTGGTGCGCATCATGTCATCGACCATACCAAGCCACTCAGCGAGGAGCTCAAGCGCATCGGTATCGCACAAGTCAGCCATGTCGCTAGCCTGACCCAGACCGATCGGCACTACGAGCAAATCATCGAATCACTGAAGCCTCAGGGCAAGCTGGGCCTGATCGATGACCCGGCCACGCTTGACGCCGTACCGCTCAAGCGCAAGAGCCTGTCGTTGCACTGGGAGCTGATGTACACCCGCTCGCTTTACGAGACAGAGGACATGCAAGAGCAGCACAACATCCTCAACGAAATTGCGCAGCGCATTGATGCGGGTGACTTGCGCACCACCGTTGGCGAAAACTACGGGCGCATCAGCGCAGAAAATCTTCGTCGAGCCCATGCTCTGCTGGAAAGCGGCAAGGCGAAGGGCAAGATCGTGCTGGAAGGCTTCTAAGAGGGCGTAGACAAAATAAATCAAACCGGCTGCACCACCTACCTAATGTCCTGAGCGTCGGGCGGATAATCCTGCACAGAAGCACCCGTGTTATCGGGTGCCTTCCTCAGCGTGGCCGGACTGAAAGCGGCTATTCGTCCTCATGACACTCGTTAGAGAAGCGGAATGCTATAGCTTACAAAAACTCGGTTCTGATCTACGTTACGAGCCGCTTCGCTGTTGGACTTGCCGTTACGCCAGCCGAACCCGACACCTTTAAGCGCTCCGGACTGAAGGACGTAGTCCAGGCTAATGTCTCTTTCCCATTCCTTTTGGTTGTCGCCGGACGTAGTTTTAATATTATCGCCGGAGAGGTACATGACCGAGCCTTTCAGGCCAGGAACTCCCAGAGCGGCAAAGTCGTAAGCATACTGACCGAAAGCTGTGCGCTCGCCTGCGCGGGTGAACGTTTGGATCAGGCGGTCTGTATACAGATACAGGCTTGCTCCACCGGCGCCCTTGTCTATCAGGCTGCCCTGATTGAGTTGAGTGAAGTTGCTGCCATCCGACACACTTTGGTACCCCGCAGTAATCGCGTGGCCACCCAGCGTGTAAATCAACGCGGCACTCCAGGTACGGTTGTCGATCTCTCCATCACCGTTTTTGGTGTAGCCATTAATTCTGTAGCCTGACGTACCGGAGCTATTTGCACCTGACGAGTCAGTTTTGAAGTAGCGCAGGTCGGTTTTAAGGGACTGATTGTCCGAGAGCGCAAGGGTGTGAATCAATCCAAAAAAATGCTGCGTATAGTAGTTATCGAGGTTTGCGTAGTAGTACTGAGCTGTCAGATCCTTGGTGACACTCCAATCGCCCCCGGCGAAGTCAAACTGATTGCTCTCACGCGTACCACCAGCAACGGCCAACCCCGTCTGATCGCTTGAACCACGCCCTGTCGCATGTTCGATCCGACCTCCAGTCAAGGTCAGCCCCTTGAACTCGCTCGAGGTGATTTGACCGCCCTCGAAGGTTTGTGGAAGTACGCGCCCATCGTTGGCAACCAGAATTGGGAGTTTCGGAATCAAGGTGCCGTAGCGAAGTTCAGTTTTCGACATTTTGACTTTTCCGGTCAGCCCCACCCGGCTCCACTCGTCGACGGCACGGTTGTCACTGTCAGAAGGCATCATGGTGCTGCCGACATGCCGTCCTTTGCCGCTGTCCAGGGTAACCCCCAGCAATCCCAGGCCATCGACACCAAAGCCAACCATGCCATCGGTATAACCCGATTTGAAGTCCAACATGAAACCCTGCGCCCATTCTTCGGTTTTGGAAGGGGCGGCAGTGCCATCGCGGTTGTCGTTATTGAAGTAGAAGTTCCTCATCCCCAAGGTGGCCTTGCTATCACTTAGAAAGTCAGCATGCGCCTGTGCACTCAGGGTGATACCAAGAAACACCGAACTTGCAGCAATTTTTTTCCTATTCAATTGTATAGCGCTCCCTTTGTTATTTTAAAGTAATAGAAGCAACGCAAAATCTTAGAGGTCAACGCAACGCACACGAAGGACCGGTACTTAGTCAATTTCAACTAGCCCGATAATTGGCACGCCATCTTATTCTTCTGAACATTCTGCTCCATGGCAGCGCGTTGGAAAAAACCACCGAGGTGATCTGCACATGAGCATGAGGTGAACGGATGATCGTCGCATGTAGCGTACCCGGAGGGCGCCGATATGGCAGGTCTGCCTTTCGATAGCAGGTGGGAATCTGGTCATTTTTCGTGGCTCTTGTTGTTTTACAGCGCGAGAGCGCTAGAGCCAAGTGTGTGTGAAAGGCGCAGGGAGCGCTTTGCCTGGGGAGATGGAGTTTTGCACCGAAGTCTGGAAATTTGTCTTTGCGTCTGATTTAAGGGGCTGGGACCCGACACAATTCCGGTCATGTTCGACGACTTCGATGACTTTATGGATAGCGACCGGGCTCTATAACTTTTTAATTTTGAGCGTTCATCACATAAGTGGCGAATGCAGATCCTTCGCGGTTTTCCACAAGGCACTTTGGCCACGATATTTATCTTAAATACAAGTATTTCATAGGATTAACCTCTCCCATTCTGATATGGTTTTTTTCGACTATCTGAGCCTTTTTCGTGAATCAGTAGTCTATAAAGTGCACGCCAGATGTTCTCTAAAACAACAAAAAGCAGCCAACTAATTTTGGCGCTTGGGCACACTGACGCGCTCGAGAACTCAGACCATCTCAGGATCAGAAATAAAACCTTTCTTTATAAAAAGAAATGGCACAAATAACTATTCACTTGATTTGGAGAGGGCGCCGTGCGAAAGCTTGGCTTGGGCTTACTGGTAACTGGCGTTTTAGGGCAACTATCAGCTCTACTATGGACCTACACGTCCACAGGACCAACTTGTGAAAATAACGTCGACAATTCATACATCCAGCAAAAAGTGACAGACTTCGAGCACGAATTTGACGACATCGCTAATAAAGTTGCGACAGAAATCAGTACAAATCTTCCCGACGAATTCACGCCCGCATTGAATACGCCCAGCCGCCATCGCGCACTAAAAGCCATTCAGCAACTGGAGTTGCCGGTAGCGCGTAAAGAAAACAATTTTGTCGTCATAGGCCCATATAAACATAAGCAGGACGCGGCTCGAGTCGTGAAAGAGCTGAGTGAAAGTCATGGCGTTCGAGGATGGATGATGGCAGGAAATTGACATAGTCCAATTTAGCGCTGGGCCGACCTTGAACAACCAGCTACTTATTGCATGCCACAAGAGAGCATTCATGATCGCAAAAGAACTTAGAGCCGAATTTGCTCTGAAGAAATTCCTGGACGCCAATCTATGGATTCAGCTTGAACTCAGCGAGCTGAATTACAGCCTCGCTGAAAACTGCGGGCCCTCGCCAGAAGAATATAGCCTTAAATTTCTGAAAGAAGCATTTGAAACAGAAGCGGATGCTCACGACTGCGATTGCTGGGATTTTATCCTGCAGTGGGTAGCTGAAACCAAAGAAGAACTTGAGTTGATGCGCGAAGAACGCATGAAAGAGATCTATGATTCTCTCGACAATTAATAGACTCTACAAGTTTGGTCGTCTATAAAAACCGGCAATTTCAAGATGAAAGACTAACTTCATCGGCGGGAGTATTGCCCAATACCCCCCGCCCTCATCTCGGTTCAAGCCGTCGTATAACAATCCACTACGCGCCGATATTGGCTGGGTGAAGCTCCGATGTGCTGACGGAAAAACCGTGTGAAATGACCTTGCTCGGAGAACCCGAGGTTCTCCGACAACAGGCCCAACGTTCCACTGCGCTCACGCTCCAGCCAGGCAAAAGCCCGGCGCATGCGCGCGTCGTTAAGCAACAGGGTCGGCGTCATGCCGGTATCTTTCTTGAACAGCGCAAAGAAGTGCGCCCGGGACAGACCACAAGTCCGCGCGGCGTTGTCGATCGGGTGCGGATCATCGAGGTGCTCAAGCAACCAGGCGGTGCCACGGCGCACGCGCGCGTCCCGGAACTCACCTGAACTCGGCGCCCCCAATAGCGACAAATGCCGCCAGCTGGAAAAGTCCTCGATCAGTTCGATCAGGAAGTCGAACAGCATGAACTCCATGCGTTCTTTCGGCACGATCCCGCAGCCATGGGCTTCGGCGACCAGGATGTCGGCCAAGGTGCGATTACGGCTCGACAGCTCGATGCACGACTGGGCAAAAAAGTCCGGCCGACCGCTGAGCGCCAGCGACTGCTGGGCAGTGGCCAGCCAGGCGGGCTCGATGTAGAGCGCCAGGATTACAGTGGCACCGGCACCCGGCTGCGGATCGTAGAAATGCGGCTCCCAGGCGTTGACCAACACCGCGGTGCGATCACTGAGCGGAACCCGTCGACCGTTAACGTTGAAGTAAGTATCCTCGCCGGACACTTTGACCAGCACATGGCATTCGGAATGGGTATGGGTGACCAGCGAATGATCCATATTCAGCAAGGCGACCCGGCCAAACCTGCCGTGGAAAACCCGTTGGGCAATCGACATCAGATTCCTCCTCGCTTGAAGCGATATTGTTATCGGCCTCAATGCATATCATCGGGGCGCTTATCTATTTCTCAAGCCCGTCGATCGGTCCATGGTTCAGCCAGACTTGGCTGACCACTATCGCGCGCGAATGACCGAGCGTCTACCTCGACTTTCGCAGCCCCCACGTTCGTCGGAAAAACCGCCTTACAAGGCATGGCGTTCTTTGCCGTGATAAACGCGCAGGATATCGGCCACCACCGCCAGAGCGATCTCCGCCGGGGCCTTGCTGCCCAGATCGAGGCCGATGGGCATGTGCAAACGGGCAATCTGTTCATCCGTCAGACCACCGATGCGCTTGAGCCGCTCGGCGCGCTTGGCCGAGGTTGCCTGAGAACCCATGGCACCGATGTAAAACGCCGGGGTGTGAACCGCTTCCATCAGCGCCAGATCATCGATTCGAGGATCGTGAGTCAGCGCCACCACCGCAGTCGCCGCATGGCAACCACCAGCGGCGATGTACATCGAAGGCAGCACGCGTTGCATCTCCACGCCTTCGAGCTGCACATGCTGCATCTCATCCCGGGGGTCGCAGGCGATGACTTCGCAGCCGATGGCGCGGGCGAAACTGGCGCAAACTTCAGCGACCGGCGACAGCCCGGCCAGAATCAGTCGCAACGCAGGGCCAACACTGATGCGCACCGTCTCGTCGACGACTTGCACCCGCTCGCTGCCGTGTCCGATGTCTGCGTCCAGGCGCAAGGCTCCGCTGCTCAACTCGACATGGCGCAGCAGACGCCGCTGACCCAGTAACGCCGCTTGCAGACTCTCCAGGTGCTCGATCCATTCGAGACTCGCAGCGCGGTGCTCGACCAGCACGATCAGCACGCCACCACAGGGTAATCGCAGACGGTGGCGTTGCTCGACGCTGTCGCCATAACTGACGATCTGCGCCGGTTCGCGTAATTCACCGCGCGTCAGGCTTTCGAGAAACTCCTCCTCGACGCAGCCACCCGACAGCGAGCCGACGTGTTCGCCCGAGCCATTGGTCACCAGCATCGCCCCCGGCGCACGCGGCGCCGAGCCATAGGTGGAGAGCACCGTACACAGCCACTGGGCCTGCCCGGCGCGAGCCCATTGCAGTGCCTGGTCGATCACCTGAACATCGAGATGACGCATGTTTTCTGTACCTCAAGCAAAGCGTGGTGCTGCAGACAGGGTTACGTTTACGGTAACCTGCGAGCAACCTTGTTCAATCGTTGATTCAACATGTCGCCACAACAATTTCTGCAACTTGGGCCGCTGCGCCTGGAATATCGCCAAATTCCTGCGGCTGACCCATCGCGACCGACGCTTGTGCTGTTGCACGAAGGCCTCGGCAGCGCCGATCAATGGAAAGACTTCCCCCAGCGCCTGGCCCAGGCCAGCGGTTGCGGTGTGGTCACCTACAGTCGTCAGGGTTATGGGCAATCGAGCCCGGTAACCCTGCCGCGTCCGCTGAACTACCTGAGCAGCGACGGCCCTCGTGAACTGCGGCAATTGCTCGATGCCTTGCAACTGCCGCAAGTAGTTTTGCTCGGTCACAGTGACGGCGCCTCCATTGTCCTCGCCTATGCCGCCGCCAATGATCCCCGCGTATTGGGCAGCATTGCACTGGCGCCTCACGTGATTGTCGAGACCGAGAGCCTCGATGGCATTCGCCATACCACCGAGGTTTGGCATCAGGGCGAATTGCGCGAACGCCTGGCACGCCACCATGGGACCAATGTCGACGGCGCCTTTCACGGTTGGAGCGACAGCTGGTTGCACCCGGACTTTTCCTTGGACGATCTCGAAGCGCAGTTGGCTTATATCGAAAGGCCGCTGCTGGTCATTCAGGGTCGCGAAGACCACTACGCCACGCCCGAGCAACTGATGGTCATCCAGCGACAGGTGCCTGGGCCGTGCCGCTGTGTGTTGCTGGATAACTGCCGGCACTTTCCCCAGACCGAAGCGACCGAGCGGACCTTGCAGCTGATCTGCGAATTCCTGGAGCGCCTCCCCGCCTGAATGCCCCGAATGTGACTCAACCATCGATCACCTCATCCAGCGTTGCTACGCGCTCCGGTCGTTCGCGCCAGCGACGGACGACACCCAGTTCGATATCGAACATATCCAGCACCCTTCCTACAGTGTGATCGATCATGTCATCCAGGCTGGCCGGCTTGGCATAGAACGCAGGCACTGGCGGCGCGATCACCGCACCGAGTTCAGCCAACTCGGTCATGCTGCGCAGGTGATTGCGGTGCAGTGGCGTCTCGCGAACCATCAGCACCAGGCGCCGGCGCTCCTTGAGCACCACGTCGGCGGCGCGGGTCAGCAGCGTTGAGGTCACGCCGCTGGCAATTTCTGACAGGCTGCGTATCGAACACGGCGCGATGATCATGCCCATGGTTTTGAACGAGCCACTGGCAATTGCCGCGCCGATGTCCTGATTGATGTAGCTAACGTCAGCAAGGGTCTTGATCTGAGACCAGGACATCTCGGTTTCATGGGCCAAAGTAATCAGCGCCGACTTGCTGACCACCAGATGGGTTTCAATCGGCGTGTCGCGCAACAGCTCCAGTAGACGTACGCCATAAACGGCGCCGGAGGCACCGGAAATTCCTACGATCAGCCGCTGCGGCCGGCTATTACTGGGAACGCTCATGGTCGCCTTCCTCTATCGGGCCTTCTTTGTAGAAATGGATGGCGTCGAGTGCGGTGGTCATGGTTTTGCCGATCATCTCGATGAACAGCATTGCCGCCGGGGTCAGTGGTCGACGGGCGTCGTGCACACAGACCATGCGCCGGCTGATCCCCGGCGCGGCCAGCGGATAGGCGCGCAACGCGCCTTCGTGCAATCCGCGATGCAAGACGGTTGCCGGCAGCACGCTGACCCAGTCGCTGCGACGCAAGAAGTCCTCAATGACCGCCAGATCGTCCACCTCCAACTGCGGGGTGACTTCAATGCCCTGGGCGGCAAGGTGCTGGTCGATGACCATACGCAGCCCGTGACGACGCGAGGGCAGCACCAGTTTGAATCCCGCCAGACTGGCCAACGGCAAGGGCAACGCTCCGTTAAGGCGATTGGCTGCACCGGTGGCGATCAGTAGCTCCTCATCGAAAATGTCGTGGCCGATCAGGTGCTCATGCTGAAAGCTTTGGTTGATGACCGCGAAATCCAGCACGCCGGTCAGGACCTTCGCGATCAACTCCTGGCTGTAGCCCGAGGTGACGCTCAATTCAACCTGTGGCTGATGCTCGACGAAATGCGCCAGGGTGCTGGCCAACGCGTTGTTGGCGGCAGACGCGATCAGCCCGGCACTGATGCGTCCGCCGATCTGGCCGCTACGGTCGATCAGGGCCTGACGCGCCGCCAGCAGCTGGCCAAGAATCGGCATGAACAAACGATAAGCCTGATCGCCGGCCTCGGTCGGCGCCATGCCCTTGGAGCTGCGCTCGAACAACGTCTGCCCGAGTTCTTCCTCAAGCCTGGCGATCTGCATCGACAACGCCGGTTGCACGATATTCAAGCGCTGCGCAGCCCGGGTGACGGAGCCTTCCTCATAAAGGCAGGTAAAATACTTCAGATGGCGCAGCTCCATGGTCACCCTCGCGTGCGCGCTCAACCGAGCGTGCCGACGTTCTGATAAATGTGTTTGAGCTCGCTGAAATCCAGCAGCGCATCGACGCCATGCAAGCGCCCCAGGCCGCTCTTGCGGTAGCCACCGGTTTCCGCCTCGGCGAACAATTTGTTGTGGTCGTTCAGCCACACCGTACCGTTGCGCAGTGCCCGAGCGACACGCCAGGCGCGAGCGCCCTGCCCGGTCCAGACACTCGCCGACAGACCGAACTCGGTATGGTTGGCGCGCGCTACTGCCTCGGCTTCATCTTCGAAGGACTCCAGCACCAGCAACGGGCCGAAGATTTCCTCCTGGCAGAAGAACGCGCCGCTGTCGCGGTGGGCGATCAGTGCAGGGGCGAGGAAGGCGCCCTGACTCAGCGCGCCATCCGGGCGGCCGCCGGCCAGCAGCACCTCGTCGCAACAGTCCAGCGCCTCGGCGATGCGCCTCTCGACCTTGTCGCGCGACTGCCAGTCGATCAGCGGGCCCATTTGCGTCGCCGCCTCCAAACCGTGGCCCAGGCGGATTTCGCCGAGCGCGGCACTGAGCGCACGTTTCATCTCGGCAAAACGGCTGGCCTGCACCAGCACGCGCCGTGCGGCGGTGCACTGTTGGCCGGAAATGATGGTTGCTGCTGCCGCCAGTTTCGGTGCGATAGCCTCGACGTCGGTATCCTCGAAGACCAGGCAACAGGATTTGCCGCCGAGTTCAAGGGACAGCTTCTTCATGGTCGCTGCGGCGTCTTGCATGATGCGCTGGCCGGTTGCGGTGGAGCCAGTAAAGCTGAGCACATCTACCAGCGGCGAAGCCACCAGGTACGCCGCGCCGACATGCCCAGTTTCAGCGAACAGGTTGACCGCGCCGGCCGGTAGGCCCGGTAGGGCGAATAGCGGCTCGAGCATGGCCGCGTTGAATAGCGCGGTCTGCGGCGCCGGCTTGATCACCGCGGTGCAGCCGGCCGCCAATGCCGGGGCGAGGGCGCGCACCAGCAGCACCGCCGGGGCATTCCATGGAATGATCAGCCCCGCGACCCCGGCCGGTTCACGCAGCATGTTGGAGAACTCGCCAGGCGCCACCTCCATCACATGGCCGGGGTTGTGTCGGGCCAGACCGGCATAATAGACAATCTCGGAAATCGCTCCGGCTATCTCGCCGCGCGATTGCACCAGGGCCTTGCCATTCTCGCGGGTGAGCAGCTGCGCCAGTTCCTCCTGGCGTGCCTTGAGGCCTGCGGCCCAGTCCAGCAGCAATTGCTGACGCAGGCGCGGATTCTGTGACCACTGCGGGTTGGCGAAGGCGCGCGCGGCGGCGGAGACCGCCGCTTGCGCCTCGGCTTCGCCGCCATCGGCGAAGCGGCCGATCAACTCGCAGCTGGCCGGGTCGAAGCTGTCCGCCCAATGTCCCGCGTCGGTCCATTGCCCATCGATGAAATGTCTGCTTTGCATGAGTCCTCCGGTATTCCGTGGGCCAGCGAGCAGCGGTCGACCACCAGAACCGACCGCTCATTGAGTCGCTGTCAGAGCTGGTGTTCGGTAGCCGCTTTGGACGCGCGCTCGACCTGCTGCGCATCAACGCGAGCCTGGTCCTCGGGTTTGCGCGCCGCATCCGACATGCCATTGAACAGCGTGCCCAGCACGCCCTTGTTCAAGTCGCTGGTGCCAAACAGTGCATCGCAGATCGGAAAGGTCAGGTTGAAATTGCGCGTGTGCATGAAGTCCGGGTTGTGATGCAGGACATGCATGCGGCGCACCGTGTTGACCAGCGGCATGGCATCGAGCAGCGGATGCTCGAGGTGCGACAGCGTGTGCAGGCCTTCGTACATCAGGAAGTAGGCCGCCATCGTCAACATTGCGATATAGCCGGCGTTGGCCGTCCATAACGTGCCCAGCAGCAGGGCCAGCGGCAGCGCGGCCATCACGAACAACACCGGAGCGAATGGGGGAAACAGCAGAGCGCGCCAATCCTGATGGCCGTGATAGTCCAGCGTCTTGTGCGAGAAGAACTGATGGTGGGTGGCGACATGCCGCTTGTAGGCCGGCTTGAGCCAGCTCCTCGGGCTGTGTAGCAAATAACGGTGGCCCGCCCATTCGGCCCAATTGCCGAACAGGAACATCGGCACTACCACCAGCAACCACTCCTGCCAGCTCGCATCGACAATCTGGCTGGCGCAGTACAAGAGCACCCCGCCGGTGAACAGCAGGGTGAAAGCCAGGTGCATTTCGCCGCGATACCAGCTGGGTGTGGACGCACGATAGCTCTCGCGGTATGCGTGCGAACGCTCAACGATTTGTTGTTCACGATTCATAACGGTTTACCCTTTCAATGAAATATCGGCTGCGCATGGACTCCCCCTATCAGTGGGTCACCGAGCCGCCGTCGACCACCACAGTCTGGCCGCTCATGAAATCGCTGTCGGCGCTGGCCAGAAACAGCAGCGCGCCGACCAGGTCTTCCGGTACCGCCTCGCGCTTGATGCAGCGGCTGGCGATGTTGTTGCGCACGATGTCGCCGGCCCAGGCGGCGTTGGCCTGGACGTTGGCGCTCATGGTCAGGCCGGGGGCCAGGCAGTTGCAGCGGATGCCTGCGTCGCCGACTTCGCGCGCTATCGAGCGTGTCAGGGCAATCACCGCGCCCTTCGACGCGACATACGCCGCCATCATCGGCGCGCCTTTGAAAGCCGTTGCCGAGGCAATATTGACGATCTTGCCGTAGCCCTGACGGCGCATCACCGGCATTACCGCCTTCGCGCACTCGAAGGAACCGCGCACGTTGACTGCCATGATCCGGTCCCATTCCGCCGAGCTGGTCTGCTCGAAAGGTTTGAGTTCCAGGGTGGCGAACAACGCCGCGTTGTTGATCAGCACGTGCACACCGCTGAACTGCGCCACGGCTTCCTCGACCATGGCTTGCACCGCGGCACCGTCGGTCACGTCGCAAGCGATTGCCAGGGCCGTACCGCCCTTGTTGCGGATCGCGGCAGCGGTTTCGTCAGGCGCCTTCAAATCGCAGAGCACCACCTTCGCGCCCTCGGCCGCCAGCGCCTTGGCGTAGGTGGCGCCGATACCTTGGGCCGCGCCGGTGACGATAGCGACCTTGCCGGTCAATCTGTTCATTGCCATCTCCTTCACTTGAAGTTGCCTTGGGTTTCCGGAATCACCACGCTGCCGATCAGGTAGATCACCGACAGGCCGGCGGCGAAAATCGCCAGTACCATGGGGATCTGCGCGGGGCTGCTGCTGAACAGGGACACAAAGGTCGGCATGGTTCCACCGAGGGCGAAACCGATGTTCCAGGACAATCCTGTGCCGCTGGCGCGCAGCTCGGTGCTGAAGCGTTCGTTGAGGAAGATCAGGATCGGCGCGATGATCGCCCCGCCCATGAAGGCGATGCCCACGCAATACAGCGCAGTGCGGGTCAGGGAACCCGGCTCGGCGACACCGAGGAACATCATCGGCAAGCTCACCAGGTTAATCACACCCAGTAGCATGAAGGTCTTCTTGCGACCGATCAGGTCACTCAGGTAACCGAAGGCCAGTGCTCCGACAATGGTTGCCACCGACCCGTACATGAGCATCTGCGAAGTTTGCGTATGGGGCACTTTGGCGACCACGTTGAGCAAGGTCGGCAGATAACCGCAGGCCAGGTAATACGTCGCTCCGCCGCCGAATGTAATCAGCAGATTGACCAGCATCACGCTGCGGTACTCGCGACCAAACAGACGCTTGAGCGGCGACACGACCACTACCGCCGGCCCCTTGGTCTTGCGCGCTTGTTGCAGTTGCTGCCAGACCGGGGTTTCTTCCAGATAGCGGAACATCACCAGCCCGAAAAACGTGCTGAGCAGCCCGCAGAAGAACATGAAGCGCCAGCCCCAGACGTCAAATTCATCCCCGGGGAAAATTTCCGACAACACCAGGTAAGTGAACGACGCCAACAGCGCGCCCATGCCGGCACCGGCACCACCGATCAACCCGGACATCAGGCCGCGATAGCGCGGCGAGATGGATTCGGTGCCGATGGTGTGAGTGGAGGCCACGATGCCGCCAACGAAAATGCCCTGAATCACCCGCAATAGCAGAAACAGTATCGGGGCCAATAAGCCGGCCTGATGAATGGTCGGCAGCGCGCCAAACAGTGCCGTGGAAATACCGACGCCGACCATCGACACCATCAACGCTCGCTTGCGGCCGTGCTTGTCGGCATACGCGCCGAAGATTGCCGAACCCAGGGGGCGCACCAGCAGGGCCACGGCGAATGAGGCGTATACCGCGGCCAGCGACAGTGTCGGGGTGTCCGAGGGGAAAAACATGCGGCCGATGATCGGCGCCACGTAGAGCAGAATGAACAGGTCAAACAAATCCAGCGCCCAGCCGAATGTTGAGGCAAATGCCGCCAGTAAGGCCTTGCCCGGTGGAATCTGCGGTGTATCGATAGCGGCGCTGGTTGGCGATGCAGTTGTTGTTGTTGTTGTTGTTGTTGTGGTCATGGTTGCCTCACGCAAGACGTGTCTTGAGTTGGTTGGAACTATCGGAAACAGGCCGCCGAATCCAGCGGCCACCGGGTTCAATCGTGCATCTGGAGCACGCGCTGCCAGTCCTGCGGGGCCGCGTCCGCCAACTTGTCGAGTTCGACTTCCTGTTGGCCTGGCACCTGGATTCGTTTGAAGCGCATGGTCGGTGCCGACAGCGGCACCGTGGCGTCGTAGCCCATCTTCGAGCCAACACCGTCACGGGTGGACGGGTCGAGTTTCGAGCCCTGGGATTCGTGGATCAGCACCAGGTCGCGGTCGGCCTGGAAACGGGTGGCAATCGCCCACTCGACTTCGGTGGGGTCATGAATGTCCACATCCAGATCCACCACGGTGACATGCTTGATGTCGTAGTGACCGCCCAGCGCGCCGAGGATGACGTTCTTGCCCTCGCCTTCGGAGCGTTTGTCGATCTGCACATAAAGGTGATAACGACACACTCCGCCCTTGCTCAGGTGCACGTCACGCACGCACGGAAAACTGCGGCGCAAGTGCGCGAGCATGGTCGCTTCGCGCGGGATGCCGCCGAGCAGCAAGTGTTCCAGGCCGCCGCCGACGATGGTGTGAAAGATCGGGTTGTGACGATGGGTTACGGCGTCGACTTCGATCACATGTCGCTCGGCGCGTTCGCCGTAGTACTGCGGAAACTCGCCGAACGGCCCTTCCATCTCCCGCGCCTTGGCCAGCAACCGGCCCTCGATGACGATCTCGGCGTCGGCAGGCACGCGAATCTGATGGGTCACGCAGCGCGTTACCGCCAGCGGACGGCCATGCAGAGCGCCGGCGATTTCCAGTTCGTCGTGATCGATCGGCACGATGGCCTGGGACGCCAGCAAGGTCAGCGGATCAGCACCAATTACCACCGCCACGTCCAGATCCTCACCCAGCGCCTCGACTTCCTGAAAGAAGGCCAGCGCATGGCGTGGCAGCAGCAATGCACCCAGTCGATTTGGGCTGCTCACCTGCAAGCGGTGAATCGAAACGTTCTGCACCCCGGTGCGCGGGTTGCGGGTAATCAGCAGGCCAGCGGTGATGTAAGGGCCGCTGTCGTACTCGTTGTGGGTGGGAATTGGTAGCAGTTTGTTCAGGTCGATCTCGCGATGCACCACTTGCTGACAAGCTGCATCGCTGACTTCCCGCCACGGCAGCGGATTGAGGCTGGCCGCCTCGAAACGCGCCAACACTTCAGCGGACTCCACGCCCATCGCCTCGGCCATCCACTGCCGGTCGGACAGCAGGCCGGAAACCACCGCAATCGAGTGGCCGCCAGGCTGGGGAAACAGTGAAGCGCTCTTGCCGTCCAGACGATTAGCAATCGCTGCAACGCCGAAACGCAGGTCCACGCCGGGACGTATCATTGCCAAACGCTGCTGGCGTTGCAAATGGTCGAGCCAGCCACGCAGGCTGGCGCCTGCTGGCAAGTCCCCGGCCCTGTCGGCTTCGGGGGTGGAAAGAGTCACAGGCTGCATGGCCTTACCTCGTCATTATTGTTTTGGTGGCATGCCCGGTCACCCCGATGGCATGCTCGTTTGAATCGTCGGGATTCAGTTTCCGGTAGTGCTCGCACCGACGGGCCTGGTGCTGTCGGCATGTTCGGGTTTGCCACCTCGCAGCAAATGGCTCAGGGTCATGATCACGAGTGGCGTGGCCAGTGCGATGTAGGCGTTGTCGATGCCGTAGGGATTGCCCATTAGGAACCAGCCGATGGTGATGATCAGTGACGCGATGATGCTGATGAACGCACCCTGCCGCGTGCCGAATGTCGGCGCGTAAAACACCATCAGCACCAGTACCGCGAGTGAGGCACGCAAGGCCTTGGCGAGGAAAGTCACCACCAGAACGTCGGAGGCGTACAGCGCCAGCGTGATAGGCAGCAAGCCGGCGACGATGGTAGCGGTCCGGGCAAAGTTGAGGTTCTTGCGATCATCCCCTCGGGGGTTGAAGAACGGCTGATAGAAGTCCTTGAGCAACAGTGTGGCGATGCCCATGGTGAGCGCGGCCATGGTGCCGAACAGCGCCCCGGCCAGTCCTGCGACGACGATCCCGGCCATCCATTCGTGCATGTGTCCAAGTATTTGCGGAAAGGCCTGCAACGATGGAATCTGCGGAAACAGCACCGCGCTGCACATCCCCACCATTGCCGCGATCAGGCCGTAGGGAATCAACATCAATGCACAGTAGAAACTCGCGTGTTGGGCCTTGCGCCCGTCGCTGACGGTATTCACCGCCTGCACCACGTACTGGGTGGCGAACGTCGCGCCGATGCCGGCCACCAGCCAGGCGAAAATCTTCGGCCAACCGACGTTGCCGACTTCGAACATCGGCGCTGGCAGTCGCGCCACCAACTCGCCCATGCCGCCCACTTTGCTCAAGGCAAAACCCAGGGCGAGGATGATCCCGGCGTACATCATCAACGCATGCAAGACGTTGGTATAGATCACCGAGCGCATGCCGCCGATGCCGACGTACAGCACCGAGACAATACCGACGATGATGATCGCCGAAGTCCGCTCGATGCTCAGCAAGGTCGCGAGCACTGCCCCACCGCTGGCGTAGATCGAGACCGCGACGATCGACAGTGCGCAGATCATGATCACCGATGTGGCAAAACGTACCGGCTCGCCGTAAGTGCGGGCCAGCGCCCCGGAAATGGTGTTCTCGCCGAGCTCCTTATACTTCTTCGCCAACAGCATGGAGAAGATCACGAACCCGACGCCCAGGGCGGCTATGTTCCAGGCGGCGGAAATGCCATAGGTGTAACCCGCCTGTGCCGTACCAATGCTCGCGGTAGTGCCGATGAACTCGGACATCATCAGAAAACCGATCAGCACCGCCGGGAAGTCCTTGCCTCCGGTGGTGAAGTTTTTCGCACTTTGTGTAGAGCGTCGAACCCAGAAACTGATCAACGCCAAGACCACCATGTAGACGGCCACGATGGTTAAAACCAGCCAGCTAGAAGCCATAAGTGGAACTCCGATTCTTATATTTATTGGACGGATTTCGGTGCAGCCGATCTCACCCTAAGAGCCTCGCGACAGGTTTTCCATTAACGAATATTGATGCGCCCTATCAGTTTCAGTGAAGGGGCAGTAGGCCCTGCTCCATAGGGAGGCACGCCGTTGCCGACATGCTCCCGGGCCTGCTCGCCGGTACGCATTTACTCGCCGGTGAACACTGCCGGACGCTTGCTGTGAAACGCTTCGACGCCTTCCTTGAAGTCCTTGGAGCTGCGCAGGCGGCTGTAGCAGTGACCTTCCATTTCGATCGCGACGGTCAGCGGCGCATCTTCGTTGTCGTTGATCAGTTTTTTCGCCGTGCGCTGAGCCAGCGGCGAGAAGCGCCGCAGTTCATCAGCCAGCGCATCGACGGTGTTTTCCAGTTCGGTATCTGGCACGACCTCGGTAGCAATACCCCAGGCATAGGCCTGGTCGCCCGTAATGCGCTTGGCGCGCATCACCATGTGTTTGGTGCGGGTGATGCCGATGATTTTCTGCAGGCGTGCGGAGCCTCCCGAGCCTGGGATCTGACCCAGGTTCTGCTCCGGCAAGGCGTAGCGCGTGGTTTGCGAAGCAACGCGGAAATCGCAGGCCAGGGACAATTCAAAACCGACGCCGAAGGTGTAACCACGGTTGGCGACGATTACCGGTTTTTCGCAACGTGCCGGTGCCGCAACGTTCCAGGCCAGCTTCGAAACGTGCTCCGGCGAAGCTTCAAGGAAACCCTTGATGTCGCCACCGCTGGAGAAGTGTTCACCCACCGAGCGCAGCACGATGACGCGCACATCTTTGTGTGCATCGAGGGCTTCGAAGACCAGGCGCAGTTGATCGCGCTGCCCCATGGAAATGACGTTCAACGGCGCCCGGTTGAGGATGATGTCAGCGCGCTCGCGGGACACATCGACTTCAACCTGGAAGCCATCGAACTGAGTGTCGAGAAATTGCTGGATCGCTTGTTGTTGCATTGGAGTGTCCTCTGGATGATTAGCTGATGGCCTTCAAGGCCTGTTCCTGAAATTGGGCCAGCAGCACGCGCCGCAGCACCTTGCCAACTGGAGATTTGGGAATCTGATCGATGAACTGGTAACGCCGTGGCCGCTTGAATTTGGCCAGGCCCGAAGCGATGCAATGAGCATCGAGGTCGCATTCCGACACCTCGGCGCGCAGCTTGATAAACGCTGCAATGATCTTGCCCCACTGCTCGTCAGGCAGACCGACCACCACCACTTCTTCCACTGCCGGGTGCAGAGAGAGCATGTTTTCGATTTCCGCCGGGCTGACGTTTTCGCCGCCGGTGATGATCAAGTCATCGACACGACCCGTGACGAACAGATCGCCTTCCAGATCGAAGTAGCCGATGTCACCGGTGAAATACCATCCGTCGCGCAACGCCTTGGCGTTCGCCTCAGGGCGGTTCAGGTAGCCTTCGAACGCCTCGTCACTCGCCAGGTCGGCGATGATCTGGCCCTCCTCCAATGGGTTGGCCTGCACGTCCACCGTTTCAGCATCGATCGGTACCACGCGCACGCGCTGGTTCATTGCACTGCGCCCTGAGGAGCCGGGTTTGCGACTGGCCTGCTGGTCGATGGTGAAGGTGTAGATTTCCGAGCTGCCGTAATGGTTGACGAACAACTGCGGCTGGAACGCCTGCTCGACGCGACGCATCAAGCCGTCGCTCATCGGCGCGCCGGCAAAGCCGATTTTCTCCACACTGGCTACTCGCTCGCGGCCGAAGGCCGGGTGCTCGATGAGCATGTGGTAGAGCGTCGGTACGAGGTACAGGTTGCTGACCTTTTCCCGCTCGATGGCCTGCAGCGTGGCTTCCACGTCGAACTTCGGCACACAGACGAAATGCCCGTCGATCAGCGCCATGGACAGCAACGAACGCACGCCCATGGTGTGGTAAAGCGGCATGACACCCAGCGTGCACTCGCTCTGGCGGTAGAGGTTTTGCGCTACGTGGGCCACCGCCGCGGCGCGTTCACTACGGTGCCGACGGGGCACGCCCTTGGGCTTGCTGGTGGTTCCGGAGGTGTACAGCAGCAGTGAAAAGTCTTCGGCGTCGGCCTGCAAAATGATGTCGGAGGGGGTCTGCGAACACAGCTCCTCGAAACTCAGGTCGGTGTCGGCGGCACGGATACCGGCGGCGATCCGTGGCAGCCTGGTGGCGGCGCTGCAACCGGCCACCGCGGCCACGGTCGCGTCGTCGTAAGCCAGTGCGCGGATTTGCGCATCTTCGATGCAGTAGCCCAGTTCATCGGCAGTCGAACGCCAGTTCAACGGGGTCATGACCACGCCCGCAAACTGACAGGCCCAATGCAGGGTCGCCATCTGCCAGCGGTTCTGCATCGCTACCAGCAGTCGGTCACCCCGTTGCAGCCTAAGGCGTTGCAAGCCCCGCGCTGCGCTCTGGATATCGACGAACCAGTCTTCATAGGTTTTCTTCAACGCACCGTCACTGACCGCCACGGCGTGCGGTCGGCGTTCAACGGCAGCGAGAAAACTGCGTCCGAGATCGAACATTATTGTTATACCCCTTTGTTCGTTTGGCGCTGGGCAGCGACTTCGAGCACGGCCTGGACGATGCCGGTGTAGCCCGTGCAGCGACATAGATGCCCCGAAAGCATGTCGCGTACCTGGGTCTCGTCCGGGTTGGGTACCCGTTCGAGGAAATCCACGCAGGACATGAGAATGCCCGCAGTGCAAAAGCCGCACTGCAAGGCGTGATGACGGCGAAAGGCTTGTTGCAGATCGCTCAGTGTGTCGTCGTCGGCCAGGGACTCGACGGTCTCGATACGCCGTTCGTGCCCCTGTACCGCGAGCATCAGGCAGGAACGCATGGCGACCCCGTCCACCAGCACCGTGCAGGCGCCGCAGACACCGTGTTCGCAACCGACATGGACGCCGGTGGCACCGAGGTCGTGGCGCAGGAAGTCGCAGAGTTGGGTCCGCGGTTCGGCCAGCGCTTCGCGGGAGCGGCCATTGAGTTCCAGGCGAATCGGAAAGGTTTGGTCGGCAGTTACACGCATGTTCAGACTCCTTCGATCATCTGATGACCCAGCTCGCGAACCAGTTGGCGGCGATAGGCGGCGCTGGCGTGCACGTCGTCTTGTGCATCGAGC
The DNA here is from genome assembly GCF_049897785.1 of Pseudomonas sp. TSRC2-2. Classification (NCBI taxonomy): domain Bacteria; kingdom Pseudomonadati; phylum Pseudomonadota; class Gammaproteobacteria; order Pseudomonadales; family Pseudomonadaceae; genus Pseudomonas; species Pseudomonas sp. TSRC2-2. Next base: position 107,663 of record NZ_JAFCWZ010000006.1, read on the forward strand.
GACCAGGCGGTTTGATTGAGCGCGTCAGGCAGCGCCGCACCCCGTGGCAGGCTGCGACGTTGCGGACGGTCGGCGACCCCGCCGATGCCGAGTTCGACCTGGTCCGTCCCGATGGCCGCGGCCAGGGAGACAATTGCAAAGTCGCCGTGGCGCATGGCGATTTCGCGGAAGCGATAGGTGATGCCTTCGCGCTTGAGCGGAAAACGCACCTCGACGACCAGCTCATCCGCACGCTTGTCGGTGGTGAGAATGCCTTGGAAGAAGTCGGCGGCCTTGACGATGCGCTTGCCTTTTTTGGACTCGAGAACGATCTCGCCGCCCAGTGTCACCAGGCACAGCGGCAACTCGGCGCTGGGGTCGGCGTGAGCCACCGAACCGCAGACCGTACCGCGATTACGCGTCTGGAAGTGGCCGATCCAGGGCATCGCCAGTGCCAATAAAGGCACCTCGTCCATCAGGGTCGAACGCGCCAGCAACTGCGCCTGTCGCACCCCGGCACCTACCGCCAAGCAATCCTTGCGCAGCTCGATATAGGCCAGCTCGGCCACATGATTGATATCGATCAGCAACTTGGGTTGAGCCAGGCGCATGTTCAGCACCGCCATCAGCGATTGGCCACCGGCGATGATGCGAGCCTCCTGGCCATACTCGGCGAGCAACTCAACCACCTGACGACGGGTTTCAGCCCGAACGTAATCGAAAGCAGCCGGTTTCATTGCGCACCCCCCTTGCCAAACAGCGCGCCAAGCGAGGCGCGCAGTCGCGCCCACCAGCCTGTGGAGATGGCTTGGCCGCTGACCCGTTGCGACAGGCGAGTAAAGATTTGTCCGATGATCACTTTCGAGGCCCCTTGCAACATTCGGCCGCCGACCGCGGCGACTTTGCCGCTGACCGCCACCTGGTATTGGTATTCCAGACGCGTGTGGCCATTTTCCAGTTCGACGAAACGCACTTTGGCCTGGCCCTGGGCCGAACCCATCGAGCTGCTGCCGGAACCGGACAGACGCAACGAATGCGGTGGGTCCAGATCACTCAGGGCCACCTTGGCCTCGAAGCGCGCACGGATCATGCCGACGCCGACGGTGACGTCTGCGCGGTATCGGTTCTCGCCTTCAAGCACGAGGTCGTGGCAACCGGGAATGATCGCCGCCAGCGTCTGCGGGTCGAGCAAGGTATCGAAGACCTGTTGCGGCGAAGCAGGAATCACCACCGAGTCGTTGGCCCGCAACGCGGGTCCACCGGCAGGTGCTGCGTCCAGGTCTTCGTCGGGCTCCATACCGGCGGGCCGAGGGGGCTCGTCGATCCCGATGAGCGTGCGTACTTTCGATGGTGTCAGTGGCAGACGGATGTCCGAGCGACCGAGGGCGTCGGCCACCGCGTTGGCGATGCACACCGGCGTGCTCATGTTGTTGCCCTCGCCCACACCCTTGGCGCCCAGCGGGGTGAAGGGCGATGGCGTATCCATGTGCAGGATCACCGGTTCGATCACTTCCGGTGCGGTTGGCACCAGATAATCGGCGAAGGTCCCGGAGAGGAAGCTGCCGTCCTCACCGTAGGCGAATTCTTCCATCAGCGCCGCGCCGAGGCCTTGGGTGAAGCCACCACGAATCTGGCCGTCGACCAGCGCGGGGTTGAGCAGGCGGCCGGCGTCATGGCAGGTGACGTAGCGATCGATGTGGATCTCGCCGGTCATGCGGTCGATTTCCAGACCACAGATGTCGAAGACAAAGCCGTAGCACAGCGAGCTATTGACCTGGTCCTGGTCGTCCGGGGCCACCAATTGCGGCGGGCTCCAGAACGCGGTTTCGCGCAGACCGCCACTTTCACCTTCCGGTAGCAGGCCCGGCGACCAGTGGGTCGCACCGGCAATCCGATGGAATGGCGCCACCGCCCCGCCATTGACCACAAAAATCTTGCCGCCGGCGAAACGAATATCTTCGGGACTGGCCTGCAATTGCTCGCCGGCAATCACGGCGAGGCGATCGCGGATCTTCAGCGCGGCCTTATAGACGGCACCGGCCACAGCGCCGGCGAAACGGCTGGAATAGTTGCCCGAGGCAATCGACCAAGCGTCCTTCTGAGTATCCAGCTCGACGTTGACCACGATGGATTCCAATGCAACCCCAAGCACTTCGGCGACGACCTGAGCGACGGTGGTTTGATGGCCCTGCCCTTGCGGTGTCGAGGACACATGCACACTGACGTCACCCAACGGGCCGACGTTGATGGTTGCGGTGGCGACAGCGCCGTTTTTCGGACCGGCCTTGCGCCGCTCTTCGGGTGTCATCGCGGTGGTGATGTAACCCATGTTGGAAATCGAGGGTTCAATGACGGCGGCATAGCCAATGCCATAGATTCGACCTTCCGCCCGCGCCTGATCACGACGTTTGAGCAACTCGTCGAGTCCACCGTCAGCCGCCGCCAAGGCAATGCCAGCTTGGTAGTTGCCGGAATCGAGCAACGCACCGGCGGCCGCGCGATATGGGAAGGCATCGGCCGGCACCAGGTTGCGGCGGATCACGTCCAACGGATCAAGCTTCAACTGCACGGCGATATGTTGCAGCAGCCGCTCCAGGGCGAAATATACCTGCGGGCCACCGAAACCACGGTTCAGGCCGGAAGGGGTTTTGTTGGTCAGCACCACGCGGTTGCGCACTTGCAGATTGCGGATCGCATAGGCACCCGTCAGGTTGCCGTGCATGCGGTAGAAAGTCGCCGGTTCAGGCGCTCTAAGGTAGGCACCACAATCGTCGATCTGGTCATAACGCAAAGCGGTGATGCGCCCGTCTGCTTCTACCGCCGCTTCAATTTCGGTCACCCGATTGGTCGCCGAAGAAGCCCCCTGAAGATGTTCCAGACGGTCCTCGACCCACTTCACCGGTGCGCCGACCTTGCGTGACGCCAGCCCCATCATCACCACGTAAGGGAAAACCCCTTGCTTGATGCCAAAGCTGCCACCGGAATCTTTCGGTGTGCGCAAACGCAAGCGGTTGCCAGGCACATTCAGAGCCCGGGCCATGACCGTGTGTAATGCATAGGGGCCCTGGAAATTGGCCAGCACGTCATAAATGCCGGTGGCGCGCTCGTACTGAGCCAACACCACATAGCATTCAATGGGTGTGCAGGAACTGCGCGGAAACTTCACTTTGAGCGAGACCTTGTGCGGCGCCTGCTCGAAGGCCTGCTCCGGCTCGCCATAACGAAAGCGTCGTTCGTTGACCACGTTGCTGCCGACGGCTTCGTGCAGGATAGGCGCCTGTTCGGCGGTGGCCCGTTCTGGATCGATGATCGGGGGCAGCGGCTCGTATTCAACGCGCACACCTTCGATGGCGTCTTCGGCCAGATAGCGGCTCTCGGCGATCACCACGGCCACCGGCTCTCCAACGTAGCGCACTTTGTCGACGGCGACGCACCAGTGCTCCATCGGCTGACGTACACCCACCGGAAATGGCAGCGCCCAGCGTTTGACGTCTTCGCCGACCAGCACGCCGTGCACGCCTTTCATCAGCAGCGCACTGGAAAAGTCCACCGAGGTGATCCGCGCATGAGCGTGGGGTGAACGGATGATCGCCGCATGGAGCGTCCCCGGCGGGATCGCAGCGTCATCGGCATAGCAGCCGAGACCGCGCAACAATGCGGCGTCCTCGACACGGGCCTGACGGGCGCCGATGTGGCCGGTCTGATTTTCGGTAGCAGGTTGGAAACTAGTCATTTTTTCGCGGCTCTTGTTGTTATGCAGCGCGATAGCGTTAGAGCCGAGTGTGTGAGAAAGGCGCAGGGAGCGCCTTGCCTGGGGAGAGGGAGTTCTGCGTTGGAGTCTGACAATTTGCCTTAGCGTCTGATTTACAGGACTGGGACCCGACAGAATGGCCGCTCAGGGAAGGGACGCGGGATGGCTCAGGAAAGCTTCGATTTCTGCGTAGGGCATTGGTTTGGCAAAGTAATACCCCTGAAAAATATCGCAGCGACTGCCCTTCAGGAAATCCACCTGAGACGCCGTTTCCACGCCTTCGGCGACCACCGTCAGGCTGAGGTGATGGGCCATGGAAATAATGCCTTGGGTGATCGCCCAAGCCACCCTGGAGAAACATGGTCTGCGTGGTGAGCAGTTAGAGCTGGAGATCACCGAGTCGCTTCTGTTGCATAGCGCGATCGATACGTTGCACCGGCTCAAGGCGTTGGGGGTGCGCATTGCGCTCGATGATTTCGGCACCGGCTTTTCCAGCCTCAGTTATCTCAAGCGTTTGCCCATCCACAAGATCAAGATTGATCGCTCGTTCATCCAGGAAATCGCCACCGACCCTCACGATGCGGTACTCGATACGGCCTGCGCGCACTTGCGCCAGTTAGGCGAGCAGGGCATCACCGGCATCTCGATGGCGGTGAATATTTCGCCGATGCATTTTCAGCGTGGCAATTTCGTCCAGTGTGTCTTCGTCATCTACTATCAAAACGTGAATGTCAGACATCGGTGGTTTACTTCGCCTCGTTCCCTGGGGGCGCGGGAAAGTCCAGGATCACCTGAGTTCCTACGCCAAGCGTACTGATAATGTCCATGCGCGCACCGTTGGCATCCAGCAGTTGCTGACTGATGCTCAGCCCCAGCCCTGTACCCCGCGCCTTGGAGGTAAAAAAACGGTTGGCGGATGCGCTGCAAGTCCGCCTCGGAGATACCGCAGCCCTGGTCAATGACCATGACTCGCACCTGCCCATCCCATACTTGGGCGCACAGGCGCACGGGGCTCTGGTTGTCGCAAGCCTGGAACGCATTCAAACAAAGGTTGACCAGGATCTGCCGGATCTGGTCCGGGTCGACGTAAAGCTGCAAGCCTGGTTCTGTTTCGCACAGCAATTGCGGGTCGTCCGGCTCTGCCAGCCGGACGATCTGCTCGAACAACGACGCGACAGCAACCACCTCGGGTTGAGCCGGGTGAGGCCTCCCATATTCCAACAGATCGCTGGTGACATGGGATAAGCGGTCGATTTCCTTGCCTAGGTCGGTCAGCAAGTAACGTCGTTCGGGTTCTTCTTCTCGGCGCAGTAAGGCTTGCACTGTAGTTTTCATGGTTGTTAGGGGATTGCGCACCTCATGGGCCACGCCCGTGGCAAAGGCCCCCAGTACCGCGAGATTTTCTGTCCGCACAGTGTTTTCCAACATGTCCGCCAAGCGCGCGGCCATTACATTGAACGCCCGCGCTACATGGTTGATTTCGTCGTCACGGGGCTGTTCAGCCAGGCGATAACTGAGGTCGCCCATGGACAACTGATGAGCGCCCTGTAACAAGGTGCTGACCCGCGAGCGCAACTGTCGCGACAGAGTAAAAAACACTATGAGGATAAACACGATAAAACCAGCAGCTATCCAGTACAACCATCACGAATGGATGATGTGCTTCCTGCAACACCGAATTGCGGATAGGCGAATGTTAGCGCTGATAGCTCGATGGCTGCGCACAGGTGTTCTCGAAAATGGAAAGCGCATTCCTGCGAAGCAGGGCACGCCGCAAGGTGCGCCCAGTACGCCGCGTACGATCTTGCATACTTTTTTCTCTGGTGCCGGAGCCAGTCGACGTCTCGCTGGCGTTGAACCCGGGATCCGGATCAACCCGGAACACCACCAAAATCTCGTCTTTGTGAATCTCGACGCGTTTGACCAGACCGCGGATGATCTCGCGCTTGGTGACGAAATCGACAGTGCCCAGTCGGTCATGGACAGCCGCGGCAAACTCTTCGAGACGATTAATCACGAGAAACAGCTCGCGCTGCCCCACCTGATGACGCCGTGAGTCCTGAATCTGCTGATCAAGCTGCTCCAGACGGCTCTTCAAGTGCCGCATCTTCGGATCAAAGTCCATTTTGTCGATCATACCCTCGGCATAACTATCGATGAGCCGCGACCTGCCTTTGTCCAGCTGCAGTCGTTGTCGTTCCAGTGCGGCCGTATCAAGGTTTGTTTTTTCTTTTTCTTCGAGGATTCCCAGCCGACGTTCATATTCATTCTTTAGCCTTCCAGGGTGGGCGAGCAGCTCAACAACCTGCTGCCACACCAGTTCATCGAGACGGTCCGTTCGTATTTGCTGATTGTCACAGACGCGTTCGCCACCAAAGCGGTAGGCATCGGTTCCAATGCAACGATAATAGGCATAGTCCCGACGTTGGACTTTGGCCGCTGCCTTGCTGACCTTTTTACCGTAATAGGCGTAGTGACAATGGCCGCAAACGGTCAAGCCCTGAAGCAGGTAGACCGCACCATGACGGCGCTGACGAGTCGCTTTGCGATTCTCAGCAAGTTGCTCTTGAACCGACTGAAACAACCCTTCGCTGACAATCGCCGGTACGGCTATCTCGATCCACTGACTCGGATCGGTACGTACGGTGGAGTAGCCCTTCCTGGGCACCTCGGCACTGTGGCGTTGTGCGCGTATCCGAGGTAAACGATCACGCGCCGGTGTTTTACCGAAAGCGGCCCGGCCCATGTAGGCTGGATTTTGCAATATTCCCCATACAGTGCTGCGATCCCAATACGGTTTACCTGAGGCGGTGACGGTGCCGGTTGCCCCAAGGCGTCGCACCACTTCGCCGATGCTCAGTCGCTCCATCCCAATCCATTGAAAGATGGTTCTGACCGTCGCCGCTTGCGGCAGGTCGATAACGTACTGTGCGGGTGCGCCATCAAGTTGCTTACGAATGTAGCGATAACCGTACGGCGCAGTCGACAGCACATTGATGCTGCCACGTCTGGCCCCATGAAGCTTGCCGCGACGATGGCGCTCCATGATTTTGGCACGCTCATATTCCGCGATCATGCCCTGCATCTGCAGCAGCAACGACTCCTCTGGCGTGACGCCAATGGCATGATTGAGGAAGACGACCTGTACGCCGCACGCCGATAGTTCTTCCATCAGCAAGGCCTGGTGAGCATATTTTCGCGACAGCCGGTCTGGGGACAGGACGTAGAGACGTTCCACCAGGCCAAGTGCAGCGCGGTCTCTGAGCCGTTCCAATTGTGGGCGAATCAGCGTCGCGCCGCTGACGCCTGCATCGACAAAGCGCATGTCCTCAGCAACGTGGGCACCATCAGCCACGATCCGCTCTGTCAACGCGGCAATCTGGCTTTCAATCGTGCCGCGTTTAGCCTGTTGATCAGAGGATACGCGAGCATAGAACGCCACCATCACAGCCTGGCTCATTGTTCACCTCGCTTGGCAGCACGATGCTTTGTCACAGAGGATTGGGGTTGTGGCAATTCTGAGGAACCGCGCGCATCTGTCGGTTTTAGCTGCTCGTAGACCCTCTCGAACTGCTCACAAGAGAATCGATTTGGCTCGAAAGCCAGACGAATATGCCAGATCCGCGGTTTTCGGCTCATGACTGAAGTCTCCCGTCAGTGGAGGCGATGACCTCAATGACGAGAACAATCTCGACGTCGGGGCATCCTGCATACCTCGGAGCAAAACTCTCCCTGGCAATGCGCAGCCCCCAGTTTATCCAAGAGTTTGCTCTATTGTTGCCGGCGTTATTTCACCGTTGCTTGCCAACATCTACCTGCACTACGTGATGGACTTGTGGATCAGGCAATGGCGCGAGCGTACTGCACGAGGTCAGATGATTGCTGTGCGATACGCAGACGACAGTGTGCTTGGGTTTGAAAAGCATGAAGATGCATGGAGTTTTCGCCAGGCGTTGGAGGCTCGACTAGCCCAGTTCAACCTGACACTGCATCCAGAGAAAACACGTTTGCTACGGTTTGGCTGGTTCGCGATCGAAGATCGCAAGAAGCGCGGAGAAGGAAAACCGGAAACTTTCGATTTTCTCGGGTTCACGCATATCTGTGACAAAACCAAGAACGGGATGTTTGTGGTTAGACGCGTGACCATCGCCAAGCGTATGAGAACGACAATCAGGGAGATACGGGCGCAGTTACACAAGCGCAGACATGAGCCCGTCCCGGTAATCGGACAATGGTCGAGCCGTCTGTTTAAAGGTTACTGCAACTACTATCACGTACCCGGTAACACACGGCGCTCGATGATGTTCCGTTGCCGGTATTTCGGACGATCAAACAGTCGGGGTAGTCCTGGCTTGGGTAGGCCGTCCCGACTTTCCGGGGATACGCACCTGATCCAAGAGCTTTTGATGATGGTTTCACGCCAAGCATCCCAAACTTAGATTGCGCATCATACGAAATGGCTGGGGGCGAACCAAGAAATCACTTACACAAGCGGACTTTGCCCAAGCAACAAGTGAGGATGCCTCGGTCAAAAATGTTGATGTCAGCTGATGGGCTAGTCCTTGGGTTTTACCATAATCCCCCTGACACCTTCGCGTGTAGCTTTCATTGATTGCTAACACTTAGAGACGCGAGAGGCGCTGCGCGAAGGAACAATGTTTGGCCACAGGAGATTGGAGTCGTATCTGACTTAACCTACGATGGCAGCGTGGCGCCAAGGGCGTTATTCAGCATTTTTCAGAGGCTGGCTGCCTCCTACAAAACGCTGCGTAAACTGTTGGCGCTGCAGATTATGCGTGGTTTCCCTGGATCGCGGTAATCGTAGTGATTTCAGCGGGGGGATCCAGCAGGGAAATCAGGCGCGGCTCGATGCTGTCGGGTTGTACCTCGAGAATTGCCAGCGTGACCGGCAATTTAAAACGCCGAGGGCCGGCGCTACCAGGGTTCACGTATAGACGATCGCCGCGCCATTCTATGCGCGGTTTGTGGGAATGGCCGGTGATGATGAGCTTTATGTCTGGATCTAGATCAGCGGGGACTTCGGCAATGTCGTGGATAAGGAGTGTTTGCCAACCGTTGAGAGTGCAGGTCAGAAGATCGGGGAAGTCTTTGGCCCATAGGCTGCGGAGATCATTGTTGCCGCGCACGGCGTGGACGGGAGCAATTTTGGACAATTGGGCAAGGATGTCCGGGTTGCCGATGTCGCCGGCGTGGATGATCAGGTCGCAGCCTTGGAGCGCGCCGATGGCTTCGGAGCGGAGGAGATTGTGAGTGTCGGATATCAGGGCGGTTTTCATGGGCCAGTTCTCTGTGGATTTCGCGTAGGAGTGACTGTTTTCGGCCAAGAGCTGTCAGTCGATATCAATGAATACTTAGGTGATTCCGATTCAAGTAAACACTGAGAAACGCTCGATTTGATCTAGGCAGCTGTGCGCATTCACCGAGCTGGCACGCTACGAAATCACAAAATTGTCTTTATGTGGAATTACGCAAGGATTCATAATTTCTCTCGTTGTCTGTTTGAGTAATGAGAGTCGACTCATACCGCCTCAAACTTGCCTTGCCAGTGGCTGAGGCTGTGAATTACTGCGGTGTCAGTCGCATTTATTTCGAAGTAGTCGCATTTATTTCTGAAAACTACACTTGCAGCTTAAATCCCTATGCCACGTCAGGCATCTGCGCATCGATCTGGCGCCACAACTCGCGTTCGATGAACTCCGCATACTTCTCGGACAGCTCCGCACAGCCTTTTCGACTGAGATCCGAAGGCCTCTCGTTCTCGTCGAAGACCACCCCAGAAACCACACGAAACACTATCTCCTGATATCCCTGGGCGTCCCAGTCGCCGATCCACGCCCCCGGGTTGGGGTCAGCGTTAATCACCGTGAATTCGCACTGAAGCACAAAGCCTTCGAAAGCGACTTCATACACAGTGACCTCCTGACATGCAGTGGGCTGCCGCAGCGATCACGGCGCGTCGTGCGTGTCTGTTTCAAGGTTGATTTCAGATGCCGGTTTGTCCTCACGTAGCCCGAGAAACACAGCGTGTCTTACCCTACCTGTAGGGGTAATTTCGGTGTACTTCACCTCACAAACAAGTTGTGGTTTCACCCAGACCGCGGTGATGTCCTTGGATAGTTTGGGCGGTGATGGAAGAGATGAATCAGCCTGCTCTAATGGCGCAAGCAAGGCGCGCAAGCGTTTGAGCGTACGACTGTCAAAGCCGGAGCGCACACGGCCGGCATACACTAGCTGACCGTCATCGTTATGCAGGCCGATCAGCAGCGAGCCGATGCCGCCGGCAGAACGGGTAAAGGCAAGGATGATGAACTCCTGGCGTGGCGAGCATTTGACCTTAACCCAGTTGCCGTTGCGCTCGGAGGCATAAGGGCTGCCCGCTCTCTTGCAGACGATGCCTTCCATCTCCAAAGCGCAGACATTGTGTAGCAAGTCACGAGGATCGACATCCAGTGTGTCGGTTAAGCGTACATGCTGCAGCTCTACCCGGTTGAGGAGTTTGCTCAGTCGCAATTGACGTTGCTCGATCGGCAGCGAGCGCAAATCGCGGCCATTTTCGAACAATAAATCGAACGCAAAAAGGCGCAAGTCATCTGTTTTGCGACTACTGAAAGCCGACTGCAACGACGAAAAGAGAGGGCGACCATCCTCGTCCTGCACGACGACCTCCCCATCAATCCATGCTGAACGCACCGGGAGCATGAGCAACTCGTGGGCGAGCACCGGCATGCGTTTCGTCCAGTCATACCCATTTTTGGTGAACAAGGTAACGGCACCTTGCTCAATTCGCGCCATCAGCCTGTAGCCGTCGAACTTTATCTGATACAGCCATTCGTCTCCGTCCGGTGGACGGCTGGCCATGGTCAGCAATTGCGGCTTTATCAGCTCTGGGCACGGTAAGACTTTAGGCGAAGCCATGACACCAAACTCATAGGCAAGGTAATTAGTCTGTGGATTCGTAAGAAGGCCAAAAGGTCATTGAAATTAGACTTTGATCAAAGATTTCATCGGCGCCGAAAGCCAATGCAGCCAACCAAAAGACAACACGCCTCAAAACCCGAACAAAAAAAAACCCGGACAATGCCGGGTCTTTCCTTTTCCTATCCAGTGCAACGACTGGAGGTTAAAAGCTCATGAGCAACGGATGCCTATAAGTGAAGAAATGGCGTTAAGCCAACGAGAAACCCCATTACCCCAAGAACGCCACCCATCACCCCAAGTCGAGTCGAAAGACGAATTCCAAGATCAGGATGGTTCCAAAACCATTGGTAGATTTCGAAGGTCGATGCTCGCCTGATTTCCAGATCGACGTCGGTTTTAAATTTGACGCCGAGCACATCGACAGCATCGTAATCAAGGGCAACAGCCCGCTTTGTGATTGAGATACCGCCTGGTGTACCCATCGCGTACCGGAGTACTCGCGAGCCATTTTTAGAGTTGCATATGACCACCGCTTCCCGCCGGAAAAACCTTCCGCGGTCCAACCTCTTGGAATCGATGTTGCTGTTGTGCAGCCGGACGATGGAGTGTTGCAGCCCACAGTCCTCGGGAAGAAGCTGAACGACCGATTCTACTTTCATCTTCACACCAACCTTCCGGTCAGACCGGAAATTGCGTGGTGCCCAAGGATGACCGTCGGTGTATAGCGGTAGTGAAACCAAACCACCGCTCCAGTGGTAGCCTCGAAAATCCAGCCACCAGCAGACTCACGGTAGGCGCGTGCCGCCTCAATGGTTTCAAAGCCGGAAAAAGTTGGTTCAAGCGACATATTGTGTACCCCCAAATTAGCTTTGCAGGCACACCCACCCTACCGGGTGAATGTGCCCGGTAGGCGAAGAACCCGGCCAGTTGCCGGGAGGTTTAGACGAGAATCAGTCCATAAAAGGACTGGGAATTCCCTGTGGTGCGAATTGCTGGCAGATGGGCCAGCTTCCTATTTGGTCGCAGTTCATACTGCAGGCCAAATCAGTTTCTAAGGTAGCTTTGGGCACGGTCAAAAACAAGCGCTCAACGCGAGCAAAGTCTCATTGCCAAGACCATATAGCCCTACTCGTCGTCGTCGAAGTTGTAGCTGCCCGGAGCTAGGTTTTCGAAGCGGGTGTACTTGCCGATAAACGCCAAGCGGATAAAGCCGATCGGGCCGTTCCGCTGCTTGCCGATGATGATTTCGGCGATGCCCTTGTGCTCGGTTTCCGGGTGATACACCTCGTCGCGGTAAACGAACATGATCACGTCGGCGTCCTGCTCGATTGCACCAGATTCACGCAAGTCGGAGTTCACTGGGCGTTTGTTCGGGCGCTGTTCGAGGGAACGGTTGAGCTGCGACAGCGCCACTACCGGACAGTTGAATTCCTTGGCCAGGGCTTTCAGGGATCGCGAGATCTCGGAAATCTCGTTGGTGCGGTTGTCACCGCTGGACCCGGGAATCTGCATCAGTTGCAGGTAGTCGATCATGATCAGGCCGACATCGCCGTGCTCACGCACCAGACGACGAGTGCGCGCGCGCATTTCAGAAGGACTGATGCCGGCGGTGTCATCGATGAACAGTTTGCGGTCGTTGAGCAGATTGACCGCCGACGTCAGGCGCGGCCAGTCGTCGTCTTCGAGCTGGCCGGAACGCACCTTGGTCTGGTCGATTCGGCCGAGCGAAGACAGCATACGCATGATCAGCGATTCGCCTGGCATCTCGAGCGAGTAAACCAGGACAGCCTTCTCGCTGCGCAACACGGCGTTTTCCACCAGGTTCATCGCGAAGGTGGTTTTACCCATCGACGGTCGGCCGGCGACAATGATCAGGTCGGACGGCTGCAAGCCGCTGGTCTTCTCGTCGAGGTCGGTGTAACCCGTAGACAGACCGGTGATGGCGTCGGCGGTGTTGAACAACGTGTCGATGCGGTCGATGGCCTTGGTCAGCAGCTCATTGACGCCGACCGGGCCGCCGGTCTTGGGCCGCGCTTCGGCGATCTGGAATATCTGCCGTTCGGCTTCGTCGAGGATTTCTTCAGCGGTGCGACCTTCCGGGTTGAAGGCGCTGTCGGCAATCTCGGTGCTGATGCCGATCAGTTGGCGCAACGTCGCACGCTGGCGGACGATCTGCGCATAGGCCTTGATGTTGGCGACGGAAGGCGTGTTTTTCGCCAGTTCGCCAAGATAACCGAGGCCGCCAACTTGCGACGTCTGGCCTTCCTTGTCCAATTGCTCGGCAAGGGTCACGACGTCGATCGGCGAGTTCTGATCGGCCAGTTTGGCGATCGCGCGGAAAATCAGACGGTGGTCGTGTCGATAGAAATCGCCATCGGAGACTTGATCGAGCACGCGTTCCCAGGCGTTGTTGTCCAGCATCAGACCACCGAGTACAGCCTGTTCAGCCTCGATGGAGTGCGGTGGAACCTTTAAAGATGCTGTTTGGAGGTCGTATTGCTCAGGAGCGGACAATTCGTTCATGGGCTCGCTTTATCTTCATCTGGTGAAATGAAAACCCGTTACCGCCGGTTCTGATCGATTTCGAACGGCCCGGTTGCTATTGATTGCACGCAATTGACCCTAGACAGGCCTCCGCGTCATTCTGTGAATTAGGTGGGTGGCATCCTACCGTAACTTAGGCGGCCGGCAACAAAGGCCATGGGACGATTAGACCTAATCCCAGCAGAGCCAAAAATGTTTCACACTTCCTAAAACCGCAAGCTTCCTTGATATAGGTCTATTGAGCTCCAACTCGCCCCCCTGTTGTCGAGCGTGCGGGACGACGTGCGCCATCCCCGCTTATTCAAGCGGGGCATGACAACCTAGACGTTTCGCAACGTAAGTTTCGGCCTTCAGGCAAAGCGCTTTGATACGCTCGTCAGAGTCTCTGTACGCCCAATCAATGACCTCGATGCCGTGTGTCGCAATCGCATCCTTACGGGCCTGTATGACCGCGGGGTGATCTTTAATCCGCGACATGTCCATGACAGGCATACCCATGTCATCCGGTGCTGGGGAAGAATACATCTGCACCTGACTGCTTCGCGCCAGCTCCACCTTAAACCCCAACCGCTCATAAAGCGGGACGCTTTCTACAAAACACGTCAATGTGGCTGATGGATATCGTTGAAGCATGTGATGGATTAATGCTGAGAAGACACCTCGTCCTCGAAAGCCCTCATGAACCGCACCGTAGTTGACCCCACAATGCTCTTGAGAACCGGTGAGCGGCATGTAAAGCAAAAAGCCAATTAGCAAACCTGGATACTCATCGTCATCGAACGCTACGAGCACCTCCCCGTTCCCCCCACCAGGCTGTCCGATCGCGCTTAGGTATGCGTGAATTTCAAACTGTAGATAGATCTGTGAAATCGGGTAAAGAGGATGGTCGGATGGGCAAGCATCCATCGCGAGATCCGTCGTATAACGGGCTGCCATACCGATAATTTGCTGTGCAAGAGCTTCAGGTACCGCGTCGTTGTAAAGACCAAAACGGATCATGAAAAATGCCTGTCAAAGAAGGAGAGTTTTTCCTCAATTTGACCGATTATACCCACGGAAGGATTTAAGCGTTGAAGCAAGCTCGCCAGCAAAATTCCGGTCGCGCGGCGTTCTTTGGCCAGCCGGAGTCCGGGCACCCACCAGCGACGTGGAGACGGTACTGAAAATGCTGCTTACATGCTTTGGCACCGGCATGACCGTGACAGAGATCTGCCGCCTTCGCGTGAGCGACTACCTGACAGAATCCGGCACTGTGCTGATCGACTCCCTGGTGCGTGCAGAAATCGCCTACAACCATCGCTCCAGGCCGTTGTGCTGGACCAGCAAGAAGTTGACTAATGCCATAGACGCGCACCTTGCCGAACGCCTCGCACGTGGTCACGGCGTTTCAACCAGAGTGATGGCCTTTCGTGGACTTGATCCTGACTCGCCGTTGTTCGTGTCCGGTCGCACTGGCGAGGGGTTGAAGATCAGCGCTCAGAAGCGTGACGGTAAAACGTACTACAGCGCGAACCAGCTCAGCCGACTCTATACACGCCTGTTCAGCATGGCCGGGATCGAGGGGGCCAGCGCACAGTCTGGACGCCGCACACTTGCGGTCAAGTTGAAACGCCGCGGCATCGACTTACGGCACATCAGCGAGATATTGGGCATCGAGAGTCTGGAAGCGGTCAAGAAGCTATGCGCAGGTGATCCAGCCCGTCTGGGCGACATAGTGCGGAGAATTATTTGATGTCGGTTCAAAGATTGACCCCGGAGGATTTCAAAGCCGAGTACCTGCGCTGGAGATGGAGCGGCAAGAAATCGATCACCCACTGTATGGCCGAGTTCTCTGATTATGAATAAGTTTCCGGTACCCGCCTTCGTACTCGCTGCGGTCGCTGACGCGGTAGCAGAGGCCGAAACTCACGCAAGCTTAGATAGCTTATTTATGTACGCAGAAGCACCTGGCGATCCTCCCGAGGGAAGCAAGCCGGTAAAGGCGCTTGACTGGTTGAGACGAATAAACAAGGAGAGTGGCGACCGCGCGCTTTCGATTATTGGGCGAATTGTCGAAAAATATCTGGATGCCCCGGAACCCAGTGCCTCCTTTTGGCAACCCGAAGCTGCCGTTGAGGCGCATAAGTTGAGGGTGAAAAAAATCAAGGACGCGCTGGCCAGAGCTGGTTTCTCATATAGCTCTGGCGGAATTCTTAGCCATGGACAAGGTATCGCTACAAAATCTCTGGCAGAGCTCGTTAAGGCTCGGAACCTAGACGTGATTGAATTTGAATTCGATCGCGCTCTGAAAAATGTCGTGGCAAGCCCAAGAGAAGCAGTATCAGCGGCGTGCAACATATTAGAAACGATTTTCAAAATTTATATTGAGGAACACTCACACCTCTCAATGCCAGCCAAGCAGGACCTTCAAGCAGTATGGAAGGTCGTCAAAGCAGATCTTGGACTAGACGCATCGATTATAGAGGAGCGAGATCTTCAGGAAATTATCAGTGGAATCATGGCCACAGTGAATGGAATCGGTGCGCTGCGCACCCATGGAAGCTCAGCACATGGTCCGGTGAAGCGACCTTACAGATTAAAACCTAGACACGCTCGGTTAGCAGTGCATGCAGCGCACACCATTGCCGCTTTCGTTCTTGAAACCTGGGACGAGCGAGCCGCAAAGGTGGAAGGCTGATTGTAATAGGCGGCAATGACTACAACGGCACGAAAGCGTGGGTCGCCATTGATCCTGATGCACCATAGGAAACAGGAGCAACACTGTATGGGAATGCCGAGCGAACCGCATCATGACGAATATGTTTTGAGCCTGGCACGGAAGTGTCCATTTCCAGAATGGCTTTTGCTGGAGCTACCAAATGGGAAATGGGGAGCATTCTGGCATGCAGGGCTAGAGGGAACTTGGGCTACGGCTGTTTGGGAAGGTGATTATTCAGCATGCGCCTTGGTCCATGCTGATCGATTCGAGGTGCTTCGCTATATGGAGAAGCATCAGTCCCACTAAGGTAGGAAAAGCCGAATGAGCGTTAAACAGTCACTCCGCGATTATGAAGCCGCCCTCTATGTCGCGCCGCGCAGAATCGTAGCGGAAGGCCAGAAATGGGCGAGCGACGTGCCACAGGATGCAGGTGTCTATGTTCTCTGGAGAGATGCCACCCCTATCTACGTTGGAGAAACTTCATCTTTAAGGTCGCGAATGAGGGACTTGACTCGGGTCGAAAATCATACCTTCGCTCGGCTCACATGCAGGCAGTTCAGCATTGACGTTGGTGACCAGCCGGGATTGATCAGCATACTTTCGAAAACCTACATGCTTTCCTTCGTTTTGGTACCTTTTGGGCGAAAAGAAGTCGAGGAGTTTCTGATACTTCGGTGGCGTTCAACCCTTTTCAACAAGCCGACGACACGATTGATGAAGGGAACTCAATACGATTGGGTTTCTGAAATTGTACCCAGCCAAAAGGCTCTCTGAACTAAGAAAAAGACGATGCCCATCGAGCCTATTGAGCTTATTCAGCGAGTTGTCGCTCTTTCCCAGCATGAGGCGGCACACTGGATTATTGCGGTTGCGTTGGGTTTTGACGCGCAAGAAATCAAGTTGGAAATCCAATCGTTAGACGCCCATAGGGGCAAAGCCAACACTACTTTTGATGCGCGGTTCGAGACGATCGAAGAGATGCGTGCTGTTGTACGGCGGCGAGCGCTAATCAAGCTAGCCGGAGCGATGGGTGAAGCCATAGATCGGGGGCAACAGAAAGTTAATGCCCAAGCAGCACAACTCATTCTTGAGGCCGGGGAAACAGGCGCCGGCCAGGATTATGCAATTACACGAGAGCTAACCGTTTTGCTCCACAATTCGTTGCCGTTCAGCCAAAGCTTTTCGTCCAGGGATTTGTTGATTTCGCTTCAGAATGAAGCATTCACTCTGGTCACCCTCAACATGAAACCAATATGCGATCTGGCAGATGCGCTGACCAAAAAGGTAATGACTGGGAAGGGGCTAGGGGAAGTCAGCAAGGCTGAGATTTATCAGCTCCCGCTCTACTGCCAATTGCCATAGAAAAAAAGCGCCACCACCTTGCGGGCCATCACGAGATTCGTATAGTCGGAACGACCATCCCGACGTGCGGATGGCAACTCAACAGAGACAGCAAATGAAAAAAACCATCGATAACACCATTGCGGCGATCACGGACGGCCTGGAGAAATTCTCGGGTCCAACTGATCGCGCCGGCCACGCTATTGAGCGCGCCTACAAGCTGGATCAGGCAGACGTTCCCCATGACGCTATCGCTTCGATCCTGACCGCTAGCAGCAAGCGGTTGGGCAAGAACAACGAATACTCCGAGAGCGAGATTCCGACCATGGTCAAGCTGTACGACGACTGCCTGAGTGGTACTCCAATCTCGGACAAGACGACGCGTGCAGTTCTTCGCGATCAAGAAGAAGCTCATGGCTTTGACGGTAACCCTATGCCGGCTTGATTTATGCGCTGACGTGATGCGTGAGCTGGGGCACCTGTAGGCGCCCCAGTCTCGACCCGGACAGATCGTTCCCCCGGACACCCTCACGAATGCGTACGCGACCGATAGGGTCAAGAAGATCTAAGCCGAATTACAGGAAAAATAACTGCGCCTAAAAGCCCTCCTTACGGGCTTCGGCGGTTTAGGAGTGCGGTTTTCGCGCTCTCAAAAAAAAGGACGACACATGCCGAATGCACTAGAAAAGGCTCGCCAGTACATCAAATCAATCAAAACAGCGGTGGACGTCGAGAGCACTGAGGGTGCTTATAACACCGCGTGGGGTTATCAGCTTGCTCTCGGGGACTTTGATCTGATCACCCAAACTGAGAAAGACATGCTGGATCATGAAGCTAGTGACGCGAAAAAGGCGCGTTTGGCCGAGCTTAAAGCCGGGCGACGGTAACGAAGCCTTATCCTCGTGCAACCGACTGGAAAATCTTGATAAACAACCCTTACGGTTGCTGCAACCACCTACGGTGGTCGCGGCAACTGGGTCGTCGCTCGCATCGATTCAGGTAAGGAAATGATCTTACCTGGAAGGGCATTGATCGACCCTAATCATCACGATTGGTCGTAGGAAGGAAAAAACGACATGACCATCATAGTCAAAATGCAGCGCTGTATTACCCCACCCGTATTGCTCACGGCCATGGCTTTCTTGATGACCACAAACATTGCTGTTGCAGAACCAAATCTCTGGGTGTCTGCCGACCGAGTGTCGCGCCATACCTGTCCGTCCGTTAAATGCGGGGTTACCGGTCAGCTAATGTTTCGCGAGGGAGTAGAGGTTTTGGAGACGAAAGGCGCTTGGGTCCGCGTTACAAAGCCCTACTCAGGCTCTTGCTCAGGCGGTACCAGTGAATATGTGAAGAGTGGGAACTCCACGTGCGTTGCCAGCAACGGCATCGTAAACGGGATGTTCGCAGAGTGGGTACCAACAAAGTCACTTACAAAGGATAGGCCCGCCGATCCAGGTGAGGATGCCAGCGGTGACAACGCGTTGATCAAAAGCTCGGACGATTACCGTCTCTACCGTAATCAGTTCGCCAAAACAGCCCGTGAGCTCATAGATAATGGTACCTGCACTGCACGGGACTTTGAGGAAGTCGGAGGGTGGATGTCATCCCCCGCGCAAGGTCAAGGTATGTATTTCATGTACTGCGGTGGCATGACTAAAGCCAATCGACTGTACCTCGACGTGCGCTCGGGCAAGGTTAGTCGTTAGGCAACCCATGAGCGAATACCTCAACCCTCCCACCACCTGCGACAGCTTGGATGTCATATGAACGAGCACACTGTTTTCAAGTTTGCGGCAAACCTAGCGGACAGCATCACCCACCTTCGTAACGGTGGGCATAACCTTGCTGCTGTGATGCTGACCTACACAGCGATAGACCAGATGTCCTGGCTTTCAGTGGAGCCAGATAAGCATGGCCCGAGGGACTTCGCTGCCTGGGTGAACGATTACATGCTGTCAAAAAATCCTCTGCCCTGCACCGCTGATGAGCTTTGGGTTGCGCGTAACGGCATCTTGCACATGGGCACTGCCGAGGCGGCGGGTCATACGACAAACTCATCACTAAGAAAGCTCGTTTATGTAGCCGGGGATGCGAAGCTCACAGCGAAAAACCCGGCGGAATATGCCGTTATTAAGTTCGAGGATCTGTTCGGAAGCTTCCTAGCAGGCGTGATGTGGTTTACCTCCGACCTTCAAGCCAACACTGCCAAGCTTGAAGTGGCAAAGCGGAAAATGCGAAAGATGTTGAGAGACTTCGGGGCGGACAGCTGAACGACGGCAGCTTGTCGCTTGACGACTTTACGACCGCCTTTTGCGTGTAGAACGTGGCGAACGCCGGTAACGAGGAAAAGTCGCCCAGGTACACCCCAAGCCCTGCCGTCAAACGCGGGGCCGAGGACGTAGTAAAGGGGGCATTTCGCCTCTATCAAACGAGGGTATTTTTGATGAGCAAAATCGCAACACTTCCGCTGGACTGCGATGCGGCCAAACGCAAACTGGATTCACTCAATCTCGCACCAGTCGATTTACCGCTCCTGGTCAGCATGCTGGAAACAATAGATTCAGTGAATGACCAACGTCACCTGGATCTGGTAATGGCAGAGGCCGGCGGGCTTCTGAGAGGGCTAATACATGGGCTGGTATTGACTCCGCAGCAAGGCGCCGAAGTTGGGACGCTCTTCCACGCTGTAGCCACTAATGAACGTGCGCAGATGAACTGAACGGTTCCGTAGGAAAAGACCTGCGACACATCAGTGAGATACTTGGCATTGAGAGCCTTGCAGCGGTCAAGAAGCTCTGCGCGGGCGATCCTGCGCGGCTGGGCGACATAGTTCGGAGAATCATTTGATGGAAGTTAGCCGATGAGTAAGGTGTTCCTAAGTCATAACCATGCGGACAAACCTTTTACAAGGCGTCTCGCGAGCGATCTTCGCCAAGCTGGTCATTCTGTTTGGATTGATGAAGCCGAAATAAACATCGGTGACTCCCTCATAGGGAAAATTCGTGAAGGTCTTGATGAAGTAGATTTTGTGGCAGCGGTTCTAAGTGAGCACTCCATTGGTAGTGTTTGGGTGCAGAGGGAACTGGAGATCGCGTCAAACCGAGAGATCGAAGAGCGCAGAGTGGTTGTTCTGCCACTGTTGGTGCAAAAAGTGGCGCTGCCAGGTTTTCTGAAAGGGAAATTTTACGCTGACTTCACCGATCCCACGTCTTACAAACCAATGCTTGATCTGCTACTTCGCGCGCTTGGCCCCGCAACGCCGGTAGAAAAACCCGCAGACGCTGAGATGGAAGCTCTAAGGAGCGAACTTGCCGTCATGAAGCATGCTTTAGATGATCTTTCTAAACAGAATAAAGCTCATCAGCATTTTTCGCTGATGCATAAGAGTCCCCTACTAGCTGAAGCTGTTGACCGTGCTAACCAGAAATTTCCGAATCATGCGCCAATCAATAACACCTACGCCTTTGAGGTTGGTAATACCGTGGTAACTCTGGATTACCTGCTTTGGGGTATTGGGAAAGCCATGAGAACGGGAGCTCACGTTCTAGAGGCGCTGCTTTCAATGCACAACAAGTGGCAAGAGGCGCACTGCATGATCGAGGCATATGACGACCTACTAGCTAGCTATGACTAAACGATCCAGGTAATTCACATATGACCATGCGCACATACGAGTACTTCGCCTGCCCTAATGGCCATCAAGGCGAAGAAAAGACTTCAGAGAACGATCAGCCTTACTCAAAAAGCTGGGAACAGGTATCAACCAAAGGGATGAAGGATGGACCAGAAGGGACCTACCTGTGCACTGCCTGCGGATTGGTGATGTCTCGCGCTCCGAAGCCGCTTGCATAGGAAATTTATGCACATGATCCCGAGATGCAAATACATCGCCCAAGTGGATGCGCAAAGAATGCTGGGAATCGAGACTCTTAATCGTCTGTTCAAGCCTTTTGCGTTGCAATGCAATTCAAATCGCGCAGGTGTTCGAGTTTATCCAGGGTTACCAAAACACTTCTCAAACCTGAGCGATGCGCAGGCAGCGGCAAGCGAATTAGCAGGTGTAGAGCTGCACTGGCAAAACGTCGAGCAAGCCTAGGAAAACGCTGCACACCACCGGCCCTTGATTGGGCCTTTTGCAGTACCAGGGCGCGCTTTTCGCGTCCAATGATCGAAGGAGCGACCATGGCACTGGTTTTTAACAATAAAGATTGACACAAAACAATAAAGTTTGACACTGGCGAACATAGATTGACACAAGGCTCAAACCCCCGTATCTACGGGGGTTTTCCTTTCCAGGCTTTCCCTTTGGTCTGGAATCATCGCTTCAACTTTCAGCGGGTGTAGTCTAGAAAACGTTTTGTATACGGCCGCTTTGCCGGTCGTGTCCTTCTACGACTTTTTCTCGGCGCGAGGTGAAGCGGTCCGCATCGACTGAGGAGGCGTGGGTTGCGAGGTCGTAAGTTTGCATCACAGCAGGACATTGAACGGCACATTGCAAATGGATTTGGCGAAGGCGCCGGGGCAAGCTACGTGCCTTGGCTGCGGGTACAAGATGTCCCGTCGATAGGTCGTTCGCACAAGATTCAAGGCGTGAAGATCGAGAGGATTCATCACCTCCTGTCAGATCTCGAGCGTTCGTACTTCCTTGTGTGTGAATTTTCTGAAGACGTCGTGGATATACGGGAGCAATACCCTTTACTACCCACAGAGCGTGCGCAAGCGATAGCGTCGGCGATCGATGTACGCTATCCAAGATACCCTAGAACAACACTGCCTTATGTGATGACAACAGACTTCCTGTTAACTGTTAAGGACCCGAGCGGAAACTTCAAATCGGTAGCTAGGACGGTGAAGTATCGTTCCGATTTAATTGGCAATGGAAGTAAAAGAACGCTTGAAAAACTTGAAATTGAAAAGCGTTTTTGGGAAAGCCAAGGTGTTGATTGGAAAATCGTAACAGACGAGTTTTTTACACGAGATTTGATTAAAAATCTTGGACTAATCAGGAGGTACTCGAAGCTCTCTCGTGATTTAATGAAAGCGCCGTTGCATTCGAGTTTTATCGAGTGCCTTGTAAACAGCCGGGAATATTCGTGGACCTTGGCCACCTGTCTAGGCTCTGTACGTAAAGTATTGTCGCAAGCACCGCATAGCGCAGGCCAATGAGACCATCGCCGCAAAACTTGTTGCGAGCTTGTCGAAGCGCGTCACGATGCGACGGTTCTCCTTCAGCCAGCCAAACATGCGTTCGATGATGTTGCGCTGCCGATATTTGGGGCGATCAAAAAGTCGAGGCAATCCTGGCTTGGTTTTGCGCTTCATGCTTCGCAACGGAATGACTGGCTGCATGCGATAACGATCACAATACTGGCGCAGCGCTTCAGCGTCGTAACCCTTGTCAGCCAGCAACCAGCGGCAACGCTTGCGTGGGCGACCGCGCAGGCTGGGTATGCAAGCCTGATCGAGTAGCGGTTGGGCATAGGCTATATCGCTGGCTTGTCCGCCTGACAACAGGAAACGCAGAGGCACACCATTGGCGTCGCACAGCATGTGAATCTTGGTCGTCAGGCCACCCCGGCTGCGCCCGAGCGCGTGGTCTTGCGGTTCTTCAAATCCCCTTTTTTCCCGGCACCTGATGAGGCCCGGGTTGCTCGTACGGCAGTGGAGTCGATCATCCATGTTTCCAAGTCAATCAAACCCTGCTCATTCAATCGGATATGAAGACGCTTGAGCATCTGATCAAAAGCTCCGCAATCACGCCATCCCCGGAACCGTTGATAGATCGTTGACCAAGGGCCGAATCGTTCGGGCATGTCTCGCCAGGCTGCGCCAGAGCAAAGCACCCAGAGAATACCGTTTAGCATCAGGCGATCATCGGCCCGAGGGCGCCCGGTGCGCTGATTTTTGGTGAAGATATCTGCAACCAGATCCCAGGCTGCGTCGGGAAGTTCATACCGCTTTGCCATCTTGGCCTCCTGGCTTTAATGGCGGTGTATTTTACAGAAAATCGTATTTCTTGGGTTTACGTACAGAGCCTAAGAAAAATAGCATCACTTCTGTCCATTTCCTATATAGACGCTCAAGCAATTTTCTTTCATCTGGTTTGGAACAAGATACTGAAAATCGATTTGGTTAACACTCCTCTCCACCTTACTGGTCTAGTTCCTGGCTTCGAAGTTTCACCGGGCCCTGTCCAAGTATCGTTGAAGGAGAAATTATCATGACTGTTCTCGTTAATGACGTTTTCGAGCCTGTAACCGATCTGTCGGTCATTGCTACGATAGCCAGGCTCCTTTACCAGGATGAAACGCATGACTTAGCAGTTTTGATGGATCTAGCTGACCCACCCCGGCAGCCGTACGCGGTTGGTCTGGATGAGCTGCGTCGCTCGATAGCGTCTGGTCACACCAAACCAGCAGCCATCACCACGCCCGAGTTTATGCTTGTGCTTGAGGAACAGTTGGATGAGAGAGCCAAGCAAGGCCGGGACGAAAAGTGGGCCGTCATCGCCCCTCTATTAGATCCTGAATACCCGGGACAAATATTTGTACGAGGTGAGTTAGGCCGGCTTGTTAGCAGACGGGCGTCAGAGCTCGGAATCCAGCGGAAAACGATCTATCGGCTTCTTTACCGATATTGGTTTTATGGTCAAGTTCGCAACTCATTGCTTAATAATTATACGGCGGTAGGTGTTGCCGATAGAAAATATGATCCGAGCAGGCCACCAGGGCGAAAGCCTAAATTTCAAGGCGTTCTTACTTCGCCTTCCAAGATGCTCAGTGCAGTTGATAAACGATGCATCCGTGTTGGATATGCTCTTTATGTAAGAGATAAGAAATCATCTATTTCGAGCGCATATGACGAAATGTTGAGACGATTCTACTCTGTTCGAGACATCTCTAAAAACAGTGAAGAAGAGCTTCGTTTGTTGCCTGGTTCAGAACTCCCCAGCTTGAGGCAGTTCCAATATTGGGGACAGATTTTTTTCGACGAGATTGAAACCGAGCGTGGCCGTAAAGGGTTGAGGAGGTGGTTAAAGGATTGCCGTCCGCTTTCAGGTACCGTTCGAGATTGGCTGCGTGGACCCTGTCATCAGTTCGAAATCGACGCAACGATTGCCGATATTTATTTGGTCAACAGCTACTCTAGACGGATGCTCATTGGTCGGCCCGTTGTTTATATCGTAGTGGATAGTTTCTCCGGAATAATTGCTGGTCTCTATGTAGGATTGGAGGGCCCTAGTTGGAATGGGGCGAGACAAGCGCTGTTCAACGCGTTTACCTCCAAAGTCGAGTTCTGCGCTCAGAACGGCGTTGACATCAATGCAGATGATTGGAATTGTCACCACCTGCCCCACCAGATTTACGCCGACCGGGGAGAGATGCTGTCACTCGCAGCAGAGGGGTTATCCTCAGGGTTGGGAATTGAGATGGGCACTGCCCCACCTTATCGGCCTGATTGGAAGCCTATGGTAGAAAGTCGGTTTGGCATTTTGAATGATTTGACGGGTATCAGGTGGCTACCTGGCGGGGTAGCTGCGCGGGACAAAGAGCGCGGCGAGCGAGATTACCGGCTCGATGCCACGCTGAACCTCAAAGAGTTCACCCAAATCCTCATCAATTGCGTGCTCCACTATAACCGTCACCATCGACAGCCTGACCGACTGACTCAAGCGATGATGAATGACGGCGTAGAACCTACGCCTAACGGTATATGGAATTGGGCCTGCGACAACGACCTGATCGAATCCAACAAACGTCCCGACGAGCTGGTTTATCTCCACCTTTTACCGCGTGAGCGCGCGACCGTTCAAAAGGGCGGAGTGATGTTTCGCGGCATGCACTACGTGTGTGATATGGCCATAGAGAAAGATTGGTTTGCCAAGGCTCGCAAAGGGGGCGTTTGGTCAATAGAGTGTTGGTTCGATCCGAACTCTGCGGCACACATTTGGATTCAAGGAGAGGCCAAGCAGTTTATCCGTTGTGATCTTCGACGATCGGATGCCGGTTACGCGAATTATCGCTCGGACGAGATTTTTGATCTGCTCGAAGCCTATCGCCAAAAACCGCCTACTCGCCGTCGAGCTGAGCTGGAAAGCCGTGTGCAGCTTAGCGATCAGGTCCACCAGATCATCAGTCACGCGCTCGCAGAACGAAAACAGGAACCTGCTCCGCCTACTAAGGCAGAGGCCACTGGAAACATCCGCGAGAACCGCGCAGAAGAACGTCTCCGCGAGCGTGAAAATGCGGTTGTTCCTGAAGGCGTCAGGGTGGAGCCAGCTTCACTTCAATCTGAAACGACACAGAAAGCGCATGATTCATATGCCGGTGAGCGCACCGCTCAGGTTATCGATTTGCTCAAAAGAATTCGGCCAGGACAGGCAAAATGAAAGGTGCACAGACGTTTGCCAATTACGTCAGACAGGACATTAGTGAGTATGCGGGTAACCCGCTTATCGAAGCTTTGCCTCCGATATTGTCGGAGGCGGCGGCTGTTGAACTGATTTCGAACTTTCCTCAGCCGGTGGATCCGAAAGAGCTGACGCTCGAAGGAGCCACTCGAATTCACTGTATCGACAGGCTGAGAACCGTCGTACAGCCGTTCTTGCTACATCTGGAACTGGAGGCCCTGTTCTCACTGCTCATCCGTCGAGGGTATGTCGGGCGTAACCCGATGTCGCCCGCTACCGTCCGGCATTTGCATTCTTTATCGGGAGCTCAGCGTTACCACGATGCGTTCAAGTCCACTGCAGAAACGTTTACGGTCGTCGGCCTGAGCGGCATTGGCAAGTCAACGGCACTCCACGCCATCTTGAGCCTTTATCCACAGACAATCCGTCATGAGCGCTATGAGGGAAAGCAGTTTGTTCATACCCAAATCACATGGCTGAAGCTTGACTGCCCTCGGGATGGATCGCTGGCTGGATTTTGCCAGCAGTTTTTTTATGCGGTTGGAGACGCTCTAGGAGACAAGGACTACCACAAGCGCTACCGGCATCGAAACATCAATGATGCGCTGCAACAGATGGAGCAGGTGGCCAGCACGTTTTTCATCGGCGCCTTGTTGATCGACGAGCTGCAAAACCTCCACCTGGCGAAAACCGGTGGTAAGGAGAGCATGCTGAATTTTTTCCTGCACTTGGTAAACAACATCGGTATCCCGGTGGTTTTCAGTGGCACGAACTCGACGATTAGCCTGTTCTCAGAAGCCATGCGGACTGCCCGCCGAGTTTGTGGTGCTGGTACGCTCGAATTCAAACGATTCGAAAAGGATGATGAGGAGTGGCGGTTGTTGGTCGAAAATCTCTGGAGCTATCAGTGGTGCAAACAGACGGCTGAGCTGACCGACGAGATTTTTGACACGCTGTATGAGCACACTCAAGGCGTCACGGATTTCCTGGTCAAGCTGCTGGTATTGAGTCAGCGTTATGCGGTCCAGAGTGGCTCGGAGTGTTTGACTGCCGAGATCCTGGTGAAGGTAAGCAACTCAAAAATGCAGATTCTAAAGCCAGCCCTTTCAGCTCTGCGTAGCCGTGATCCGAAGCGGATGCGACAGTTTGACGATTTGCTGCCGATTGAGGATCAGCTGAGCGAAATGATGGTTTTCGATGGATTGGCACGAGAGGATCGCCTCACCTTGCTTCGAAGCGTTGTATCCCGTGAGAAGCCGGTAGACCCATCTCCGACCATTTTTGCGAAAGATCACCCATCGCCGATTGCTACTGCTGTGGAAAACTCAGAGGCTAAAGCGCTTAGCGAACATGACGCTCCCCTCGACGCTCTGCGCGCTGCGGGCTGGCTCAACGAGGACCTGTTTGAGTTCTCACCGATGTATCACAAAGCGTGAGTCGGAGGGGGGGTGAAGTGCAACTTAAACTCCATTTCTTCCCCGCCGCGTTTCCCGACGAGACGCTGCACAGCGTGATTTCTCGTTATGCCCGTCTTTGCGGTGTTCGTAATTGCCAAGCAGCATTTGCCGGACTGAAATCGGCGGCAGCTTTTTCGCAAAATGTGGCATTCCCGAGTCATTTAGGGGATTTTGTCGATGCGCTACCCAGCGGTACTGAGCTATCGGTAGCCGAGGTCCTCATGCGCCACACATTATTACCCTACTATGCGCCGTTTTTGAGGATGAGCCAGGTCGAACACGCTCGGACGCTGATGACCGCTGATGGGAAAGGCTTGATGTTGAAGCTGGGCGTCAACGCGAGCCGTATTGGATTCGCCTCCCGAGTGCGGTTATGCCCAGAATGTATCGCACAAGATCAGGCTCAACGGGGAGTCGCTTACTGGCACAGGGTCCACATGCTTCCAGGCGTGCTGGTATGTCCGCATCACGGTACGTCACTCAGGATCCTTGATCCTCGCTGGTCCAGCCGCAGCTCTCGACAACTCAATCTGCCCAATGATGAGAATGTGCAAGCACACACAGTACTTCTCGACACCCCGTTGCGGTGCATGCCACCGCTTCACGAAATAGCGTTGCGCTCACTTCAGGTCCTCGAGTCTGACGTCACTGCTTTGTCGGCGGAGGCGGTGCGCTTCACGCTTTTACACAGGGCAACGCAGCTCAACCTTGCTTCTGATAACCATCGCTTGCACCTGCACATGCTGGCGCAGCACATGGCCGATTTTTTTGCTGCACTCCCGCGAGAATGGGAGTTTTCTATACTCGGAGATGTTCGTGCAGGTACACCCGCCTCATGGGTCACGAAGCTGCTTCGTACGCCTATAACCTCTCACCATCCGCTCAAATACATTTTATTGGCCGGTGCTCTGGGCGTTGAAATGGTGAGCTTGCTTCATGGTCAATGCCCAGTGAAAGAGGCGGTGGCATGTGATCCGAAAGCTCACATTCGGCTTCACGCGCGCCTTTCTCCGGTGATGCCTGGTGAAGGCCTGGACTGTTCGTCAGCCGCTGTGTGGCAACATGCTCTTGAAGGAGCTGATGCCAAAAAGATCGCTGCCGTTCTAGGCGTTTCATCAGCGTATGTCTATCGTCACATCAGAAATGTACCCGGCGGGCAAGATGCTTGGAGGGAGGCACGATTTCACACTGAGCTATGCGCAAGACGCGCGGCTTTCGAGGCTGATTATCGATTTTACAAAGCACATGCATGCAGGGGGTATGCGTGGCTGTATCGCCACGATAAGCAGTGGCTTTCGGAGTCAACTGCAAACCCAAGCCCCCATCGTACGCCTCGTCTAAATAGCACCGAAATGTTCGCTGCCCTCGATGCGAGACTGGCCGGCGAAGTCCGTCAGTGTGCCGACGCGCTTTATGCTCTTGCGGGTAAGCCTGTCCGCATTTCGCGTACCAGGATAGGTCGGGAGCTTCATGTTCTTTCTCGCTTCGAAAAGCAGCTTTGCAAGCTTCCTCTGTGTGCAGCAATGCTCGAAAAAGTATGTGAACCAATCGAAGGCTTTCACGATAGGCGTCTGCGATGGGCTAGACGCCAATTGCTCTCAGAGGGCAAGGCTGTATCACGTTCTTCGCTCTACAGGGTCGCGAGCATTCGACCCATGCTGTAATCCAGCTGGGCATTCCCCCTCCATCTAAAAAGTTCTAAATCAATTCACCATAAACCCATTATTTTTCTGTTAATGAAAAAATTCCCCTCCAGAATAGGTCCGGCATACGCTGGATCATCACGATCAGCATGTAAACGTACTAACCCGCGATCAACGGAAATAGTTTTGCAACCGGCATGGGCTGACCTACGCGGGTTTATCGATACGTGTTTTGTATTCGAGGAATACGGGCGCGGCAGGATTTAGATGAATTCACTACGATTCAAAGTTGAGCGGCTTGTCATTTCAAATCCAGACCGGAT
Organism: Pseudomonas sp. TSRC2-2; assembly: GCF_049897785.1. Classification (NCBI taxonomy): domain Bacteria; kingdom Pseudomonadati; phylum Pseudomonadota; class Gammaproteobacteria; order Pseudomonadales; family Pseudomonadaceae; genus Pseudomonas; species Pseudomonas sp. TSRC2-2. The sequence goes on from NZ_JAFCWZ010000006.1 coordinate 136,751, forward strand.
GCAGAATTTTAGGGGTTGCATATATACTGCCCCCGGATGCACATTCTCTTCGAGCCCTACCTTTAATCGGTAAATGATGTCTGATCTATTATTTTTCCCCGTTTCGATGCCGGATGAAATGCTTTACTCTCGTGTCACCCGATATCACTATCTGTCAGGTAACAGAACCGCGACGGAAACCTATCGCGATTTGTTCGCATCGAAACCCTTTTGCATCGGTGGCATCGTACCCAAGCAGATCGAGAGGCTCGCGCACAGGCTGCCGGGGCAATCGGAGAGCAATCTCGCAGAGTTGATCAGAAGCAATACTACTTTTCCTGCTTACCGACCGTTTCTTGGGGTTAAGCAGGGGCCAGAGAACGACGTAGGGCCACTGGGTTATGACGGGGTGGTACGGGTGCCCCGCAGAGAAGAGTCCACCCATGGCAAGGCTAAGCTTTGTCCTACCTGCGTTCAGGAAGATTTGATTGAGCGGGGTTCTGCCTACTGGCATCGATCTCACCAGATACCCGGTGTTGCCGTCTGTTGGCGTCATGGCGACGCATTGATCCATGCCTGCCCCGAGTGCTCTCGCCCGTTCTACCGTAAATTGAAGCTGCTTCCCAATCTGACTGAGCCATGCGCATGCGGCTGGAGCCCGTTAAACAGCGCAGCAATACACAAGGGGTCAAAGATGGAACAGAAAGTCGCTCTGTTCGCACACGATATCCTGCAACGCAATATCCCTCCGATAGGCAGTACGGTATTAAGTTCGTGCTACGTCCGCCAATGCAAGAAACGCGGATTCATTTTCGGAAAAAATGCGGGTATCGCAAAACTATTCGACAGCATCCAAAGCGCTTACGGCGATGAGCTTTTGGCGCAGATTGATCCAGCCTACAACACCGGAAAGCATGAGCAATGGATCCGGCTCAAATCAGATAAAGGTCAGCTAAATATGCCGCTCGCGCGGCATTTGATCATTGCTCTTCATTTGTTTTCCAGTGCAGATGGCTTTGAAGAGGCTCTGAAGAATGAGTCTATTCTGCTGAGTGCCGCTGTTTCTCCGCGAGCGCCCAAAGTCGAAGAATCGCGTCTTAGTCAAAAAACTAGATATCGCCAAAAAATCGAGTTGCTTTTAGCGCTACGTACCGATGCCAATATCGAGTACCTCTGGAAGAAGGCGTACAAACCTACGCAATGGATTCTAGAAAATGATAACGCATGGTTAATGGCAAAACTCCATGCCCCTAAAAAAGCTACAGTTAAGGTCGAAAAGTCCGTCGACTCAAGAGACGACGCCTATGCAGCCCTTATCGAAGCGGGCGTAGATGAGCTGTATAAAGTTACGAAAGATCCGAAGAGAGTGAACATTCGGAATTTGCAATCGCTGCTCCCAGGTTCGTTACCTCATGAGCTGGATCTACGCAAGCAGAGGTTCCCTCTTACTTATCAACAGATCAAAATTCATCAGGAGTCAGTATGGCATTTTCGTCTAAGAACTTTGGTGTGGACTGTCTCTGAACTCATCAGGATGAAGCTCCCCGTGAATTACTCGACGGTAAGATTGACCTCAGCGGTATCAAGCAAGGTTTTCCTGGTTTTTTGCAGTTTCTTCGAGTGGGATCTGGAAAGCCTGGCAAGAACCGGGGTCGACGCGGAGGCCCTGCTCAGGTCTACCGGCGTATCGAGGAATTGGGAGGGACCACCGGTTCAAATAAGCTTTTGAGGGCATCTTTGTTCCGTCAGCGTCTGCCAACCTTTGGTGTTAACAAAAATCCCATCTGGCTTGAAAGCGTAAATGCGGGGTAGCGTCCACCTTTCACATTAGTAACCTTCGCGGCAGCTTTCTGAAAGCTTTCACTTGTTACTCTTTAACTCAGTAAATTGAGCTTTAGGAGAAAATCATGAAAGCAATGACAGCAGTGAAAGCGTTTTGCGCCGCTTCGATTTTGACCTTATCTTCATTAGCCATGGCTGAAGGTGGCGGTGACCGCGTGTATGGTCGAATGATGCAAGAGAACCAACAAGCAATGGAGCAATATGCCTCAAGGAACGGCAAGACTCCTCCTGAAGTTGTTCATTATGAATATGGTATGAACCTCGATATCCACAAGGTCGTCAGTGTCACGCAAGCCAATAAAACCTGTGGGGTTGCCCCTTCGCGCATGACCTATGAAGACTCTACGGGCAAGCTTAACACCGTGGAATATAAGGTCATGGCCGACAACTGCCCCCATGGAAGCTAGACAATGAAATTATTTAAGAACTGCATAATTCTCCTTTGTCCGAAACTAGCTTACTGCTCGCTGACGTAGAAGTAATTTTCAGGAAAGCCTGAAGTTATCCATTTTATGAAATCATTCCGTCAGTCGAAGGGTTTCTAACGTGCAGTAAACAATTGCTCGACCACCTGATACATCCCGCCTCCTTGTTTTTCCTTTGGTTTGGGAGGTGGTTTAGGCGCCCTAGTGGCGCCTTTTTTACGTTCGAAATGAGCTATGTCCTCTGCACGGCCATGACCTTCACCATGCAGGAGTGAGATTAGAAGATCAGTTTTCGGGGTATTCAGCAACGACGTGGTCTGTGCCTGCCTTTGACAAGCCGATTACGTTATACGCGTCATGTTTCCCGTCCACTTCCATTCCTGGGGAGCCGGCCGGCATGCCTGGAACGGCAATCCCGAGCAGGTCATCACGTTTGCTCATCGCAATGATTTGCTCGGCGGGCACGTGACCTTCAACAAACTTTCCGTTGATGGTTGCTGTGTGACAGGACGAGAGCTCAGGAGAAATCCCGAGACCGCGCTTGATCGCGCTCATGTTGGTTTCCACGTGATCAACGACGGTAAAGCCGCTGGCTTCAAGGTGCTGGACCCATTTCTTGCAGCATCCGCAATTAGCGTCGCGATGTACATCGATCGTCAATGGCTCTGCTGCGTGACTGGCTGAACTGATGAACAGAGCCACGAGAGCAGCGAGACGAAGTGCCCGTCTGCGACGAAGAGAATTATTTCGCATGGGTATGTTCCTTCCCATCAGTATGTGTATGTGATTTGGGCTGTACGGTTGGAGTCGGGGCCGCGTCATCTGAAGCTTCCCTACCCTTATGATCGGCGTGGTCCGCAGGCTCCTTTGCAGACGGCGCTGCGGAGGGGCCATGGGCATGTGCCGTGTTTTTCTCGTCATCATTAGCGCGGACTTCCGCCCTTTGGTTGGCAGCACCTGCGCCACTTTGCCCCTGGGTCGTTCCATGTTGACCCTCATGGTTGTGCATCACGCTTTCGCCACCACCGTGTTGATGGCCACCGCTACTCGTGATCAGGGCTTTGTATTGCTCTGTATCAAGTGACGGAAGCTGCTGGAGAAATGCGACCATCCCCTATATGTACGGATCGGCCATGCTTTTGCCCCACGCGGGCATGCCGGTGGATTTGATGCCGTGCTTGATGATCCAAAAAGCTGCGGCTGGGTGCCCATCGACGCCCAGTTTTGAAAGGTTCGGAGGTGCGGGGTAAAGGCTGTTACTCAGTTCGGTGCCTGTAAGGCCCGGAGCCAAATGGCAACCGACACACATCGAGTTGTAGTTGCCAGCACCTTCACGGATGAGGGCTTCTTGGCTCAGGTCGGGGACCTGAATGTCGCGCGAGCGCACTTCGATCGAGCGATCCCGAGCAATAGAAAGTAGCGCGTAGACAGGGGCAGAGTGGGGATCATCCGCCCCGACATTGATCACGCCGAAATATACCACGCCGGCAGTCGCTGCTACGGTGGCCAGACCAGCAGCTATCAGTGCCTTCAGTGTAATCTTCATGCCCGGTTCTCAGAACCACATCCGGATACCGGCGACAAAGCGTGCCTCGCTGGCATCTTCACCTTCCTCACGTGCAAAGTCTGCCGTATTGCCATAGGAACGGCTCCAACTCACCCCGATATAAGGGGCAAATTGGCGGACAATCTCATAACGCAATCGGAGCCCCACTTCGGTGTTGGCTAATCCGGACCCGATGCCGCGCTGAGGGTCATTCTTCCCATAAAAATTGACCTCGGCCGTCGGCTGCAAGATCAATCGATTCGTCAGCAGAATGTCGTAATCGCCTTCCAGTCGAGCAGCCGATTGACCGTTCTCACCGATGTAGGCAGTCGCTTCGGCCTCGAAGTTGTAGAGGGCCATGCCCTGAATGCCGAGTGCGGCCCAGGTTTGAGGAGACCCTGGTTTGAAATCCTGTCGTACACCGGTGACGACGTCCCACCACGGTCCGATGGAGTGCCCCCAGAGCGCGGATAATTCAGCACTTTCCGTCACGCCATTGGTACGTTCGCCTTCCGAGCGCAACCACAGTCGATCAATGTCACCGCCGATCCATCCTTTCGCATCCCAAGCCAACGCACTACCGTTGTCAGCATCCTGGTATTCAAACTTATCCAGCAGCATGAAAGAGTTGATTGTTTTGTCGTGGACACCATGACCAGCGACATCTGGAAAGGCGGCTGCACGGTCAGCATCGGTAAGTACGGGGACAGGGGTTCGACTGGTTGTCGTCGTCCCTTCATCCATACTTTCCATGCCGGTCATTTGACCGTCGTCCATTTTCATCTTGCTGTGGTCCATAGCCCCCATGTTGCTATGGTCCATCGCTCCCATGGAGCCATGGTTCATCTTCGAGTGATCCATCTCTTCAGCGGCGTGAGCCACGGCAAAGAAGACAGGACTCGTAGAAACTGCCAATACCATCAACGTTGGGCGTAAAAAATTCTTGGTCATGATCTCAATCCGCCTTCTTGTTTTCATGGTCATGATCCATCGACTCATGGCGCATCTTGGTATGAGGTATCGTCGCGTGATTCGGCGTTGCCTCGTTTGACGTGGTCGCAGTCTTGTTCGGCGCATCCGCAGAAGTAGCAGGTGAAGGATCACCACGTTCTTCGACTGCCAATGCTACGCAGGAGAATCCACCCATCAGGCCAAAAGCAAAGAGGCAACCGATCAGCGATTTACGATTTAGGTGTGTGCTCACAGATCGTCTCCTTTACTCATCAACCCGTACTTCACGGAACATGCCCATTTCCATATGGAAAAGCAGGTGGCAGTGATAGGCCCAGCGACCTAAAGCATCGGCGGTTACTCGATAGCTGCGCTTGGTACCCGGTGGCATGTCGATTGTGTGCTTACGTACCATGAACTTGCCGTTTTCATCTTCAAGGTCGCTCCACATTCCATGAAGGTGGATGGGGTGCGTCATCATGGTGTCGTTTACCAAGGTGATGCGAAGACGCTCCCCGTACTTGAGACGAAGGGGCTCAGCATCAGAAAATTTGATGCCGTTGAAGGACCAGGAAAACTTTTCCATGTGACCGGTCAGATGCAGCTCAATGGTGCGATTGGGCTCTCGGCCATCAGGGTCCTGGAAAGTGCTCTTCAGATCTGAGTAAGTGAGCACCCGTCGACCGTTGTTCCGCAAACCGATACCTGGATCGTTCAGTTTTGGCGTTGGGTTCATGGCCTGCATGTCAACCAACGGGTTGTTGGTTTCGGACGCTGGGTGAGATTGCATCTCGCCTCCCATACCGCCCATCCCTGCCATCTGGCTGTGGTCCATGCCGGCCATGTCGGACATGTCGCCTTTGTCCATCCCCGCCATCTTGCTGTGGTCCATGCCGGCCATGTTGGACATGTCACCTTTGTCCATACCTGCCATCTTGCTATGGTCCATGCCGGCCATGTTGGTCATGTCACCACTGCCCATGCCGGTCATCCCGGTCATGTCACCTTGGTCCATTCCCTGCATCTTGCTGTGATCCATGCCAGCCATACCTGACATGTCACCCTGTTTCATATCGCCGCCGCCCATGCCAGCCATGCTGCCATGGTCCATGCCAGCCATACCGCCCATGCCCATGTCATCCATGGTCAACAGCGGACGCGGATCGATCGCCGGTACCGGTGCTTTCAGTCCTTCACGAACTGCCAAGGTCCCCCGCGCATAGCCGGTTCTATCCATGGACTGGGCAAAGATTGTGTAAGCCTCCTCGGTGGCAGGCTCAACAATCACATCATAGGTTTCTGCCACGGCGATTCGGAATTCATCGACACTGACTGGTTGGACATATTGGCCGTCGGCCGCCACCACGGTCATTTTCAAACCAGGAATGCGAACATCGAAATAGCTCATCGCTGAGCCATTGATAAAGCGCAGGCGTAGCTTCTCGCCAGGCTTAAAAATACCGGTCCAGTTGCCGTTCGGCGCTTGGCCATTCATGAGGTAGGTGTAAGTATCCTCGCTGACGTCTGCCAGATCAGTTGGGTTCATTTTCATTTCGGCCCACATTTTCCGGTCGGCGACGGCAGCAGACCAACCTTGCTTGCTGACGTCGTCGATGAAGTCGCCCACGGTACGTTTGTGGTGGTTGTAGTAGTCCGATTGTTTCTTGAGTTTGGCCATGACGCGCCCAGGATCCTCATCGGTCCAGTCAGTCAGCATCACCACATAGTCGCGATTGTATTGAAACGGCTCAGGCTCTTTCGAATCGATGACTATTGGCCCGTAAACACCTGCCTGCTCTTGCAACCCAGAATGGCTGTGGTACCAGTACGTGCCGTTTTGATGCACCTTGAACTTGTATTCGTACATGCCGTCGGGCGCGATGCCGTGGAAGCTCAAACCCGGTACGCCATCCATGTTGGCAGGCAAAATAATGCCGTGCCAGTGGATGGAGGTGTCTTGATCCAGACGGTTCTTCACGCGCAGAGTGACCGTCTCCCCTTCGCGCCAACGCAGCAAAGGCCCCGGCAACGAGCCATTGATGGTCATGGCTGTGCGCGGCGAGCCAGTGATGTTTACCGGCGTTTCACCAATAAACAGATCAAATTCGTTGCCGGTGAGGACGCTCGGCAGGCCGGGACTGGTCACTGCCCATACAGGAGTGCGCCACAGACCAAGGCCACCAAGGATGCCGCCGGCGGCCAGGCCTTTAACGAATGTCCGTCTAGAGGTTTTGGAATGCATGCCGTTTATTTCCAATCAGTCAAAAGGGAGCCGTTCAAATCAACCCGTGAGTTGGCAAGATGAGCTTCGCGTACCGAAAAAAAGACGAATTTTTCATTGCAAGCGAGCTCAGAAATTGCCACATCTAAACCACCTTCGTGATTACATTTCTGTCAGCTTGGCCGCGTGCCTGATCGTTCAGCAGTTTTTATGGTCCATCGCTTTGGCTTTGCTTTCAGCGACAGGCGGTTGAGCGCTCTGCGTTTGAGCTACCTGGTACGATTCCATCGAATTCGTCCTGGCCACTTCCATACGTGCGAAAGTCCGGTCACCACCGCCTTCAGCCATGGCCAGAGTGGAAACAGTCAGCGCTGCGACGACGAACAAGGTTTTGATGGTGTTCATATGGGCTACCTCAGATGTGTGAAAATATCCCCTCTGAATCACATCATGGATTGGACTCTTTGGGGGTGAGCAAAAGACTCAGTTGGACTATAAGAGACACCCCCTGTCAGGAAGCTTAGGCCAATATTACAGTTGTGTCAGTTTGGAATATTTTTCTTGAAGTACACGCTATTTAATACGTATGGTCTCCATCTTTTCGCATTGCGCGACTTTTATTGAATATAAGATTGAAGTGTAATCATTGCTTTGGGTTCCATTAATTCTCACGGAGGCGATGTTCTAGGTCTCTGCATTAAAATTAATAGGAGACTTGAATGCTCTGCTGCAACAGCTGGGTGTTCAATGATCAAAGAAGATAGTAATGCCACCGAGGGTGATTAATTGTGAGTATTAATTTTGAGAAAGCATTAGGCTCCGCAGAAAGAGCGTTAGTTTATCGTGGCCAAAGAGCTGAGATCTTAAGTAACAATATCGCGAACGCTGACACTCCGAACTTCAAAGCCCAAGACTTGGATTTTTCTACTGTGCTCGCCAGCCAAACCAAAGAACCTGCTACCACTGCGTTTTCTTTGAAAACAACAAACGCAAAGCATTTTCTTAAGAAAGAATCGGCGGTGGCTATATACGGGCGCGACTTGCTTTACAGCACGCCGGCTCAGCCTGCCTTGGACCAAAATACTGTCGATCAGCAGGTCGAGGTCGCGAAATACACGGAAAACGCGATACGTTTCGATGCCGCTTTTACTCGGCTAAATGGAGCATTCAAGGGTTTGCTCAAAGCTCTGCGCGGTGACTAGCAGCATAGGCGCATGCGAGCCAACTTTGGCCGATACAGCGGCTCAGGTACTTTCGGATTCAAAGGTATTCACCATCAGACGACGCTCTACTCAGGAGCAGGCGTCTCCATTCAATGGCTGATCTTGGAAGGAAAACCAACAGCCTCCACAGCTTTACGGAGCTGTTCAGCGTTTTCGCTACTTTCAACACTCACCTTACCGGTTGATCGATCGACGGAGACCGTAGCGTTGTCGTCCAGTGCCTGGATCGCTCTGGTGATTTTGCCGACGCAGCTGCCGCAACCAATGCCTGATACATCTAAGACGACCATGTGAATTACCCTCGTGCTGAGCGGTGTCTTTTCCCCGCAGCGACAGCATCGACGTTGACACCATGGCAAGGTCAACGATTATCTAATCAAAGCCGTGAGCGCAGATTTCGAGAAGTTTTACGGGACTTGACCACTCGGCTGCTAATTAGCTCGCTACCATTTGAACGGTTTCCAGGAGTGCGCCCTATTGTTCTCGTCGGTAAAGGTCGGCTAACGGCAACATTGCGGCTCTCTCGCTTGATCCAACGATTTTGTATGCCTCTCGTTTCGTCAACGGCTTTGATCTGTCCTCCCGCGAACCTTGCATAGGTATAGGGGGGAGGCCTATCATGCGACCCTATATAGGTAGGGGGGGTATAGCGTGGGTCATATCGCATCACACAAAGACGATCTTCTTAAACGTGTAAAACGTATTGCCGGGCAAATTCAAGCTGTTGAACGAGCATTGGAATCGGACTTCGACTGCGCCAAGACACTACATCTTGTTGCGGCCACTCGGGGTGCCATCAACGGGCTGATGGAGGAGATCATCGAGGATCACGCACGAGCACATGTCGCGAACCCCGCGCTCAGCGAAGAAGAGCGTAACAAGGGCGTCGAAGAGCTTCTTGAAGCTATCCGCCGGTACTCCAAGTGAATGCATCCAGGTAAACACGTATGAGCAGGACCGACATCGATTACACACACGACCACGTGTTTCTAGGCTCAGCGCACGACGAGAATGCCAAGCGTACGCTTTGGGTTGTAGCACTCACGGTGGTAATGATGATCGGGGAGATCACCGCCGGCTATATCACGGGTTCGATGGCGTTACTGGCCGATGGCTTCCACATGGCAACCCATGCCGGCGCATTGGGCATCGCGGCGGCCGCTTACGGATACGCAAAACGCCACGCTACCAGCCAGCGCTACAGTTTCGGTACAGGAAAGGTTGGAGACTTGGGCGGGTTCGCCTCGGCGCTGATTCTTGGCATGATTTCGTTGGGCATTGGCGTTGAATCGTTCATGCGTTTGTTGCAGCCAACACCGGTTCAGTTTGGCACCGCGACCCTCATCGCCGTTGTCGGTTTGCTCGTCAACATTGTCAGTGCCCTGCTGCTGGGTCATGGGCATGGGCATGGGCATGGACATGGACATGGGCACGACCACGATCACCCTCATGCCCACAACGGAAACGACAACAACTTGAGGTCCGCCTATGTCCACGTCGTTGCAGACGCGCTGACGTCGATTCTGGCCATCGCTGCCTTGCTTGCCGGTCGATATCTGGGTTGGGTGTGGCTCGACCCGGTCATGGGTATCGTCGGCGCTATCGTTATCGCGCGTTGGGCCTGGACCTTGATGGGGGTAACTGCGGGCGTGTTGCTCGATCAGACCGACGCGCACGTTGCCGAGGAAATCCGCGAACTCGTTGAGAAACCTGGTGGCGCTACCATTACAGACTTGCACGTTTGGAGGGTGGGACCTCAAGCGTGCGCGGCGATCGTCAGCGTTCTAGGTGAAGCCACTGTGAACGCCGAGAGCATTCGTGAGCGTCTCAAAACAGTTCACGAAGTCAGCCACCTGACCGTCGAGTTCCGGCAGACATGACTCAGCGCCTGTCCAGCACAACCTCTATAGGACACACCGATGCCGCCCGGTAAACGTGAACTGGCTCGGATCGAGCGCCAGTTGATCGTCACGCTCACCGACGCGTGCGAAACAGCAAAGGACGAGATAAAGGGGTTTATTTGGCTCACTCACACCGCTGACCTAAGTGCGTTGGCTGAAACCCTGAAGGTCATCTGGGTGTTCGAAACCCTGGCTGACAGGAAGCGGGCCGAGATTGACGCGAAGGCCCGCATCTTTGAGTTGACGGCGATCGCCTTGAAAGAGGCCAATCTTGACCTGCCTGTTTCAGACCGCAATGTCCGCTTTGACTCGGAGCAAGAGTGCCAACGCACGCACATAGGCGACTGGAAACGTCGCGTGGCTCAACTACATAAAGCTAAGGGGGACTGACCATGGCAAAAGAAATCGAGAATCCTTGTATCTCGGTTTGCCAACTCAGTGGTGATCTGTGTGTGAGCTGCGGGCGGAATAAGGAAGACATCAGAAAGTGGAAGCGCATGAAGCGGCCCGAAAAAATGGCCGCTGTGCAAAGGGCGAATGCGCGCTTAAAGGGATTGAAGAAAGCACATGGATCGCCATTCCCCCCGAGTTAAAACCGCTGCAATTTTGAAGGTCAGTCAACTCGGGTATTCCTCAGCCTCAATGCATTGAAAACTACCGACGCGGAACTGACGCTCATGGCTATGGCAGCGATCATTGGCGACAGGAGGTGTCCCGTCAATGGATAGAGCAAACCAGCGGCAAGAGGTATACCCATTGAGTTGTAGAGAAAAGCAAAGCCCAAATTCTGGCGCATGTTTTTAACTGTGGCGACCGAAAGAGCTCGTGCTCGTAAGATCCCCATCAGGTCACCTTTGACCAGCGTGAGTTGCGCGCTATTCATCGCCACGTCAGTCCCCGTTCCCATGGCTATCCCCACATCTGCTCGCGCCAGGGCCGGAGCATCGTTGATACCGTCACCTGCCATGGCCACTTTTCGCCCGTGTTGCTGTAGGTCTGCCACCAGACGTTCCTTGTCTTGGGGTTTGACTTCACCGTGGACCTCTTCAATCCCCATCTCCCTGGCGACAGCCCGAGCGGTAGTAAGCCCGTCCCCAGTAGCCATGATGATTTTCACGTTGTGAGCCTTAAGCTTGGTGACGGCCTCTTTTGAGGTTGGCTTGATCGGATCTGATACGGCCAACAAACCTGCCAATGCGCCGTCGACGGCGAGGTAGATAATACTGATGCCGTCAAGTCGCAACACCTCAGCGCGCTCTTGTAGGGAGTTGGTGCTCACGCCTGCGGCTTCCATCAACGCTGTGTTCCCCAGCTGGAGCTTCTTGCCATCGACAACGCCACTGACGCCGATACCCGAATCCGACTCAAAGGATTCGGGCTTGGTGAGCTTTATGTTCTCGGCTCGGGCGTGATCGACGATCGCATGTGCTAAAGGATGCTCACTGCCCTGATCAAGGCTGGCAGCCAGGTGAAGGACGTCGTCGGGATTGAAGGTGGGAGTGGCCTCCACGCTGTGAAACACGGGCCGTCCCTCTGTCAGGGTGCCTGTCTTGTCGACAATCAGCGTGTCGATTCTGCAAAGGCTTTCAATTGCACTGGCATCTCTGAACAAAACACCCATGCTGGCTGCTTTACCTGTCGACACCATGATCGACATAGGCGTAGCAAGTCCCAACGCACAGGGACAAGCGATGATCAGCACGGCGACAGCGTTGATTAGACCAAACACCCAACTGGGCTCAGGGCCGAAAAGCCCCCAACCGATAAATGTCATTATCGCAATCGCGATAACACCCATCACGAAGTAGCCGGCAATCGAGTCGGCCATTCGTTGCATCGGCGCCTTGGAACGCTGAGCTCTCGCGACCATCTGTACGATCTGGGACAGCATGGTTTCGGCACCGACCTTCTGGGCCTCCATCACCAGGCTCCCATGCGTATTCAGCGTGGCGCCGATCAGGCTATCTCCAGCTTTCTTCATTACCGGGACTGGCTCGCCAGTGAGCATCGACTCATCCACCGCACTTTCACCCTCAAGTACCGAACCATCAACTGGCACCTTTTCACCCGGTCTGACCCGTAAGTGGTCTCCCAGGTGCACATGTGTGAGAGGAATGTCTTCCTCCTGGCCATCGGCATTGATCCGGCGTGCAGTTTTGGGCGAAAGGCCGAGAAGAGACTTAATGGCGGCGGAAGTTTGTGATCGGGCTTTGAGCTCAAGGATCTGGCCAAGCAACGTGAGCGAGATGATGACCGCTGCCGCTTCGAAGTAAACGCCGATACGTCCATCTTGCATGAAATTGGAGGGAAAACTTTGGGGGAAGAGCGTTGCTATGACGCTGTACAGATAAGCTGCGGCGGTGCCCAACCCAATCAGAGTCCACATGTTGGGACTGCGATTTTTAACCGAGGCCAGTCCCCTTACAAAAAAAGGCCATCCTGCCCATAAGGTCACGGGTGTCGCCAGAGCGAACTCGATCCAGTTTTGAGCCGAACCATGAAGAAGTTGTAACGAGTGACCCGCCATCGCGAGCACGGTTACGACCACGGTTAAGGGCAGCGACCACCAGAAGCGGCGATTGAAATCCCGGAGTTCAGGATTTTCTTCTTCATCAAGCGCCGGCATGACAGGCTCTAGTGCCATGCCACATTTAGGACAGTTACCGGGCCCGGTCTGCCGTATTTCAGGATGCATCGGGCACGTAAATTCAGTGCCCGTTTGTACCGCAGACTCCGGCGTTGTGCTGCCTGACTCGTTGCGCACCACGTGGCCACTGTAGCGCTCAGGGTCCGCTCGAAACTTCTCCTGACATTTCAGGCTACAGAACCGATACGTCTGTCCTTGGTAAGTCTCAGCAAATTTACTCGACGAAGTGACTGCCATTCCACACACCGGGTCATGTAGATCAGCATCATCCCGGGAAGCAGCATGGGTGTGATTATGGTCGTGATGGCCAGAGGTGGTAGGCATGTCTATTCCCCTTGTAAGGTGCTACTAGAAATGAGCATATTCAGTACAACGCTGATTTGCGGCTCCACAGTGGTGCGGTGATGTTTCCGCACGGACCCCGGCTGAGAAGCGTTGCTATGTTACTTGCGACTTAGCGTAGCCAACTCTTGCGTCGGGCCGGCAGAAACAGCCGACTCCGGTTTATTTCAGATCAAATTCGCCGACCATTCCCGATTGGTAATGCCCCGGCACGTTGCAGGCAAACTGAAGCCCTGCACTGTCGTTGAAGGTCCAGATCAGCTCTTGGGTTGAGCCAGGCTCAATCAGGACACTGTTAGGGTCGTCATGCTCCATTGCGACCATCTTCATTCCGCCCATGCCGTGGCTCATGCCGCTCATCTTCCCGGTACCGGTAGGGCTTAATGTTCCGTTCTTGAACATGCTTGCCATTTCTTTCTGGTGTGCTGCATGAGCAGCGGCTTTGCCGATGTTGAACTCATGCAGCAGCGAACCCTCGTTGCGAAGGACAAAGCGGATTGTTTCACCAGGTTTTACGTCGATGCTTTTAGGCTTGAAAAAAATGTCGCCCATCTCGACCTCTACAGTGCGGGTAACGTCAGAGGCCACACCAGGCTGGCCTATGTCGTCTTGTCCATGCCCAGCATTAGCCATAGCCGTAGCAGCGAAAAAAAGGGTCATTGCTGCGATGAACGGGGTAGCGAGCGTAGTTTTCATGGTGACCTCAGGAATACGTGGGAACATTGGCTATGCTAATGATGCTCAGCTGCCAGCTAACTGACTTGGGCATTACTTCTTTGTCAGTTTTCTAAATAGATACGGCGTCCAATTGACGCCGCAACAAGATGCTGACAAGTACTTATCCTGGGGGCGTTTATTGATGGTTTTCTGAAAGCATCAATTTGTGCTCGCGCTGCATCTGGCGCAAAACGTCGTCAACAATTTTGTCGTGCTTCTCCATCCAGGCTAGATGCTGTTGGGGTGACATTGAGGCATCTGGGTGATCGTTGTGGAGCTGGCTCATGATGTCGCCAAGCATCTTCATGTGTTCTGCCATGTGGACGTGACGCTCTCCTTCAGGGGCTTGTTCAGCTTTCATCAACGTGGCCTCGGCCTTGTCGCGCAAACCTTCCATACGCTCAATCACACGATCTCCGCCGCTTTCAGCCCACACAGAAGCCGAGACCAGTATCGAGCTTACAAAAAACAGCATTTTCAGGTGGTTCATCGGGGTAGCTCCTCATGAGGGAATCCGACTTCCATACGATTCATCGCTCAGAGGTCGGTCGAGCACCAATGAAGTGCTCATGTCTGAACCCTAGCCAGCACTCGCTGACATCTACCTGAAGCCAAGATTACTTTTCTGTCAGTTGCTGGTTGGCTGCCAGTTTTCGTTGCAGACTCCGCTTAACCTTTATCTGAGAACGACCTCATGAGACTTCTTGTCGCTGAAGACGAACCAAAAATAGGTATCTATTTGCAGCAAGGGCTCAACGAGGCCGGGTTCAATGTCGACCGTTTCACGAATGGAAAAGAGGCGCTTCAGCACGCTTTGAGCGAAGCCTATGATCTGCTGATTCTCGACGTCATGATGCCGGGTTTGGATGGCTGGGAAGTCCTGCAGAAGGTGCGCGCTTCCGGGAAAGACGTCCCGGTGCTTTTTCTCACCGCCAGAGACCGCGTTGAAGACCGAGTGAAGGGACTTGAACTCGGTGCGGATGACTATCTGATCAAACCCTTCGCGTTTTCTGAATTGCTTGCTCGAGTCAGAACGCTGCTGCGTCGCGGTAGCAGCGCACCTTCGCAAACCTTTATGAAACTGGCTGACCTTGAAGTGGACCTGCTCAAGCGTCGAGCCATCCGAGGAGGCAAACGCATAGACCTTACGGCCAAAGAGTTCGCGTTGCTTGAGCTTCTGCTGCGTCGTCGAGGGGAGGTGCTGCCAAAGTCTCTTATCGCCTCCCAGGTTTGGGATATGAACTTCGACAGCGATACCAACGTTATCGAGGTTGCAGTGAGACGGCTCAGGGCCAAGATAGACGACGATTTTGAGGTCAAGTTGATTCATACCTCAAGGGGAATGGGTTACATGCTCGATGCACCAGATTCGGAGTCGTGATGAACCGGATGTCCCTGACGACTCGTATGAGTCTGATGTTTATGCTCGCGGTAACGGCCGTGCTCACGGTCGCCGGACTCAGTTTCAATAACCTCAGCCGGCATCATTTCAAGATGCTGGATCAGCAGGCATTGTACGAAAAACTCCACTCGACCCAGCGGATCTTGTCCGGGCTGAGCAACATCGATCAATTCAGCGAGGCTAAACCGGAGTTAGAAGCGCTGCTGGGCGCACACCGTGATTTGACTGCGCTTATCATCGATGGCGACGGCAAGGTGCTGTTTGCGGATCCCGGCCCGGTCGACGTTCCGAAGGCGTTTCGAACAACCACAAACACAACCGTCTGG
This sequence comes from Pseudomonas sp. TSRC2-2, assembly GCF_049897785.1. Taxonomy (NCBI): domain Bacteria; kingdom Pseudomonadati; phylum Pseudomonadota; class Gammaproteobacteria; order Pseudomonadales; family Pseudomonadaceae; genus Pseudomonas; species Pseudomonas sp. TSRC2-2. The sequence continues at coordinate 152,273 of NZ_JAFCWZ010000006.1, forward strand.
GAATGGCGGGAGCAAGAGCAGATGTTCCGTGGTGTGACTGCGCAATCCGTAGTGACGGGACAAGAAAGGCCATTAACTGTCATGTTGATTTTTGACGTTACGCAGCATATGTCCTTTTTCGAGACGCTCGAACGATGGTTTTGGATAGGGTTGGTGATCAGCGCATTGGTCAGTGCTGCACTCGGCTGGATGGTAGCTAGCAGTGGCATGCGGCCTATCCGCCAGGTCACATGGGTTGCTGCCTCCATGTCAGCAAAATCACTCAAGGAGCGTATTCCCCTGGCACCCGTTCCGAAAGAGCTTCAACAGATGGTGTTGTCGTTCAACGCCATGTTATCCAGGCTCGACGATGCATTTGTCCGGTTATCCAACTTTTCGGCAGACATTGCCCACGAACTACGGACCCCCGTGAGCAACTTGATGACCCACACTGAAGTGGTGCTTTCGAGAAAAAGAAACATCGAGGACTACGAAGACAATTTGTACTCCAATCTTGATGACTTGAAGCGCATGAGCCGGATGATTGATGACATGCTTTTTCTGGCGAAATCTGACAATGGTCTAATTACGCACGAGAGCAAGCCAATAGACCTGGTGGCTGTCGTGGAAAAATTGCTTGAGTACTACCGCCTGTTGGCTGATGAACGAGGGATCGAGCTCAAGGTTTCAGGACGGGGGAGCGTGCGAGGTGATGTTCTTATGCTCCACCGAGCGATTTCCAATCTGCTCTCAAATGCGCTGCGCTACACCTATGAAGGGACGTCAATCAGTGTCGATATTCAGCACAAGGATGCGTCGGTAACGGTTGTCGTGGAAAACTATGGTGAGCCCATTGCCCCCGAACACCTTGAAAAGCTGTTTGATCGTTTTTATCGCGTGGACCCAGCGCGGCGAGAAGGAAGTCCGAGCAACGCAGGGCTAGGTCTGTCAATTACCCGATCAATTGTCGAAGCGCACAATGGCAAGATCTGGTGTACGTCAGGCGACGGGAAAACGGCTTTTCATCTTGAGTTTCCGGCCGTCGATTCCACGGTTAGCTGAGCGACAAAACATTGGGACCAACGACGTCTTGGCGTTCTGCGTTTGCTACGCCTCTGCGGATTTTTCAAAGTGATTGAGCTCCCCTGTCCTGCGGTACGCCGTGTCTTTTCCAGGTCTTGCTACGCTCAACGATTAGATGCCAAACATCGGATCAAGCTGACTGAAATGTAATCGAACAGTTTGTGATCGTGTGGCATCGTGTTCTCGCACTGTGACGTTAGGGCTAGCGAGTTTCTCCTGTTCAACCTGGCGAAGAGGACGGGGGCTCCAAGTTAATCAACAGTGGTTTTTAAAGAAATTAAAAACTAGTTCCTCCCAAAAAACCTCGAATCAACAGCGCTTGCTGTGAGGAGTCTTGCATGTCATTCCTTAAAACTACGTCCGTGGCTGTTGCAATCACTGCTGGTTTGCTTCTGAGTGCAGTGGCCCAGGCACATCCAAAACTACTTTCTTCCACTCCGGCAGAAGGCTCGGATGCGGCGGCTCCGTCGAAAATCGAACTGCATTTTTCTGAGAATCTCACCACTCAGTTCTCCGGTGCAAAGCTGATCATGACCGACATGCCAGGCATGCCTAACTCACCCATGGGTGTAAAGGCCGCCGTCGCTGCTGGTGGTGATCCGAAAACCATGGTGATTACGCCGGCTGCACCGCTGACCACCGGCACCTACAAAGTTGAATGGCGTGCAGTGTCTTCGGACACCCACCCGATCACCGGCAACTTTTCATTCAAAGTGAAATAATCCATGAGCGACTCATTAAATATCGTGGTTCGCTTTGCTCTCTATTTTGACCTGATGTTGTTATTTGGACTGGCCATATTTGGCTTGTACAGCCTCAGGGGAAAGGAAAGGGTATCGGGCACGGTCTTGAACTTTGAGTCGCTTCTCTACGGTACTTCTGTTGCAGGTGTAGTTCTGTCCCTTGCTGCGATGTTGTTGCTTGCAAAAGCAATGAGCGGTGTATCGGAGCTTATGGAGCTACATCACCACATTTTTGAAATGGTCATCATGGGCACCGACGTTGGGCTGACCTGGATGGTTCGGATAGCCGCCTTGGTGGGGGCAATTCTGGGCGTCGCGTTGAATAAACGATATCCGACACCCAGCCTCTGGATCGTCACCGTCTGTGGAGCAATCGCGTTGGCCACGCTAGCCTGGACGGGGCATGGTGCCATGGACGAAGGCAGCCGCCGCTACTGGCATTTTCTCAGCGACATTTTCCATTTATTAGCGGCAGGTGGCTGGTTGGGTGCTCTAGCGGCCTTCGCTCTACTGCTACGGTTGAAATCGCTGAAGGGTGAGGAGGAAGCACGTATTCTTGCCCGCGTGCTGACTGGCTTTGAGTCGGCCGGCGGTGTGATTGTTGCGATCATAAGCGTTACGGGAGTAGTAAATTACCTTTTCATCGTCGGTCCCAACCTTGATGAGGTCATGCTCAGTACCTATGGCCAGTTGCTGTTTTTGAAGATCCTGCTCTTTGCCGGGATGATCGTTTTAGCGACGCTGAACCGCTTTCACTTAAGCCCGCTATTGGAGCGCTCGGTTCGCAATGGTCAATACTCTGTAGCGGTCAATGCCTTGCGCCGCAGCATGAAATTCGAATTCCTGATGGCAATCCTCATCATCTGTCTTGTCGCATGGTTAGGCACGCTAAGTCCTGAAATGGAAATGAGCGCGCAATAGAGGTTTCTGGCAGCTAACCCAGAAGCCTGGAGCGTGATTGTTAGCACCATTTCTACTGGCTACACTTCAGCCCATGACACGCTGTCTACGGCTTTGCCTGATTTTCCTGATTAGCCTGGCGCTTCCCCTCAGCGGGATGGCGGGTGTTCAAGCGCCGGAGAGCCATGTCCAATGAAACCCTTGGATGGCGGATGACAACATGGGCCAACGCTGCCGCCGTGACATGAAGTCCCCCGAACTCGGTGAACCCCGTAAGCCGAGCAAGGGTGCAAAACAGGCGGTAAGCTGCACATTTCAAAGCGGCAATGAATTTACCCTGTCGCACGGTTAAGCACTTTGCGTCAGAAATTTAATAAGCACGGAGGTGTCGGTGGTTCAATAATGATAACTGAGCACGGTTAACTTAGAGCTATTACCATCGATTTTCCCACATGTCGCCGCATGCGGTTTTAATGGGATGGCAAATTTGCGAACCACAGGACAATCCTAAGGCACGCATCCTGAAATAAACCAAGATAGCGGACTTTATTGCACAATGACGATTCTCACCTCGTACAATCTCTACGCACATGGAGTCTTTTGCCGCGTTAACTACGATTCGACAATGATTCAATGATGCGACATTGCTCTATAACACCACCGTGGCAGCAAACACTCAGTCGTGTCAGTTCGGCTTCTAAACCTCGTAAGTCCTGAATACGGATTCGAACTTGTTGGAGTTGCCCTTGCACTTTCGCATCCACAGCGGCGCAGGAAGCGTCGCGTCGGTCAGCCAGGCCGAGTAGATCGCGAATGTCATCGACGCTGAACCCAAGCGCGCGGCTGCGACGGATAAACAGCAGCCGGTTGCGCTCTTCATCTGTGTAAAAGCGATAACCCGACGGTGATCTTCCAGCAGAAGGCAGCAGCCCTGACTGCTCGTAATAGCGGATGGTTACGGCTTTGGTATCGGTCAGCTTCGCCAAGGCACCGATCGTGTACGTGGGCGCATTCATTTCTCTTGACCCTATAGTTGCTGGAATCCTCATTCTACTCGCGTCAGGCAACAAGCAAATCCTTGCTCACCGTTCTACCGATCGCCAGGCCTCTGATCGATGAAAACCCTCCCCGCCGATCTCTTCAACTCGAGTTTGGACGCTTTGCTCTGCACATGGCTGCTTACCTTCGTAGCAGAGCTTCTGTGCTGCTCGTCGGCCGCCGCATAGGGCAAGTGCCCTGTGTGCTTTGCTGTGAGGACGGGATGCCGCCTGATATTAGCGTCACGAAATAGGACGCCGTTGATGCCAACACCGTAGGCGCGAGGGGAAGCAGCATTTCCTATCTACTACCGGCCACTTACTCACTGTGATCACGTTGAACATGAATGGTCGCTGGTGGATGCCTTAAGGCATCGAAGAATCTCTTGACCTTATAGTGGCTATAAGGTGTTCACTCTCGCCATGAAAAGCGGAGAGCGTTCTCATGAAAAACTGTTGCGGTGACGAGCAAGCACCAAAAAAGCCAGCGGGCGTGGACGTTTTTGACCCTGTCGCATCCGGGAGCTGCTGTGCGACTTCCGCAACATCGGGTGAAGACGAAACCGATCGAGATCGAACTACCAGTTGCTGTTCTTCTAAGACCTCGGACGTGAATCCTGCGCTTTCAACAACCAAAAGTGCGGATGGCTGCTCTGCTGGAGGCAACGGCGGAAAGACAAGCTGCTCCACTTCATCTCCGACATCTTCTCAATATCCACCTACCGAACCGAACGAGCCCACCACCTCGGTTGTTACCGATGCATGTTGCTCTGCATCTGGAACGGATGGCCCAAGCGCGTGCCCATCCAAAGTGTCATCAGCCGTTGTCAACGACACGGCTCGCTTGAGTCGTTTCCGGATTGGGCAAATGTGCTGTCCTACCGAGCAGGCGATGATTGAGGGCAAGCTTGCAAAGATGCCTGGAATTCAGAAATTGGAATTCAACATGATGAACCGTACTCTAGGTGTCTGGCACGAATTGCCACATACCCTGGGAATCGAAGCGGCCGTGTCATCGCTTGGTATGCAGGCGGAACCGTTGAATGGCGCGGTCGACGTACCAGGCGCGGATAAGCAGCAAAGCCAGTTTGAAGCTGAATCACTGCGCAAAAGCACCTGGTGGCCGTTAGCGCTGTCTGGTATTGCTGCGGTAGGCGCGGAAATTTTGCATTTCACCCAGGCAGCCCCCGAATGGGTGATTGCTGCTGTAGCTTTAATCTCGGTAGCACTCTGCGGGCCCGCGACTTACAAGAAAGGTTGGATCTCTCTCAAAAATTTCAATCTCAACATAAACGCGTTGATGAGCATTGCGGTGACGGGAGCGGTCCTGATTGGGCAGTGGCCAGAAGCGGCGATGGTCATGTTTTTATTTACTGTTGCCGAATTGGTTGAGGCCAAGTCGTTGGATCGTGCACGCAATGCGATCAAAGGACTGATGGACTTGACCCCAAATCATGCAACGGTGCGCCAGGCAGACGGCAGTTGGCTGGACGTAGATGTCAAAACCGTCCAGATCAGCTCCTTGGTTCGAGTTCGCCCCGGCGAGCGCATTGGTCTGGATGGCAACGTGATCTCCGGCAACTCTACCGTAAACCAAGCCCCTATCACCGGGGAAAGCTTGCCCATCGAGAAAGCTGTCGGTGACCCTGTTTATGCCGGCTCGATCAATGAGTCCGGTTCCTTCGAGTACCGCGTGACGGCTGAGGCCAGCAATACGACACTGGCCCGGATTATTCATGCTGTGGAGGAAGCCCAAGGTTCACGCGCCCCGATCCAGCGGGTCGTCGATAAGTTCGCCAAGGTTTATACGCCATCGGTGTTTTTCTTCGCCCTTGCCGTTGCGATATTCCCGCCCCTGTTTATGGCCGGATTATGGGCTGACTGGATTTATCGGGCGCTGGTGCTTCTGGTAGTCGCTTGCCCTTGCGCACTGGTGATTTCGACCCCGGTGACCATTGTAAGCGGCCTCGCGGCAGCGGCGCGAAAAGGCATTTTAATCAAGGGCGGGGCGTACCTGGAAAGCGGTCGCAAGATCACCCATCTGGCCTTGGATAAAACTGGGACCATTACCCATGGCAAGCCCGTACAGACCGATTTCCTGCCTCTAGCTGATGGATTATCTAGAGATTATCGCATTGCCGCCGCGAGCCTTGCCCAACGTTCGGATCATCCGGTTTCGCGGGCTATTGCCAAACAAACGGCCCAGCAATCGCTGCGGTTGCTGGAAGTGGATAACTTCGAAGCGCTGCTGGGCCGAGGGGTCCGCGGCGAGATCGAGGGTAAGCGCTACCAGTTGGGTAACCATCGTTTGTTGGAGGAGTTGGGGTTCTGCTCACCTAATACCGAAGCCGCCCTGGGCCACCTTGAGCGGCAAGGGAAAACTGTAGTCATTCTGTCCGATGACAAACGGGCGCTGGCGTTGTTTGCAGTCGCCGATACGGTAAAAGCCACCAGCCGAGCCGCAATCGAGGAGCTTCACGCGTTAGGTGTGAAGACTGTGATGTTGACAGGGGACAACCCACATACCGCGCTGGCAATTGCCGCGCAGGTAAACATTGACGAGGCCAAGGGCAATCTCCTACCGATCGATAAGCTCAAAGCCATCGAAGCCTTGATCGATCATAAAGGCACCGTCGGCATGGTCGGTGACGGAATAAACGATGCCCCTGCGCTTGCTCGGGCTGATGTGGGCTTCGCGATGGGGGCAGCTGGCACCGATACGGCGATCGAGACTGCTGACGTAGCAATCATGGATGATGATTTGCGCAAGATTCCTGCCTTCATTCGTCTCTCCCGCCAGACCGGAGCAGTACTTACGCAAAACATTGCGCTCGCGCTGGGCGTTAAAGCCATCTTCCTAGCCGTTACGCTCACTGGTCACGCTACGATGTGGATGGCGGTATTCGCGGATATGGGGGTAAGCCTGTTGGTAGTACTGAATGGCCTGCGCTTGCTGCGCAAATGATACGGACACGATGCCTGCTTTGCTGTTCCAAGACCTGGATCCCAGTGGGTGATACCGCACGAGCAAGAGTCAGTGCTTTTCAAAAAATACCAGTTTCAGATGTACTGGAACGGTTACTACGGAATAGCCAATGAACGGTTTCCCAATGACAGCTCGTGTACAGCCGCCTACTTTGTGGTGGGGAATTGCAGCGGTCCTGGCGTTGATCGATCAAAGTCTAAAGCTTGGCGTCGAGCACCTTTATGAGCTGGGCTCATCGGTCGCCGTAGGCTCATTTTTCAACATAGTGCATGCACGCAATACCGGCGCCGCGTTCAGCTTCTTGGCTGACGCTGGAGGCTGGCAGCGTTACCTTTTCGTTGTTGTTGCGCTAGCCGTAGCATTGACGCTCGTCGCGATCCTTCAACGGGAACGTCACTGGAGCGAAGCCTTGGGCTATTGTCTCGTTTTGGGTGGGGCTGTTGGCAATCTTATCGACCGTTCTTTGCGAGGCTTTGTCGTGGACTATCTGGATTTTCACTATCAAGGCTGGCACTGGCCCGCGTTTAATCTCGCAGATATATGTATTGTCAGCGGCGCATCGTTTTTATTGGTCATAAGCGTGATTAGCCCCGCGTCGCCAAGCAAACGTTGACGATGGAGCGCCACCTTCCAGTACGTGTCCTAAGGTGGTCTGGTCGCGCATGGCTAACGCCTGGGTTAGCGGTTTTTGCTGGGCATGCTGGTCATCAAGATTGGCATCAGCATCAGGCTCACCAAATAGCTATAGGTATCGACGTGCCTGTAACAGTGGAATGCCTGCCGCGTCAGCACACCGAGTTTGCAGTGTTTATTCCAGCCGGTGTTCGGCATCGAATCAGCGGAGCCCTCATCGTTTCAATCTACTTGGACGTCTTGGCAGAAGAGGGCCAGGTTTTGCCGAAGACCATGACGCCGATTCCGATCAATATCGCCCCGGCTGACGCCGCACTAATTGCTGACTCCTTGAAGGCAGGCGCGGGAGACACTCGGTCCGCAGTGCGAAAAGCCCTACAGATAACCGATGCACCTCCAGTCGCCGATCCTCGCCTGGCAATAGTCAGCACGGCCATTTACCAGGGCATGGTACGACGTGAAGAGTTGGCAGCACTGGTACACCTGTCCCCAACTCGATTCTCGCATTGGTTCGTGGAACAAACCGGTTTGCCGCTGCGTAGCTATGCTAAATGGCTACGACTGACCCAAGCTGTTCGACATCTGGCATCCGGAGAACCTATAACCACCGCTGCGCACGCGTCAGGCTTCTCCGACTCAGCCCACTTTTCCAGAACCTTTCGCTCGCTGTTGGGTATAGATCCCTCATCGGCGCTCGCCGAAGTGAGCTTGCATTAAGCGACTAGGTTAGAGGCTTGCGGCCTTAGCTACAGGCCGCTCGCCGATTGGAATAGTTAAGCTTTTAGAGCCAGGATTCGACGTGCGCCGTTCAAAACGATCAGGCCAACGACCGTACCAATCACCAAGTCTGGGTACGGAGACCCTGTCCAAGCGACCAATGCTCCTGCAGCGATTACGCCAACGTTCGCAATCACATCGTTGGCTGAGAAAATCCAACTCGCTTTCATGTGTGCTCCTCCTTCGCGGTGGCTGTAGATCAGCCACAGGCAAGTGACGTTTGCCACCAGCGCGACGGCGCCTATCCCCATCATCAGCATCGATTCAGGTTCACTGCCATAGAGAAAGCGTCGAGCAACTTCCAAAAGCACACCCAAAGCTAGAATGATCTGAAACATACCTGCCAGGTGTGCTGCACGTACTTGCATTCCCGCGCTGCGGCCGACCGCAAAGAGGGCCAGCCCGTAAACGGCCGCATCAGCAAACATGTCCAGCGAGTCGGCAATCAGCCCCGTCGATTGGGCAATCAGGCCAGCACTCATTTCGGCGAGAAACATTGCACCATTGATGCCGAGCAATATTTTTAATGTGCTGGCTTCCTTTGAAGCGTTTTGCTCTTCATTGGCACTGTTGGCTGATACGGACTCTGGGCTGATGGGCTGCGTATCTAATAGCCTTGCCCCCAAGCCAAGTGACTCCAACTTGGTAGCGATCTGCTCTACGGCCCCTTCGTGAAAAACACTCACCTGTCTACCGGATAGGTCAAAAGAAAGTGAAGCTATTTCCTGCAAGCCATTCAGCGCGAGTCTGATCATCCGTTCTTCGGAAGGACAGTCCATTTTTGGTACTGAAAATTTGCTGATCCATGTCCCTTCATTTAATGGCTTAGCTGCTGCTTCTGGGCCTGCTGAAGCCGGGCCACAGCCACAGGATTTGTCACACGAACTCATGGGGCCGCTCCTCTAAATACACTTGATCCTGTCGATTACAAACCTTCTAGCCGCTATAAGGTCAAGCGAGGATATTCATCATTCGATTGTAGCTCTTTCGTTCAATCCAAACGCCAGCCTGTGACTTATCGTCTTCGCTTCCTAAAAGGAGGTGAGCGATGATCATTATTTTCCGATACGTCATACGTTGGATGAGCTATCCGCTCATATTTGGTGGCACCGCTGCGTTCATGGTTTGGGCGCTTTACACCGGGATTCCGCCATGGCCCACAACACTCCTGATCGCTATTGTGAGCTTGTTCACGATCGCCGCGCTGGAGCAATTCCAACCCTTTCGTCAATCCTGGCTCGAAGATCATCAAGACACCTCGACCGATTTATTGCATATGCTGGTCAACCTTTCTGTCATTCAGTTCACTGCTGAAGTCCTCGCCAAGCTTGGCGATGCGGTGCCGGCATCAGTTCGCCTTTTTCCCAGCGAGAGTCCCCTCTGGTTACAGCTGGTTCTGGTCGCAACCGTCCTCGATTTAAGCCTGTATGTCATGCATCGCATCAGCCATCGGGTGCATTGGCTGTGGCGTATGCACATGATTCATCACAGCGCTGATCGCCTTTATTGGATGAATGGGGAGCGCAGACATCCGCTGCATGCGGCGCTAATGGCCGGACCGGGGCTGGTGGTTCTGCTCGCCTCAGGTGCGCCGTCGGCCGTTATCGCGACTTGGTTCAGCATCTTGACCGTTCATTTAGCCTTCCAGCATTCGAACCTGGACTACTCGTTGGGCTGGTTACGCAACGTGATTGGAGTCGCCGAGACACATCGCTGGCACCATAAGCGAGAGTTCGAAGATGCCCAGGTCAACTTCGGAGAGTTTTTACTTATTTGGGATCACCTATTTGGAACCTTCTATGACGCAGCAAACAAGCTCGGTGATGCGCAGGTAGGGCTAAAAGAGCGAGACTTTCCAACAGGCTATCGTGCGCAGCTAATCGCGCCGTTTAGGCGCAAGCCTCAGAACCATATGATCTGAAGTTGCGTACCACGAAACGCCTATTCGCGCATTTACTGCCATGTGTTGTAGGGTAAGCGTCCAGCCAACACACCTTCCGAACTCCAGCATTAAGGGCGATGGTGTCCGCGTATTTTTAAGCGGACGCGATCGCCCTTAACGTCAGGATTTCCATGCGCCAACGAAGCTCTTACCCGAAACCCTTCAAGGCCCAGGTTGTTCAGGAATGCCTGCAACCGGGCGCAACCCTATCCAGCGTTGCCATCAGCCACGGCATCAACGCCAACGTTATCCGCAAGTGGCTACCGCTTTATCGAGATCAGTCGCCAGCGGCGTTGCCAGCTTTCATTCCATTGAGAGCTACGCCCAAACGGCAAACGGAAGCGTTGGCGGTTATTGAGCTGCCATTTGGCGAGCAATCGATCTCAGTGAAATGGCCAACGTCCGATCCTGAAGGCTGCGCCCGCTTTGTCCGTGGGCTCACTCAATGATTCGCATCGATGCCATCTGGCTCGCCACCGACCCCATGGACATGCGTGCCGGCACTGAAACTGCGCTGGCCAGGGTGATCGCGGTGTTCGGTGCGGCGAAGCCGCACTGCGCTTATCTGTTCGCCAACCGCCGCGCCACTCGTATGAAAGTGCTGGTGCATGATGGGATTGGCGTCTGGCTGGCTGCTCGCCGGTTGAACCAAGGCAAGTTTCACTGGCCCGGCATTCGTAATGGCTACGAGATAGAGCTGGATGCTGAGCAACTTCAAGCGTTGGTGCTCGGCCTACCTTGGCAGCGTGTTGGGGTTGGCGGTGCAATCACACTGCTTTAAAAAGCTGTAATTAGCGCCTTGGCCTACTGCCGCAAGCGACCTGCTTTGGTAAAATCCAGGGCATGACTTCCTCGCCCAATCTCGATCAGATGACCCCCGACCAACTGCGCGCCTTCGCGGCGCAGTTGCTGTCGCAGGTTGATTCTCTCGGGCTGCAAGTCGACAGGATGGGCAAGAAGAACGACCGCGACCAAACCATCATCGAGCAACTCACCCACGAAATCGCTTGGTTCAAACGTAACAAGTTTGCCAAGCGCAGTGAGCAATTGAGCCCTGCTCAAGGCAGCCTGCTCGATGATCTGCTCGACACCGATATCGCGGCCATTGACGCCGAGCTGAAGGCGTTGAATCCGCCGGCTGCGTCGGCCGAGCCACGCAAGCAGCCCAAGCGTGTTCCTTTGCCTGCGCAGTTTCCGCGTACCGTGATTTATCACGAACCCGACAACACCCAATGCCCCTGCGGCTGCCAGCTCCAGCGGATCAGCGAGGACGTCAGCGAGAAGCTGGATTACACGCCGGGCGTGTTCACCGTGGAGCAGCATGTGCGCGGGAAATGGGTCTGCCGCGAGTGTGAAACGCTGACTCAGGCACCGGTTCCGGCCTAGGTAATCGACAAGGGTATACCGACCGCAGGGCTGCTGGCTCACGTGATGGTGGCCAAATTCGCCGACCATTTGCCGCTGTATCGCCAAGAGAAAATCTTTGGCCGCGCTGGCCTGGCTATCGCCCGCTCGACACTGGCGCAATGGGTCGGCCAGACCGGCGTGCAGCTCCAGCCGTTGGTCGATGTGCTACGCGAAACGGTACTTGCCGAAGGCGTGATCCACGCCGACGAAACGCCAGTGCAAATGCTCGCGCCGGGCCAGAAGAAGACCCACCGTGCTTACGTCTGGGCCTACTGCACTACGCCGTTTTCGGCGGTCAGGGCAGTCGTTTACGACTTCAGCCCGAGCCGTGCGGGCGAGCATGCACGTAACTTCCTTGGCCAGTGGGATGGCAAGCTGGTGTGCGACGATTTCGCCGGCTACAAGGCAAGCTTCCAGCAAGGCATCACCGAAATTGGCTGCATGGCCCATGCGCGCCGCAAGTTCTTCGATCTGCACGCGACGAACAAAAGCCAACTGGCCGAACAGGCGCTGCACTCAATTGGCAGCTTGTACGAAATCGAACGGCAAGCGCGGGAAATGACCGACGAAGATCGCTGGCGAATACGTCAGGAAAAAGCGGCACCCATTATCGACGCACTACATACCTGGATGATGGCCCAGCGCGATCTTGTGCCCGAAGGATCGGCTATTGCCAAAGCTCTGGATTACAGCCTCAGGCGCTGGACGGCACTGGCTCGATATCTCGAGGACGGCGCTGTGCCCATCGATAATAACGCGGTCGAAAATCAGATAAGGCCATGGGCACTTGGACGCTCGAACTGGTTGTTCGCCGGGTCACTACGCAGCGGTAAGCGGGCAGCCGCGATCATGAGCTTGATCCAGTCAGCACGCATGAATGGGCATGATCCGTATGCCTATCTCAAAGATGTACTGACGCGGCTGCCGACGCAGCGTGCCAGTGAGATTGATCAACTGCTGCCGCATCGGTGGATGCCCGCCTGAGTCACGCAAGGTGACTTCGGCGGACGCTTACGTTTTACGGGCAGCTATGCTGACTGGTGTGATTGATAGTTCGACTCGATTTTTGAAGTGGGTCGGAGGGACGAATGAATCTTGAGGGCCTAGCCGAACTGCTTTCCGGTGGCGAAAAACTACCTGGATGTGAGCTAGCTCATTCAGACGCCTTGGCACTGGTCGGATTTTACTTCCCTGGACGCGCCTATTGTCTAGTCGCTGACTGGACAGTGGTTGATATAGCGGTCTCCCCCCGTCAGTTAAACGCCGTTGCTAGAAGAGGAGTCACTCCTACTTTGGTCAACGCTTTATGTGTTATCCACGATAGCAAAGGACGTTTCCCTCGCGGTCACTGGGTAAGAACTTCATTGGGGGTTTCGTTCACCCATGATTGCCTGTTCGAGACAAAAAACACCGTTTATGTGTTGATGGGACCCGGTCGAAGGGTACGAACAGACCTGGACGTCGCGCAGAGCCTGTACTGAAAGTCACTGGTGCGCAATGTGGCAGTCATCGACGTTCAGCGTTTTAGGTTTCGTCCGCCTCAGCCATCCCTATATTTTTCCGGTGCTTACCAAGACTTAGTGTTGGCCACGTATCAGCAATCGCCCCCTAGAACTTGGCTTGATAGGGGGTAGCCTGTCTACTTCAGAGGAGCCGAGCGGCGTGCTTGCTATAATTCAAACGAATGGTTCACACCCCCAGAATCCTCGGCGATGGCGGTTGGTTTTCTAAGGTTAAGCGCAAATTCTAGCGGAGTGGCAACACATGACTATGCCCTGCGAGCGTACCCGGAGTATCGTCCAAACAGGCGAGTTCTTGCGTGAGCTGTCCAGAGATCAGACTCTCCCAGAATCTGTTCGTCAGCAGGCAAAACGCCTCCTGCGGCATTACCCAGAACCATGGGTGATCTTTGGGATCGGCTCCTTCGAAGAGCTGCTTCAAACAAAGGGTCCGAGCGATCCAACGCGAGAGTTCGCGATAGTGGTCCACACTCCCCAGTTGAGCTCCAGCACTGACGGATAAGGCTGGAAAAACTTCCTCAGACTGAGTCTATGATAGAGACCATGGTCTGTGGCAATCCGCGATGGTGCTGTCCGCGCTTCAACGCTCCGACCCTCGTGTTGATGAACGGCATAGATTCTTATGCTGTATGCATGTACAGTTAATGGGTTCTTGCGGCCTTACTCATTGCCTAAGTGTTGAAGCCCTTAGGCGGTGTCATGTGCCGAGATAAGCCCTGAAGTTTGTTGGGTAAGGTGTTATTTTCAGTGATTCCATATTGATACTATCGGAACGGAATTCGACCTATGATCACACTGAAAACTGCCATTATTCACAGCTTCAAGAAGCTGGCCAAGACCAGCTTTATCTCCGAGGTGGTCAAGAAGGATGTGGCGCTCGATACTGAAAATCCTGCGTTGCATTTTCTGGTCAATGGCATCCACGGCCTCATCGGCAAAGAAGGCAACAGCGTGGTCTATGGACAGTTTGCCAATGATGACCGTCAGGGGCCGTTTCCAGAGCGCTTCACCGCGTTCGTAGAAGTACAAGATGATGAAGCGCAATTTATCGACTTGACCCACTTGGCAATGGACCAACTGGTGGAGCAAGCCGGTAATCAAGTCTTGTCGACTGGTGGACACATCCTTTGCGCCCAGTACACCTCGGGCGCAACCGACTTTTTCCTGGTCGCCAGCATGAAGGAGCGCGGTGGTATTCAGCTGGACGAAAACTATGTGCCGAAGGAAATTCAAGAGGTCGATCTCAACAAGGTTCAGCAGGCCGCCAGGATCAACTTGGCTAGCTTCGTGGCCATAAAGGCTATGGCTGCTGCGGCCGCTGCTGCGCCTGAGCAGGATGAGGATGACGCGGAGGATGAAGTGGATTCAACCTACCTGTGCTTCATCAGCCGCGGCCGTGATAGTCAGGCATCTGACTATTTCATTTCTGCACTGGGTTGTGCGAAAGGAGTGGCCTCCGGACGCGCTACCAAAAATGCCATTGATAACGTTGCCCGGTTTTTTCGCGACAACAAAGCGTTAAAAAGCTTTGGTTATAAGGCCAAAGAGGCGGTGATCAAATATCTGGAGGAGCAGTTGGCCGCAGGTAAGTCCGCACGCCTGGACGCCATCTGCCACGTCGCTGTCGCACACGTACCCGCTGACTTAGTGGATGAAATCGTTGGGCTGAAAGACTATTTGAATAGTGAGAAACATAAGGTGCCGGACGACTTTACGGTCAATGCGAAATCGCTGAAAGAGAAGACCCGTATCAAGGGGGACGCTGCTAACTGGTCGTTGCAATTCGAGCGTGGAGCGTTAGGTAAGGATCCGGCCGCAGACGTTTACTATGATGAGGGACGGAAGAAGTTGACCCTGTCCAATCTGACTGCCGAACTGGTTGGTGTGATCGAGAAAGAATTGCTGGCTAGGGCTGGCTAAGAATGTTTTCCAATGTGGTAGCTCTCTACCGTACCCTCGGAGCGCCCACCATTGAGGATGGGGTCATCCGCTATGAGGGGAGGCCAACGCCCGACATTATCGGTGCGTTGCGAATGTGTGATGACCTGCCCGCAGCTTATGGCAAGTTCGAGCATTGCTCTGAAGAAGCTGACTCTCTCGATATTGAGTTTCGCTTGCCATCGAACGAGTCGGGCCGGTTCTACGCGAACTTAGGCGAGTTTGTCGCTCGCAATGGCTCATTGGGCAAGGGCCAATTTCCGAGCAACGTGTACA
Organism: Pseudomonas sp. TSRC2-2; assembly: GCF_049897785.1. Taxonomy (NCBI): domain Bacteria; kingdom Pseudomonadati; phylum Pseudomonadota; class Gammaproteobacteria; order Pseudomonadales; family Pseudomonadaceae; genus Pseudomonas; species Pseudomonas sp. TSRC2-2. Next base: position 167,494 of record NZ_JAFCWZ010000006.1, read on the forward strand.
TTGTTGAGCTCAGTTGGGCGGATAGTGATGACACCGAACCTTCGGCGATTAAGGCGCTCAGGCGCGTCTGCCGGATGATCGAGCTGCTTGCACTGCTAGCGATCGGCGTCGACAAAGACAGCAGTCCAGATGGTTATAACCTGTTTTTTGCCTTGCCTCCCGATGGGGCTAAGCCTCCGAGAACTTTTCTGTTGCCTACCCAGGTTGACGTCAAGGTTCTTGACTATGAGCTCAACCACCTGAGTTTGTTGGAAGAAATACTCAATCGAAAAAACGAAAACAAGGCGCACCTCTCCGAACGAAAATTGATGATTCGGATGGCGGTGGCGAGCGTCATCGAGAAGTTTGAGAGCGAGCCGAATCTGTTCTTGGTGATCGTGCGGGAGTGGCGGGAGGTCCTCGCCACGTACCGTGCGAATCTGCAAACCTACGTCTATAGCTTCTCGTTTGAGCGGGCCCGGCGCGAGGTGGCCCAGGCTGAAATCGACTATGGCACTAAGCTTAGTGGAGTACTGGGCGACATCGCGGGCAAGATGCTTGCCCTGCCGATATCGTTAGCGGGTCTGGTCGTGCTGGAGAAAACAACCTCAAAATTCGAAGGTTTTATTCTTGTCCTTGGGCTAGCAGTGGTCTCTGTGGTTCTGCTTGCGATCCTGCACAATCAAATGCTGCAAACAGAGCGCCTGCTACACAGTTTCAATGTCATCTTCGATGATTTTAAGGACAAGATAAAAACCTATCCCCCAAAACTTCAGGGCTTGCTCAGGATCACCATCGACCAGGTCGACAAGCAGGGCCGAACGCTAACCAGGACCTTTCGCTTGCTGAAGGGGCTGTCCTTGCTGCCAATCGTCGGGGCCTTGCTGCTGGCCGCGATAAAATACTGGGATGGTTTCGTATGGCTATTGATGACCATCCTGTCGATCGTGTTTTCCGCGCTCAACGTAGCCCCGAACTTTCTCAGCCCGTAAAGGCTTTGCCTCATTTCTATGGAAAATTTTAAGGTGAAATAGGATTAGTAAGTTCAAACTGTTGAATAATGATCCACGCTGCCTACAATTGATCGAGGAAAAAATTTATGCTCGCAACAAACAGATGGCAGCTGAGCACGCAGCATCCTCAACGGAGCTGGAGCGTGCGGCGGTTTTCATAAAGGCTGCGCTTTGCAGGAAATCTGGCTTATCCCTCGGCCACGTCGTTTTCAATCGCTCAGTGATGAACGTTAAGAGATGAAAACCCACCATTTGAAACTCCTGAGGCCATCACAGTTGGCAGTCAGCAGGAGCTTGCCACGTAGTCTACGTAATGAAGGTCCCGCGTCTTACATTAGCGACGAGAAATCCCAGATGAGCGTTGAACTGAATGAGGAGGATATGCGCTTGGCGCTATTCGGCTCCCCAAAACAATCCGACCCCGTAGTACTCGCAAAGCCGCAGCCGAGTCCAACGTCCCGACTAAACTCTAAACCGCTATCACTGAAGCTGAGGGTGACACTGCACGTTACCAAGGACTTCGAAGGCGACGTGAGCGTGTTCATTTATGATGCGAACACGCTGAGTACTCTTATCGCGGAACAAGAGGCTAAAAAAGAAGCTAAAAAAAAGAAATTCAAATATTTCGATGTGGTCTCGGTCAAACCCATCCAGTAACTATCGTGTCGTTAAAGAGCGTGCTTCATTGCACTGCTCTTGCTCCCTATGCAATACCACTGACCAGCCAGTTGTTTTCTTGCAGACATTCGTTTGCATGTAACTTGACCAGTATGCGCCGTAATAGGGACTGGCTGATAAAGTCCAAAAGCAACAACTCCAGCAGTATTAAAAAATACTCGGTTTTTTGAACAAGCGGATGGGGAACTCCACAACACTACATCCGGAATATTTCCGCTATTGCTATCCCATTTTGGTTAGCGGCCACCGCCTTCCGGGTACAGCTATTACCGCATCCCAACTTGACCGCGGTCACTGCTTGAATCATATAAAGCTGTGTGATGGTCAGATTGGTCAGGTGAGCCAAAAATCTAAACGATCTCGGTTCGACTTCACTGTGACGATGCATCGAGAACTGATTTCAGCTCCTGAGCATGCGCACTTTCAGGTGTGGATTCGTGCTGCTGGTTAAGAGAATTCCTGAGAAAAGCCCTAGTAAAGGTAGAGCCACCCATCGGTTGGGGGCATGCCGCAAAAGTTAATTTTGAAAAAACAGGCGAACATTACAGAATTGTAATTTTTCAATCATCTCCCCGTTATCTTCAAATTGCAACGATACAAGTCGGCGACGATACGGGAGCAGAAACTGCTCCCGTAAACAATAATTCCAGCCGAAGAGCTTTCTAGTTCTGCCGAACCTAAGGAGTGATTAATGGATAACAATACGAAATTTTCGATGGCCGCTTTGGCGTTGGTTGTCAGTTCTGGGCCTTCTATAGTGTTTGCGGAGGAAAAGACTGGGGGGTTTATCGAAGACAGCAGCCTTACCGTGCTCAATCGAAATTTCTACTTCAATCGTGATCATCGTAACGGTCAATCAAGCCCCACGGGCAATGGCTACTCCGAAGCTTGGTCGCATGCGATTATCAGTAAGTTCGAATCCGGGTTTACCCAAGGCACTGTAGGCGTGGGCGTCGACGCTTTCGCGATGATCGGTTTGAAGCTTGATACGGGTGACGGTCGTAACGGCGGTCGTAGTTCATTCGATGTGCTACCTGTCAATGGCGACGGCGAAGCTCGAGATGAATACACGAAAGTCGGTGGCGCGGCAAAAGTTCGCGCTTTTGACACTGTGGTGAAAGTAGGTGATGTATTTCCCGCCAACCCTGTCGTGGCTTCTGGCGACTCAAGGCTTTTACCGGAAAGTTTCCGTGGTGTGACCGCTACCAATACCAGCATCGAAGGGCTGACAGTTCAGGGTGGTCGCCTGCATGCTATGAGTCAACCAGTCTCCAGCAATATGCGCGACAACTTCGCAACCTTCTATGCAGGCCCAGTTAACTCACCTTGGGTCGGCTATTTTGGTGGCGACTACAATGTGAATAAGAATATTATCGTTAGTCTTTACTCCAGTCGTCTCAAAGACGCCTGGAATCAATACTATGCTGGCACCGGGTTGAACTACTCCTTCTCTGATGAGCTTTCCGTATTCGGCGGTGTGAATTACTACAAGGCCGTTGACGAAGGGAAAAAACTGCTGGGCGAGTTCGACAACAATATTTGGAGCGCTAAGGTTGGCGTGAAGTATGGCGCACACTCACTTGCACTTTCTCACCAGCGAAATAATGGTAACGACGACTTCGACTATCTGCGTCAGTCGGATTCCATCTTTCTCGACAACTCAATCCAGTACAGCGACTTCAACTCGCCAAAAGAACGTTCATGGATGGTGCGTTACGACCTCGACATGAGCTCGTATGGTGTACCTGGCTTGTCGTTTATGACACGTTATGGTCGTGGCACCGACGCCGACTACTCCAACGCCAACGCCACATACATGCGGCGCGATGCGGATGGAAACCCGTTGACCGATCAGAAACGTTGGGAGCGCGACATCGAAGTAAAATACGTCGTTCAGACAGGCTCCTTGAAAGATATGTCCTTCCGCTTGCGACAAATGAACACCCGTGCAACCGCGTTTGAGTCTGATTTGGATGAAGTCCGTGTGATCGTTGAGTACCCACTAGCGATTTTGTAATACCTGAACGGGATAATTCGTTCTTCACGAATATCCCGTTTTCGCTAGAAAGATTTCAAAAATGTAATTTTTCAATCATCTTCATGTTAACTTGAATTGCTTATAGTGAGTGGGAGTTAATAGGAATCTAGCTAGCGCATCTGGTTGGAGTCCTATAGACAAGTAGCTAGTATGTGAAAATCTGAAACTCATCGCTGTTCAGTTAAAAGCTCCAAGCTCACCTTTAGAAGCTCCTTTGGAAAAAGGTGAATTTTTAAGACGTCCCTCGGGGCGTCTTTTTTATGACCGTTAAAACACGAGCATATAAAAAACGCCCGATACCTCTAAGTATTGAGGTTAATCGAGCGTTATAAATCCCTCTGACAGCAGCATAGCTGCTAGCCGCCTCGTTTACGACACTCTCCAGCCACAGTGTACCTAATTGTATTTAGCTGTCCTTTTGAATCTTCATAGGTCATTGCGGCGGGCACCACTGCGCAGACTTTTGCAGGCCGCACCACACTGATAACCTTCACAACATCCACCTTCATCCCGTACTCGTATTCTTTCGACACAGGGGCGCTTTTCCCCTGGCTAATTGCATACTGCTCCATGGCTTTAGCATTCGCCACCATCATCTTTTCAAAGGCTTTGTCTCCTCCCCCTTCCGCCAGTACGAGAGAGGATAACGTCAGAGCTCCAGCGAAAGTAATAATACTCATGAACTTCATATTTAGTACCTCATATATTAACTGTTACAAGGATATCAATTCGAACATTGCGATGGCGTGGCGGCTAGGTTACGAATGTGTAATAAAGCCGTAAAAAAAACCGCCGCCGGAAACCGGAAGCGGTTTTTTATACGCAGTACTACTACATTTTACCTGTCTCATCTTTAGCATCACTTGAAACCACGGGAACGCTCTTCCCTTCTCTAGCAACATATGCCTCCATTGCCACATCTCGCGCCGCCATCATTTTTTCGAAGGTTCTGTCCCCCCCACCTTCGGCTAAAGCAACTGAAGAAAGGATTAAAGCACCCGCAAGAGCGCAGATTTGAGCAATTTTCATACTGACACCTCATATAGTTAACGCTAGTAGGGTATCAATTCGAACCTATCAACACGGTGGCGCCAAGATTACAGATTCGTTATGTAGCTCACATAAAAAAGCCCACTATCGAATCTCGATAGTGGGCTTTTAAAACTAAAGAATTATACGGCTTCTATTTTATCGTCTTCGTCTTCGGCTTCTTCCTCGTCTCGGCGGTGCGCCCATTGATAAAGCGCAGGCAATATCAGCAGGGTCAACGCAGTTGAGGATAGGATGCCCCCGATCACCACGGTAGCCAGGGGTCTCTGGACCTCTGCCCCCGTTCCGGTGGCCAGTGCCATCGGAATAAAGCCAAGAGAGGCCACCAGAGCTGTCATCAACACTGGGCGCAAACGGGTAAGAGCCCCTTCATTGATTGCGGAACTCAACGAATGTCCTTCCTCCCGAAGATTGCGGATGAACGCAATCATCACCAGACCATTCAGCACCGCCACGCCCGACAACGCGATGAAACCAACACCTGCCGAGATCGACAGCGGGATGTCTCGGAGCCATAAAGCCATGACTCCCCCCGTCAATGCGAATGGAATACCGGTGAACACCAATAGGCCATCCTTGAGGTTGTTGAACATCATGAACAAGAGTGCGAACACCAAGAGCAGGGCCACCGGGACTACAATCTGTAGTCGCTTGGCAGCGGATTGGAGCTGCTCGAACTGTCCTCCCCAGTTGGTCCAGTAACCGGCCGGGATCTGCACTTCTTTATCAATGGCGCTACTGGCCTCCTGTACAAATGAGCCGATATCACGCCCACGCACGTTGGCGCTGACGATCACCAGACGTTTGCCGTTTTCACGACTGACCTGGTTAGGTCCCAACACTAGATCGAGGCTAGCCACCTCTGAAAGAGCAATAAACCCGATCTGATCGGCATTGGTGTTAAGCAGCGCCGGTACCGGGATTAGCAGTGTGGACAATCCCTCGAGATCCTTACGCATGGCGTCGGATAAACGCACCACCATGTCGAATCGGCGGTCTCCCTCATACATCGTACCGGCTTGACGACCACCGACCGCCACCGCAATGGTGTCTTGTACGTCGCCAACGTTCAGTCCGTAACGGGCGGCTTTGTCACGGTCGATGTTGATGGTCAGTACCGGCAGTCCCGACGTTTGCTCGACTTTGACCTCGGAGGCACCATTGATCTTCTGCATGGACGCGGCAATTTTTGCAGCGGTGCTGTTAAGCACCGCCATGTCATCACCGAAGACCTTGACCGCCACATCACTGCGCACGCCTGAAATCAGCTCGTTAAAACGCAATTGAATAGGCTGAGAAAGCTCATAGTTGCTTCCGGGCATTCCGGCTGTAGCTTTTTGGATATCAGCTACCAACGCCTCTCTGGATTTATTCGGATCAGGCCATTGATTCTTCGGCTTGAGCATCACGTAGCTGTCAGAGATGTTTGGTGGCATTGGGTCTGAGGCAATTTCTGCTGTACCAGTACGAGCAAACATCCGCTTGACCTCCGGTACCTTTGCTAACACAAGTCTTTCCAGACGTTGCTGCATTTCTACCGATTGCGTCAGGCTGGTACCTGGTACACGCAGTGCTTGTAACGCGAAATCCCCTTCACTGAGGCTCGGCACAAACTCGCTGCCCATTCGACTGGCGACCACACCGCACACCGCGATAACGGCTAGTGCTATGGCGAATGCCATTGATCGATGGCCCATGACCCATTCTAGCGCTGGCGCATACACCCGACGGGCGCCACGCATGATGATGTTCTCTTCTTCCTTGACCTTACCGGTGACGAACATCGCAATCGCCGCCGGGACAAAGGTCACCGACAACAGCATCGCGCCGAGCAAGGCAATCACCACAGTAAACGCCATCGGGTGAAACATTTTTCCTTCGACGCCGGTGAGGGCAAAAATCGGTAGGTACACGACCATGATGATCAACTGGCCGAAAATCAGCGGTCGGCGTGCTTCCTTGGCCGCCGCGAACACTTCGTGAAAGCGTTCGGAGCGGGTGAGGATGCGTCCGTGGTGTTGCTGTGCATGGGCCAGACGACGGATGGCGTTTTCGACAATGACCACCGCGCCATCAACGATGATGCCAAAGTCCAACGCTCCGAGGCTCATCAGGTTGGCGCTGACCTTGTTGGTGAACATGCCAGTGAATGTGAATAGCATCGCGAGCGGGATCACCATGGCAGTGATCAGAGCGGCGCGAATGTTGCCAAGGAACAGGAACAGAATCGCGATTACCAGAATCGCACCTTCAATCAAGTTCTTCTTAACGGTGGCAATCGCCTTGTCCACCAAATTGGTACGGTCATAGACGGTGACTGCCACCACCCCTTTTGGCAGTGAGCGGTTGATTTGCTCAAGCTTGCTGGCAACGGCCTGGGCCACGGTGCGGCTGTTCTCACCGATCAGCATGAACACTGTGCCGAGCACCACTTCACGACCGTTTTCGGTCGCGGCCCCCGTGCGCAATTCACGGCCGATGTCCACGGTTGCGACGTTCTTGACGCGGATGGGCGTACCGTCGACGTTGGCCATGACGATATTGGCGATATCGTCGGTGGTCGCTACTTGGCCGGGTGCGCGAATCAGTAACTGTTCGCCACTGTGTTCGATGTAACCGGCACCGACGTTAGCGTTGTTGCGCTCCAGCGCTGTAACAAGGTCAGTCAGCGTAAGCTTGTAAGCCGCCAAGCGTTTTGGATCAGGCGCAATCTGGTACTCCTTGGCGAACCCGCCAATGGTATTGATTTCGGCGACCCCGGGAACATTGCGCAGCTGAGGTTTTATGATCCAGTCTTGGATCACCCTCAGGTCGGTCGGCGTATAGGGGTTGCCGTCCTCCTTGACAGCACCTTCTTCAGCCTCGACCGTCCACAGGAAAATTTCACCCAGACCGGTTGAGATCGGCCCCATGACGGCTTCCACACCCTCGGGCAGTTGCTCCTTGGCCACCTGCAACCGTTCGTTGACCAATTGTCGGGCGAAGAACAGGTCAGTGCCTTCCTTGAAGATCACTGTGACTTGCGACAAACCCGAGCGTGACAGCGAGCGAGTTTGTTCTAGAGCCGGCAAACCAGCCATTGCAGTTTCGATGGGGAACGTGATGCGCTGCTCGGTTTCCAGTGGTGAAAAACCTGCTGCCCCTGTGTTGATTTGCACCTGGACGTTGGTGATATCGGGAACGGCGTCGATCGGCAGCTTCTGGTAGCTGGCTATACCGAGGCCGGCCATGAGGAGAACCGCGAGCAGCACGATGATGCGCTGCTCGATGGCAAATTGGATCAGGCGTTCGAACATGAGAACCTTCTCGTGGAAGTGGCGGATCAGTGGGCGTGTTCAGCCGAGGCTTTACCCAGTTCTGATTTCAGAATGAAACTGCCGGCAGCGGCGACTTGAACACCGGGCTCCAGGCCCTCCGTGATCTCGACCAGACCCGCCGAACGGCCACCTGTCTCCACTGGCTGAGCTTTAAACCCGTCGTCCGTTCGAACGAAAACAGTTTGCTTGTCCTCGACCGTCTGGATAGCCGCTTCTGGTACTGCGACCTTTGTTTGCCGAGTATCAGTGTCAACCTGCACGGTCACGAATAGCCCGGGACGCCATGCACCTTGTGGATTGGCCAAGGTCACGCGGACCGTGGCTGTACGAGTTTGCTCGCCCAACAAACTGCCGACATAGGCCACGGTTCCAGTGACTTCGGCATTCAGTTCCGGCGCACTGACCGTGACCGACTTGCCCACCAGTACCTTGTTTAAATCCTTTGGCGAGACACCAAAGGTCACCCACACACGCGACAAGTCGGAGAGGGTGAAGGCATTAGTGGTTTCGCTGACAACCTCACCGAGGCCCAAGTGTTTCTCAACGACAACCCCGTCAAACGGCGCACGCAATTCATATCGGTTACCCCCGCTGGTGACCGAGCTGCCACTGAGTACGCTGATTTTTTGTCGAGCATTGCTGAGGGCGATTTCGGCTTCTTGCAAAGCCTGGCGGGCTTGCAGGAAATCCTGTTCGGCAGAGATTTTGTCCTGCCATAACTGTCGCTCTCGCTCGTAGGTAGTACGGGCCAACTCAAGACGACGTTGCGCCGCGGCTTGTTCACTACGCTGATCAGAAATTTGTTGGCTGGCGATCACGGCCAGCAACTGGCCTTTTTTCACCGGTTGACCAAGATTGACATGGACCGACTCGACGACACCGGGTACGCGGGGCACCACATGCGCAGTGCGGTCTTCATCAAAACGGATTTCTCCAGGAAAGGGCAATGAAAGGCTAATACTCTGCGCCTTGGCTTCGACCAACTGGATGCCGGCTGAGCTGATCTGCTCTTCGCTCAGAGTCAAGTGACCTTCTTCCGCTTCGCCTTCGGCGTGTTCGCCCTCGGCCGATTTCTTGCCAGTAGTTTCATCGCCGTGATCGTCATGGCCTTTGCCCTCCTGAGCCTGAGCCTGAGCTTCGGCTGAGGGCACCGATGGGCTGCCCATCCACAACCAGCCGATGCCTATACCCACCGTCAAGGTCAGTGCAGTGACGAGAATTAGTTTTTTATCCATGGAAACTCCCTGCGCAGCCCAGTCGGCAGTCACGGATTACCGTGGTATTGCGATGCTGAGCAGCGGTAAAAAAAGCGTTATATGAAATTCACGGAGTACGAGTGAGAAGGGCGACATCTCCGAAAATTCGCTCGATGCGCACCCAGGCGTCTGTCGCCTCGGCGATAGCCTGGATGTATTGCGTGCGGGCGCTAATCAAGGTGCGCTGAGCATCGAGTACGTCGAGGAAGTTAAACTTGCCCATTTCGAAACCTCGGGTAGCGGTGTCGACGGCACTTTGCGCGGCAGGCAGGATGGTTTGATTGAACGACGCGACTTCAGTGTTAGCCGTCATCCACTGATCCAGGGTGGTCTGGATTTCTGTGCGCAGGCGTAACTCACTGGCGTTACGAAGGTCGCGGGCTTGATCGGTACGGCGGGCAGCGGCTAGTACGTTGCCCTGGTTACGGTTAAACAATGGGATGGGCATAGACAGCCCCACAACATTCACCCGCTCGCGCTCGCGCTCGTCGTATTGGCTCCCGATACTCACGGTGAGGTCGGGAATTCGCTGAGCCTTCTCCAGGCCAAGGGAGGCTTCCCGCTGATCTATTTGCAGTTTTGCCAATCGTAGCTCCGCGGTTTCACCTATGCGATTAAGCAGCAGTGACGAATCCGGTACGGTTGGCATCGACCGGCCTGGATCACCCACAGACACGAATGCAGGCAAAGGCGCGCCCATGACCTGAGCGAGTCGCTGGTAGGCACTGGCCTCATCCCGCTCAGCCCGCCTCAGATCCAGACGCACTTCTGATAGCTGAACCTCTGCGCGAGTACCTTCAACGGGTGAGGATTTACCACTCTTGATGCGACCTTGAGCTACACGCAAACCGCGCTCGGCGAGCTCAAGTGATTGACGTGATAACAGCAGCCTTTGCTGAGCCGTCGAGGAGCTGTAAAACGCCTGAATGACATCGGCACGCAGAACATTGCGTTTGCGTTCCAATTCAATCCCGGCCGCGTCTTGAGCTCGACTGGCCACCTCGATCCTAGCCCCGCGCTTACCGCCAAGCTCGATCGGCTGGTTGATCATTACCGTCGTAGTGCGCGAGTTTCGCCGAGTATCTTCAGCCTCCCAGGAAACCTCAGGGTTAGGGATCAACCCTGCCTGCTGTCGCTCTCCCTGAGCAATACCAGTCTCCCATTGAGCGGCCGCCAGATCAGGGTTATTGGCAAAAGCAGTTTCAAGCGCCTGATCCATTGTGAGCATTTGAGCGGTCGCCGCAAACAAAGGACTAGTAAAAAGCGCAAGGATCGAAATGAGACCTGCTCTTAGCATGGTCTTATGCGTGATTGGGTGAGCAATAAACTTTCTACACCGAAGTAATTCCATCATTCCTTAAACCTTTAAAACAAAAAGAATTTCCCATGAGGCAAATGTAATTCTCCGCACCTATCAACAAGGTGACTGAAAAATTACAAATACGTTATCCAGCGGAAAAACCTCAATTAATGCATTAGGATGAAGTCAATAAGTGCTCGCGCCAAGAAACAACCCGAAACAAAAAAGGGGCGCCGAACCTAATACTTTGGGAGGTAAAGGAAACATGACGAACCTTGCAAAGCTTTAAAAAGACCATATTGCGAATAAAATTAAAGATGTAGCCAGAATCGAAACGTTTATACAGATTAATAATGCCCTTAAACCATGTTTAACGAGCATCAAATCATTCCGATACATTTACCAGAGGGTGAAATCCTATGCGAATCCTTGTGATAGAGGACGAGCTGAAGACTGCTGAGTACTTACATCAAGGCCTGACTGAAAGTGGCTATATTGTAGACTGCGCATCGACCGGGGCTGATGGACTCCATCTAGCACGTCAGCAAGCTTATGATCTGGTAATACTAGACGTAAATCTACCTGAAATTGACGGTTGGGACGTTCTTGAAAATATTCGGCAGACTAGTAGCACTCGGGTAATGATGCTGACTGCAAGAGGGCGTCTGGCAGACAAAATCAAAGGATTGGATTTGGGAGCCGATGATTACCTGGTCAAGCCATTTGAATTCCCTGAGTTGCTTGCAAGAGTACGCACTTTAATGCGTCGCAGCGAACATATTCCAGTTCCGGAGGTATTAAAAGTCGCTGACCTTGAACTTGATCAAGGCAGACATCGCGCATTCCGCGGAAAGCAACGCATAGATCTGACGACAAAGGAGTTCGCGCTGCTTCATCTGTTGATGCGTCAATCAGGAGAGGTGTTATCTCGCACTCAAATTATCTCTTTAGTGTGGGATATGAACTTTGACTGCGACACAAACGTTGTCGAAGTTTCGATACGAAGATTGAGAGCAAAAATAGATGATCCATTTGAAACAAAATTAATACATACCCTTCGTGGCGTAGGCTATGTATTGGAGGCGAGGAAATGAAACCGGTCAGCCTATCGATGCGGCTGGGGTTGACAGTTAGCATTATGGGAGCGGTACTAGTAGTGCTTTTAGCGATACTAGCTTTTTTAGCGCTTACTCACGAACTTGATTCGCGCGCAAAAAATAGCTTAGAGAAGAAGATGAGTCAGATTGAGCACAGTCTACTGATGGATATTAGTACCCGCGACATGAGTTTAAAACCACACGTGCTATTAGATCAAGTGCTGGGACACGACAATCTTAACCTGACCATCTTTGATGATGACAACATGAGTGAACCTCTGCTGAGTTTTGGAGCAGATATACCTGAAGTATCTACGAATCAAGCCGGAACAGCCGCCAGTAATAAGCTGTCGTACTATTCCCCAGCCGAAGAGTCCGGAATCCACATCCTCACCGCCTCTAAGCTCATGAAATTAAAGGATGGTGAGTTCGTATCGGTCCTACTGTCTATTGATCGCTCGAATGATGAAACGCTATTGAGCGCCTACCTGAGTTCGACCATTGTAGCGGTTCCACTGTTGCTTATTCTGATTGGTATCAGCGCCTGGGCTATTGTGCAACGTGGCTTATCCCCCCTTCGGGAATTCCGGAAAGTTGCAGCAATGGTGTCGGCCCAGGATTTAAGTCATCGACTCTCAGTTGTCAAGATGCCCCAAGAACTCAGTGAGCTTGCTCACGGTATAAACTTCATGCTGCACCGTCTTGACGGCGGAGTTCAACAACTATCGCAATTCTCTGATGACTTGGCGCATGAGCTGCGGTCACCGATTACGAACCTTATGGGGAAAGCTCAGGTAACACTTTCTCGAGAACGCCCGGCAAAAGAGTACAAGGCTGTTTTAGAGTCATGCACCGAGGAACTAGGACGAGTCACCAGAATTGTTTCAGACATGCTTTTCTTGGCCCAAGTTAGTCATCCGGCCGCACTCGTGCCGTTTGAAAGCATTTTACTAGAGGATGAAGCCCTAAAAGTCATCGACCTTTTTTCGCTATCGGCTGAGGAAAAGAGCGTTGGTATAACTGTCAGCGGATGGGGTAAAGTTTTAGGTGATCGGCTCATGATTCAACGGGCTATTTCCAATCTTTTATCAAATGCCATTCGTCACTGCCCAGCAGGGCAGTCCATTGCTATAGCGATTGAAACGCAATCTGAAAAAGTCTCCCTATCAATAAGCAATCCTGGGGTAGGAATTGAGCACCAGCACTTGTTTCACATTTTCGATCGCTTCTATCGTGTGGATAACAGTCGCTCACGAGCTGAAGGTGGTACTGGATTAGGGTTGGCCATTGTCCGATCCATCATGAGCCTGCACCAGGGAATGGCAGAGGTCCAAAGTATGCCGGGCCATCTGACAGTTTTTCAACTTACATTTCCAAAATATAATGCACAAAGCAACTTAAAAGCCCAAAAACAAAAGTAGTGATTTTAGTAAAGCCGTAACTAAAATCACGATAAACAATAGTCCAAAAACGCGAATCCGAAAATGCATAGAGCATGGATAGCGCGGGGTACTTAAAAATCGCAAAGCGAGATCAACTCCCCTTGGTACATCCTGCCAGTCTCCCCAAAAAATGCGTGCAGCATTAAATTGACTATCTGCGCCGTAACACTTCGAAACGATTCCCCATAGATATCAGCCGAGCGGAGCTTGGCTTCTGGCTGAAATAAATGTACGGGAGTCGCGCATTAACATGCCTGCGACATATAGTCGCAAATACTTTTATCGTAAAATGTCCTCCTCCTGTTGACCCTGTAGCAGCTTCAGGCTTGATACTGATCACTTGAGCAATGCGCGGTTTTGAGATTTTTATGATCGAATAGTTCTACATCATTTCTTAGTCGGGCACTTAAATAAACTTCGAAATTTTATTATTCAATTCATATTACATAGGGCGGCACTACCATGCGAATGCTTGTAGTTGAGGATGAGCTTAAAACTGCCGAATACCTGCATCAGGGTTTGACTGAAAGCGGCTATATAGTAGACCGCGCGGCGAATGGTACGGATGGACTTCACCTTGCGCGTCAACAAACCTACGACTTGGTAATACTTGACGTCGATCTACCACAACTTGATGGCTGGGGTGTGCTCGAGCGACTGCGCCAAAGCAGTAACACCCGGGTCATGATGCTAACCGCTCGCGGGCGCCTGGCGGACAAGATCCGCGGCCTGGACCTGGGTGCCGATGACTATCTGGTCAAGCCATTCGAATTTCCGGAACTGTTGGCCCGGGTACGAACTTTAATGCGTCGCAGCGAACAAGTTTCCGTCCCTGAGGTCTTGAAAGTCGCCGATCTGGAACTCGACCAGGGCCGCCATAGGGCCTTCCGGGGCGAGCAGCGTATCGACCTGACGACCAAGGAATTTGCTTTGCTGCACCTTTTGATGCGCCAGTCGGGTGAGGTGCTTTCCCGCACTCAGATCATTTCATTGGTCTGGGACATGAACTTCGACTGCGACACCAATGTGGTCGAGGTTTCAATCCGCCGCCTGAGGGCCAAGATTGATGATCCTTTTGACAAGAAGCTAATCCATACCCTGCGCGGCGTTGGCTATGTACTGGAGGCCCGGGAATGAAGTCGGCAAGCCTGTCGATGCGGCTGGGTTTGGCGGTGAGTATCATGGGCGCATTGTTGGTGTTATTTCTGGCGGTTCTTGCGTTCCTCGCGCTAACGCATGAGTTAGATAAACTGTCAAAAGACAACTTGAGCGAGAAAATGCGGCAAATCGAGCACAGTCTTTCGCTGTATGAAAAACCTGTCGACATCAACATTAAACCGCACGTTTTGCTGGATCAGGTGATGGGGCATGACCACCTCAACCTTACCATTTATGACCTGATAAATATGAGGACGCCGCTCTTGAAGTCAGGCTTTGGCTTGACGGACCCCAGGGCGGAGTTGAAGGCGGCAGGGGCTGCCACCGACAAGGTGTCGTACTCCCGAAGCACCGATGATCAGGGCCGGCACTTCCTGACTGCATCCAGACTGATCCGCTTGCCGAACGGTACGAATGTCGCCGTATTGCTGTCGCTTGATTGCGCCAACGATGAAGCGCTGCTCAGCACATATCTAAGCTCGACGATCATGGCCTTGCCGTTGCTGCTGCTACTTATCGGCCTCAGTGCCTGGGCAGTGGTAAAACGGGGGCTCGCGCCGCTGCGGGAGTTTCGCAAGGTGGCCGCCATGATCTCTGCTCAGGACCTCAGCCATCGACTCTCGGTGGTCAAGATGCCGCAGGAGCTCAGCGAACTGGCCCATGGCATCAACTTCATGCTGCACCGACTAGACAGCGATGTTCAGCAGTTGTCGCAGTTCTCCGATGACTTGGCCCACGAACTACGAGCACCCATTTCCAACCTGATGGGCAAAGCCCAGGTGACGTTGTCCCGGGAGAGGCCGGCCGAGGAGTACAAAGCGGTTTTGGAGTCCTCCACCGAAGAGCTTGGGCGCGTAGCCCGGATTGTCTCGGACATGCTTTTCCTGGCACAGGTCAGTCATCCCGCTGCGCTGGTCCCGTTTGAGACCATTGCTCTGGAGGATGAAGCCTTGAAGGTCATCAATCTGTTTTCACTGTCGGCGGAAGATAAACAGATCAGCGTGAGCGTTACTGGCAGGGGGTCGACCATTGGTGATCGGTTGATGATTCAGCGGGCAATTTCCAACCTGATGTCCAATGCAATCCGCCATTGCCCAGTAGGCCAAGCCATCACAATCACCATCGAAGTCCATGCCACAGAAGTCTCGCTACATGTAGCCAACCGAGGCGCAGGTATTGAACCTCAACACCTACCGCACTTATTCGATCGCTTTTATCGAGTTGACACTCATCATTCGCGCGCTGGAGGAAGTACCGGGCTTGGTTTAGCCATTGTGAAATCAATCATGAGTTTGCATCAGGGAGTCGCAGAAGTTAATAGCCGCCCGGGTAAGATCACGACCTTCAAGCTGGGTTTTCCAAACATCCATGGACACACCAACTGGTGATACCAACCATTGAAAAAACAGCCCTTATTCACGTCATTCGTTCATTCGTGCGTGTTACGACACACACCAATAATTTGGTATTCAATAGTGTGAAGCTTTCCAGCTGAGTCCTCATAGGTCATTCGAAAAGGTACAATGTTGCAAGAGCGAATTGGTGGGGTCATACTCACCACTTTTGCGATATCAAACTTCATTCTATAGTGATATTTCTGAATTTCCGGAGCGGTCTTGCCTTTTTGCGCAGCGTAGGCGGCCATTGCTTTCTGATTTGCTTCCATGGCGTTGACAACGTTGCGATCACCACGGCTTTCAGCGAATTCTATCGAAGGCAATGATTGCGTCAGTGCAACAATACTTAGTTTTAACAGACTCATAGCAGAGTCTCTTTGAAGTAGTTACAAAGCTGTTAAACTTAAGTACGTTAACGAGGTAAATCTTTATTAATTGTCTAATGAGAATTACTTATTTGTAATTTCCAACCGTTATCCTCACAAGCTCAGTGAAGTAACATAATCAGCCAAGCACAGTGCTTCCCCACCCCGAAGACGATTTTCGTAATCTAATAGAACTGTGATTTTAGAGTGGCATTTGTGTGTTCTGTTTATAAAGTTGTTGCCGATTATTTCACATAACTTCAAAATTCGAGGGATTAAGAGGGCTCATTGATCACGCTTTTCGAGAACATATCCAACACCGCGCAAGGTATGGATTAGCTTGTTGTTGAAAGGATCATCAATCTTGGCCCGAAGCCTTCTCATCGACACTTCAACAACATTGGTGTCGCAATCAGCACTCCGCCCCCAGACAGAGGACATGATTTGCGTGCGCGACAGCGCCGTACCAGTCTGGCGCATCAAGAGGTATAGCAGGGCGAACTCCTTGGTGGTCAGCTCAATCCGCTGCTCGCCTCGGAAGGTCCGGTGTCTACCAAGATCGAGTTCCAGGTCCCCGACACACAGCACGTCGGGCAATGCCGACAATACAGCGCGACGCATCAGAGTGCGTACTCGGGCCAGCAGCTCTGGAAACTCAATTGGTTTGACCATGTAATCGTCCGCGCCTAGGTCGAAACCCTTGATTTTTTCCTCCAGACTACCTTTAACGGTAAGTATCATGATGGGCGAAATAGTGACCTTGCGAATACTTACAAGTAGGCCCCAATCGTCACGTTGCGGTAGGTTTGCGTCAAGCACTACAAGATCATAAGCCTGTTGGCAGACCAAGCGTAAGCCATCGATTCCGCTGGCGACGCAATCAACGATAAATCCGCTTTCGGTCAGCCCCTGGTGCAAATAATGGGCAGTTTTCGGCTCGTCTTCTATTATCAAAATACGCATTTTTCATAAAGTCTCGACACTAAATAATAAATCATCCTTACACACGTATAGAAAATTTTATTTACCGATAAACTTCAACATATTTGCGTTGTACGATTTTAGTCAGTAAGGAGCTATTGCGCGCTGTTGTGGCTCCGTTATGTTATCGACGTCAAACATACAAATATACAAATATACAAATATGCAAATATACAAATATGCAAATATGCAAATATACAAACATACAAACATACAAACATACAAACCTACACACTAAGTAGATCTTAGACTAATTGTCCGCGGCAGAGGGGGGATAACAAATTTGTAATTCTTCTGTCACCCTTCTGATAACTGTTCAGCAGTACATTGAGCCTGCAAAAAATCTATGCGTCATAGGATCCTGCGGTCGTGTCGACTTCTGATCGAATTCAGCCGGCAGAAATCGATCAGAAGTCTTTTAGACCATCAAATATTTATGAGTTAACAAAGAAACTGCGCACTTTGGGGGCGTAAATCTCGTTATGCCATCTCGCATTAGAAAAATGTTGTGGGCGGCTGGCCCACCGTCTCGTGTTTCGTCGTTGATGACGGCGTTGCTTCGGGCAACCCACGCCGAGGCTGTGACCAAACCTCAAATAGCATTGACCAATAACCCAAGCCTCGCAGATGCACAGTGGGAAATCCAAACTGCCCAAGCCGGGCAGCAACAGACTGATTTGATCCCCAATCCAGTACTAATAATAGATGCCCAAGCCTTCCGCGAAAATTCGAACACTACCAACGTTAAGCTCCGCCGGACACCGAAAAGGTGCCGCAAAAGTCACGCATGGATTGAGGTCGCATCTAAGAGTAAAGGCATAGTGGCGCTGGAGTCTAAACACTGCCGTAATGACTTGCGCCCCGATGATCGAAGTTTTTTACGGCGTCATGCTTGCACAGCAAGGTCTGATTTCAGCTCAGAGTTCGCACTGTCTGGCGGAACGATGACCAGCATCCGGAAGCGGTTGAACCTGGTGGGCGCTTCAACGCCGATTTTGTTTTTCGGCCGCAAACTAAAAAGCATTTCGTCGGAGGCTAGCCGCACCTATCAGTCTCGTGATATGCACAACGTCGCCGAACCGCGCCTGCGGTACGAAATCCATCTTGCTGTAGACAAGCGCTCGATGGCCCACAGAGAAAAGAAGTTCTTCAGTCAAGTGATCCTTCCCGCCGCACGAAGCGCCAAGGACTCCAACACTAATTTCTTTGAAATATCCAACCGCAAGTTTACGGGTGTTCTGGGCCCTCCGCGCACCCGTATCCAATACCTCGCTTCAGCACAACTACTGGCGTTCAAGGACGAATCGAGCGGATCTACAGCCACGTCACTTACTTGGGGTGCTACCTCATGAAAAAGATTTTCATCAGCGTGGGGTGTCTGGCGGTTTGGCTAGTCGCAGATCGCCAACTAGCTGACGAGAACGTTCAGGGTCACTGGTGCATCCACGAGTTGCACCGCGCTATTGGCGATTTTTTCTTACCTAAAATGTAGTGACACTCCAGTGGCAGTTCGCGCCTGGATACGTCGAGATTTTCCGGAGTACCCATGAATAACAAAGTACCAATTCGCAGTTGGGAAATCACACTCGGCAGCAATCAGTTAATTCTTGCAGTTTCGACTTGGCTTCTATTGTTTAGTAACTGGCCATTTTGGCGTGCTGTCTGGCAAGGCGTGGGAGGCCTACAAGACGGAAACACCATATTCGTGCTTAGCCTGCCTTGGTTCGTGTTGATTTGGCTCTACGTATTACTCAGCGTGATGGCTTGGGGACGATTGATAAAACCTGTGCTAGCTATCGTGTTGCTGGTTGCGGCAGCAACGAGTTACTTTATGAATAGCTATGGCATAGTAATTGATTACAGCATGCTAACGAATGTGATGCAGACGGACAGCTCCGAAGCCACGGAGCTGTTGAACTCGGATCTACTGCTGTGGATGCTGGGCTTTGGTGTTATGCCGGTGCTGGTTATCACTCGAGTCCGTTTGATTCAAAGATCGTGGTCCCGCGCACTTGCTCATCGATTCATGGGGGTGGCGGTAGCGCTCACCTGCTTGGCGATCGTCGTATTTACGCTTTATCAATCCTATGCATCGCTGATGCGTAATCATCGCGAACTCAGGTTGATGTTGGTTCCGTCGAATGTGGTTTCGGCAATTCATGGGTACACGCGTCGCCAGCTAGCAGTTCCCGCCGAATTAAAAACCATTGGTGCTGATGCCCGCCGTGAAGAAGCTACTGCTGGTGTACGCAAACCACGGCTAACGGTACTGATGGTGGGTGAAACCGCCAGGTCCGCGAATTTCTCCCTCAATGGCTATTCCCGGGATACCAATCCGGAATTGGCCAGTCGTGGTGTCTTAAGTTTTACCAATGTCAGCTCATGTGGAACAGCTACGGCCGTTTCCTTACCCTGCATGTTTCTGGATGTGGGTAAAGAAGGCTACAAAGACGGTATGGCGTTGCGCAGAGAAGGACTATTAGACGTGTTGCAGCGGGCCGGCGTATCGGTCCTGTGGAGAGACAATAATTCGGGTTGCAAAGGCATTTGCGACCGAGTACCAAATGAAAAATTGAACAATCAGAAATCGACGGGATTATGTAGAGCTGACGAGTGTTACGACGAAGTCTTATTGCAAGATTTACAAGCCTACTTGGATCAACAGCAGCGGGATTCAATCGTGGTGCTACACATGAAAGGCAGTCACGGCCCATCCTATTCCAAGCGCTATCCACCGGCGTTCGAACGATTCGGTCCCGTTTGCGATAATAATCAACTTGAACGTTGTACGCGCGAAAGCATTGTCAGTGCCTATGATAACAGCCTCGGTTATACGGACTATGTACTTGGGCAAACGATCGACCTGCTAAAGCGTAACGCTGAGCGTTTTGATACGGCGATGCTTTATGTCTCTGATCACGGTGAGTCCCTCGGCGAGAATGGGCTTTACTTGCACGGACTTCCTTATGCCATGGCTCCCAGCGAGCAGACTAGTATCCCCATGGTAATCTGGATCTCCAAAAACATGCAGTCGCGTCAAACCCTCGACTCCCAATGTTTGAAGGATCAGCGAGACGTATCACTGTCCCATGACAACTTATTCCATTCTATATTGGGGTTGATGGGTATTCAAACTACAGCATATCGCCCAGAGCTTGATCTGTTCAGTACCTGCCAGTCCAAAGCGTCAACACCGTTAAAGCTCGCGCAGACATTTGAGCGTCAATCAATGAAAACACCGAAATAAGTGGAGCTGCGAGAAAGATCTAAAATGACCCTATAGTATGAGCATACTTTGATTAGAAGCCATGCAACTAAATACTAATCGTTGCATGGCGCCACTTCTAACTCTTCCTAAAAATCGGCATCCGGGTGAGCTTTTTTTAAGACTATTTAGTCAGCCACATCAAGCATCAAAAAAGCTGCAAAATTCTGCCGAGCTATTTTCTCAATACATTCACCCTGCACGTATAGATAAAATGTATAATTCAGGTGTTTAATTACAGTTTGGTTCGTTAGTGAATGTGCGTGAAACATCGACCGCGCCCAAGACCCCCAAAGTTTTGCGACCAATCAATACGGGGTAGTTCATGTCGCCTCGATCCTTCAGTGAAAACTCTTCCTTATAAATTTTATCACCTATGCACATCGTCATCATGACTACTGGACGATGTTCAGCGCCACCGGCGCCTCGAACCTTTACATTTCTTTCGACGCGTCGCTCGAAGAGTGCGTTACTCACCTTCTTAGTTTTTGTGTCTTTTACTTTAACGTTGAAACGAACCCATTCATCTCCATTTTTACGGAATCGTTCTAAGTCTTTCGCATCCATCGAGGATGTAAGAGCCCCTGTATCTAACTTTACTTTCACAGCAATATTTTCTGGTAAAAGTATTCCTTCCTCAATCCACCCGTATACCCTTTCTGGATTAGCAGGTGTTGAAAAAGCTGGCTGCGCAACAAAAGCCAAAAACAAAGCCAGCCCAGAATAACTTAAAATATTTCTGACCATTTTAATCGACCCTTTTGATCTGTATCACGACGTATAAACGTTCATCCAGCTTAAATAAATACCACGACTCAGTTAGTGGACCATACCCTCATGATCGTCAGCCAGTTGATCGTGAAAATCAGATCCTTCCATTTGGACGGTAGTATGGCTGATGTGGAACTTATCACTCATAAGGCTGGTTACTTCAGCCAAGATAGCTTGCTCGCTGCGGGAAGCCGAGTCAGCGACAAGATGGACGCTCATAACACTTTTACCACTGGTCAAAGCCCAGATATGCAAATCGTGGATATTCTTGACCCCCTCAATGCCATAAAGCGTTGCCTCTACCTTCTCAATATCGATGCCCTCTGGAACCCCTTGCAGCAATATGTTCATGCTTTCCTTGAGCAATGACCAAGTCCTGGGCAGCACCCAGAACCCGATGCCAGCCGCGACAAGTGAATCAACCCAAGTCCAGCCGGTGAAACGGATCAAAAGAGCTGCGATGATGACGCCAATAGACCCCACCATATCGCTCCAGACCTCTAAATAAGCGCCCTTCACATTGAGGCTTTCCCCACTGGCAGCACTCAGTAGGCGCATTGAAACAAGGTTGACGATGAGCCCGAACACCGCAATGACCAACATGCCAGTCGACTGGATTTCCGCCGGGACTTTAAGTCGCAGATACGCTTCATAAACGATGTACATAGCGACTAAAAACAGCAAGACCGCATTGAAGGTGGCTGCAAGTATTTCAAATCGTGCGTACCCGAAGGTCCGCTTCCTATCCGCAGAGCGTTTGGCTATATGAATAGCGACCAAGGATATCGCCAAAGCCGCAACGTCCGTCAGCATGTGGGCCGCGTCGGATAATAAGGCCAGGCTGCCGGTGACAAAAGCTCCAATGACCTCCGCGACCATAAAGCTTGTCGTCAGGGTGAGTGCGATCCACAGCAACTTTTCGTGACCGGCGCGTACTTGGCCGTGACTGTGTCCTGAACTCATAACCTTTTCCTCAAACGCCGCTCGCTGAAACTCCAACCACCCAGGTAGCACCCTTGCTACGAGTCGATTGCAGGATATAAAGACCAGCTAATACCCAAAACCGTTCCATCTCATGAAACACCCTATTTCAGAATTGGTGCTGGTTCGAGGTATATCCCGATCAAAGCGCGAAATCGCAGCCTTAATCGAACATCTCCTGCAAAAATGATTTTTTGCGGTACGACTGTTGCCCCTGATGCCCACTCTGGTTTTGATGTCCACCATGACTTTGATGGCCGCTCTGGTGGCCACCTTCTCTCCAACCGCCACCGTGACTTCCTCGCTGATCTCCATGAGCTTGGCTATCTCCATGCTGGCTGTAACCGGGTTGTACTGCTGGAGGAGCATTCTGTACGGGTGGAATTGGGTTCTGTGGAAGAAACCTAACGGCCTCCTGTTGTTGGCTGCGCTCGATGATCTTGTCGAGTTCACCTCGGTCGAGCCAAACGCCACGGCATTGAGGGCAATAATCAATTTCGATGCTTTGGCGCTCAGTCATTACGAGGGCAGTATCTTTGCAGATCGGACATTGCATGATTTGATTTCCTTGTGTGGGCATGTAATTGAACACGAAGTCGCAGCTTTCGTATCACCGACGCAGTAGCCGCAGTCCGTTGGATACGACCAGCAGGCTCGCTCCCATATCGGCGAAAACAGCCATCCACAACGTAGCGTGGCCGGACAATGCAAGCGCCAAAAATACAACTTTGATACCCAAGGCCAGTCCGATGTTTTGCTTCAAAACAGAGGCACATCGACGACTCAGGCTAATAAAATCAGCAATCTTGCGTGGGTCGTCATCCATGATGGCGACATCAGCCGTTTCAAGGGCTGTGGCAGTCCCTGCGGCCCCCATCGCAAAACCAATGTCGGCTTGCGCCAATGCTGGAGCATCGTTCACACCATCGCCCACCATGCCAACAGTACCAAAGCGGCGTTTGAGTTCAGCGACGGCGGCTTGTTTATCCTCCGGCATGAGGTTTCCGCGTGCATCCTGTATGCCGAGCTGAGCGGCGATGGACTTGGCGGTTGCAGGGTTGTCACCCGTGAGCATCACCGGTACGACATTCAACGCTTTCAGAGCAGTTACGGCAGCAAAGCTTTCAGGCCTTACGGTGTCAGCCACAGCAAAAATCGCTACTGGACCGCTGGCCGCGCAGAGCACGATTACAGTTTTTCCTGCGTTTTCCAGTAGCGACAATCGGGCCTCAAGGGCCGGCGAGCATACGCCCAACTCTTCAACCAAGCGGTGGTTACCCAGGTGCCACGATTGACCGTCGATATTGCCTTTGACGCCACGACCGTTGAGTACGCCGAAGTCCTCAACCGGCAGAGTCGCCGCATCCGGTTGCTGTAATTTCCATCCGCTGACCAAGGCCTTCGCCACTGGGTGTGTACTGTGTTCGTCGAGGCTAGCTGCGATCTGCAAAGCCATCTCGATGGGCAGATCACCAAACGGCTCGTTATCGGTCAGTACCGGCTTGCCTTGGGTCAAGGTGCCGGTCTTGTCGAGCGCCACAACCTTAAGTAGTCGGCCGCTTTCAAGGTATGCACCGCCTTTAATCAAAATGCCATGCTTGGCAGCCGCGGCTAGCCCACTGACGACGGTAATTGGCGTTGAAACCACCAAGGCACATGGGCAGGCGATCACTAACAGGACCAGGGCCTGATAAAGCCAATCGCCCCAGGTTCCACCGATCAGTACAGGGCCCAAGACAGCGACCAAGAGGGCAAGAACCACTACAGCCGGGGTGTAATAACGTGCAAACTCATCTACAAATCGCTGAGTAGGGGCTCGTTGAGACTGCGCGTCTTGTATGGCTGCCGCGATACGAGCAAGAGTACTTTCTCCTGCTACGGCCGTCACAGTCGCTTCAACCACGCCGTCGGTAACGATACTGCCAGCGTAAAGTGGGTCCCCGACCTGCTTATCAACAGGTAGGCTTTCGCCGGTAATTGGAGCTTGGTCCAGTGCGGCGCGACCTGAGTCTATGCGGGCATCCAAGGGTACTCGCGAACCCGTGCGAACCCGAATACGACTACCAAGTAATACACTCGCCACCGGATGGTCTTTCCAGCCGCCATCAGTCATGACTTCAGCGGTTTCTGGCGCCAACGCGGTCAGCGACTTGATCGCGTTCCGCGCGCGCTCCAGAGAAAGTGCTTCGATAGCCTCAGCAACGGCGAAAAGGAAAACCACCATCGCGGCTTCGGGCCATTTACCGATGATGAGAGCACCAACGACAGCCAACGACATCAGAAAATAGATGTTCAGAGTGAGGTTCTTAACTGCAATCCAACCCTTTTTGAGGGTGGGCAAACCAGCGCTCAGAATGGAAAGAGCCGCAAGCACCATAACCGGCCAAGAACCTTCTTGTCCGGTTGTCCACGCGATGACTTCAGCGGCGATAGCAGCCAGGCCACTGATGGCCAGCAATCCTTTTAGTTTTGCGCTCAGGGCCGGGGGAACCGCCGATGGCGCGGCACCGGCTTCGATCAGGCTCGGCCCCATGTCCAACGCGACTAATGCGGTGACGATTGGCTGCGGATCATCCAAGCGGTGATGCACGGTCAACTCACGATTCAGGAGGTTGAAGTCGAGCCGAACAATTCCGGCCATCGGCTCCAGTCGGTTGCGGATCAAGCGCTCCTCTGTAGGGCAATCCATTTTATCGATGCGGTAGCGAACTCTACTGGTCCCTTTCGGGGCAGGGCTACTCTTAGTAATCGCAACACCATCAGTAGCTTGCGTGCCATGAGCACAGCACGCATCGGCATGATCGTGAGCATGCTCATGCTCATGCTCATGGTCGTGACCATGTTCTTTGTGATGCTTGGGTTCAGCAGCATTAACAGACCCATGTTGATGGTCAGATCCGCAACACTCTTCTTTCTTCTGTACGTGAAGACGGAGGACCGGCTTGAGCTTGTTTTCCTGGTTCATGGTGCTTCTACCGCTTGGGATAATTTCACCATTCAACAGCCTGTACCTACTACAGGGTCAAGCGCCCAATGAAGTTATTTGAAGCTGCTTTCGTGTGCGGATAGCTTGGTCCTCCATGGACATCACCTAATCCTCGGAAGGCAGAAGAGGGTTCAAAAACTTGATTTGAGGTCTCCTATTCGCCTATTTTTGGCTGCAATCTGTCCACAAACTCAGGTAAAAGATGAGATGTGGCCAGATAAAAATTGACTCAGATTTATAAACCAGCTCCGGTGTTATCACCTGACTTAGGCCTCTCGGCAGGCCGTTTATGCCCTGCATCCAATTGTAAGGGCCATTTGCACCGTCTACACTCCAGTCCATGAAACGCTATCTGCGGTTTTGCATCGTCTTCATGATTAGCTTGGCGCTTCCCCTCAGCGGGATGGCGGGCGTTCAGGCACCGACAGAACCATGCCCAATGAAGACGATGGGCATGGCGATAATGGACGACATGGGGATGGACTGCTGCAACGATATGAAAAGCCCTTCCGAGCACGGCAAACCTTGTAAGCCGGGCCAGGAATGCAAGACAGGCGGCATGCTGCAAGTCTCGATCCTCAAGCCTCCTGTAACCGTATTCAGCCCCGTAGTGCTTTACTTCTTCAGCGATTCCCTACCCGTACAGACCCCGTCCGGGGTATGGCGACCGCCTCGCGTTTGATTCCTGTCCCACATTGAGCCTCATTCCGCGTTAGCGGGATGGACTAGCTGCGCGCATGTCTTTTGACGCGTGCAGTGGATGATCACAGGAATCGTAAACATGAACTCCAAGTGCTATTGCACAGGCTGGTCCCTCGTGGCCGGTCTGGCGGCAAGCGTACTGGCATTGCCGAGCTTCGCTGCCGCATTGACACTCGATGAAGCGTTGCGGCTGGCCGAAAACAATGCACCGTCGCTGACCGCACAAGACGCCAAAATTCAAGCTGCCAGCAGCGCGGCTATTCCAGCCGGTGAACTACCTGACCCCAGGCTACTGTTGGGTGTGCAGAACTACCCCATTGGCGGTCCGGATCGCTGGAGCATCGATCAGGACTTCATGACCATGCAAGTGGTCGGGGTCAGGCAAGAAATGCCCAACAGCGACAAGCGCAAAGCGCGCATAGAAGTGGCCGATGCGGCCATTGATCGCGCCGCTGCGGAGCGTCGAGTCGAACGTCTGAAAGTACGCCAGTCCACGGCGTTGGCCTGGATCAATAGCTACTCGGTTGAGCGCAAAGATGCGCTGTTCCAGGACTTCTACAAAGAAAACCGCCTGTTGACCGATACCGTCAGGGCCCAGATTGCCGGTGGCCGCGCTCAACCCGCCGATGCGGTGACGCCTAAGCAAGAAGCGGCTCAACTGGCGGAGCAACAGGACGATCTGATTCTCCAGAGAGCGCAGGCCCGAGCAGCCCTCAAACGCTGGATTGGCTCCGCCGCCAACGACAAGCCTGTGGGCAGCTTGCCGCATTGGCCCGTCGATACCTCCGGCTACGCCCATAAACTGCAACACCACCCCGAGTTGGCAGCGTTTGCGCCGATGACCCGCGAAGCGCAAGCCAAGGTTCGTGAAGCCGTGTCGGAGAAGCAGTCGGACTGGAGCTGGGAGCTGGATTATCAGCGTCGCGGCCGTGAGTTTGGCGATATGGTCAGCGTGCAATTTTCCTGGGAGCTGCCGCTGTTTCCTGACTCGCGCCAAAACCCCAAAATCGCAGCCAAACAGGCTGAACTCAGTCAGCTTGAGGCCGAGCGCGAAGCTCTGTCACGCGAGCACACTCAGCAACTAGAGAGCGAACTGGCCGACTATGAGCGCCTGAATCGTGCCGTGCGCCGAAACCAGGAAAGCCTGTTGCCGCTGGCCAAGGAAAAGGTCGAACTCAGCATGGCCAGTTATCGCTCGGGCAAAGGCGATTTAAACGCCGTTGTTGCTGCCCGACGTGAACTCATCGAGGCCCGCCTCAAACAGATCGACGTGGAAGAGCAGCGAGCGCTGACCAGTGCGCGGTTGTATTTTGCTTATGGGGAGTCCAGCCAATGAGCCTTAAAAAAGGGAACGGGGCATTGCTGGTTGGCATCTCGCTGGCCTTAGGTGTTGCCGGTGGTTACTGGTTGGCGCATCAGCGTATGAGTGGACTACCAAATACCACACAAGAGCAGAGCCTCAATTCACCGGGCGAACGCAAAGCACTTTATTGGTACGACCCCATGTACCCGCAACAAAAGTTCGATAAGCCGGGTAAGTCTCCCTTCATGGACATGCAACTGGTCCCGCAGTACACCAGCAGCGCAGGGGACCGAGCGACCGTCAGTATCGATCCAAGTCTGACCCAAAATCTCGGCCTGCGTTTTGCGACAGTCAGCCGTGCGATCTTTGATTCCAGCCTCGACGTGACAGGTGTGTTGGGATTCAACGAACGTGATGTCGCTGTGATTCAGGCGCGCACCCCTGGCTTTGTGGAGCGGGTCTATGCCCATGCTCCCGGCGATGTACTCAAAGCCAACGCGGCGCTGGCGGATGTTCTGGTGCCTGAGTGGGCCGCTGCCCAGACAGAGTTCCTTGCCCTGAAACGCAACGGGGATGCTGCCCTGTTGGATGCGGCCCGACAACGACTGCGGCTCACAGGGATGCCGGCAGCACTGATTACCGATGTAGAGCGTGGCGGTAAGGTTCAGCCCTACCTGACGCTGACCAGCCCCATTGCCGGTGTACTGCAAGAATTGAACGTACGTGCGGGAATGACCGTGGCGACTGGCGATACTCTGGCACGCGTCAATGGCTTGAGCAGTGTCTGGCTAGCCGTGGCCGTTCCAGAATCGGATGCCGGATCAATCACCGTGGGGCAGGCGGTCGAAGCGCGCCTGCCAGCTTTCCCAGGGACAATACTCAACGGCAGGGTCAGCGCGATTTTGCCCGAGACCAATCCGGACAGCCGCACGCTTCGCGTACGTGTCGAGTTACCCAATCCGGACGGACGCCTCAGACCGGGTTTGACAGCGCAGGTACACCTGAATCGTTCGACCGAGCAAAGTGTGTTGTGGGTGCCGAGCGAAGCGGTGATTCGCACGGGCCGACGTGCCTTGGTGATGCTCGCCGCAGACGCCGGCCGCTACCGTCCCGTGGCGGTGCAACTCGGGCAGGAAAGCGATGGCAAGACGGCGATAGTGAAAGGTCTGGAAGAAGGCCAGAAGGTGGTGACCTCTGGCCAGTTCCTGCTCGACTCGGAGGCCAGTCTTAAGGGCATCGTTGCAAGCTCGGAGGAAGAGTCACCACCCAGCGCAGCAGCCTCCAGCTTTCATGAAGCGGATGGGCAGATCGTTGAGATCAACGACAAAGAAGTCACGCTCGCCCATGGTCCTTTCAAAACGCTGGGTATGCCTGGCATGACGATGACGTTCCCACTCGCCAACCCGGCGCTGATGCAGGGCTTCAAAACGGGTGACAAGGTTCGGGTTGCGGTGAGTCAGACCGACGATGGCCTGCGTGTTGAGCGCCTGGAAAAATCGGGGAGCCAGCCATGATCGCTGCCCTGATTCGTTGGTCAGTGGCCAACCGATTCCTGGTGCTACTGGCGACGCTGTTTGTCACGGCGTGGGGCATTTGGTCGGTGCAGAGCACGCCCATCGATGCACTGCCAGATCTCTCGGATGTTCAGGTGATCATCCGCACCCCTTTTCCGGGACAAGCGCCGCAGATTGTCGAGAACCAGGTGACCTATCCGTTGGCCACCACCATGCTCTCGGTGCCGGGTGCCAAGACGGTGCGTGGCTATTCCTTCTTCGGTGACAGCTTCGTTTACGTGCTGTTCGAAGACGGCACTGACTTGTACTGGGCGCGCTCGCGGGTGTTGGAGTATCTGAGCCAAATACAAAGTCGGTTGCCGGCCAGCGCCAAGCCGGCGTTGGGACCGGATGCGACGGGGGTGGGCTGGATCTATCAGTACGCACTGGTGGATCGCAGTGGAGGACACGATCTGGCGCAGCTACGCGCACTTCAGGACTGGTTCCTCAAGTTCGAACTCAAGACCCTGCCCAACGTTGCAGAAGTAGCCACCGTGGGTGGCATGGTCAAGCAGTACCAGGTCCAGCTTGATCCGCTCAAACTGGCCAGCCTCGGTATTACTCAGGCTGAGGTGACCGAAGCCATCGGCAAGGCCAACCAGGAAACCGGTGGCGCGGTGCTGGAGATGGCAGAGACCGAGTTCATCGTGCGGGCTTCCGGCTACCTGAAGACGCTCAATGACTTTCGGGCGATCCCGCTCAAGCTGGCTTCGGGAGGAGTGCCAGTAACCCTTGGCGATGTCGCCACGATCCAGTTGGGACCGGAAATGCGGCGTGGCATTACTGAACTCGACGGCGAAGGCGAGACCGTCGGCGGCGTGGTGATTTTGCGCAGCGGCAAGAATGCTCGCGAGACCATTGCCGCGGTCAAGACCAAACTCGACGAACTGAAAAGCAGTCTGCCGGCCGGGGTGGATATCGTCACCACCTACGACCGCAGTAAGCTGATCGACCGCGCCGTGGAAAACCTCAGCCACAAGCTCATCGAAGAGTTCATCGTTGTCGCGTTGGTGTGTGGGATCTTCCTCTGGCACCTGCGCTCATCTCTGGTGGCGATCATTTCGCTGCCGGTGGGGGTGCTGATTGCCTTCATCGTCATGCGCTACCAGGGCATCAACGCCAACATCATGTCCTTGGGCGGGATAGCCATCGCCATCGGCGCCATGGTCGATGCCGCCGTGGTGATGATCGAGAACGCCCACAAGAAGATCGAGGCATGGCACGCGGCCAATCCGGGGGAAGAACTGAAGGGTGAACGTCATTGGCATGTAATGACCGAAGCGGCGGCAGAGGTAGGCCCGGCGCTGTTCTTCTGTTTGTTGATCATCACTCTGTCTTTCATTCCGGTGTTCACCCTGGAAGCTCAGGAAGGACGGCTGTTCGGCCCATTGGCTTTCACCAAGACCTACGCCATGGCCGCAGCGGCGGGATTGTCAGTGACCTTGGTGCCGGTGCTGATGGGCTACTGGATTCGTGGACGAATTCCCAGTGAACATCAGAACCCGTTGAACCGGTGGTTGATTCGGATCTATCAGCCAGCCCTGGACGCAGTCTTGCGTCGACCAAAGATCACGCTGCTGGTGGCACTATTGGTTTTTGTCAGTGCGCTATGGCCAATGTCTCGCTTGGGTGGCGAGTTTCTCCCCCCGTTGGACGAGGGCGACCTGCTCTATATGCCTTCAGCTCTGCCGGGATTGTCAGCGCAGAAAGCGGCACAACTGCTGCAACAGACTGACCGTCTGATCAAGACCGTGCCTGAAGTCGAACACGTCTTCGGTAAGGCGGGGCGCGCTGAAACCGCCACCGACCCCGCACCGCTGGAGATGTTCGAAACCACGATCCAGTTCAAGCCGCACGAGCAATGGCGTCCAGGCATGACCCAGGAAAAGTTGGTGGAAGAACTGGATCGAGTGGTACGAGTCCCTGGGCTGACGAATATCTGGATACCACCGATTCGTAACCGTATCGACATGCTGGCTACGGGGATCAAGAGTCCCATCGGAGTGAAAGTTGCCGGCACCAACCTGACGGAGATCGATGCCGCGACTCAGGCGGTTGAGCGAGTGGCCAAGGACGTGCCCGGCGTCAGTTCGGCTCTGGCCGAGCGTCTGACCGGTGGTCGCTATATCGATGTGGATATCGACCGCAAAGCCGCCGCCCGCTACGGACTGAATATCGCCGATGTGCAGTCCATCGTGGCCGGCGCTATCGGCGGTGAAAACGTCGGCGAGACCATTGAAGGGCTCGCACGCTTCCCGATCAACGTGCGCTATCCACGGGAGTGGCGTGACTCGCTCGGCGCCCTGGAGCAATTGCCGATCTATACCCCGCTAGGTAGCCAGATCACCCTCGGCACAGTGGCGAAGGTCAAAGTCACGGACGGTCCACCGATGCTCAAGAGCGAGAACGCACGACCTTCGGGCTGGGTGTACGTCGATGTGCGGGGGAGGGACATTGCGTCGGTGGTCGCTGATCTACGACGGGTCGTCAATGAGCAGGTCAAGTTGCAGCCCGGCATGAGCCTGAGCTACTCAGGGCAGTTCGAGTTTCTCGAAAGGGCCAACGCACGACTCAAACTGGTGGTGCCTGCCACGCTGTTGATCATCTTCGTGCTGCTCTACCTGACTTTTGCCCGCTTCGATGAGGCCTTGCTGATCATGGCCACTCTGCCATTCGCTCTCACGGGCGGGGCATGGTTCCTCTATCTGTTGGGGTTCAACCTGTCAGTCGCCACCGGGGTCGGCTTTATCGCCTTGGCCGGTGTTTCCGCCGAGTTTGGCGTGATCATGTTGCTCTACCTGAAGAACGCCTGGGCCGAACGTGAAGACCTCGGCGACAGCACTGAGCTCGGTCTGGTTGCGGCGATTCGTGAAGGCGCCGTGCAGCGTGTTCGACCCAAGGCCATGACCGTGGCCGTCATCATTGCCGGCTTGTTACCCATCTTGCTGGGCAGCGGGACCGGCAGCGAGGTGATGAGCCGCATTGCTGCGCCCATGGTAGGCGGCATGGTCACGGCACCCTTGCTTTCCCTGTTTGTCATTCCGGCAGCCTATCGCCTGATGCGTCGCCGGCACCTCTCCGTTGAAACCGTCAAACCTGAAGGAAGTGTCGTATGAAACTGACCCTGATTGCAGTTGCCAGCACCGTAGTAGCGTTGTCTTTTTCTGCCCTGGCAGAGGACATGCCGGGTATGAAGATGGACGGTATGGAGAGCAAGCAGATGACTGAGGAAACAAAGCAGGCTCCAGTCGCGAATGCCGATGGAACGATCAAGGCTATCGATACTGTGAAGCATACGGTGACTATCTCTCACGGCGCTGTGCCTGCCGTGCGATGGCCGCCGATGACCATGGTCTTTTCCGTAACGCAAGATAAGTTGACAGGGCTGACGGCCGGAGACCGTGTATCTTTTTCCTTCCTGATAGAGGGTGGTAGAGCTACGATTGTGTCCATTCAAAAGTGAAACAGCGGTGGTGAAAGTGGCCGGCGCGCTTGTCGAGCCGACCATTATCACTAAATCTGCAGGTCAGAAAAATGTACGCCTCGTTTTGAGTCGCGAGCAGTCGAGATGCGACGAAGTTGAGGCCGGTCTCTGTTGGGCTTCTTTTCCTTCCCTTTGGCGAATATCTTTCTGACCAGACCAATGGCTGCCGTTGACCCATTTCCGTCCGATGTGGTGCTCGAACGTGAAACAGCGGGCGTGTAGTCGAGCTTTTAGCTGACATCTTTGCCGATGCGCCGGAGAGTGCAGCCGCTCGTCGCAATAACCGGCAGGAATGGCCTCTATGCACGGTTATCCAGTGACTGGATCTGCTCTGCGCGCGAGCATAATGATGCGTCTTCTCTAATTACGAAATGAGAACCGGACGATCATGAGTGGGAGCGAGCGCTGGATAGTCAAATGCCAGGATACTGAGGATGGTAGCGGTGATGTCATCGTTGATTTACCCCCAGAACTGCTTGCCAAAATGGGAGTAGGTGTGGGGGACGATCTGACGATTACGGTAGCGGACGGCGCAATAGTGCTGAAGCCTACGCATGGAACAACATCAGTGCAGCCCGTGTTTGCTGGAGTCCTGCTTGATGAAGCTTATCATGCCTACCGCATCCGGCTGGAGGCGTCTCTTAATATCCCCTCAAACGCCTCTGACCAGGACATTCACGACATTATCGTAGCTGGCTTCTCGGCCAGCCTGATCCAGTCGCTTTGCGACGTTGGAACTATAAGTCCGGAAGAACGCGACAGAATTATTCCACTCAAAATGCTCAAAACAAAATTGGTCAGCAATCAGCTTTTAACGGTGGATGAGAGTGATCGCCTGTTCCGCTTTGCACATATTACCGCCATGGCCGATGTGATCTTCGGGGACGCAGAGAAGGCCAAACAATGGCTTTCCAAACCGAAATCCCGGTTTTCGGGTAAAAGTCCAACAGCGATGCTCACTACAACTCACGGCACACATCGGGTCGAACAAATGCTGATTGAGGTAAATGAGGGCATGTCATTTCGATCTAACCGCAGCTAAGTAGAACCATCACAATTGGGTACGCGCCCCCAAGGGCATTTTTGTCAAAATATTCATTCAGCTGGCATGCTCCGTTAAGCCGTTTACCCCTGAGTTCACTGAGCCGGTGGTGTCACAATATTTTGTTCGGCTGCAATCTCGACTTTAAAAAGGCTCCCGCGGGTAGTGTCAAACTATGTTGTTATAAACTCATCCCGTCATTCGGATATCGTTATGCGTTGTGTCAATCTATGTTGTAAAAATGGCATCGCGGCAGGTTCCGTAAACGACTGATTTTATTGGTTTCCGTGTGTCAAACTATGATGTTGGGCACCAGGCACAGGCCGTGAGTGACCAAGTAGTAGATTCTGAGGGGAAGCCTTTTGTTTTGACGTTCACCAAAGGCATTCCATCCTCAGCCAGTGAGGTGTTTCTGTTCCTTCTTGACGATGGGTCTATCCACGAAGGCGTGATCGACTACACCTCGACAACGTTCCCCCAAGGTGCCATCAGCACAACTAATCCTATCGGTGGGTTTCACGAAAAATTTGAGATACCACTGCGTCGGGTCGCTGGCTATGCCTCTGCTGGCCCTCAATACGACACCCGCGAGCGGTCGATGTGGCTCAAAGCAGACTACATAGCCAAAGGTTAGGGAAAAGACCATGCCTACCAAAGTCCCTCTATCAGCCCTTGGATCGAGTACGAAGACATGGAATTGAATGCACTCAATAAGTATCTGGAAGCCACGCAGGACCATCTAGGCGTGGAAGGTGAACGTTACGGCGGAGGTTTCCGCGCAATCGTCGCTCATCGTTCGGCCACTGATTTTCTTTTCGACATGCTCGAAGGGGACGACTTTCAAGGTACGGAAACCCAAGCGTTCCTTGGGGATAATCCCCTTTTTCCATCTGCACGCGGTGCGACACCTCAAGAAGCGCTCCAGAAGCTCGACGCTAAAATTGGCCTCCTTTACCAATTTGAACCCAGCAACGGTGCGTACAAGTGGAAAGCGCAGAGCCGGTTTGTATTGAAGGCGCAATATGACGCCGAACCAGGCGAAGAACGCGGTTGGTATGACGTGTCCTAGATCGACATTGTCCAAGACTTGAGGTCGACCGAACTCTATTACTACGAGGACGCGAAATCGCACTGTGGGGATAGCGTAAAGCGCGACCTGCACGCGCTGATCAGCTTCAAGTACGAAGGCGAATTTGCATCCTTGGCAGACTTTGCTTAGCACCTATCGAGTTCCGGGAAAAGATCGCTACACACCACCCGCCTGCCATGCGGCTTCTTCTGTGTTCGTAGTCGCAGCTATTTCCAGAATTTCGTATTTATTTATGAAGCCGACACAATCCCTTTAAGCCGCCGAGACGCTGTGAATTCGGGCGACTCAAATGCTGAGCAAGCTCCGGCCATTGATGTTCAGCATTTGCTCATCCAGGATTAACAGGGTATGGCAGTCACAGCTATTTCTTGGGCTTATTCTTGCGACGTGACGCCTTAAAGTTCTCGACGGTAGCGACCTCTGGGACATGAACTCGACCAACCCGGGGAGATATTCTCGGGGGTTTTCGTCCCATCTCAAGTTCACTGAACTCGTGAGTTCCTGCCTTTAGATTTTCGAATCGACTGTATTTTCCGACAAACGCCAGCCTGCAAAACCCAGTGGCGCCCTCACGTTGTTTGCCAATGATAATCTCGGCAGTACCCTTGTATTTCGAGTCGGGGTAATACGCCTCATCTCGGTAGACGAACATGATCACATCCGCGTCCTGCTCAATGGCCCCCGACTCGCGTAAGTCTGAATTGAGGGGGCGCTTGTCGGCCCGCGACTCGAGGCTTCGGTTGAGTTGTGAAAGCGCAACCACCGGACATCCGAACTCTTTAGCCAGAGCCTTCAGGGATCGTGAGATTTCGGAAATTTCGTTGGTCCGGTTTTTCCCACTTGAACCAGGAATCTTCATCAGCTGCAAGTAGTCGACCATGATCAGGCCGATCTCGCCATGCGCTCTGAAAATTCGCCGTGTCTCTGCCCTCATCTCAGACGGCGTTACTCCTGAGGAGTCATCGATGAAGAAGCGATTCGGCTGGTTGAGCATGTCGGCCGCCTTAACCAGCTTCGGCCAATCCGTCTCCTGGAGTTGACCGTTGTTGACACTGGTCAGGTCTATTCCGCCAACCGAAGCAATCATACGATTGATCAATGAGACCCCGGGCATCTCCAGCGAGTAGACAATCACGACCTTGTCGGAGTTGAGCACCGCATTTTCTACGATGTTCATCGCGAAGGTCGTTTTGCCCATCGATGGGCGGCCCGCGACAATGACCAGGTCAGCGGGTTGCAGTGAATCGACTATTTTGTCCAGGTCATCGAACCCAGTGCGCAACCCGGCTACCTGGCTCTTCGAGCGGGATTCAATCTTTTCCCGGCTTTTGACCAGTAGCTCGTTGACCCCAACGGGGCCGCCCTCTTTTGGTTGCTTACCGGCGACTAGAAGAATCTTCCGCTCGGCCTCTTCAATGAGGTCTGACGCCGACCTACCCTCCGGACGCAGAGCGTGAGCTTGAATATCCTCGCATGTAGCGATGATCTCACGCAGCTTTGCTCGCTCCCTGATGACTCTTGCATATGTTTGTGCATTTGCGTTCGTTAAAGTGCTCTTGGCCAGCGCATTGACGTAGTCGAGGTGAGGTGAGCCCTCAGCCATCCCTTCCAGCACCAACCGATCTCGCACGGTAACCACGTCGAATGGATGACCACGTTCGGCGAGCAAACTGATGATGCGAAAAATATGACGGTGATCGGCGAAGTAAAAATCCCCCTCCGACACCACGTTCGAAAGTTGTTCCCACACCAAGTTATTAAGCAGCAGGCCGCCCAGAACAGCTTGTTCCGCTTCCAGAGAATATGGGGCCTGCCGCAGCGCTTCGCTCAGCGTATCAACCGGCAATGTGGTGGAAGGATTATTCAAGGGCACCTGCAATGGTCTGGAGGCAGGATAGCCGGCCTCACTACTCAACTTCCGATTACTACCAGAAGCTGCACGCGATTTTGCCACAGTTGGGCAAACCGCAAGCATCTGACAATAGCCGACAGCTGAATCGCCGACTTCCGGACATTCGCAAAGCTCTCGAACACGTTTTCCGGAATTGGGTCAGCGTTTAGGGGCCAATCTGGCCCATATCTGACACACGCTGGGGCATCCTCACCCCAATTTTCAGAACTCGACCGAGTAAACTTATGACTCAACCTATGACTCAACCTATTGAGGTGCTCGACCATTTGGTACGCGATTTGGTCCGAGAACAACGGAGCCGGCGCCGTTTCAAGTACGTCAAGTACGTAATGTGGATAGGCACCATTGCGATCGTCGCGGCCACGCTAGCGGTCGAGCACTTCGCTGCCGACGGCGCTGACGCCAAAGAAATTACGGCGCGGATCGATGTAAACGGCCCCATCGCCGAGGGCGAATCAGCCAGCGCTGAGACACTGAAAAAAAGCATTGGTCAGGCCTTCACCGATCCCCGTACTAAGGCCGTCGTGCTGAAGATCAACAGTCCAGGTGGAAGCCCGGTGCAGGCTGGTTATGTGTATGACGAGATCAAGCGTCAACGCAGCTTGCACTCCAATATCAAAGTCTTTGCTGTGATAACGGATCTGGCGGCTTCAGGTGCGTACTACATCGCCAGCGCGGCCGACGAAATCTACGCAGACAAGGCCAGTCTGGTTGGCTCCATCGGCGTCACGGCCGCAAGTTTCGGATACGTCGGTGTGATGGAGAAACTGGGGGTTGAACGGCGGGCTTACACCGCTGGCGAGCACAAGGCGTTTCTGGACCCATTTCAGCCCAGGAACGCCGAAGAAACCGCTTTCTGGGGCGAGGTCCTGAGGACAACCCACAATCAATTCATCGAGGCTGTCAAAGCCGGCCGCGGCGACAGGCTGAAGTCAGCGGACCATCCAGAGCTTTTTTCAGGGCTAATCTGGTCGGGCCAACAGGCACAGCAGCTTGGTCTTATCGATCAGTTGGGCGACGTGGACTATGTGGCGCGCGAAGTCGTAGGCGCAAGCAAGGTTGTGGACTTCTCGGTCAAGGACAACCCGATCGACCGATTCGCCAAGCGCATCGGTACATCTGCGGCTCAGGAACTCTCGATGTCACTGGGTTTCTCCGGACAAAGCCTTCGATGATGGCCACTGACCACAGAATCGTAATGGAAGGACCAGCGTGCTTAAAGAGGAGACCGCATGGGCGTTGAAGAACAAATGGGCGGACGCGAGAGCCTTATCGAAAAGCTTGAAAGCCTGCGACGAATTTCGCAATTCGTAATCCTGATCGCCGTAGCTCTCACCGCGCTCGGCGTTGTGTTTGGCGATTATCTTTCTTTCAATCGGGTAACCGTTGGAATCATCGGGGCTACGTTCGTACTTGCATTCGCACTTCAACGGTCGATAGTTGTATCGCTTTTGAACTCGATACGCCGTGAGCAAAGTTCAAGCCGGCTAGTACCGGCTGCGTCGGTAGGAAATGGGGGTTCTCCCTCCCACGACATTCACCAGTGAGAAACGCTATGAAATTGAAAACTCCAGATTCGGACGACAAGAGCGAAATGGCCGGACGCATGTATGAGGCTTGCGATCTACGACTGGCCATCGAAGGTGGCCATCTGAAAAACCTCGAGGATGTTCTGGAGTGGGCCAAAAACGCAGAGAGCGGCCTGCAAGCTCTGATGGAGTTACCCGAATGGGTGATAAACGATAACTCTTGTGTCGATTTCAAAGCGTCCATCGAACACAACCGGCGCGCCACCGCTGCCGAAAGCATCGTCGCTCAGGCCTCAAACCACGTCTTCTTAGGAGACACCCGAGCTGCGAAGCGAGCGACTGCGCTACCACTCATAATGCAGTTCCCCATGCAGTTCAAGAACAGCGAGGGGCAAATGATAGACATTGATCTTGCCAAAGCTCGCCATATGATCATTCTCGGCGGCAGTGTTGAACCGCTCAGGTTAGATCCTCTTGAAGCGGCCCGCAGCTCCCCTGAGTTTATCGTGCAACTGCTTGAGCAGTACGCAGGCGTGAAGCTCAACGACGAAAAGAAACAACTTGTACTTTCGATTCTTTCGGGTCTCCCAGAAGGCGCGACCATGCGCGACCTGTATGAAGCAATCAAGGTGAAAGAAGCAGCAAGCATTGGTATCAAGCCAGAGCAATATGACGCACTGGCGCCGCTGTTCGAAGCGCTTTGTCGGATGCAGAAGGAAGGCGTTCACGTAGGTCTTTTCGATCAACGCGCTGATGTCTAGAGCATCCCCAAAATATATGCAGGCGAAGCTGGTCTAACACAACATCTAGCTCATAACTCGTCAACGAAAACCGATCAAAGCCAAGGAATCAATTAATGAAAATAGTGATTGTGCTAGGGGTTATTGCTGTAGTGCTAGCCGCCCTGTCTTCCGGTCTATGGGGTGGACACGGCTGGTTAATTGAAAGCTTCTCGGGAAAAGGAAATAACCCGCAGCACACGAGTGCGTTCACTGCGCTTTGTGTGGTGCTGGCTGATCGCTTCGGTCGTCTAGAACGTCCCATTCAAGACAAAGAGGACTTACGCGTTTCCAACGCCTCCTGGCCCGCGTCTGCGAAGATACAGCACTGCCTCGGAAATGAGCGGGAGGAGCAGCAAAATCCCCAACCCCATGAATAGAGCAACTTCCGTGGGCTTACCGCCGGCGACATGCGACTTTGCATAAACCAGTGGATACTTGCCCTGATCCAACTCCACGGCCGCCCCTGTTTCACTTACGACAACCCAAGTGAGGCGCAGGGTGCCTTGTAACGCTCCGCGGAATTTGCAGCGTGCATTCTCAACAGGAAGACTGAGAGCTTGGCAGACCTCCGGCGGCATGCCAATGAGGGTTCCGTCCTCGATCACCATCACAGCAGAATAGACACGTGGGAACGCCCAAAACGCCACGACCCAAAGCCAAACGAAAAATCCCAAAAACCTGATGCTGCCCACAGAGAAAACCTCATAAAGATCATGCGGGCATTCTCTCACCCGGCGAGGAAAACTACAGTTCCGATTTGATACTGGTGCAGGGTGCAATTCGCACTTCGCACTTCGCATAGAAGGGATTGGAGTTGCACTTTTCGAAACACACGGAAGATCTGGATCAGACACGGGCGTCGCGCCCTCCTCTGACCTGGCAGCGGTGTTTACAGCATGAGTTCTTTTCCCAAAAA
Source organism: Pseudomonas sp. TSRC2-2 (assembly GCF_049897785.1). Taxonomy (NCBI): domain Bacteria; kingdom Pseudomonadati; phylum Pseudomonadota; class Gammaproteobacteria; order Pseudomonadales; family Pseudomonadaceae; genus Pseudomonas; species Pseudomonas sp. TSRC2-2. The sequence continues at coordinate 206,881 of NZ_JAFCWZ010000006.1, forward strand.
ATTCCCAACCATCGATTTCACTACGCAATACGGACTCGCTCTCGATGACTCAGATAACTGGATCATCGTCGACCTGTTCGCCGGCGGAGGCGGAGCCTCGACCGGGTTGGAAATGGGTCTGAAGAGGCCGGTCAATATTTGCGTAAACCACAATCCGACCGCCATCTCCATGCATGCGGCGAACCACCCACATGCTGAGCACTACCAAACGGATGTGTGGGGCGTCGACCCAGTTAAGGCTTGCCGCGGTCGTACGGTAGGTTTTCTTCATGGGAGTCCTGATTGTACCCACCACTCCCAAGCGGCCGGCGGCCAGTCGCGAAAGAAGGAAATCCGCGACCTTGGTTGGGTAATCATCAAATGGGCCGGCAAGGTCCGACCGATTGCGATCAGTATGGAAAATGTTCGCCAGATGCAGCTTTGGAGCCCACTGGTTGCAAAGCGCTGCGCTAAAACCGGTCGCGTCATCAAGCTGGATGGCACCGTTGCCGATCAAGGCGAGCACGTCCCACGTCACGAACAGTTTCTGGTACCGGATAAAGGCAAGCTCACCGGCAATGCGCTTCACCGTCGCAAGCAGCGTCGTAAGTACCAACGTCACGGCAGCCCGGTGAATCGCACTTGGGATCATTTCATCGCGAGCCTGCGACGCCTGGGATACCAGGTCGAATGGCGCATTTCGCGCGCCTGCGACGATGGTGCGCCAACCACTCGCGAACGCCTATTTCTGATGGCCCGATGTGACGGCCATCCAATTGTGTGGCCGGAGGCGTCACACGCAGCGGAGCCGAAAAAGGGCCAACTGCCGTACCGCACCGCTGCTGAGTGTGTCGACTGGAACGATCTTGGTCCGAGCATCTGGGCGCGAAGCCGGCCATTGGTTAAAACCACGAATGTTCGGATCGCCACTGGCATCGAGAAGTTTGTCCTGAACGGACGACCATTTATTGTCCCGGTCACTCACCAGGGTGCCGTGCGCCTTCACAGCATTGACGAACCGATGCGGACCGTTACCGGCGCTAACCGTGGTGAACTGATGTTGGGCTCACCGGTGCTGACGCCATTCATCTCCGAACACGCTAATGCCACACACCAGCGAAATATGCCGGCCGACAGTCCACTGCGGACTATTTGCGCGCAGGTCAAAGGTGGTCATTTCTCGCTCGTGGCACCAATCATCGTCCAGGCCAACGGCGGCAAGAATACGACCCCCGCGCATAGCGCCCTGGCGCCGTTCAGCACCATCACTAGCGCGGGCAGTCAACAGCAGCTGGCCACCGCATCACTGATGCAACTAGCTTCTGACCTTGGTCTGCAAATCACCGAGGAACAAATGGCCGGTGCTCTGCGTGTCGCAGATTTTATGGTGGAGCATGGAAAGGCTTCGACGCTCCCACCTCAACCAACCATTGCAGATAAGCTGGCCCTGGTAACTGTCGATGTTAATGGCACCAAGTACCTGATGATCGACATCTGCTTGCGTATGCTAAAACCACGTGAGCTGTATCGTGCGCAGGGATTTCCCGAGAGCTATATCATCGATCGAGGACACGACGGCCGGGAGTTGAACAAGACTCAGCAAAGCCATCTGGTCGGGAACTCTGTTAGCCCATTGCAAATGGCAAGACTGGCTCGTGCGAATGATCCATGGAAGGCTCGACAGCGAGAGGCCATCGCTGCCTGAAGCAGCCAGCCTTCTGGAGGGTTGTGAGGTGCCGTTCTAAGGCCCTCCCCCTCCAAGAATTCAACGTGCCATTCTTCCCAGCGGGAAGCGTTTTTCCCTTCCGCGAGCAGATGCTCATCGCGGTTGCAGGCCTACCTTAAAATCTGTACCCACTCGCTTGGAATTTGAGTTTCTCAATCCGTGACGAAACACCATAGTGCGCGCCCGCAGCTATCATGAGCAGGCCAAAATTCACCGCGCACATGACCGTTGGTGATCCTTCTTGTTGAGACACATATACCCCTGAAACAACAAGGAGCACCAGTTCAATTACGAGCAACACCTGCTTAATGCGGTTGAGGCGCTGAAGTCGCTTATCAAGCAAGGTTTGCATGCCGAACTACCTATGAGTGTTTTGACCAATCGCTCTCAGGCCCTGATATCCGCTTGTGAGCTGGAGAGGGCAAGCGTGACTACTTGCCAGTTAATTCTCCTTCAGCGACATACTGGGAAAGGACGGAATTTGCCCCCGGCAAGGGCCCAGACGGAGCTGTGACATTCACAGCACCCAGTGCTCTTCAATCGCCCACAAGGGTTTATCCTTCTGCAAAGATTTGAACGCTTTTATGTAAGCCTCATACGTTGTTTGCGTGAAAATTACCCAGGAGCTCCCCAGAGCTTGGGCATCGAGAAGATCTTTCTGAAACTCCGCGTACTGAGCCTGGCCAGCGACGCTCTCGCTGAATGCGCTCAACCCCCTGAGCAGTACACTGTCAATTGGGGGATGCAGACGCTCAACGCGTTTGTCATCGTGGTAGCCACCGCAGACCAGTTTGGACTTCAGGTAGATGTTCACAAGCTTCTGCGCACGTCCATAGGTGCAACGAAACTTCAAGTGCTCTCCGGTTTTGTGGTGCACATAGGTCGCCGGTCGCGCCGTACGTACGGCCTCGATTCGCTCGTGTATGAACGCGTCTATTCCATCCGCGCTTGGGAGATCCGTTGGCGTGTTGATTTCCCGCATACCGGCTGCCTCAAGCATCGTCCGCGCGTACTTAACAGAGTACCCTCCTCCGTCGCCGCCACTACGCGAGTAGGCACGCCCGGCGGCCCAAACGGCAAAATGATGGGCATGGTCCTGAATGGTGTAACTCGCCATTTGCTCCCCCTTGAGTGATCAGTAATTGGTCGTTTTTCCACCTCACCCGAACACTGTGTTTAAATACAGCTACATGGCATTTTGCCCAGTTTTCAACAGGTGTGCGAGGTGAATGATGGTGGAATCCGATTTGATAGTGATTGAAACCTATGACGATCTGCTGAGCCGCCCGAACTTCGCACCATCGCTCCCATTCCATCCAAAGGCTGATCGGAGATTCGGCACGGTCGTTGCGCCCTACCGTTTCCTTGACCGGGCCAATTGCGGGATTGAGAGTTGCCATACTCCCCACCTCCACGGTTACCTGATTACGACCAGTGACGGTCTTGAAACTGGCATTGGCAGTCACTGCGGTAGGAAGCACTTTGGCGTCAAGTTCACCCGTGAACGGCAACGCGTTGACCAGGCTCTCGAGCGGCGCAGACGAATTGATACCGTCATGGCGATGATCAAAAACATGCCCCAGATGATCGCGGTGATTGAAGTTTTGGAGCGAGACTATCGAGAGCTCCAGGAACTTAAAGTCCGACTGATGGGCGCCGTCGGCACCGGGATTTTTTCTACCCTGAAAGTTCGAGCTGACAGGGACGATCCGGTAATAGAGAGAAGCGTACCCATGACCCCAGCAGAGGCTGAGGTCTTCTTTGAAACCTCTAATCGTCGAGCTAACGACGGCAAGGGATGGCCTCACAAGCAGGTGCCCTTGGCCACGCTGGAGGGACTGCAGTTCATCAAGGCACGTTTCAAGGACATGCTAGTTACCAATCTTTGCAAACCTATGCGCGACCTGAGCAGGATCAAGCCGGCGGAGATCGAAGCGATGAAGCCTCGGCTGCTGTCAGAAACCGCAAAGTGGGTGGGCCAGGTCCCACAAGAAATCATCAAGGCTCAGGACATCGTTGCTGCCGGCCGCCGGTTCTTCAAAGCTGAAAATCTCGAAAAACTGATCCACCTCGGGAATGCAGCACGGTCTGCAGCTGCAATGATAGATGAGCTCAAGGTCAGCGATCGCCAGGCGCGAAACGCCTCACAAACCTGAGGACCTCGTCCACCAACAATGGCCCACTTTCTGTGACGGTCATTCGCTAATTTACTCGAACTTTCAACTTGTACTGCCCCCCTGAGAAGCTGACGCTAGGCCAATTTGAAACGACGCGAAGAGTGCAAACCCAGTTCCATCTTGATCAATTCGCTGAAGGCCAGGACGGCCCAGCAAAGGACCAGGACGTCGTGAAGGATGTGGCCATGGCTGTTGGTGAACAAACCAATATCGACTGGTCCAGCAATGGCGAGCAATACCAGCTGAGATTGCGTTTAATCTCTGCCAGAGCGCTCAAAAGGTAGAGTCGATTCTGCCCTTTCAAAGGGGCAGACTGCACTTCATCGAAGGCACCTCCTCGCTAATATTGCTCTATCACGCACTAGAAAGACTTGGTCTGCGTCGCCGTCCGCTCGCATGACCTTCGACGAACCTTACCGCAGAGCGCTTCAATGACCTCTCTATCCATAGCTTCCACGGCCTATACAGCGACCCTACCGCCACGGTCCTGCCGGCGGGTGCAGAACTCGCGTAAAGCGGATAAATTCGTTCTGACCACCCACTCGACCATCATTGATGCCCTGGATGAAATCGCGAGGAGCCATAGCCGGAGCATCAATTCAGAAATAATCATGGCCGTAGCTGAGGCATTGGACGGAAACAAATGGTGTGCATTAGACCGTCAGCTCTACGTGAATCATCTCGGTGAACGCCAGGCCAGCTTGATTCTGGTTGGGGTTCCTCATATCGACCTTTGCGCAATGCGCGGGGACCATTCGACCACAGTCCGATTTCCAGACGGAATTCGCGATGCGATTGCTATCGAGGCTGGGTTAAAGCAGGTGTCCATGATGACGTGGGTGCTGATGGCTCTTCAGTGCTGGATCAATGATCAACGCGACATCCACTCACTGCAAAACGCCTGCGTTGAAACGCGTCCACAAGACAGCTCGTACGTAGCTTGACGTAAATACGACGCCTGGGTGGGCGCCTGATCCTGTAGCTAAGCGTGCTTCGGGAGGCGCCAAAACGCAGTCGATGCTTGAGTTGCCGACTAGAACTAAACCGCCGACAAGCCAGGACTGGTAACCTTTAAGGCCGCCGAGCAAGCACAAAGGAAAGGAATCACCACGATGACTAAACCGAAGAATGATCCAATCCACCTGACATTGCCCGCCCATGTTGTGAATATGCTTACACAGTGGGCTCGCCTTGATCGCGACCTGATGCGGGCCGAAGACCAGCCGGCGCGGCTCAAGCTGCGTGAGCAGCGTGCGACCTGGGCCAATGAAATAGTGCGGTCGGTGCTCGAATCTCGGGCATTTCCCACCGTGGGTGATTTGGCTACTGCCCTCAATGAGCGCGCAGAAGCCTACGCTGCAGAACACGCCATCGAGACCGCCTTGGCCGCGCAGGCCGCCAAAGCCGAAAGGTCTCAATGAAAGGTTGTTCAGGTACGTCAGTCTTTAAGTAAGGTTACCCCCTCAAATCGTATGTGAAATGACCATGACCAAAGTTTTCTCCAAAGATGCTCACCAGATAGCCAAAGACGCGCTCGCCCTCGTCGAAAAGCGGGTGAAGAAAGCTCCCGGTGGGCCTGTATCCCGTGACGCTGACAAGTTCGTTGCTCGGCTCCCGACCGGAATGCGTGAGCGGCTGGATGCACGCAGCCAGAAGGACGGGCAGAGCATGAACGCCGTGCTCGTTGACGCTTTAGATGAATACCTTGAAGTGCGTGACGATCAACAAATGGAATTGGCTGCTTTGCGGCTGCTTAAGAAAGAATTGCAGGCTGCATTAGCGAATCTTGTTGGTACCTATAGCGATCAACCTGAGTAGTACGGAAAAGCAGATCAATGACCAAGTTCCCTCACATCAAGAAGCCATGCCGGGATTGTCCATTTCGCAAGGACTCCTTGCAGGGTTGGCTAGGCAAAGATCATGCGACATTAATTTCGACAGCCGTCAGTAGGCCCTAGTAGATGACGATACCTGCGGCTGCCGGCGATCAGCAAATTGTCAGCTGTCCGGGTCGAGTTGAGGGTCAATGTCAACGAAGTTCCGACGCAGGTAACTCTCCAACGCGAAGTCCTCAATCGTCCACTCTCCATGCCCCAGATTGCCAACCAGGTCACGGCGCTGCAGGCGCTTTAATGCGGTCTGAACGGTCGCGGCACTGGGTACGTGGCCACCGGGCATCTCGCTGCCAATCCACTCGCGCCCTTCGGTAGAGAATATTGGAAGCCCCCTCACTAGCCCGATAAGTACGGTGAAATCCAGAGGAGCCATCTCCAGGATTAAGTTCTCGAAGTTGCCTTCGTCCGTCATGGTTCCCCATGCTCGATGGTCCGCGTCACGCACACTGAGTCCCTCAGTGAGGCACAGCAGGAACACGTCACGGATGTACTTGGGCATGTACCCCCGGGCAGCAAAACGCTCGAAAGCGGCATTTACGTCCCACTCCCGTCCAGTGATCTCCTCAAAACGCTGACCGAGATGCTGCACGAATTCAAAGCCGAGATTAGGAAACTGGATCTCGTGGCTGAACTGATAGAAAGGTGCTTTAGTGCGACGAAACATGCGATGTAGGCCGTCCTGAGAGGAGCCGGTGAAAACTGCAAAAACTTCACCGTGCGCCTGCTGCAGCAACGAGCGGAGGGTCGCAGTCAGATCCTCGAAATCCTTTTTGCTCGCCAGGTGTTGCACCTCATCGATGATCAACAGCGCCTTACCGTTCCCGAGCCTGCGGAAGCGCTCGAAGAGCTCGATCAAATTCAGACCATTCTCCTTAGCCAACTCGGCTTTCATCGTTACGCCGTCGGTACCGGCGCCCGCCTCCACTGACTGCACGAGTGAGCCTGGCCGCATGAGCTTGAGCCAGTTGCGCCGCAAGAAGCCGGCTCCGTGGATGGCTTCATATAACGCGCCCGCAATCACCCGCTCAGGATGCGCCTTATCAAACCACAGGTCAGCTGTGGCCACGATAAAGCCGTGTGCCTTGGCAATCGGTATCAGGTCGTTGATGAGAAAGGTGGTTTTCCCCTTTCGGCGAGGCGCGAATATCGTCGCAGCATTTTGCAAGCGAGACTCGAACGTGGCTAGGATGCCCTCAGCCAGGTGAGTTCGAGGGAAGAGAAGCGTGTCCTTGGTTTCTGCTGTCATTATGAACCTTTATGCCGAAATCCATAAATTAGGAATTTCGACATAATTACGCATAATTGTTCAAATTGAAAGAGCAGCGCGACACCAGCTTGCTGACAACAACGCCTCGGCGGAACAAGCAGAACGCGGAGCTGGATCTACCCCAGGTCTTCTCCGGTGATCAATGACGAGCTCGATGATGTTGCAGTTTACCCACTTCATCATAACCTCATTGAACTGATTATGGGGTAACAGAGATGAACACAGCGCAGCGTAACCAACTAATTCAAAAGGCAATCTTTGAAGCAATCTCCGCGGGTAAGGGAAACTGGATCACAGGCATCGTCCCAGCCGTTACCGCTCTCAACGTCACAAAATCGAATGACGGCCTGAAAGTTCGAAACTGCCTTAACGCCCTGATCGACAAGGGGCTTGTGTATCGCGTTTCGTTCACCTCTGAAGAAATCTACGACTTGGTCGAAAACAAAGTCAGTCCTGTTGAGCCGGCGGGCGGGTTCACTATCGATCATGCCTTCGCCAACGGCGACTTCATCAAAGCCATTTCTGCCGCGCATTGCGCTGCCTACGATGACGAAAAAATGCCCGAGTCGGTAACCTGCAACGCCACCGGCATCACGGTGTACTTGAAGGTCGAAAAAGGCCAGTTCATCGAAACCCTTGATGACGGAACAGATGTAACCGAACTGTTTAATGCAGCGCTTGATAAAGCAGTTGGAATGGCATGATCAACTGAAAACTGTTGAAATCCACCACCCGATAGAAAAGGAAATTCACGTGACCACCAAGGCCCATTTCGACGAAGCAGCTGAACGGCTGCTCGGAGAGGAGAAGTACTCCAATCTACTCAAGTCTGGCTTCTCTCGACCTGACCTCTGCCGTGAGATTGCCCAGGATGAGTTCGTGGACAATCTGTACAACCCGTCGACCAAAGAGGCTGACTTGGCCGTCATTCGTCGAGTCGCTGACCGTCTCTGGAAAGGGGATGGCGTCACGGGCTTGGAAGATTAGCAAACGACTGCCATTTTTTACCCGCGCTTGCGGGTTTTGGCTTAGGAAGTGCCGCGGAGTTGCCGCGCAACTCAACATCAATACCCCACAGAGAGTCGATGCAGCCATGAAGGCAACCGAAGAGATTACCACCCAGATCTGTGATGCAGTTCCAGAACTCACACCCGAGCGGCTGACTGCGATTCTGAATGCGGCTGGGGAAGATTGTCAGATTCTCTTTATCCAGGGTGAGGGTCAGCAGGTCATCAATGGCAAGTCTCATTACCCCGACTACCTGCAGGTCGAGATTACTGATCCGCGAGAGGCGATGAACTTGGCGCAACAATTGTTGAACGCATGCTCCGTCGCTATGGACAACGGTGGTGTACTGCGCTCACCCGTCACCCTCTCCTTTGCCGGCCAGGCCTTATTGAGCGAATAAGCAGGCCGAGCAGCCTGAAGATCGCACAGCGCAGCCCTTCTAGTAAGGGCTTTGTCGGCTGATCAGCCACATCCGTCGAAGTAACGCGCGACTTGGTGCTAAGTGAACAGTCGCTGAGCGACGCAACATCGGGATCAGGAGCAGGACGGGATTGAGTGATGAGAACTTGAAGGAGCTGCAGCGCCAAATGGTCGCTCAGGTCAAACATCAAACGCGGTGGTTACGCCGAGCACCGGTGTTGATTGGCGTTATCGGTGGAGTTTTAGCTCTGTTGGGCTATTGGCAATCTACAGGCGCTCTTATCACCCTTGGTACGCTGTGCGGTTCTACTGGTTTTGCTGCGCAAGCGGTGCTTTGGTACGGTCTTCAAGACGAGGACAAACCATAAAAACGGCGGGCAAAAATCTTTATGAAGCTGCATCGGAAAGCGTTCATTGCCCAAAACAGGTGGTAGGGGACAGTCCAATGAACGCTTTACCAATGTAGCAACTACCTACCGGCCAGCCCTTCATTTGGCCGAACTTGCGTTGTGTTACACGTTCTCAGGTTCGAGCGGCCGGGTACCTCGACACGACGGAAAATTGAGGCATCCCAGAAACACACTGTTCGCCATTCCACCATTGGTGGAGCGAGGGTACCGAGCCGTCATACCACCACCGCACAGGGGACAGGTGGATGGTTTGTTGGCGTTTGACGAGGGTGAGCACTCCTTCAGCCCAGTCGCTGGCGCCCCACGCCCGACGAACGCGCCATCGGCCTCTCCCAAAGAATCTTCTACAGAAAGAGCTTCCCTGCTCAGGCCAGGCTTCTTGAACCACTGAATAAGCCGTTTCCCGTCGATTAGCTGGAGATTGGTCTCCCTCGCAAATGTCCAAGCATCGCTGGTGTACGTGCCAGAGGTGACCACAAACCCACCAGTCGCGCCGCGCGCAGACATCACCCCATAAAGTTCGCGCACGATCTGTACTCCTACTTTCGAGGCTCGCCACTGTTTGCATTGAACAAGGAACACCTCCCTGCCTTTACGCAGCACTAAGTCGACACCACCATCCGGCCCCTTATCCGTCTCCTGCACCGTGAAACCCTGTTTTCGAAAGGCTTCGCCAACCATGTTCTCGAATTGTTCCCAGGTGAGGTTGCGGATAGCTACGCCTGGCTCCTGCGCCGTTCCAATACGGCTGAATTTCCGAGCCCTCAGTTTTCGCTGCCCCCACCCAAGGATTCCGCCCAGCAGAAACACCGGTGGGATGACGTACTGTCCAACTAAGGCGAGCAGCCGCAGGACATATTCTGCAATCGCAGGGCCAAGCTCACTGCCAAGCGGCACTGTCAGCACCGGTAATTCGGTACCGCCGTAATAACGAAGGCAGGCAAACGAGCCACCAGCAATGATCAAGCTGGCCCAGAGCGGGATTTTCATCGCAATAGTGAACAAGTCATCAAGTGTTGAGGTATTGCGCCGTCTGGTCATACGAAGCTCCATCGAGGAAAGAGGCAATCATGCTCACTTGCGACAAAACATTTGCTTCAATCAGCCCCTAGTGGTGGACTCAACAAGCGAGCAACAACAAGAAGCTGAGAACTCCCTTTCACTTCTGAGTAACGTATACGCATAGCCGTGCGCGCTCAGCAGCGCGGTATTGGCAGACAGCAAATCAACGAACTCTGGAGTAAACCGATGGCGATTGAGATTTCTGATGTACAGCCTTGTTCTGAAGGGATGAGACGGGCTATCGCTGCATTTGAGGTCAGTGGTCAATACCGCATTGGAGCGATTGACATTCTCGATGAGGAACATCATGAGCTGGTGGCCGAAATACGCGACCTTGCTGACACTAATTTGGACGGCCGGGCCTTTTCAATCTTTGTTTACGATGCTCCTGATGGCGCGGTGAAATTTTCAGCCGTTTTGAGCCACGAAGACTTTCCGATCGAGCAGCTTGATGCTGCACGCGAAGCCACGCGGGTTGGAGCAGAGAGCGTCGGATATCCGATTACCTTGGCCGTAAGCGAGACAGGCAATTTGGAATCTGAGCTCATCGTGAAGAGCGATGACCCCATTACGTCCCTCGCATCCGCCTTTGATGCATTCGTGGCCACCTCAATTTCCCTTGACGGACTGTTTGAAGAGCTGCTTCCGCTTCCTTGAACTGGGCCATCAGTAATCAGCTTATCGAGCCAGAACAAATTGTTGGATACCCTCGATCTGCAGGAAGCCGGCGGGATCTAACTTGCATATTTGCGATCGTGCATACCCTGGAGGTGTTCTTCATCTTCAGGGCTCTGACCATGCAATTGATCGCTTCCACCCTCTTCCAGGATGCCGCCCCAGTGGCGTCGCCCATCATCGAGCGCTCATTTGCGGAGAAGGTGGACGAAGCCATTGCAGCGATCAAATCACTGATTCTTGCCAGTAAGCGATTAATCGTGGCGAGTTCGTTCGGAAAAGATAGCTCGGTCACGCTGGCGATTGCGCTTAAGGCTATGGAGCAGCTGAAGGCCGAGGGTTTCGAGGTCCCGGAACTGCACGTCTTAAACAGTGACACGCTCCTCGAGAACCCCAGAGTCCACTCATACAGCAAGGATGAGATCCGCGCACTGAAGGCTTACTCCGAAAAGCACGCGCTTCCTGTACGTATCTGGGTTTGCAGTCCCAACCTTTCCGAAAATTGGCTGGTTTCCATCATCGGTGGTCGCACCGTCGCTTCATTGCCCGGGAACTCAGCCAAATGCCAACAGCAAATCAAAGCGTCACCGATGGATCGTACGAAGCGCCAGATCAAATCCGTCATCGAGCAGGAAATGGGTCGCGACTTCGCAAGCGATACCATCGTTACGCTGATCGGCACTCGCCGAGACGAGTCGGCCGTTAGGGGGAGGAATATGGCCGCCCGTGGCGAAAGCGCCTTTCTACCTGTGAACATTGCAAAGCCGGGCGATAAGCCCAACTGGATCATGAGTCCCATAGCTGACTTTACGACTATGGACATTTTCACGTTCCTTTCTCAGGTCACCAACGGACGTCTGCAGACCTACTCGGACTTTTCTCAACTGACCGAGGTTTACCGTGACTCGGCTGGTGACTGCATGGTGAACGTGATGATTCGAGACGGCGGTGCTGAGCGCAAAACCTCGTGCGGTGCCCGCCATGGTTGCTGGATGTGCTTGCGCGTGAGCACGGACAAAAGCATGGAAAACATGCTGGGCCATGAGGACGGCATCTACGACTGGATGAAGCCGCTAAACGACTTCCGCAATTACCTCAAAGCTCGTCACTACGACCCCAAAGGCCGGAACTGGCTGGCTCGCACGATCAACCCTGAGAACGGGCATATCAAGATTGCCGCCAATGCCTACTCTCCGGACCTGTGTTTGGATCTCCTGCGTTACGCCCTGACCATCGATGTGAATGAGGCTGAGTGGTCTGAACGCAACCAGTGCCCTCCCCGGTTCCAGCTTCTTGGCATGAAAGAGGTATTGGCCATCGATCTGCACTGGTCGAGGTATTCCTATCAGCGGCCTTTCACCGCCCTTTCCGAGTACAAAGCCATATTCGAAGACGGTAAACGCTACCCGCTTCCTACTGAGTACGCGGAGTTTCAAAGGTCGGACCTCGACATTTCTAGGTCCATCGAGGTGCCGTTTGCCGATGCAGAGTTCAACGGCATGTTTGAGGGTCTGCGATCGGTAAACGATGAATTGTCCTGCCAGGGCACCCTCTTGAAAAAGGGCATCTACTACACCAACGTCAATGAGACGAACGAGTTCGATCTCGATGATGAAGGGGTTGAGCTCTTCTACCAGTTTGAGCTTGACCGGGCCCTCGAGTACTACGGCCCACACCAGGACGTATATCCCTCACAGGCCCTGCACTATCTGCTGCGCTATGGCGTTGTATCGTTCAAGAAAGGTGGTCACTCAGCCTGGGACCGCATGCTACGTATCGGGAACCAGCTGCACCGCCACGGGCTCCGGGAGATCCTCAACAACCCTGATGCCCTGATCGCCAAGCTGAGGGGCGTATCAGCTTCTTCAGGGAGCTCCAAGCAAGCATCAGCGGACCGTCAACGATTAGCGCCGCGTTGTGATAACGGGCAATACCTGATGGACTTCTAAGGGCGGCCATCGCCCTCAGCTCGCTCCAAATTCTCCCAAATCAGAATCTGTATTTTTATTCGGCGCAGTTAATCATGATCGCGATTCCTTGTGATTCATAATAGAAAAGCTGTGCGCGACTACCGCTTGACGACTTCAAGTTGTTGGAAACTACCCGCCTGCCGGTAAGCCTTCTATTCGGCTAAGTGCAACTTCGTCCGGATTTGCCGTCGTGGGAGGAACGGATCTCTAAGCAGGACTACAATAATCGGAACCTCTGAGGAGATTTCATTATGAACTTTTGGTGCTTAATAGGCTTTAGTCTATTCATTTCAGTAATGGCCGGATGCAGCAGCCCAAAATCGGAAACCGGCATCGCATCCTGTCCGGGCGGAAGATTTTGTCGTGACGACTGCCGAGGAGCCCAGTGTAGGCAATATTGCTACACAGACGGCCGTGACGTGGGTGGATGTGTAATAGGGTCAAATTGCCCACTCCCATGTAACTGTACTGGCAGTGCGAGTAAAAACAATGAGTAGCCAAGCACCTAAAGATTACCCAGCGTTACAGGTCGATAAAAATGCTGCCAATGATTTAGTAAAAATTTTAGAAACGCTGATGGCCTTGCCAGAAAACCCTTACATAGCCGGCGCCATTGTTGTCGTGAAAGGTTTTGGAATAATTAGTGAGTTGCCATTTCAAAACAAAGTTCTGAGCGACCTGAATGATATCAAGATAGAACTTGATGAAATAAATAGAAAGGTTGACCAAATACTCAGCATACTTTCGAATTTAGATTCAATTATGGGAAGAGCTTTAAAAGATCACGAGAAAACAGCTATAACAAACTATTTTTGGTCAGTAAGGTCTGTGCTATTTACCATCATGGCAAATTATGTAAAAGGCGGAAGCAAAGCTCGTAAAAAAATAAGCGACGATGATACCCTACGTTTGATGAATGACGCGCACGAAGTATCTAAGAAAATGTTTGAACTATCAAGATGGGGGTATGATGCCCATTTGGGAGTCGCATATGGATACAGTACTTACCTGCTCATTACTCGAGCTATCGGAAAGAGCTATGCAGACCCGACAGCCATGAGAAAGGCTGTCTATGAAAATATAGTGGAAGCTCGCGATGGTTTAACTGAACAGCGCAAAAATATGTCAAACAAGAATTCTTCGTTATTGGCAAATCTTCAAGAACTGGATGCGATCCATCGAAATTTAATACTTGAAATCCATTACCCTACCTTTTGGGTTTCAACCCTAGAAGGGAATTGGCGAGATGGTTTTAATTTTGATTACTCAAGGGATAATAGTTATGAAGCTCCCCATGGGTATATATGGTATGACGAGGCTTCCCCTAGGCTCGCCGTAGTGCCACGCGCACTCGGAAAGACATTTATTCCAGACATGGTGGAAGGCGTATTAAACGAGGCGTCGGCTGCGCTGCGTAACCAAATGTGGCCTGACCAAGATCTAAAAAATATGGATGCTCTTATTGCCTCGGCATCCGCAATTGCAGAAGCAATATTAGTAGCTTAGCTAGGAGACCACTCCCAAGTGCCCTATTGCCTATATCGAAACATTTATTGGCAAGTAACCGGGGCCGAGTGCTCGCTGAGACCTAATAGACCCGGCAAAGTACAGTGCAATTTTTCAGGATCTGATTACGACAAATTTAATTCTCGAACGCTTTGCCTCTCGCCCGGAAACGACAAAGCCCAGCTCTATAAGCCGGGCTTTTTCATCAAATCATTGCCCCATTGACTGGAGGGGCGGTCGGGCTTGCCTGGACTCTCCCGTTTCCGAGACGCTACGTTCCCGTAGCGGACCCTCAGCGAGGGTGGAGGTGGTTTGCCCGTGCCGTTTGCCGCCCATTACTGGGCAACTACTGAGTGGAACGAACCTCAAGTCCATCTAACCTGCAGTTGTTTTGCGGATTCTCTCATCCCTGGAATCCGGGGCACCTTCTGCGGACCCCCACGGCGGTGAAGCTGATCGCCGCGGACGTATCTCTACGTCGCCACACTGAGTAGTGGCCACTATTTGGTCGTCTAGAAACTGTTCGGCACCAGGTGAGCTCGTGCTCCTTCGGTGCCTCTTTGATTTCTATTCTCCACGACCTCCAAAATATGCAACCACCTATGAAAAAAGGCCATCCCCAAGATGGGAATGGCCTTTGGGTATTGCTACAGCTCGATCAACTTGTAGTCAGTCGGATCGGCACTTTTCTTTTTCTTCAATTCAGCGGTGATCTCCTCCGGAGTCGGATTGATCATCCACATCATGAGCTCGTAGTCAGAACCGCGTGGCGGATGAATCCAAGCCTGAACCCGGTGCGTGTAGCCGCGAGCTTTGAACTTAGCGTCATCACGTTTGAGCTTATCTTCCGCCTTCTTCGTGGCCTTCTCGAAGGAAGCGTTGAGCTCGGTCATGAAGCAGCTCTCACACTTACCATCGCGATTGGTGCTGCAGGATGAAGGGTCAAACGCAGGCTTTTGGCAGACCTTGCACGGCAAAACCCTTACGGATTCCAACAGCGCTTGGCAGTCTTGCTCGGTAGCCGTCTCGATCGGAATGTCCTTTCGGGCGACTATCGTATTACCACCCTTAGGTATCGAGACGGTCAACTGCAAACCGTAGCCCGGATACATAAACACGCATGGGCTGATTTCGGCTGTCAGTTCAACGGCACCTTGGATAGCTGTAAATTTTTGAGTTTTGGAAAGCATGGTAAAGCTCCTGAGTATTACTCGCGGAGCTACCCCAAGCGGGATGGCTTCCCGCGAGGGTTTTTGGGCGTGCTGCATAGCAGCTGATGGCGGCAGTTGAACTGCCTTTCATCCAGATCGAACACTCGATCTGAAAGAAACTTTTTGAGGGTGCCTGATGGCTGATGGAAGTATAACCTGGTGGTGGATGGCGACAAGGGGGTGATTAACCCTAGCCAAAAAGGTCGCATCACCTCCCTCCTCGCCTTGGCCCCGGGCCCGGGCCCGTGGATAGCCCGGCCGACCAGAACCGCTAAATGCAAAAGGTAACCGTAGTTTTTGACAAGCTCAAAGACCACCTCAGGAAGCCTGTCGGCGGGATCGTTAACGAACGGCTCCAGCGGGATCAGGTCCGCAATTCCCGAGTCGATTATCGGCGCTTCGCTTACCTGATGCCGAAGAAGCACGTCAGCAAGTCATAGACACCATTCGGAGACAATAGACTCCGAATGGTATTTTTTGGCGCTTAGAAATTCCCGGTAATACTGATACCGACACTAACGCCAACTCCGGCCGGGTGCACTAAGCCAGCACTTTCCGCCCCCACAAACGATAACGCTGGGAGAATAGAACCAGGGGAGAGCCCAGGCGAAGGCCAGTTGATACACAGTGACGCACCAGTAATATATTTCTCCCATCCCTGAATTGGGTTCACAGCTCCAACTGGCTGCGCCGCGCTAACCTGCGATAATACATTTAGGAGAGCGTCGGCGAGAGCTTGGCCGATTGCCGCAGTCGCTACTTTCCCAAAAATCCGCGCTGCATCTTCCGGATTGTTTGCGGTCGCTACGGCCTGGCCGAAAGCCGTGTTCAATGTGTCGACTTGCTGTGCAGTTAACATGGATATTTCTCCACTTGGCGGTAGTTATGCGCAATTGCGCCACACTGGTATAGCTCATTGCGAAATTTTTTGTGAAGACTGCACAATTGTTGTTGATACAATTTAAGAAGAATTTAGAATAACACTAATAGCAATTTATTAAATTATGTTTAGCTGTTTCACATTATTTACAAAAAATGTCCAACTATCCGCAGACCCCCTAAGCTTTGATGGCCGTCACGCTGGCCTATATATTCCCGAACCAACTTGGCGTGTAATTCCCCGAAAAGCTTACTCATGACCATTAGCTTGATGCAAAAAAAAACCCGCTGTCAGAATATGGCAGCGGGTTGTCTGGTGCTATTGCTTACTCACGACTCCTTTGATCGTCGCGGGTCGGTTCTCCCGCGCCTCGATCTTTAAGGGAGTTCTCAGCACAGGAGCGTCATTGACCGGGTTAACGGTGACTTGCACCGTTGCAGGTAGCGACCAAGCGCCCTGATTGTCCTGGGCCCTATAAGTGAGGCTGGTGACACCGTTCCAATCTTTAAAACCAGTAAACGTGAGCACGTTCCCAACAATACTCACACTTCCATGATTGGTTGGGGGGGCACTTACGATTTGAAAAACCGTCGGTGGCGGTGAGTCAATGTCAGAACCACTCAACTGCACGCTGCCGGAGGTATCTTCATTCAAGGTCAGAAACTTTGGATCTGCTACAGGAGGATCGTTTACTGGGTTGACCGTAATAAAGACCGTAGCGGCATTTGAAGCAGCCCCCTTTGAGTCAACTGTACTATAAGTTACAGATGTGGAACCGCTCCAGTTTGCTGGCGGTGAATAATAAAGCACGCCACCCGACAACCACGCAGATCCAACTGACGGCCCGCCCAGTATTTGGAAAGTTTGGTAATCACCTGCATCAGGATCGTAAACACGAAGCCCAACTGCACCAACAGTATCTTCATTAGTTACTAATGAAGCATTCCCTGCTGTCGGAGGTGTATTAGTAACACCTACCGATACGTTAATGATATTTGTATAGTCATTGACAGTCGCACAGTTAGCACACAACTGCCAATAAACAACTATGGCCATCTCGTATTCGCCAGGTGCCGTTGGGCCGCTGACTGCACTGTGCATCGTACCTACTGAGGACCGTGATGCCCCACCGCATGAGACAAATCCAAACAATGACCCATCCATCACAAGTGGGGCGTTAGTGAACAGTCCACCAGAGCCTTTAGGGCGCCACAAAAGGTCAGCACCCACGGAGGGCACCCTGCCACTGCCCGACGCACTACAGGAATTGCCGATTCGGCTCGGGAAAGTTACGTTGAAATCCATTGTGGTGTAACCAACCGGCACTTGTGGCGATACGGCGCTGATCGTAGTTCCTGGAGTCTGAGGATAAACAATACCATCATAGATGGTTGCTCTTGCGCACAAACTTGTAAACGAAAATACCAAAGCGGCCAGTAGACAGAAGGAATAGCGCATAAGTGAAGCCATGATCATTGTTCCACTCGGTTTAGGGCTCGGTTAGCGCTTAATGCCAATAAATTGCGCGTCATAAAAACATCTCGTTAAAATGGCACTCACCAGATCTGCGTCCAAAACAGATCGTGACTCTGAAAATGTAACTAATTCGGGCTTTCATCAGCTCTCGAGGTCTTCATCGTCAGATTCACCGGGGATCCGCTTGCACCACGTAAGCGTGCCATCGCCGCCGAATCCGCATTCGTAGTTGGGATCGTTGCGGTAGCCTTCGGCAATAGCCAACTTCATGGCCCTGTAAGTCTCGGGAGAACGGGGACGTTCGTTGAAAGGGACCCCACCCTCGTTGTGGTACAGGTGGACGATCTGCTCCCATTGATCGATCAGGCCTTTCCAGTCGGGCCCGTACGTGGCCATCTCGTGGAGCCGCGGCGTCCACTCCGGCACCAGGTCCAGCAAGCGCAGACAGCGACCAAGATCGGAGCAGTCGGACGGCGCGTAACCCTCGCAAGGTTCGCCAAGCATGTGGGCGCAAATCGAGAGACTCGATGCGCCGGTGTCATCTGAAAGCAACCAGCTGATCACCCGTCGTTCTAGTGTTTTCAATCCTGTCATCTCGCTACTCTGGGAGGGGAACATTGGAGTTCGCCGCATACGGGTCGGACATCCTCCTGACCATGTCGCTGGCCTGATCGAAGCGTCTCACGAGAAAGGGTGAGAAATAGGTCCAGTTCATCCCAGTTTTGGGTTCAGACAGTGCACCCACACACGCTTGCTCCACCTACAATCCCGGCTTTACCAAACTCGTATTGGCAATTGATCACATGAAACGCGCCTGGCGCGACGTGGCGAAAAATACTGAGAATTGACCGACCATGGCTCTACGGTCGAGCATTAAGCGAAGAAGGCCCGATAATGAATCGTGAACTATGTACCTACATTACCGCCGAAGACCTACTACAGGAGTTCGAACACTCTCAGGAACTGGAGGACGGAGCTCGTTATGTAGTCGCCAGACACGGCCCGGGCGGGATCATGACTATTTACGCCCTACGTCCGTACTATCGGAAGGTCACCGATTCGTGGCTCTTTACTTCGGGCTCGCAAGCGCGCTGCAATGAGGATTATTGGCTCCCTGAAAGTCAATTTGATGAGGCCATGATGAGGGCTGAAGAACGCAGCCAATTGCGACGACTGGGCATTTTTAAGGCTTAGGCGTACCACTCAAAATGCATCGCTGAAGGACTTCCAATGTTGTACCTGCTCTTATGTTCCCTGGTGATGTTTGTCGCCATGATAGAAGTCCACAAAGTCGTGTGGCAGATTCTCGATTATTTGAGCTCATCGGAAGGCGCACGCCCCAACCCTGCCGGTGGCTTGATCCCCATTCTGGTAGCCGCAGCCTATACAGCACCGGTAATGAATTTGTTCTTCGGAGTCCTTTACACAGGCGAGAGTGTGCCGATCGATGCTAGCAGTGGCCGGTGGCAGATCTATCTGCTGCTTGCCGGCTCATTGGTAATCCTGGTCGCGGCTTTCATCAGAGTTCAAAAGGCATGGGCTGACGGAAAGCTCGCCTTCTGGGCCTCCGGTCGCCTTGTCATTTTTCTCCTCGCCGGTACGGTTGGAATCCTTTCGGCCTACAAGCACCTAACCTTTTTCAGCACTGACCATGACGGCATTGCCAATGTTGAACTTCTGCGCAATGAGGCCGAGCTGGGTGACATGAAAACATGCTCAAGTGGGGTAGCCTTGGTTCAATTCAGAGACACTGACCCCCTCGCCTACCGCTGCCCCACTAGCGTTCTCTTCAATCAGCATTCTCAGCAGCCCTTCACGCCATGGCCTGACTACGTCGAGGGAAGCAGTGAGGACCTGGCGGTCGCGGTGCGCGATATCAAAGCTGCAGTAGAGCACGAAGCATCTCTTCAGCAGCTTGAGCGCTAGGCTCACGGCTCGACGCCCATGACGACATTTCTCAGCTGTAGCTCCGAGGGTCAGCTGATTAGAAGCTGCTTGATGTCGTCATCGTTCAACATGAACACCGGTGACGCCCCTTCGGCCCCAGGGCTCCCCATCAACGCGAGATCAGCGTACATGTCCCTTGTGAGGGCAAAGCCTTGCTGTGCACTCGGGGGCGTGAAGCCGCCCTTGAACTCCAAGCCGGCACGCTCATAGAACGGAATCAAATCATGGCTGCACAGCAAGCAAGTGCCTAGCGAATCGTCCAGCACGCCCCCAAGCAGCTGGCTACCAAGGCCATGGCCTCTGAAGGGCTTGAATACGAAAATTTTGTGCAAATACCGCGGCATGGTTGAGTCCGGATGCACAAAAATCATCGCATAGCCGTAAAGACGGCCGCTTTCATGACTGATCGCAATCTTTAGGTGGCCAGCGCGATAACACTCTTCTAGGATGCCAACGACCAGGCGGATCGCCCGCAATGTCTGCGCTTCTGTAAAGCCCATGAAGTGCATAGCAAGCCCGGGTTGTCCCAATAAATCTGACAAAATCCCTTTCGCATCATTTTCAAAGATCGTCGGAATGAAGCTCTCGACGATGTCTTGGGGCGCTGCGAACTGCTGTGTCATAGAGTTTCTCTGTCGGTAACGAGGACAAAAAATATACGTGACCTACCGGCGTAGCGCGCATTGCGGCCTCGCGGTAGGAAAAATTTTCCGTACGCATGATTATGGAGTATCAACGCATGACCCGTTTAGAGATGACCATTGTTGAGCAGGCCCGCCACGAGCTCAAGAACCTACGTAACGCGCTGTTGCTGCCTGAAGGCCAGGATCGCACCAGTGCTATCTCGTCATCTTTTTGGATGCTCAACGGTCTGACAATGCTGGCTGCCCTTGCAAATAGCGGTCTGGGTGAAAGCACCGCGCAAGAGTTGCATGCCATAGATCGGGACGCCGGGCAGGCGATCGCCGCCGCGAGCCTCGTAGGACTCATCAAGAAGGAAGGACCAAATTAAGGGTTCGATGGCTCCTGCGCCCCACGGAGAACGGAAGGCGCTTACCCGAGCTTCTTAAACAATGCGTCCCTTTTTCTCTTCACCCCAATCTTAGGGTCAAGAGCCAATGCCTCATCGAACGCTTTGACCGCCTCATGTAACTCGCCGAGCGCCTCATTCGCCAGCCCCTGCAACTTTAAAGACTTGGCGTTCCAGGCATCAATCTGATCGGCACCGCGTTCACGGGCCCGCTTGACGATGTCAAGCACCTGACGAGCCGTCACTACAGTCAAATCCGGCGATTTTAGCAACGCCTCGGCAGCCGGAATTGCAAACTCGTAACGGGGTGAGACGAGCTTGGCATGCGCAAGCTTCGCCGCATCGATAAAGGCTCCTTCGCTGCCGTATCGAAACGCGCCGAGGTCTTTGAGATGGGCAGTTACCTGCGAGGTATCTTCATCAATCGAATATCGTTCAGGCCATCCGGCAAGCGGATCAATGGAATAGCGAATCGCCCTTTTTCTTACGTCGATGAGAAAAAGCTTGCGTCCGTCCTCGGTTGGGCTATTTGCAGTCTGGAACAGAGCAAACAGCCCATTTTTTGAGATCTCACTGTTCATGATGTTTGCTGTCACACCCTTGGTGAACAGGATCTGGCCGTTAGGCTCGAATACTCTGAACGTGCCAGACAACGCAGACCCGAAGTGCCAATCCTCAAGACTGAAATGTCCACTGTCGGCTACATGCCCACCATTTGGGCGGGGCATTTCTCCACGGACAACAACCTGCCCGGCCTCAGCGTCATACAGCAGATAGGATCCGTTGCCACTTTCTCGATGACCACCAATTCCCATGGCCGGGACAGAGTCCGACCAGGACAGCACCCAACGGCCGTTCGGAGAACTTGAATGGATACCGACGTAGTCGCCCAGCCGAAAGATGTGGTTATCCTTAACGGGTGAGTTAGTTTCGGCATCCACTCGATTTGGCTCAGCGGCAGCGACTACCGCAGAGGCAGGAGGAGATGTCGAAACGTTTGGCCTGATCTGAGAACCCGGGCTTACGTCATCCGCGCCATTTCCAGACAGCAGATTCTTTAATGCGTCAAACCACCCCATGCCGTTCTCCTTTGTGCTGTTAGCGCAACCCAGCTCACTTGGCCGTATCTCCAATCCAGATATGCTGCCTGGCTCTTACCTTCATTCCTGCCCACGCATGCGTAGGAATATCACCAACTGTTCATAGCGATTATCCCCCTCTAGCTCTGGTGTAGCGTTCCGGATTGCTGCCAGACACGTGGAAAGATCACTAGGCGGCCACTGGGTTTGTTCACCTACCACCCGGCTCAGAAAATCAAGGGCCTGTTCAGGGAAAACTCTACAAAGGTTAGCTTTGTGGAGCATACGCACCGCAGCGTCTGGATGACCCAATGGCTGTAGCCACGCAC
Organism: Pseudomonas sp. TSRC2-2; assembly: GCF_049897785.1. Taxonomy (NCBI): domain Bacteria; kingdom Pseudomonadati; phylum Pseudomonadota; class Gammaproteobacteria; order Pseudomonadales; family Pseudomonadaceae; genus Pseudomonas; species Pseudomonas sp. TSRC2-2. The sequence goes on from NZ_JAFCWZ010000006.1 coordinate 228,928, forward strand.
CAAGCATTTCCAAAGCCTCAGGAAATGCTTCACCCGCCGCAATACACAATCGGGACATTGCTTCGGCAATTACCGGCGTCTTAATGGCATGGTCTTTTGGCCAGAGGTTATTGATAAAGGGGGCTACCCGGTTTGCCCAGTAGTCCTTACGTTGATCACCCGCTCCTTCCAGTGCATTAACCAACGCATTTGCGGCGTATCTCAACCCTTCTGAAGGAAGTGCGCGGACAGCGCCAGCAAGCTCGGAGTGGGTGAACGTATCGCCCGGATCCAGTGCGGCATAAGTCAAAAGTGAGGCGTATTGCACACGATGTTTGCCCAAGGCTTCATAGTGACGAGCGGAATCCAGAAACGAGCGCTTCAGCATCCCCATCAGTGGGCGGTATAAGCGGGGCGACCAAAGAAACCCCTCCCAGGCCGCGCGAGCTTCATGCTCAGAGATCTGCCATTCAAAGTGAGGGAGCAAGTGTTCCGTAGCCCAGTCATGGTCAACCCGGAACAATGCAATAACATGGGCCGCAAGCAAGACACGCCCATGCCGATATTTCTCAATCCTGCCATCGCAGAGCTCCGTAAAGGTGGGCTTAAGCTCGACAGGCAACCCCTGCCCGTCCTCCAGAGACTGCCGGTACCACCATTGGAGCAACGCCTCAGTGACTTGACCCACGGGATGATTGATGGCTTGTCCTACGGGATCGTCCGTCTCACTGCCGTCGCGGTTGTGCAGTTCCAGGGCGCGATGCCCGAGCGTGAAGAATTCCTCCTCGTGCCCAACAAAGGTTTTAGCGATGGTTCTCAGCCAAGAGCTCACACCGTGAGTCAGTGGCTCCATGGCCTCATCCGGTGCTCCAGCCAATACGGGTGCCATATAACGCCAGGCGCGTGAGAGGTGCTTGCCCTCAGACCATGCCTGCAGCGCCTCGCGCCAGCGGCCTGCCGGCCAAAAATTCTCTTGCGCCAGGGCCCACAGGGCGCACGCTGTAGTTGCAAAGTTGTCGCGGCAACGCTCCCGCCAATCATCCTGCTGGAAGTAATCGGCGTCTGGATGTTGCTTTAGCCATTGGACCAATTCACTGCGTCTGCGTGGTGTGGCAGTGAATTTTCGCCAGTCATCGCCGCTTCCGGTCCAGTATGGAAATTCATCGCTCTGATCTTGCGTCAACTCCCACTCCGGGTACTGCCGGCTGAGCGCATCCAGGCGCTCCTGCGCAGCCGTGCTCAACGTGGCGCCGGCGCCGACGACCTTAGCCAGCCGCTGCCATACCTCCCTATCTAGAACACGAGCCAGGCGGTCGTGGTCTGTACCGTCTTCAAACATCGTGAGAGACGGGCCGGCAAGAATGGCGCGTTCAAGCTCCAGGACGATCTCAGGATCGCCCCGCTCCGCCAGGGCAACGAGCAAGCGTGTGGATTCACGCACTGTCTCCAACGACCAAAGCCACCAGTGGTCATCAGCTAATAACCAGTCAAGTGCACGACGACTGTCTATGACATGCTCTTTAGTTGCAGCAAAAAAAGCCAGGCGCTTGAAAAGAGGATATTGGATAGTCCACCAGAGATCCGCCTCGAGGGCTGCGCGCTCTGGCGAAACCGCAGCCGTGGCAAGCCAAGCATCCCGCGCCAGCTCGATTAGCGCTGTCCAGTCGTAGTAGTCGTTGTTCTGTGGGTGCACATCAATCGATGGCTGGTGCGTGTACGAGTTGTCACGCCTGTCGTCAGCCCCACCCAGCTCTCTCATCAGGTCGAGCGTGTCTCGTAACAGGCCCGTGAAATCGGTGAGAAGCCCGGGCAGTGCTCCTTGCCAGCGTTCGTTACTGGAAAGATCCTTCAGGTTGGAATGGACGTCATCCGCAACCAGGACGATCTCCCATCCAACCAAATCCCTGAGTTTTTGTTGCTCTTGGCCTTCGCCAAACTCGTCGGAGAAGCCGGATGGAGCACGCAACGAAACACGTGGCGACAGTAGTTCCCTGAACTCAAGACGAAGGGACGACGTAAGCCCATCACGATTGAATCTATTTCGCCAACGGTATAAATCGATTGCCCGCGGACCGACTTTGACGCGGCCACCGAGCAGCAGCCCCCATAACGTACGCATCAGAGGCCCGGGTATCGCATTCGGAGCACCGGCTCGCATTCGGGCCAGTTCGGCGGTTTTACCTTCACGCTCGAGTGTGGCCAACTGCTCTAAGGTGTGCTCGATCCATGAGGCAAAATTGAGATGCAAACGACCACCCCAACTGATGAGCCAAAGCAACAACGCGGGATCATCCAAGTGGCGAGTCAGCCACCGAGCCAAATGCCCCATCACCGCATCCCACTGACTGCTGACACCCTCGCTTTCTACTACGCACATTAAGGGGGCCAGCGGGTAAGGCAAGGGCCTACGCATCAAGCTGAAGGCAAGCTTTTTGTCCAAGCAAGTATTTGGAGGGACACCATACCGTGCAAGGTCGATATGACCGAAGCGCGCCTCACTCAATGGGGTTAGCCAATCGAGCGTAGGCACCGGCTCCAGATCGGCGAAGCGCTTGGCTGGCAGGCCGTGTCGGTCACTTAACGCCCAAAGCAAACGGCTCACGAAATCGTCCTGCTTGGTGCTTGCCAGCGGACGAGCAATCGCGCTTTCAACAACGATGCGTTCCTTGCCGCGCACACCGTCGCGGTAGGTTGCCGACCATGCCTGCAGCGTCTTGTGCAGGTACGTATGACGGCGGTGTTCCTTGTACAGAATCGGTGTGACGTTCTTTGCCTCCCACTCGTGGGCTCGATCGTCTTCCTCGCCTCGAGAGTAACTGCCGAACGCGAACATTTCCGGAGACGACTCTCCCAGCAGGCGGTCGGCAGCAAGAGCGTCCATCATGTAGCGCAGAACGGGGTCGGCGATGCTGTATCCCACAAAACAGACGGTGTAATTGCGGAACAGCTCACTGACGAAACCCGCGGCCCACCGCTCAGTGAGATAAGCCAGGCCAAAATCACCGCTGGAGATCACCAGGCGATCCAATTCACTCGCTGTGGGGGACTCGCTCAGTAGGCCGTGAAGATACACCAACCCGTCCCAACGATTTTTTGGCACCGGTAACAGGGGGGCTTGGAAGACGTGAACCGGAAATGTCGCAGCGGGAATCACCTCTTCGAACAACCGGTCGAAGTTGGTAGTGATCAACCGCATGCGCCCATCGCGAGTCTTGCCCAGGTTCAGCAGGGCCTTGTGGGTAGCGGTTGCATTGGGCGAGCTCAGGTCTGGCGTGAGAATGCTCGCCATAGTCCGCCGAACTCTCTCACGCCCTACTACAGCCTCAAGCAGTCCGACGGCGGTGTCGTACTGCTTGGACTTGATTGCCAGTTTCTGCACTGCACTCGCATTGGGCTCAAGGCGTCTATACAGCCCCTCAACAAGACCGCGAAATCCTGGCAAGCGTGCCGGGTAGGAAATGCCTGCCCCACAGAAGAACACCACGCGCCCCTCTTCATGCGCCTGCAGCAAACGTTCGGGAATGTAGGGGCCATTTTGGACAAATTGTGGCATTCAGCGGACCTCATAAATCAGCCGCACCCGGGCAACCAGCAGCAGCGGGCGGCCCGCTTCTGATAATGGCGGGATGTTCGACCTTGTTGGAGATGACATCGACGGGCAGGCGGTCGATGGTAGTTCGATTGGCCGTCAATGCCACGGGAGCTGCGCCTGCATCTGTCAGGGTGATGAGTCCATCTCGCATTGGCTCTCCCTGAGTAATTTCCAGACGGCATCAGCAGCGAATCCAGTAGTCTGGCACAACAGTCAGCGGCATGCGCAGTCGGCGCCGCCGGTTTCGGCCTGCGCAACTGCTTCGGATTCATCTCCCGGTGGAGAACCTCTCGACAGTACATCCTCGATCAGGAGATCAATCCTCCGACTCCAGGTAGATGCGCCACATTCCATACTGCTGGCCTTCCTTCCAACTGCCCTCTAGCTGGCGACCATCTGCCAGGTGCAGCGTTCCGCTCGCCTCGAAGCCTTTACCCCTGATGAGATAATGCCCCTCCCCCTCCACTTCTCCGGCGTACTCAACAAGCTCGCCGTCGTTCATGTATTTGACGATCAGCTGCTGGGGAGAAATCTCGACGATGCACTCCGCTTGCAACTTTGCGGGAGCATGAGGATAAAAGGTGTCCATCTGCGACTTGGCGAAACGTTGAGTGCTCATTTGCTGGCGTCCTGATCAAGTTGTCTGGCTGGGTGCGCATCGAGGGCGCGGATCAGGATAGTAGAGGTGCGCAGCCAGCACAGGCAAACTCAAAAGCGCGATCATAACCCTCTCAGGGCATCCAAAGCGCGCACTCGCTTATCCCTTACGCGCCACCAGTATTACCACCGATACAGTGGTACCGGCGAAAGCATTCTCGATGACACGTGACCACTCCAAATCGAACCCGGGGAGCATGTCTTTATTCTTCGCACCGGCGGGCAGCACAGCCGTAACCTGTCCGCCGGCTTTGAGCAGGCCCGCCGCCGCGGTGAGGTGCGAAAGCCAGCGCCCTTCGCTAAAAGGTGGGTTCATGACTATGCGATCGAATCGGTCGACCGTGGTTCCTGCCCAGGTCAAGAAGTCCGCTTGGGTGACGTCGAAGCCCTTGGCTTCCAGCACCTTGCAATGCAGGTCGCTGATCTCGACGCATCGGGTTCGGCCCTTAGGCATGTGATCCGCGATGCCGCCAATGCCGGCAGAAGGCTCCAAACAGGTGTGCTCGTCGCCAATGTCGGCCAGTTCAACGACTTGAATAGCCAGCTCATCGGGGGTCGGATAGAACTGGTGAGCTCGCTGATCAGGCACACAGCCACTGATGATGATTTCATCTAGGGCTTCGCGTGGGCTGAACTCGAATTCAAACCAGACGTGGGCATTCTTGTTGTGGCGCACCCCTCCGATCATGGCCAAGATCTTCTCGGCCTCAGACTGAACCGCCTCACTGCGATCGCCGTAATCGAACTGAAGGGCGTGTGGGTTGGCCGTCAGCGGGGGCCTCGGTTCTTCCCAGCGATCATAGCGGATTGGCCTGTTTGGCTCGGAGCGCATCTTGGACAGCATGGTGATCACCGCAAACGGAAGCGGGCGACCGAACACTTTGTGCTGCTTGCCCTTGGCCTTGGGTTTGGTTCGGAAACTGGCCGGAATGGCCGCCGGGTACAAGCTGGCCAGCACCGCATTTAGGCGCCAAGCCATGTCGGGATGGACCTCAATATGGCAGGTGCCCTTCTTGTACATTTTCATGCGCAGGGTGCCGCCATCAACCTCGTACCAGTCCCCTGTACGACGCCGGAACACCTCCAGCAACGGCCCAGTGTCGCCGTGGCGAGGCTCCTCGCGCCCCATGAACTTGGCAATGACGCAGCGCAGATCGTTCAGGTAGCCAGCACGCTCGTAATCAATGTTGTCGTAGCTGTTGATCATGTCCGCAACAATCATGCGCTTACCGAAGGCGGCCGGGCTGTTCGTTACGTGTTCACCCGAGAGCGCGCGGAATATACCGTCCACACGCTCGGCGAAGAATTTGGAGCGGGCCAGCAGCAAGTCGTTCAGAGTCGATCGAACCGACTTCTCCTCGAAGTCCGGCAGCGGGTGCACCTCCCATTCATCCTGCGCTTCATTGTTATGTCGACGAGATGATGACTTCTTGCCCATGGGGTTGCGGATCTGTTCTTGCCACTCGGAACGGCGTTTCTGAGGCATGCACTCATAGACGTCAGTGAGCGCCAGCGCTTTGCCCCAATAGGAAGCATTGAGCGTGGCAATCGCTGGTTCGAGTTGCATCAAGCGCGCAATGTCGGTGGTGTAGTAGCGGCCCTGATCGCTCGTATTCCCTTCCATGAAGTACCAGAGTGCGCCGCTGTATCCCCCTCCAGTCATCATTTCGTGCAGTTGCTCGATACGCCCACGCTCAGAGAGGTAGCTGCCAATCAGACCATCCACCAGGTCAGCTGAAGCCGGCGCGAAGAACTCGGATACGTCCTCAACGATATCGCCGATTTTTGCGTGGGAAAGGTCTGTCATGGGGGTGATCTCGTACAGTTTTCGATACTGCCGAAACCCCCAGTCAAGGAGGTGCGTTTACGCGATACGACAACCGCTTAAGTGATGGACTCATCGATAGACTTTCGACCCTTAATTACTTCCCAGCATTATGTTCAGCCGAGGTGTGGCTGGTGCGAATGCAATGCCCTGTTCGCGAGTGCCAGGCCTCTGCCTGCCTCCCAATTACCGATATTGAAACGTCGCGCTCTTTATAGGTCCCCAAATCTGATGTGTGCTGCATGGGGCTAGGAAGAACGCTTGGGCTCATTGCATTCGTTCCTAGTGTCTCACCACTTTTCAGAATGCAAGGGGTCATCCTGCGGCTCGCAAGCAGCTCAAGCCTCTAAAAGCGTGGGATCTGGTAGGGGATTTTGGACAGCGATCGCGCGATCGTTGAGTGTTCTAAAAGGACAACGATTAATTGAGGTTGTAACCGTGCGACCTGGTCAGCAAGATTTCCTTCCAATGGTTTTCGCGCGCATCAATTTCCCCCGGCATCGCGTGCAGATCTGCGATCTCCAGCAATGAGAATCGAAGATCCTTTTCGCGTTCGGGCGGAGCATCAATTCCAAACTCCCGCTTGAGCGCAACGTTGTGGCCATGGCTGGTTGTCGAATACGTACACCAGCGCCCCCAAATGCCGGTCTCCCCGTCGGCCTTGCCCACGTAGAGCTTCCCGGTATGGGTATCGGTGATGAGGTAGATGCCCTTGACGCTCGACAGAGCCGATCGCCAGGAATCAACGTTCTGCTGCACCACCACATCGAGCTGGCTTTTGGTCAGGTTGACCTTTTTGAACCCGGGGAAATGGCCAATGCTCAGGCGCTCGGCCAACAGCTCGGTCACTGCCAAGTCACCAGCTAGGGTCACACCGTAAGGGTAGGAGTTACGTTTGGTGTAGTTGCTGGTCAGATAGAGCCGCCCCACCCACTCTTCGGCCGCTGGCACACGCACCAGGGTGTAGATGTAGTCAGGCTTCGGGGCATCTCTTTCGACACAATCCATTGTCCGAAACAGACCCGCAAACAACCAGCGGGTTGGACTGCCCGCCTGAATCAGCGATACCACGTAGGGCAGCTTGAAATTGCGGTTAGTTTGCTCGCTCTGCCAGGTGTCGAAGCCTCCCTGTATGAAAACGTCGAGCGGATGATCCACGCCGTTGTACCTGGCCAGGTGTACCTTTGCCTGTTCCGGCGTAAATGACGGCTCCCACAGCTTCAACAGATCGAACAAGTTCAATGCAATGCTCCCTAGTGGTCAGGATCGGGAGTTTATTCGTTGGTGATGAGGTGTGCACACCGTAGGCTTGCAATCCCCCAGGAGCTGATAATATCGACCTAATAATAGCGAGTTGCCCACGGGCTTTAGCGCCAGCTTTTTCCGTTCACGCTGGCGCTTCGAACCATTTTCTACCTCATCATGGAATGTCCAATGCAATCAATTACCGAAAAAGAGAAAAGTCTCTGGGACACAGTGGCAATGCCACAAGCAAGCGATTGGCAGCTCCTCAGTGATAACCCATCGGTTCTTATCGAGCTGAACACCGTCCTGATTAATGCGCTGCATTTCGCCAAATCCGGGACAGACGTCACTTTTGGGGAAGTTGCGGAGCAGATTTTTCCAGCGCTGGCGGTAATAGACAAGAAGTACCCCGACAGCGGAGTGACCGACTCAGAGGGCTACCTGACGGTCGCTCGATTCTTTGCTATCAACTATTCGCCGGCCATCTACGATTTTCTTCGGTATTACGGAGCAGAGCCGTAACCCGGATCTCGTCAGCAATCGCTTATCTGCACCCTCAAGCCCTAGCCTAAAAACTGGGGCTAAGAACGTAGAGATAGGCGCGATTCACCCTCCCAGGATCGAGCAGGGAAAACAGCATGAAGGAGCAGCACGAATACAGCGACGCTGATCGTCTCTACGGCGCTTGGGTCGGCGTTAAAGATCGAATCCACCGGATCGATTACGGCATAGCAAATGAAGAATACCCCGGCCAACGCGACGATTTGCGTCTTGAGGTAAACGAGTTGGCAGGAAAGTACCAGAAGCTCACTGGGCAGCTCCCCAGCTAAAGGAAAAACCATGACTCAACACGCACCAATATCACTCGAGGCTGTGGCGGGGCTGTTCGCAGTCGCCACGGGGCAGATTGCTCATGTCAATTATGGTTCCTGCCCTGACACAGTAGAAGGCGCGCTTGTTCGGGATGATGATTGCCCGGCCTGCCAGTTGCTTCTGGCCGCTGATGCTCAACTGCGTGAAGCCGGTGTGACCCTGCCAGCATTTATCGCCCCGGACGAAGCCAGCAATTGAACGGGAAAACCGGTAGCTACACCTACCTGCCTACGTCGCAGGTTTCGACCTATTGAGTTCAAGCCGGTCGAGGAATTTTACAAGGTCACTTCGGCTTGCCGGAGCTTTTAGGATAAGGAAAGAACAGTGAACATCTTCACGGACTGGTTTCATGGGACACCCTCTACCATCGCTCAATGGACGTTAAGTGGACGTGGTGCCCTCAAGGGGAGTGCACCACTCCACAAAGGCTTATTTTTCACGACGAGTCGTGTGTTCGCTTTGGGCAGCGCTTTGGGCAGCGCTGGTGGGTCGACAGCTAGTCCAAACGTGTATCAGGCAACTGTCAGACCAGGGGCACGTGTGCTTGATATCTCCGCCCCGGGAGTGACGTGCTCTCCTGAGGAGTCGGAGAATCTGCGTCGGCTCGTTGTAAGCCGCCGTCCAGGCAAGGGCAATATCCAAGCTGAATACCTGGAATACTGGGTAAACGGCTGGTGGACGGGCGATATCATGAAGTATGCGCCCAGACCCGGAGATCTGCAGATGGAACTGATGGCCCATCTCGCTCTAAATCAGCGTAAAACCCCTGCCGGCCAGCATGCCTGGAATCTAGTTCAGCAGATCACGCGGGACTGCATCGAAGACATCGTCGATGCTGCAATTGCTGCTGGCTACCAGGCTGTTGCCGGCAACGAACGGCAGGACGGGGTGACTTATCCAATCCTGATCGTGCTCGATCCGAGCATTCTGACATCCCCAAAGAAGGTCTGACGCCGCCCAGGCCCGACCTACAACGTTGGGCCGATCGATGTATAGGGGCGGTGCCACGCCGCCGGCAAGGCCATCTCACAGTTTCAACGTTTCGGGGTGTATGAGCCCCCTCCCACAGTTGGGATACCGCTATGAAGGGATCGAGTGCCTACGTTACCGCCCAGGAACTGGAAGGATTGCGTGACGTTACCGGCTATCTGAGTGCGATGCTTGAGGGTACCTCGGGTGACGCTTCTCATTTGATTGCGGCCAAAGCTGCGTTGCACAGCGTGATCGAAAAGGCGGAAAAATCGAGGCGCTCGACATCTCGGCGCGACACCATCAAGGTGGCATTACGGGCCGCGGAAGACAGATAGGATTTATGGTCAAGGAGGTAGAGCAACGTGACATCCGTATGGTTTATCCAGTCAGTGCTATGGACACTGTGCGCAACAGCATTTGGGGTTTCGTGCTGGAACTATTCGCGCTCTGCCGAGGCAAGGCGCGACCCAGAAAAATCAAGGCGCAACTTCCAGACCGCTATGCACGCGAGAAGCGATTCGGGCATCGGTGAAGCCGAGTTTTCGAAGATTGAAAGCGCCCACTATCGTCCCTACCAGACGCGCTTCAGAGCTGCGCTCCTCGTAGGTCTGTGCTTTATGGCTGCTGGTCTGGCACACCTGTTCGCCTAGTCGCGATTACCCTCTGGCTGGACCTCAACTTGGTCCAGTGAACCAAACCTCGGCGGCGACTATTTCATCGTATTTCTACCCCACTCAGAGTTATTGCCGCATGTCCAATTCACGCCGTGTCAATTTTTTAAAGTCCACGCGAAAAATCCTTGCAGGCAACGCGGGCCACATGTGTTCTTTCTATGAGTGCGGGAAACCCACCATCGGTCCCGAAATCAAAGGCGACGGTAGCGTTGGAGTGAAAGGAATAGCAGTCGCTGCGCACATCTACGCAGCTTCTCCCGGGGGGCCAAGACCACCAGTTGGCCTTACTGACAAGGAGATCAGAGCAGAGTCGAATGGAATTTGGCTCTGTGCCGATGACGCGCTGAAAGTTGATACCTTTCAGCTTAATTATCCACCTGAGCTCCTGCTGGAGATGAAGCAGGTTCGAGTTTTCGCTCAAAGCCTGGCGCTGCAAAATCCGACCGTCAGCTTTATGGCCCACTCGATAGGCATGAAGCGACTCGACAGAATTGTGCGCAAACACCTGCCTGATCTGGATAAGGAGAAGATCATTGACGCAGTCAAAGCGGCCTACATCCGAACAGAAATCGCTCATTCGACGGTCGAGATCCCCTTTCCAACTGCATCATTCGCGCTCGCAAGCGCCCAAACGCTCAGTCGTGTCATTCGGGAGGTGATGGTTTGCGCGAATCGCAGATTGCAGATCGAGGACCAGGTCTGGCGAGACGTGATTGCAGAGTGGTCCGTCCACTTCGGGAAATTTCTTCGGCCGCCGCACAAGCGCGGCTCGATGTCTGGTCTTGGCTTCGCCAAGATCAGCGCCCGTAATCCACAGACTGGGGAAATTCTGAAAGGCGGCGTAAAGGCTGGTGCTTTTGTGATGCTCTATTACGGTGATGATTTCGCTAACCCGACGAGCAAGCAGATCCTGCTGCGACATACATCCAAACCCTTCAGCCCGCTTGAATGGAAATTGAATGTGAAGCCTGCCTTTGGCACATTCGAGGTCGAGAGTGTGCTCACTTTCTACAATGATGTGAGCCCTCGATATGGCGTGCTAAACAATGAACGCAAGTCCTTCGAGTCTTACGCTGCAGTGCTCGAGAAACTCAGCCAGGGCTGGGAACCAATTGGTTATGTTGGCTTGTCGCTGGGTGAAGGAAACGAAGGGCATGACTACCATCCAACCCCGGTCAGCATCGTTTGCGAGATTGAACCCGAAGAGTTCGAATCAAGGACTCGCCGATGCGAACGCGTCAAACTGGGATACGAGATTGCGGACGAATTCGGCGCGACCATGAATTTCACATCAGCTTTCTTTAACCAGTCCATCACTGACGCGGCGCTATCAGCGGCAGCTTCAGATTTTCTGACGGAGCTGGGGCCAAAGCCGTGGAATTTGCTTCGCACCTCAAAGCCGATCATGCGAGTAGATGATCGCTTCGAGATGTACTTTCAACTCAAGCATATGGTACTGAGCCTGGAGACACGTTTCGTGAGGCGCGACACCTGACTTGGTAATGCTCGACCAAGCCGTTTGGTCAGTTCTGATAGGAAACCCGACATGGCTAGCCGCCGTCAGCCCTTCACCCCTTGCAAGTTGTACATCGACGGCGCAGATGGCCTGAGCGCCGGCGATTACATTGTCACATCTGGTGGGTCAGCCTATCTGGTCCAAGCAACTCGGCCCAGCCCGAGCAAGCCTGAGCGTTTGTACCTGGACTGCCTGCGCTGGGTTCCGGACCAAATTCCCCCGGATGCCAGATGCTATCAGCTCAACTGGTACCGCCGTTAAAGTTGATCAGCAGGAGAAAATAGGCAATGTCTTGGACAGATGCAGCGGCGCCGATCGTCGCAGACGTGATTCGCAACGTGGGCCGCAGCGACATGAAAGCGCTGCGCAAGGCTTTAACCGACGCCTACCCTTGGGGAGAGCGAGAAAACACTCCATACAAGGCGTGGCTGCGCGAGATTCGTCGCCAGTTGGGGCATCCGCTGAACTCGCCTAAGTTAGATCCAGCGGACAAGCAAACTGACATGTTTAAACATTCTCGCCTGTTCTAGCGATGAGACGGCCCCTGAGCCGTCCCAGATCGCGACTTAGCCGCTTCAAATGCGACCTGTGTTCGCCTGACGGTACGATTTCCAGTTTGGCGATGCCGGCGATGTACTTTTGAAACAGCTTGTCAATTAAGAGCCCGAACTCACGACGCATTGTTGCTTCGTGGTAACGGACGTAAAACTCACGGTCGTGATGATGCTCACCCAGTGTCCCATCTAGATGGGCGTACTCGTGAACGAGCAAGGCAATCAATTTGGCCGAGCTACCGCCAGCTGTTTGGCCGCGGATTCCTTTCAGCATTCGCCGATTGATCGCAATGTATGAAACCCCGTCGGTCCAACCGTCCATACAATCCGATACGCCGGCAATAAGTTTCCGCGTCGGGCTGCGCTTACCGTTTGTTAGTTGCGCCACCTCTCGGTTCATCGAGCGCAGCAGCTTCAGCACCAGCAGCTCCTCTGGGGGTAGATCTTTGTCGGAAACGAACGAAGATGTATCGCTGAGGGCTTTCACCAATTGAGCGAACGGAATAAAAATAAAGGGAAAATGCTTCGCACAATCCAGGCGTTCTCTCAACTGCGGGATGACACGTTGAGCGTTGCCCTCTGAAAGTTTTGCCCGAGACAGGTGGAACAAATCCGGCATGATGACCGTAGCCAAACCCTCACGCTGCACACGCTCAGCTATCCCCATGTGCACCCCATCAAAAAGGGTGTATTTCTCTTGCGCGAGGAAATCCTTGGGGGCCTTCAACTCGCCAAACACGTCCGGAATAAACCGAATGCAGCAAGCTAGGTATTGAGTCTGCGGCGCAAGTTCTACCTCTGAAAAAAGAAGTTCATGAAGCAGATTCATGGCCTCCACGCCCTTCAGCTTGGTTACCTGATACAGCCGTCGCGTAAACTCCTCACGAATGGTCTGTGCGATTTTCCACCAGGTTTCGCATCTGTGGGTGATGACAGCGTTTCGGGCCAGGTTTACGTGCAGCGCACTTTTGGATGTTGCTACTCCACCAACACCCACCTCACGAGCAGGGAGGTTGCACACATGGACGCCTCGGTTGAATAACCGTAACTCGAATGCCTGATTATCGAAGCGGTACCAGGCGTGATCATCTTCGTAATCCCAGGATTGCTGGGCCGGCACCTCATTGACTTGCACACCATTAAGCGTCACCGGAACAGGAACGTAACGGATCGTACTGGATAGCTCCGAGCGCTCAAGAATCCCCATCCATTTCCAACAGTCTGAGTCATAAACCTTCCCGGTAATGGTGCATCCTGGGGCCTCCTCCTCATGCTCAATCAATTGGTAACCAAAAAACTGCTCATCACCCTTTAAATCCACTCGCATTTCAAAGCGACCGCTGCGCCAGACCGTACTCGCGTAGGACATGATTTGCCCGCGGCCAATTCGAAAGCGTCCGTAGTGGGCGTCATCTTCATCATGGGGTGTCCCAAACGTCTCGAAGAATCTTTCGATCTCGCACTTCGAGGTAAAGCCGCGTCCGTTGTCACGAACGACGAAGTTACCAGCATCGCTTACCTCGATTTCAATCAGGCTGGCTTCAGCGTCGACGGAGTTCATTACTAGCTCAGCAACTGCTTTTGTCAGCGAGCCGGCCTGTTCGTGAATCAGTGTTTTGATGATCGAGGGATGAACCGAAAAACTGCGTTGCTCAGTGTGTTCAAAAGAGGTTTGCGACATATGGGAATTCCAGCGGAGGGGGACGGAAGCGCAAGAGGCCATGATTCATGGCACTTACTATCTCGTCCCTTTGAGGGGAATGAAGTCTCAATCCGCCCCACGAATGAGCCCTGAAATCGCTGCTGCCCGGATTACGCCTTGCCCTGTGCCGGCTCCGCCTCCGCGATAAGCCGGTCAGCGGGATACGGCCGCATAAACTCCATGCTCTCCTCCGCCGGCGCCCGTAACCAATCCTGATGCACGCCATTCGGCAAGATGACCACCATGCGCTTTTCGTCATCGGGCTTGTGAAAGTTGCGCATCAACTGGTGTTCCGCGGCGTTTATAGTGAGCATGCTATAGCTGTGCACCACCTCACCCCGCCGGATCAACCCAACGCTCCCACAAACCCGCGATGCCTATCAGACCACCATCTGCCCGGGTAATGCGCGTGGGTATCGACTTGCCAGAACGCCAGTCGGGCTCATAGAACGCTGTGCACGGAATTATGCAATGCTGGGCTTTGGCCCAGGCCGATCGGAACGACGGTTTGGACGCGGCCGTTTCACTTCGGCAATTGTATGTGCTGCGCGCGAGCTTGGTGTCCTTCGCCCAGAACGGTAGCAGACCGAACATCCCGACCAGTGCCTCCACAGGGCTCTCTCCCTCCTCGGCCTCTTCGGCTCCTCGAGCACGCAGGAAAGGCCCGATGTACCCAGGCCACAGGGCTGTTTTGAAAGGCTGGTCCGGTGCTGCACCGAACCCGGCCAGGAGCCTTTCTGACGAAGGTGCTTCGTATCGACTACACATTGCCGTACCTCCGATACAAAATCCCATCATAGGCCATCGCTTGCCATCCCCGCAGGTCGTCTAGCGGCTAGGCTTGTAGTTCTACGAAGGCACCACGGTCGCGCTAAAGTTGCACGCCCTCAAGATTAGGTAAGGGTTGGTTGAATCGCCCCCATGCTCACCAATGCAGCCCTAACGGCCATGGCAATGCTTAAACTTCTTGCCTGAGTCGCAATGGCAAGGGTCATTACGTCCCAATTTCTCCCCCCCAGGCTCGCGGGTCAGAACTGGAGCCGAAGGCTGAAATGAGCTACGCGAAGTTTTTTTCACGTCGACAGCGGTGCGGCGCGGGTTTATGCACGCCTCACGATAAAGATATTTCGTGTTTTGTTCTTTTGCGTGTTGGCCGCGGCTCTCCAAAGTGGATTCTATTTCCTGCTGGCGGGCGTTTCGGTCGACAACAGGAACACCGTCCTTATCGAAGAATGTGCAGATCATTAAATCGTCCACGCCCGTCTCGCGATCTGAGCCATTATGGCTAATATGCGCTCGTACCCGCCCTATCAGCCTTGACGAAATTGCCAAACAATCCTGTCTCAGGCTGTGGGGGTCATCATCTTTGCATATTGTTTCGTAGCAAATTTGCAGATAGTTCACTGCCTTAACTAAACTTTTGAAATCTGGGGAAAGTGCCTCAGTTATCTCGGCAAAGCATAGTGCGGCGCGAGCACGATAAGTCCGATATTTACCGTGACGAACGAGGCGCTCGAACTGAGTGATTGCATCGATTTTTGATCGACCAGGGATTCTGCCGGCCTGAATCCAGCAAGCCAGGTTATAGACAGCACCAGGATGATCTTGGCTTGCAGCCTCGGTAAGCCACCTGAGAGATTCTGTATCGTTCTTTGGCAAGACGTTACCGTCATGGTAAAACACGAATAGATTGAATTGGGCCTGCGGGAATCCAGCCTCTGCTGCTACGCGTGTGCATTGCACAGCCGCTTCGGGGTCAACTTTGCCGCCTAACCCTTTCGCATACATCGCACCTAGTTGGCCAAGCGCCTGCGGATGGCCTTGCTTGGCTGCTTTCTCAAATAACTCACGGGCCACACTGAAGTCTTCGATAAAAATTCCAGTGCCGTCGATGTATCCTTGAGCAACATACACAAGCGCATCAACATGATCGGCATCCGCAGCTCGTGAGATCAGCCGTTCACCATCCGACTTTTTTTGTTTATCGACATCGCTTCGATTTACTTCGTAGAAGCCCGCCTGATACATGCAGTTGGGGTGGTTCTCTTCTGCTCCACGCTTAAACCAGTACATTGCCTGGTCTATAAAGGGCCAGGCATCAATGCTGTATCCGTCAGAACGCAAAGGGGTTTTTTGCTTCGTGAGTTGGTCTGCCTTTTCCTTGAAGTAGGACCCCGCTTGGCTCATGGCCTCAACGTCATTTTCCAGCATAGCGAGATAGCACATATCACGCAGTGCGCTGGACTCCACGGCGGCAATTTCGTACCGGGGTACCTCCTCATGTCGCAACTGGTAAACGTGCTTGATCAGGTCTAGCGCCGCATCCAGGGCCTTGGCGATCAGTTTATGGAAATCGTGTTCCTCGAACTGGAAGTCTTCAGGATGAGCCGCTATGTTCCCTGTCTTTTGAAGCGTCCTAAGGGACCGAAGCGCGGCCGGTTTTAGCAGCCTGCGGTCATCCAGGCTCTTAATTTTTGCATCAAGTCCGACAGCGGAGAATTCCTTATCAAGGTAGCCGCAAAAAGCCGACGCCAGCCCCCGGAGGTAGGTAAGCGCATAAATTGGCGTATCCACGCTGAAAGACTTGCCAGCTTGGTAGAGGCGTCCGATTTCGGGCGTTGCGCCCTTAGCAAACTCGATGTCGTCCATGCTTTCCTTTGACCGTCTGTACGCCTGTCTACCCATTTGGGCAGAAATGCCAAGGGCGAGGCAATAAATTGTCGTTTTATCACTGGTTAAATAGCAGTTTGAACCAGTCGCAATACTTTCCAAAAAAATTCGCTTTTGTGTACTAAGCCGAGAGCCGCCCAGACGCATAAAACCCCGACCATGGCCAGATTATTGCGGTGGATACCCAGAAATGGGTTTCACATAGCTGCTCGCAGCCTGCATCGAGCGCGATGTCGGTGGTGTAGTAGCGTCCATGACCGCTCGTATTTGGACCTGCACGCTATGGGACTAGGGCACAACATGGTTGATGCAGCCCCCAAGCTGCCGCCTAATATCATTGCATTCGATCAGCAGTTGAAGCCGGACGCTCTGATCGAAATGTGGGGACGCGTGCGGGGGAACTGGCTACCGTGCCGTGTATGACGCCACCGTTTGTCACGGGTATGGGTGCCGGTCTGGCACGTGTACCCGGACAGAATACGACTACCAGCGCGGTCAATCGGCCGCAAACTCGCGCAATAGCTAAGATTATTCCATGCCGCCAATTTACCAAGACGTACAACTACCGGACCCAGATGGTGACTTCATCGGAACCAAGATCATTGAATGGAAGAGCGGCGATCGCCAAGCTGCCTTTGACTTGGCTGCGTTCTATGAGAGTAAGGGCGAAGAAAATCATGCCCGGTTTTGGCTCAAAAATGCACATGCAACAGAACGTCAGAGCCACGAGCTCCTTCTAGGACTGGCCGTCAAACACACCAACCCCGCATTGGCTCATGAGTTTTTTACCCGCGCGTTCTATCGGCTGCAAGATTGCGTGGAAGAGCTGCACGAGCTCTACGAAAAATATGATCACGTGACTTTGAGGCTGAGCCGCGCCAACTATGCTGAAAATTCTTTTTTCTTTGCATCGATAGTAAAAAAGAAGCACGACCATCTGCTGCGGACCGCAATTCTGACCGGAACACGACCGGTAATCTTTCAGACCAAACCTGGGCCATCGTCCTATGACAATGCACAGTGGGGTGGAGGCTCGCTTTTTATCATCCGCTGGGGAGGTGTCGATTTTGCTGTGACCGCACTGCACGTCATCGAAAATCTTGGCGCTAACAGGAAGGAATTTCGTCTGTTACTGCCAGATAGCCCTGTTCCGCTGGACATGTATGGAGGCATATCTCCCAGCCGGGATCTACCACCAGACAGAGATGAGCTCGATGACATCTATGCCTGGCACATCCGGGGCTATCCAGAGTCCGACGACGGCTTTTGGGCGTGGAATCTTGAATTGTGGAGTAAGCCTGCATCGGATCTTTCGCATGGGCAGCAGCTTTATGCTGCGGGATACCCGGACCTTGACGGGCGGTATGACTGGGAAAATTTCAAGGTCAATGATATTGCGCTTATCGTCACCGGTGTTGCCGCCGGGGTATTGATTGATGGTGTCCACGTGATGGATATCGAAGAAATCGATCACGACCTGAATTTAATGAGTGGTGGGCCGGTGTTCGCCAAATTTGACGACCGGTTCTACTACGTGGGGATGGTTCTCAGGGGGCGATCAGAAGCAAGAAAAATAAACTTCCTAGACTCGAAATATGTGATCAATCTCCTCGACAAACATAACCACGCCCAAGAGGATCAAATAACGCCTTCTTGAATCGGACGCGCCGAGAGGCAGCGAGCCAGGCTTATGATCGCTATGATGTTGGAAGGGACGGCTTGCCCCTTCCCACGTCCTGCCTCCCCCTGCACTTCTTCCCAAACGAACTGACGCGCCACAGCTTCCAGCGATAGCTACTCAGTCGGTAAGACTTGGCGCTCGACGGATGCATCCAGCAGCGTCAATGCCGGCAACAGATCCATCACCTTGCAGAAAATCGGCCGCCTCGACCAGTCCGCCCGGTCACCGATGACGTACAGCCGGCGCTTGGCTCGAGTAGCCGCCACATTCACCAAGTTCGGCTCAGACACGGCCCACTCACGCGCCCCGGGCGAATCCGAATTGCCGCCCATGACGAGCACCACCACAGAAGATTCTTTGCCCTGCATCGTGTGGATGGTGCCAAAGACCATGGGTTGGCGCAGCATCGCCCGCAATTGATTGCGCACGTCCTGGAAGGGGGTAATCACCGAGACATCTTTGGCTTGCACGCCCTCCCGCGCCAGCCTGGCCAGCAACGCCTTCAATGCCACGCCCTCCGCCTCGACCCAATTGCCGCTCGAGGGCCCACGCACGTCGATCCAGCCTGTCGGCAGCGTGGCGGTGGTTTCCTTTACCGGGGATGGCGTACTGGTCCCGTAGACCATGGCGCCGTCATAGGCGATCCGGTTGGCCAGCTCGAACATGGGGCGGTCGCAGCGCCGGTGAACCACCAACGGTAATCCGACCCAGCTTTTCATGCCGGCCGGGCCGAGCATCTTGCCGATCGCATTGCCCTGGTCAGCCACCGACTGCGCCGATTGCCCACTGGGGATCCAACGCGTGTCGACCTTGAACGGCCGGCGCATGTGTTCAAGTGCAGCGTCAGATACGGACAGGATTGGCTTGAGCTGCAGGGGATCACCGACCATCACAGACCTGCGCGATCGCCATAGGGCACCCACCGCAGCCTGCGGCGTCGCTTGCCCCGCTTCATCCACCAGAAGCCAACCAATCTCGCCAGCCCCCAGCGTACTAAACGTACGGGCAAAGGATGCGAATGTGCTGCTCAGTACCGGTACGACCATAAACAGCGTTGCCCAAGCGGATCGGATGGC
This sequence comes from Pseudomonas sp. TSRC2-2, assembly GCF_049897785.1. Classification (NCBI taxonomy): domain Bacteria; kingdom Pseudomonadati; phylum Pseudomonadota; class Gammaproteobacteria; order Pseudomonadales; family Pseudomonadaceae; genus Pseudomonas; species Pseudomonas sp. TSRC2-2. Next base: position 247,944 of record NZ_JAFCWZ010000006.1, read on the forward strand.
GTCTTGAGACACTCCACCGTACCGGGTTCCCTGCAGCATGCTGGTGACAAAGTTCAGGTTGGCGCGGACCCGCTTTGGTTCAAGCTCGAAAAAGGTCTTGTGCAGGCGTAGCGCTTCAATAAACACCCGCGCACGTGCCCGGCGCCATCCCGGGACAATCCAAGGTTCGGCCAACTCAATCGCAGGCCCGCGGCCGATGCCGCCAGTTCGTAGCCAGGCAAGAAAATGTGCTGCCTTGTACTTTTCGGCGAGCGTGGTCACCTCCGCTTCACGCGCTTTCGCCGCGTGTTGTAATTGCAGCAACCTGACCTCGCTCGCGACCATCAACTTGTCGAATTCATCCAGTTCTTCCTGGATCCGTTTTACTTTTGCATCAACGAGTGTCGCCGCCCGTTCATCCGCATCGAGAACCTTCTGCAACAGATCCAGCTCCCGCTTCCATTGTCGGTAACAACCCCACAGGCTGAACAGGTTGGCCAGAAACCCGGGCTTGGTCTTGTTATGACGCTGTATTTGAGTCGCCTGTGTTCGAACCGTACCCTGTGCGGTGGTGCCTTCCTCGATGATGTCGTCGACCCTAGACTTGAGGCGTTTGCGGCCCTCAATGGACAGAGCGAGTTGTTCCTGTTTTAGCCGGACCTGCTCTCGCGCCTGCAGCATGGCATCCACCATCTGAGTCGTCCGTGCGGCTTCAGCCCCCACCGCTTCAGCCTGGGACTTGGCGTCGGTGTAACGCTTCACGGCCGCTTGCCAGATGGACTGCCGGCTAACGGTGATCTTCTCTACCGCTGCTTCTTGCTCATCGAGCCATTCGCGGAAGCCTTTCGGTTTTCGCTCCTCCTCGAGGTCAGCTGCCTGCTCACCGTCAACATGCTCTGCCTTTTCCGGAGCGTCGTCTGGCTCGTCCAGCTCATCATCAAGGTCGACCGCGTCAGAGCCAGTCTTTGCCAGTGGCTGTCCATCGCCATAATAAAACCGCGTGACAAAGGTCTTTCGGTTGGCCTTGCTGCCCAGAGCGGCAGAGAAGAGCCCCCAGGCGGGTTTACCGGTCAGCCACTTGCCAAGGTCGGCGAAGTGATCCAGATCGGACAGCCATCGTTCGTCGATCTTGTCTCGTTGGGGGAGCTCCAGGGTGACGTTCTCAACCGCTCCGTTGTTGGAGGACGCCACTACAATTTCATGACCCAGCAGATGCTGATTCAGGGGGAAGCAAAATTGAGGCTTGCCTCCTTCCCTCGCCTGCTCGGCGCGTACACCCTTGTCTACAAATGCATCCGCAGCTCGCGGCAGCGAGGCCAATACATCCGCCCGCCCGGTAACGACCGAGGCAATGATGTCCCTCAGCAGCGTGGTTTTGCCGGTACCCGGCGGACCATTGACCGCACGCTGTCCTTTACTGGTGCTGAGTGATCCAACGACATGGTTAACCGCCAGTTGCTGAGAATGGACGAGCCCTTGGTCCGCCTCTGTCGGCCAGCAACCACTTGGGTAGCGAGACGGTGCCAGCTCGTCCAATACGTCACGTGAAAACCGATCATCGCTGACGTCCATCCGACCGCCCCCTGTGTGAGCTGTGAGGTAGGCATTCAGCGGTGCGCTGCTGTTGCTGCGCTCCAGGTTGTCCGCAACTTTGGCCAAGTCGTCCAGAATGAAGCTGTTCAACGGGTCGTCGTCGTTTTCGACCTGTGTAGGCTTGATCGGTTTGGAGCGAAAGCGATGGAAGCTTTGCTGCTCCGCGAAGAAATCACGCAGGCCCAGGTATGTGATGATCCAATTGGTGAGCCGGACAATTTTGTCCGAAGTCACGACCCCAGCAAGATGCTCTGTCGCGACGGCACGTACCCGGTCCTGGGTCTCGTCGAAACTGCGCGACCAATCCTCCCCTGCGCGCACTCTTGCCAGCAGCCAAGCGGCAGTGGACAGCACCAGACTGTCAGCCACCATGACGCCAGCGTGCGTTAATTTGAGCGCGTACAGGGCAACGATCTGACTCTGGGGTTCCTTGTACCCATGATCGGCGCCAAATACGTCCTCCAATGCCTTCACGGCGTATTTGAAGTCGTAGCAATGCCCGAAAAGTAGGTGGCTCCACACTTTGCCTTTTGGCAGTGGTTCTTTTAGGACATTGCTCGTTTTGTCCCAAGGCATCACAGGGTTAGCCACGGAAACGTCGTGAATATACGACTGATGAGGCATATCCCGTTTCTTGAGCTTGGGGGCAGCCTGCGGCTGAAGCAATTCGACTGAGCGCCAGTAACGGACGATATCGGCAGAGGTCATCCAGTGTCCTTAATGAATTTTGCGCTGCTGGGAATCAAGCGGTCTGAATAGGCGCACATCGTACGAGGCGGACGGTGTTGCTGGGAGTCTTTTTTCTCATAGCCCGCTCCCTGCCCATTTTCTTCAGTCTGCTCCGTCAGCGGTGGCCATCCTCCCCTGTCCATTTTTCCGGCTCCGCCGGGCCCGCGCTGCGGGCACACCCCCTGTCCATTTTTTTGCCACTGCCATCTGGCGCAAGATCGTTGTCGCTTGCTGGACTGCGTGTATCATGAATCATTTACTGTACGTTTATACAGGTTACCCAATGAGCGCCATTTCTGTCATCGGTCGCATCCGAGTAGAGCCTGCTTCCGGGCTGCTCCCCGTGTTCACATCAAGACTCAGTTGCGGGTTTCCTAGCCCTGCCGAAGACCTCATCGAGGAGATGTCGTCACTGGATGATATTGCTGTCGCCAACCCGCCTGCGACCTACCTGGTGCGCAGTGGAGGCGACTCCATGGTCGATGCCGGCATCTGGCCCGACGATGTGATTGTGGTCGACAGGTCCAAGAAGGCGGTCAACCGTTCGATCGTGGTTGCCATTCATGAGGGAGAGTTCGTGTGCAAGCGCCTGGTAATTTCCGGCGACGTTGTCCTACTCTGCCCCGAGAATAAAAGTTATTCCCCAATCGTAGTTTCCGACAAGGAAGGTTTAATTATCTGGGGTGTGTGCACTTTTAATTTGCACCGACTGTGCCCGGTATGAACGGACGACCAGCGTTCATTTTATTAGATGCAAACAACTTCTACGTGTCAGCGGAGCGGGTTTGGCGTCCTGAACTTGCAAACAAACCTGTTGTAGTTGCCGGCTCAGGCGATGGATGTGTAATCGCACGTTCCGATGAGGCCAAGGCACTTGGCATTAAAATGGGAGAAGCTGTTCACTTAGTACGCCAACAATATTGGCGCTCTGAGTTAATTATTTGCTCCGCGAACTTCCCCCTTTATGGCGATGCCAGTTCGCGCTTTATGCGAACTGTTGCAACAGTTGCTCCGAAAATAACACCGTACTCAATAGACGAATGTTTTATTCATGCCCATGGCATGTCAGACCAACAGTTGCACCAGTTGGCAATTCAGGCGAGGGAACGGGTGCTCGGGTGGACCGGTCTTGGTACCGGCGCCGGCATTGGCCCCACACCGACCCTGGCAAAACTTGGCTCCTACGGGGCTAAGCGGGTGTTGAAGACAGGTCTCTGCAACCTGATGTCTCCGATCGACAGAGAGCAGCTACTTGCATTGACGCCTGTGGGCGAGATTTGGGGAATTGGGCCATCTTTGACTGCTCGGTTGGCCGCAATGGGGGTAACAACCGCAGCTCAGTTTGCCCGGCTCCCGCGGCACGTTATTGAGCGTGAGTTCCCAGTGACGGTCCTTCGTACCCAACTGGAGTTGAATGGCATCTGTGCTGTTGATCTGCAGGGCAACGATGGCCCCCGTGAGATGATCAATGTGAGTAGATCCTTCGGATCGCGAATAGAGACGCTGGATGCTTTGACTGCTGCACTGGTGGCGTTCGCCTCAATGGCAGCCAGCAGGCTTCGAAAACAAGGGTCTTCTGCCTCAGCTATCCGGGTGTATGCACGCACTAGCCCTTTTGAAACTAAGTCAGCCCCGTACGCCAAGACGGTAACTGTCCCATTTGCACAGCCAGCGTCTGACGTCCGATTGTTCGCTAAAGCTGCCTCACAAGCTGCGCGCAGTATATTCAAGCCAGGAATTCGGTTTTCCAAGGCAGGTGTTCTGCTGATGGGCATGCAGCCGGCGGACGCAATGAGCCAGCAGGACTTGTTCGGTTACGACGACAAGTCGCAAAGTCGCTTGATGTCCGCACTTGACGAGATCAACTCCAGATTCGGTCGTGGCACAGTGCAACTTGCGAGAACGGTCGGCTTCGCCCGATCGGGGGCTAGGCCGGACAGCCTAAGCCCCGCGTATTCGTGTCGATTAGCTGATCTGAAAGTCGTTTTCTGATCCCACTTCTGTACCGCCAGGTCAGGCGTCACTGCTAGCAGCGCTGCTGCTATCCCTGTCCATTTTCTTCGTTTCTGATTCAGCGTTCCTTCCGGCAAGAACTATGGACAAGTTGCAAATGCTGGCGATCTAACTGCGGCCTCTTTTCTCCACCATCCCACGCGCGCTGAATATCCCTGGAAATCTTGACCTGTGCCGGCATCATCGGAAAGAAGCCGTTCTCCAAGCAGTCGAGCGCTGACGCTTGACCAGACGCCTTCAGAAAATCGTAGGGGCGCTGCAGAAACTCAGAGAGGGTCACATCGATCAAGCTGGCTAGTCTTGCCTTGCAGTAGATGTCGGCCCAAAGGTCCAGCTCTACCTTATCAATGGTGATCAAGGTCTCGTGAGGCGTATTGCTCATGGTCAATCCTGCTCGTTAATTGGATATCCCAACTCTATACCCTCTTGCCAATGTGCAACCCTCACTCAATCGGAGGATTAGCATTCACACGACGCTGTAGCTCCAATAGCGTCTTGCGGGCCTTCATGTTCGACACGAGACTTTCTCGGATGATTGCGAATTTAGGTTCATAGGTGTGAAACAGCTGCTGCAACCAGTAGTCCGCTTTCTTCACAACCGCGTCCTCCCTATAGCTGTGCCCCTTACCTTTTGGAATTGCCGTCGTTCTTTGTTTCTTCTTACCTCCTGGCAAGTCTACGAAGCTCACTCGCTTCCAAATGATTGACACAGAGTCCTGCTTGTTCACCTTCACCTGCACTGTTCGGTAGAGGATCTTCCCCTCTCGTTTCGCGTCCGCAAAGAATGCGTCTCTAAGCTCGATTGCCTGATCCCTCAACATGAAGTGAATAGTATCGAGCTCGCGAATCATCTCAAGGTACTTGGCGCTCAGCTTGCCACGCACCGAAGGGTGTTCAATCGGATCAATCATTACCCTACCCTTATAATAGGAATACAGAAAACTAGATTTCCCCTACCAAAGCGAACTGTTTTGCAGGGGCCAAAATCCATGGGCAATTGCCAATTTCGGCAAAACTCTACACGAATTGAAAATTCCCTTATAGGGGGAATCTAGCCCAACTTCCTGAAGGAATAAATTGGCAGGAATCTAGTACAACAAAATCCCTTATAGGGGAAATCTACCATCCTAGATTGCCTTTTCTGTCAGACGCATTCGTTTTGACGGCTACATTTCTCCTATAAGGGAATTTATAGCGAAATGAGCTCCACATCGGTGGGGAGTCGCACGGAAGCGAAAAACACCGCTTTCGCATCCTTTGCCGGAACTGAAAATTGGGGCGAATTGGGGGGTTGCATATTGGAAATCGATGGCAGGATTTAAGCGTGAGGTGCGTTTGTCGTCCGATTGTGCCGGGACGAAAGTTCGAGCGAAGGGACGATGCCACTCAAGACAGAATCTCAATTCCGCCAGCTGTTTTCGATAGTCGACCGATAGTCGACCGAATGAAAAACAGCTTCGGACCAATAGCAAACCCAAGCGAGAGCTTAAGGAGCAACATGGCCAGCAAAAACAAACCCACCGGCGACTTCGTTGTAGGTCTCGACATCGGCTATTCGAACGTGAAGATGGCGTACGGTCATGCCGATCAAGATCAACCTGGCCTGATGGTTCGACCTGCCCAAGCGGCACCTGTGACCAGCCTCAATGGCAACATTGACCTGAAGGATGGCGAGCACTACGTCTATTTGAACAACGAACAGTGGGTCGGTTTCGTGAACCCGGGCCGCTCAGGAGTTAAGCGTGAACTCCACGCAGACTATCCATCGACCGATACCTATCGCGCCCTCTTCAATGCGTCGATCAGCGAGGTGTGCGCAGACGGCCGTTCGGTAATTGACCACCTGATCACCGGCCTGCCGGTGAAGCAAGCTCGTAATGCGGAGCTGGTTGAACGGTTGACTGCACAACTCACAGGCACCCACCAGGTATCACCCAAACGCGAGATCACTGTGAAGAAGGTCACGGTGCTCCCTCAACCTGTCGGCACCCTGAACTACATCTACGCAACCCATCCAAACCCTGAGATCCTTGAGGAGTCCGTCCTCCTCGTGCTCGATCCTGGGTTCTTCTCTGTTGACTGGGTTGTCTTCCGCCGTGGTGACATTGTCCGCGATTCATCGGACTCCTCCATGGAAGCCATGAGCGCTCTTTTGGATGCAATTAACGTAGAAATCGCCAAGGATTTTGGGGGTAATGGACCCGGCCGCGACAAGATTGAAATCGCGATGCAGAACGGTCGCAACCACGTCTTCCTGTTTGGTGACGAAGTCGATCTGGGCCCATTCATCGAGCAGGCGTCCAACATCGTGGCACCCAAAGCCCTCCTGAACATGAAGCAGCAGATGCGCTTTCTGGACGGGGAAGCAGCCGATTTCGTGCTGCTGGGGGGTGGAGGAGGCAACTGCTACAAATCTGCTGCACAACAGGTTTTTCCGCGCTCCAAAACGTTGACCTCGGACCGACCAGTAATTTCGAACGCCTTCGGGTATTGGCTGAACCACGGTTAAGGGAACGAGCATGGGCAAGTTAGACGACGACGACACTCTGAAAATGCTGGTCAAGCTGACATCAGAGTCAAAGCTCCTCTACAAGGATCTAGAGAGCACGTCCAAAATGCGTCGAGCCAGGCGTCTCCTCTATCTTGCTCAGCTCGGCCTGATGACAGAGAAAACGCTTGAAGGGGAACATTCCCCAGGCGGAAGGATGACCATGTCGGCCCTCGTGGCTGCCAATGAGGTGAAGGAAGCCAATGCGCAGGACGAACGACAAAAGGATGAAGTACTCACCGGGGTGAAATTTGGCGATGAGGTTACAGAAGTTTCGTCACCGTCTCTGTCGATTGATAGGCCTATGAAGGACTCAACGAGTGGCAACCAGGAGCCGCAAATTCAGGCAACTGAGATTGGTAAACCCCAGCCCGATGAAGTCGTATCGGCATCGGTGAGCCCGGCCCTGGAAACTAGCCAACCGGCCCAATTGCTGAACCGAAATAGACCTGCTTTCAAATCGTCGCTCGCCTGAAAATACAAAGCCCGCTCATCAGCGGGCTTTTGTTTTAAAGTGCACTCAATGACATTCTACAAACGACCTTCGCTATTACACGTGTATCAGCGTTTTTAGGTAGACCAGTATCAGAGTCAATAGGAACAGTGGTACCTAAGATATTAGGGTTCGTCGACGTCAAGGCAAAACCAGTGATAACCGGAGACACTTGCCGCAGAACTACAGAATCTCGGATAGAAATCAGATAAACACCCTCGTGAAGTGTTTTCTGGGAAATATCTACAAGAATGATGTCATTTCGGGACACAACTGACTTTAAAGCATCTGTATTCACCAACACAGCCCTGGTGCTTTCAGGCGTTAACCCATACTCACTCAAAAGTCTGAGAGGCATCGGCAATGTCCGAAGGACTGACTCGACAACAATCGCTGGGGGTTCTTTGGCCAAAATTCCCAACGTGAAAGCTAATTGTTCGGGACTTTGAACCATCAAAGAAACGTCATCAGCTTTCGTAATGTCGGATCCAGTCGCTAAGTACTCGACGGTAGTCTCCAGGACACGGGCCAATTGGACAAGACGCTCACGTGTGCACGAGGTTCCCTTGTACAGCATATTCTTGACCGTAGACTCAGATTCTTCTAGGAGCTGAGCCAACTTCGTTGCGGAAATTTCTCGAACCTTCATCAGCTCGGTCACGCGTGTGACAAAGGCTGCATGAGTGGTCGCTTCAGCGGCGTACTGCATGTAATGCGATCCTCGGCTCTTCCACCTTGGTTTCTGTTAAATGGCGACCATCGCGCCACCCTCGGCGAAACCTCACCCGGCAGCTTATAGGCGTTAATTTTAACGGCGTTTATACCGTGTCAATTTACACCCATTCAATGGTGTAAATCAAAACCTCGAAATGTGACCCTTTTAGAGTAGATAAATGAGCACGCAGTGTAGATTCTTGTAATATCACTTTGAGGTCAAAGTAGTGTCAATAACATGGCATTTGGCCATTTTTTGCATGTTTTGCGAGAAATCTAGTCAAAAATGTGACATTGGTCCTGCCGCTCGTCCGATTTCTGTGAACTATCTACACTGAATAAGGGTCATATTATGGTGAACCATCTTGAAACATCCTGAACCATGGGTAGAATGCGCCCCGAACGATAGGCCATTTATGCACTAGGACAGGGTCATATTTCGATGGATTGCACACTCAAACTTGCACTGGCGGCGGCAGTAGCCTTATGGCTGCAACCGCTCTCAGCATCGGCATTCAGCCTCAAAGGGACAGTGTGGGAGCAAGAATCCAATCGCGCCTGCAAGGTAGACCCAAAACTGCTCTACGCAATCGCCCTGGTCGAGTCGAAAAATTATGATGGCCCATCGGTAAAGCCGAACCCTTACGCGCTAAACATCGACAACAAGGCCTATCACCCCTCCACGAAGGAAAAGGCTGCCGATCAGCTCAATAAGGCCCTGACAAAAACGAAAACAATCGCCGTAGGCGCCATGCAGGTGAGCATGCGCTGGAACGGTCATCGTGTTTCAAATCCCGCTGATCTACTTGATCTCAATACGAACGTTCGTGTTGGCACGCAGATATTTTGCGAGTTCATCAAAGAAGGGAAAGGCGACTTAGCTCTTGCGCTAGGCCGTTACCACACGCCAAACCCAGATCTTGAGCAAGTGGCACGTGATTATGGGGTAAATGTTCTGCGCGTATGGCGCCGACTCATTGTTCTCGAGCAGGAGGGGTGATCATGATGGATTCGTTCGCGTTGAACCTTGCACTCCGAGTTGCTCAGGATTGGGCTAAAAACAATGACCCAGCCTACGGTCGATATTTCGACCTGGCTCCTGTAGATCGGCAATGGCTTGTCCAAGCTGCTGAGAGCGATTTAGCCGAACTTGCATCGCTTCCATCGTCCATTCTACTCGTCAACATCGGCACGTTGAGTGAAGAAAAGTTCACCGGGTTTCAAACCCCCTCCCCTGCCGTCTCAACCATCAGCCAGCTCCTCGGCGCGATTGCAGATGATCTTCGCATCAGGGGGCGTGTAGGGATGATTGACTGGGGCATCACCTGCGCGGACAAAGCCAACTGGCTCGCGACAAGCAAAATGAAAGATCGAGTCAGGCTTGCTGCACAGGGGCGAGTTACATTCGCCGCTCGAACCTCCTTTAGCAAAATCATCGTTGGCGCGCCTGATAGCACGGTACGTATTGCGAACCTGATGCGGATACTTTCCGGAGGGCGTCGTGGTGAGTAAGCAAAGACAAGCCATACGGTTGCTCAAAGCGGGGCTTAGCCCCATTTTGGTCAATATTCAAACCGGACTTTCGGCTGAACAGATCCTGTTACCGGCCGACGTTAAGGCGCAAGTCCGCAGCCTGGTCGCTTATAACATACCCGCACTGGATGACATTTTGAGCGTCCCTAACAAGGCGTCTGGTGCCGCAGCACTTCTGCTTCTTTACACCGCCCTGGCAGACCGTGCCGAGATGCAGGTCGACATCGACAAGCTTGTTGCCGCGTATGAGGACTACCTCCGCGAATACCGGCTTGTTCAACGGACTGTACAGCCCTCCCCTCTTTCACTGGATGAGGCCTGGGTTCTCGCAAGAGAACTTCGCAGCTCAGATCAGATAACACTCTTAAACAAAATAATATCTAGCGTCGTATAGGGGCATTGAAATGGACGAATCACTTGCCAGCGTTTTGGCTAAAGCCGGTTTCCGATCGGCGATCATCCGGCTACATACCGGCCTGACCCGAAAACAGGTCACAAGCCTGCGGAAAAAATTGGGGGTCTGTGGCCCGTCCGAATCCGGCCCCCTGCCTAACGCAGAAAACCTTCTGGTCAAACGCGCGGTTTCTCTGGAAGCCAGCCTATTCATGCTGGCGTATTTAATTACTGCCGAGAAACCACGTGAAGCAGTTGATATCTATGCGGTAATGGCTGCCCATACTCAGTACCTTGACAGCCACTCAGCGTTGCGCGGTGGAAACCTGGACCTTGAGAATATCTTGGAGCTCGATGACGCGTGGTTGATTGCACGTGATTACCGGAGCCAGGAGGTCACCATGCGATCCTGCAGTAATTGTCACATCGAGTTTGTAGCGAGCATCAATCACCGGCGTCATGCCTGCCCCCTGTGCGAGGGTGTCCAAGTACGTGATCCTTTCCATTGTGACGTTGCAGACCGAACCGTATCGGCTCGGAGCGTCGGCGAGCTCATTGAAGTTTCGATGAAGGTCAGTCAATGGGAGAACTGGGGGTACAAGTCCGAAGAAATCAGGAACGAGTTTTCTCTTTCTAATGGCGAACTACTCGCTTGTAGGAAATTGCTTTCACTCCCAGAGGAAGAAATCCAACGGCTTTGCTTGAAATTTCAAACCGGCGATCGACTGGTTAAATACCTAATCAAGGCGCCTACAGTGCGTGGCCATAGCCTGCAGGCGGCTTAAAATGCATGCGCCTACGGAAGAACAGGCGGCCTTTCGGAAAGCATCAGTAGCCTTATTGGAGGCACCTCGAGGAATAGTAAAGTCAACGGCCGGAGCGGGTTGTGGTAAGACCACCGCATTAAGGGGAGCAGTCCAGGACTGCAATCGAGCCGGCGCAAGCCGGCTTTTAGTTCTATCGTATGCCAAACCGCTCGTATCGGAGGCTCAAGGCCTCTTTGGAAATCTCGCTGTCGTCCGAACCTTCAACAGCATAGCTCTAGAGGCTGTCGGATCCCGCTCAGAAGGCCGTACCATTGGGCAGCTCTACCCTTCCCATGTCCTACAAGCATTTGATCTACATAACAAAAAATTACCGATAGATGCTCACGCCTTTGCCAAGATCATCATTGGCTCAGTCGGCAAGTTTTGCTCGAGCGCAGACTCAACATTATCGGCTAAACATATTCCAGCATGGGTACGAGAACCGATAGTCGCCGATCTTGCCGTGCGCTACGCAACAGTACTATTCGACGCTATGCGCGTATCGTCGAGAACCAGGCTACCCCTTCCGCACGATCTGTATGTCAAGGATTGGCACCTGCAGGGATGTCCAGGCCTTGCACATTTCGACCAGTTGTTCCTCGATGAGGCTCAGGACGCATCAGATGTCATGCTCTCCTGCCTGGCGTTCGCTAAGCGTGCCTCGTACGTTGGAGATGCCGGACAACAGATCTTTGCATTTCGCGGCTCTCAGGACGCTATGCTGAAGGTTCCCGGCCGTGAGTTCCCCTTAACTCTGTCCTTTCGGTTTGGCCCTCATATTGCCGAATTGGCGAACCGCATATTGGAGTGCAAATCGTCCCCTCCTCCAATAAAACTTCGGGGCCTCGCAGGAAAATCTTCAAGAGTTGGGCCAATTGCGGCAAGCGATGAGCACACACGCATTTTCCGCACGAATACAGCGTTAATACGAGATGCCTTAACCCTAAAGGATCTTGGGGAATCATTTTCAATCGTCGGCGATACCTTAGATATTCGCGACAAAGCTGAATCCGTTTTTGCATTGATGAGAGACTCGCCCAGAGAAGCAAAACACCCAGCGCTTTCCTCGTTTAAAACTCACGACGAACTCGCTGAATGGGCTTCAGGCCATCCAGATACAGAAATAGCTCAGATCTACTATCTCGCAAGAGATTACGAACTGCGGGAGGACGATCTCTTGCGAGTGCTGGCTGGCCGAGGGCAATCGAATAGAGGACGAATCACGCTGACAACCTGTCACAAGGCAAAAGGCAGGGAATTTCTGAATGTCGTTGTCCGAGATGACTTCGATCATAGCCTAGCTACCGCTAAACGCCGGGGAATTGCCCAGTTAGACGAAGAGCTGAATCTACTGTATGTCGCCACTACGAGGGCAAAGCAGACTGTTGAGCTTCAGGTCTCGGAAATACGGTTTTGACCCCCTCCCCTCCCCCGTCAAAGGCCCGCTTGTTGCGGGCTTTTTATTGTCCTCAAGTCTCAGGTCAAAACCTATGACGATAGTCAGCCGAATGTCGCACTATTGTCGACCATTAAAGTGGCCCTAACTCGTTACTGTTCAGGCCCGAGTATCCGAAACGAGTTTTGTCGTCCGTTTGTCGCTCGATAGTGATTTACTCAAACCTGAGTACGTAGTCTGAAAGCCCAGCATCACTACGCATCATCCATGCTGTACCTTTATACAGTTCGCTGAAAATTCCGATGTCGCCCTTTCCAATTGCACTTCGCCCCACCTCACCTGTCATCGCCGGCTGTGCAACTTAGAGAATTTAAGCCATACCCTCTCCTTCCGGAATAAACGGCTCCCGCCATGGGAGAGAGTTGGATAGTGCTAACTTTTTCAGCTAGCGAGCGCCACAGGTCTACGCCCAACGCGGCTGGCCAGATCTAACCTTTGCACGTCCACATAAACGCGCTTGCGACAGCACTTCAAGCAGGGTCTGGTGCTGGCGACGTGCTCAGTTGCTGCCCGCTGCCCGATTACCTGACCACTATGAAGGGGCGCCCTGAGATCGCATCCCAGGTCTGCTCTTAGACCAGAGCTATTCCCATCATGGGAATGAGCATTGACTGGATGATCACTCCACAATTACTAGACGAAGGTTCCGGTCGCTGTCTGCCTGATCCCTGAAGGCGCGCGCCTTCATTACAGTTACGGCGATTAAAGAGCTCGATTCCCACCGTGGTAATGCCCGAAGTTTGAGTATCACGAATAGCTCCAGGTCAAGCCAAGCCAAGCCAATCCACTGTCGCCGCCGATTACTTCTTTTCTATCTCAAGAGGAGCGAGACATCCATCTAGGAGGCTCCTGACCAGCTCAATTCCCACCATGGGAATGAGCACTGGCATATCACGCAGCAAATTCTTGGAACGGTTGGGGTCAGCCAGTCTGCTCCCTGAGAGGTGCGCGCAACATCGATGGTATGGCGATGAAAAGCTCAATTCCCACCGTGGGAATGCCAGAAGGTTGGGTCGGTGACTAACATCAATCCACGGTATATGTCGTCGCTGTCACCTGCCTCCCATTAGAGCGGCGATCTGCATCCCAGGTCTCAATCTCCACCATGGGAAGAAAGGAACGGGCTCGCCACTAGTTCCTGGCTCTAGTGCGAGGTCGCCGCCAGATAGATCCCAGGGAGAGGAACGCTACTTCATCGCAGATCCGACGATGGAAAAGTGTATTCCCACCGTGGGAATGCCCAAGGGTTGGGTCTGACGAATAACACCTATCCACGGTACCTGATGCCGCCGGTTACCGGCCTCACCTAAAGGGAGAGATCTGCTATTCAGGTACCCTCATCAACCTGCTCAATTTCCACCATGGGAATACGCAAGGGTGGAGCTCGCCACCAGTTCCTAGGCACGATGCGGGCTCAGGCACTTAGGTCCTTGGAGGAGGGCGACTTCATCACAGGTCCAATTGGAAATATGGATTCCCACCGTGGGAATGCCCAAGAGTTGGGTCTGACGAATAACACCTATCCACGGTACCTGATGCCGCCCGTTACCGGCCTCACCTAAAGGGAGAGATCTGCTATCCAGGTACCCTCATCAACCTGCTCAATTTCCACCATGGGAATACGCAAGGGTTGAGCCCGCCACCAGTTCCTGGCCACGATGCGGGCTCAGGCACTTAGATCCTTGGAGGAGGGCGACTTCATCACAGGTACAATTGGAAATATGGATTCCCACCGTGGGAATGCCCAATGATTTAGTCAAGAGACAATCACCTATTCACGGTACCTGATGCCGGCGGTTATCGCCTCACCTAAAGGGAGCGATCAGCCACAAGAATTGCTTAATAACCCGCTCAATTCCCACTATGACAATGCGCAAGAGTAGGGGCCTCGCCACACATACATGGCCTTTGTGCGGGGGGAGGGGGCATCCGGGCAACCTAACCAAATGGGTATGAGCCATCATCTAGCATGATCAAAATCGATTCCCACTGTGGGAATGAACTTGAGATAGTAGAGGGCTTCAGCCCAACCGTGAGGCTTAGCGTTCGCATCGTAACCCGGCTATCGCATGCTACGCACAAGAAAAGAGGCACTCATCAACCCACAACCAGATGGCACCGAGCGACTAAGAGCTTCAGTACTAACGCGAGCACAACGATTTCGGTTGCCCGAAAGCGAATCACTAACCTAGGTTGGGACTCGGTTAGGGTGATTCCGACATTACGCAGATGCAACGGGTGCTAGAAGACAATGGGAATCAGCGCCTTGCAACACTCCAATCCATTCCCACCGTGGGAATGAGCGGACTGTTGATACCTATCGGACCATACTTCACAGGGGCTGAAGAAGGTAGAGCGAGTCGAACCAATAGATGCTCGTTGGTTACGATTAGGAAAATGAGAGCTGAACATAAACGATACCACCAAAAAAAAGACGTTTCCCCACAACACAGACGACGTAATGTTGCATAATGCCAATGACGATGTATGAACAGGTAGTAAACCTGAGATCTTTCATTAGGAGTAAAAAATGGCAGACCGTGTCGTTAAAACAAAGATCATTGCCATTGCCAACCATAAGGGCGGCGTCACCAAAACAACCACATCGATTAACCTTGCAGATCATCTGGCACAGCTCAACGAGGCCAATACCGTCGTGCTAATCGATATGGATCCGCAAGCAAACGCGTCAAAGCATATCGGACCTGATCATCCAGCGAAGGTCACTCATAACCTCGCTGAACTGCTATTGAATCCGGCATCAAGCATCAGCGCGTTTATCTTTGAGAACACACAAATTGAAGGCGTAAGTCTGATCTACGGATCTCTTAGTCTCGAAACTGTGCCTGATATGATTAAACAGGAAGATCCTAGACCTAACGAAGTTTTGAAAGCCCGAATTGCTCCATTAATGGGCGTGGTCGACTACATCATTTTGGATTGCCCACCTAATCTTGGGCTTCTCACGATGAATGCACTCGCTGCAGCGACGCATTACATTATTCCCGTTGAATCGGGTGCAGCATATGGGCTATACGGACTTGCCGACCTCCAGGAGCGAATCAATAGAATTAAAAAAATCAATCCCGAGTTAAGTTTTCTTGGAGCTTTGTTGGTTAAACATGATTCGCGGCTGACCTTGTGCCAAGAAAATGAGCGCGATGCGATTGCAATGTTCGGAACTGTCTGTCCAGTTAAAATTTCTCAAACAAGCAAAGTGAATCAGTCCATTGCAATAAGCAGTAGTTTGCGGATGCTTGATCGCAATAACAAAGTTACGAAACAATATGGGGAACTTGCTTCCTACGTTGCCGAAAGAACAGGGGGCTCTAGATAATGAGCGCACAAACCGAAACCACTCCGAAACCAACCCAGAAAACTGGCAAGGCGACAGGCGGCAAAGAGACGAAGACGCGCCGCCCAGGGATTAATGAAAGGCTTGCAGGCACACTGCAAGAAAATTTCTCGAATCATAAGTTGATTATTGAAAACACCGGTATTTCGGAAACGGAATACTGGGCGGCACGCCCCATAGACCTTTCAATAATAGACCCCAACCCATGGCAACCAAGGAAAGACTTTGATGGCATTGAGGAACTTGCCAAACTGATCGATGAACAAGGTTTGTTGGTTCCCATTGAGGTTCGATTAAAAGGTAACCGTTATGAGCTCGTATCAGGTGAACGCAGGGTTAAAGCGCATAAGCTTTTGGGTAAGACCCGCATCTTGGCCCACGTCGTCAACATCACTGACCAAGAAAGTTCGGTAAGGGGAATTGTTGAAAACCTTGGTCGAAAAGACTTATGTGATTTTGAAAAATCACGGGCGATCATCAGGCACAAAGCTGAATTTGGAAGCCTAAGTACAACGCACCAAGAGTTCGGACTGACGCAATCTACCTACTATCGTATGATGGCGTTCGAAAGCCTTCCTGAGGCGGTGAATACTCTTCTTGATAAAAAACCTTCACTGATCACAGCTGCAAGTGCCGAGAAAACCGTAAAGTTTATTAAGGAGAAGGTTGAGTCTGGAACCTCATTAGAGGCTTTGGAAAAAGCACTCATCTCTATCATTCAGGCTGCTCTGAGCAGCGGTGCGCCTATAAAGAATCTGGCTCGGTCGCTTGAGAAAAAATTTCCGCAAAGCACTCAAACGATGGCTGGTACCGAAATCAAGAGCGGGGAAGTCAAGCTCGGGCATGCGAAGAAAAGCAAAAATTTCTACGAGCTGAAACTGGTACGCTCGCAGTTCTCTGACGAGCAGCTTGAAAAGCTTGAAGAGTTTCTGAAAAGCCTTAAATCGGCATAGGGGTCCAAGTGTGAACGACACCAAATCGGAACGGCCCAGAAATGGTGATCTCTTCGCCACTCAGGGCGGTGCAGAGGAGGAGGGTGGTACACCTCAATCAAAGCCAGGTTATGGCATAAAAGCAGCAAGAGAGCGGGCCGAAGCAGCTAAGAAAGCCGCATCTCTCAAAGATGATGCTCAAGACGAACAAGAGCAGGAGGCTGGTGATGCGACCAACGGATCGGGTAAAGCGGCAAAACCTCACTCCGAAAACTTAAAGTCTGCAGTTGCCCCTGCCACACGACGAGGCGATGGCTTAAAGGCCGCACAACAACGAGCCAAGGAAGCAAAAGAGAACGCCGATAAGCGATTGGGCAAATGGGCAGAAGAACTTCGAGAAGCTCCGAACGAGGCGCTTCGATGCGCACTGTTCACCGCTCGAAATCGAAACGTTAAACGCGAACAACTCAAATCAGTTGAGATTTCCAGTTATGGCAATTCCCGTGTGATCTATACGGGGGAGGAGCTACGCCAAGACGACTTAGACGTTTGGCTGCAAGTTCTTCATCTTGCGCGGCTTCAGGAACTAGGGACGCCTATTCGTTTCAGCCCAGCTCAGATGAAAAAAGACCTCCAGTGGCCATACGGCGTGAAACACACTGTCAGGCTCATGACGATCCTGACCAGACTGAAAACAACTGGGGTTCAGTTTCACTCGGAACGCCTTGGCCGCGGTGTTGTTCTCTCTCTTGTCAGAAAGTTTGAATACAGTGATGACTTTGACGTCGCTGGAAAACGCGCTGATGAGGAATGGATCGTGGAGTTGGAACCTGAGATCGCCACCTTGTTTGGTGGGGGCTTTTATAGCACCAGGATTGAATGGGAGCAGCGAATGGCATTGCCTGGAAACCTAGCCAAATGGCTGCATGGTTTCTATGCCTCGCACAGTGAGCCATATGCTCTGAACGTTGACACGCTGATAAAGCACGCTGGATCGCGCGTCTCTACACAAGGCAAAGCGAGACAGATGGTCAAGGAAGCCTTGAACGAACTCGTTGCAGTGGGCTTCTTAAAAGAGGCTAGTTGTGACAGATCAGGCAAGGTGACTGTCGTGAGAAACAAGACAAATACCAAGACCCCCGCTTAGGGGGTTTTTTGTGCCTGTAGATCACCTCGCCCTGAGCGCAGAAGTAGGAGGGGAGGGTAACGTTTTCATTCCCCACCAGGGCCGCTGATCACCAGAGAGATGCACTACCAATTGCTTGGACGGTCGACCATGAATGCCGGCGCTCGGTTGATATTGGCTCTGTCCGCAGGCTGGGACAGGTTCCCACCTGAACCGGATAATGCTGACTAAGGAGTAAAGATGAGCCTGAGCACCACCTGATTAAGAGGTAGATCCACCAAAATAGAGCGGCACAGAAACTCACCAAGGAGTAAAAAACGGAGAAAAGTGTCAAAACACTGCTCAGAACGTCGCTACGAAAAAAGAATGAAATGCTCTGCAAGCCCTTGAAATAGGCCCTAGTGGCGCTTTGGAAACCCTACAACCGGGTCAAATTAGCCACTCTGGACAGGAAGGAAGGCTTAGCATGGTGAACTTTTTTACTCCTAAATCAGGTGCCCCTGAGAAGTTGGATCTCCAGTTGGGTCAAAGCGGCCCATAGATGGATTTATCCTTATTTATCAATAGGTTAGGTTGTGGAGCGGAGCCGAGCCAAAAAGATACCCCATAATCAGGCAGGATTACTCCATAGTCAGATTATCCAATGGTCTATGAATCTCATTAAATATCAATGACTTACAGACTGTATTTAAAGCTAAATAAAGGGTAAAGAGCCGACGTACCTCATAGTGAGGTACTGTTACCTCTTAGTGAGGTAGCTTTACCTGATAGTCAGGTAAAAAAACCTCATGGTGAGGTTTTAAGTATTTGCCGGAAAGCCTTGTAAATCATGGGCTTCAGGCACGTTTCTCATACCCTTAACCGCTTCTAACAGGTTTCTAACCGCTCTTAACCAGGATCAGAAACTTTTGCTTTGGAATGATAGAAGCGCGCAGCAGTAGCGCGAAGCATTGAGAGGCAGGTACCGGGGTCAAGTCCGACTTGGATGGAAAGCACCCGCATTGTCAAACAGCCCAATTCGAAGACCTTGTCAGGGGTAATTGGCACCATGACCGATCGGCGAGGCGCCTGCATCTTCAACAGAAGAACACCTTTGTCGAGCTGGTTCTGCAAAGTCAAAGATTTAGATCGGCTTTTACCATGGTTCGACGCTTCGAACGTAGGAACCAGGCCCATTACCGCGCAGAGAAACAAGGTTGTTTCTCTAGGTGTGACCTGAAAAATTAGCTTGTTACCCCAATCGAATTCAGCGCCGGCTTTGTTGGCGCCATCGATACTCAGGACAGTCTCCCCACCAGCATTTGTGGCAATCTCAAATTTGAGAGCACAGGAGGTAGCGTAAACATTAAAGCCTTGGTAGTTCGCCTCATTCATGGGAAGCACCGGGACCAGCTGTGGAGAGCAGGCCACCAACTCGATCATTCAGCTGAGCCAGTTGTTCCTTATACGCATTGGCCTCGGCCTCAAATTGGCTAGCTCTGGTAGACGCGGTACCTACTTCAAGCCGTAACCTGGTTATTATTTCGAGATCCACATCGCGATCGCGTTGAAGCTGCAGGATCTGTCCGTTAACAGTGGCTTCACGCTCCCTCGACGCTTGAGAATCCCGTCGCGCATCGAGCAACGCCGAGTCCTGCTGCTTCGCTTTCTCCACTAGGCCGAATACACGTTCCTCCAACGTTAAAACTTCATCACGAGTGCGCCCCAACAACGATTTCTCATCTTCAAGCGACACACGAAGAGAGGAGACCTGTTCTTGAGCCTCTTCAAGCTGGCTGTTCAACGCATCCAGGGCAGAAGAATCTTTCCGAGCCTGATCCTCCAATTTCGCTAGGGCAGTACGTACCTGGTCGCAGTTGTCTTTTTCGACAAGAACTTGGTTCTCAAGATCGTTGTTTGTCTGCTCGAGTCGATCGATCAGCAAATCCGCATCAAGCAAAGCATTGCGCTGTTGTTCAAGCGACGCTTTCAAGGACTCAATTTCCTCTAGAACGGCGGACTGAGTGGCTTCGTTCAGCACAACTGCCAATTCCTGCAGCAACTGGTTAACCGAGGCTTCCGTCCGTTTAACGTAGCTAGAGATCAATGCTTGTGCGCGAGCTGGAATGCTAATGGTCCCAGCAGCAGACGAGCCGTTCAGCTCTAAGTGTTCTGTCCAGATCCGCATCAGCCTATCGGCCCGGCCACTGCCAATTGCGTTACGCAGCGAATACCCATTCACCGCGCGCCCAGTCGCGAGAATGGAATTGCCAGCGTCGACGATGTCTTGATTTGAGATAGGGGATTCGCGCACAACGAGACACCTTGCAATGAATGTTCTTTTGATTGTAACTAGTAACAAACAAACAAACAAACATACATTGCAATTGGTTTTTCTGACTTGAGACAGTCGCTCACTTAGGCCGTTAAAACACTGAACACTTGGCCGAGAGCAGTGGCCACGATCCCCATGGTTGTCAGCGACAGTCAGTAATAAACAGAACCAGCCCCTAACTCATCCCTGCCAATTTTTCGGCTCGATCTGCGAGAGGTTCTAGGAGGCTCGGACGTTGCGGCCACCGTTTTGGACGTTCAGGTTCAGCCTTGGAAATGGCCGCCGGCAACGTCACCTGGAACTCTGAAGTACACAGGGACGGCCCGGCCGATAGCGGCTGGCATAAACAGACTCGACTCTTCAAAACGCGAAAACAAAAGGTCGACAATAAAGCGACAAAGAAGCGAATTTATACCACCCCTGCATATGCTAAAGGGACCATTCTGCGACCTTCCTGTCCCTACACCTAAATGCGAAGCACGCCGCGCACCTCCCAGGAGCTCCGCTGAGCCTTGAAACCGCAAAAGCAGGCGCAGGGCGCGACCCCTATCCTGATCGGCCCGCGCGAAGCGCGATGGAAGGTAAGAGGAAGGTAAAGGGAAGGTAGATGAAGGTGAGGGTAAGTCTTCGGTGAGGTAGTGGGGGAGGAACGCGGTAGTAGGGTTTGGTTTGTAAATAGATGAAGCCATGCAGGGGTGGTATAATGTGAGCTCATGTATAGGGGGTCCTATGTACGAACGAATCCAGATTGCGCACCAAACACTGACGGCAGCCATCGAGGCATTCAACCGAACGTGGCCGACACAGGTGGTCGACGGTGTGGTGTATGTGTTGCCGTTGCTGAACGAGCAGAAAACGCCAGACATTTTGCTGGTGGAGAGGGTTACTGGAGCTGATGCCATCAAGATGGCCATCGATGCGATCGGGACTTTCGAACGCGACATAGGACAGGCCCCGGGCACAGTCATGCGCCTGCCTGGCTATTTCACGGTGGCCACCTCGGTGCTCGATCAGGTACTTGCGATCAACGCATGCAAACAGAACCTGGTCGACGCCATAGAGATGGTGCGAATTGAGCAGAACCTGACGCCGGAGATGCGGCCGCGGATTATGCGGCGTGCACTGGGGGCGAGCTTCAATACCAACCAGCTGAAGCGATCCGTACACGCGTTCGACGGAGCCCCACGCCAAATTACCTTTACGTGGGCTGGTCACTCACCTGGCAACGAGCGAGTGACCGTCAGCAAGATCCGCGCTCAGCTCGAGGCCAAGGCAGAGATCCGCGCCGGCGCCGAGGACATTCCGGTGGAGCAAACCCCGGAGTATTTTGACCTCAACTCTATTGTTCATCTTTCGGACGATGACATCCTTATCAAACACAAAATGGTCGCTCCCCACCCACGCTGCATGCTTTGGTTTTCCGAAAGCAGCCGATGGGACGCAATGATCAAAGCCAATCTTCCGGTGTTTGTGCTGGCTAGCGATCGAGGACCTACGATCAAGCCACTGAAGTCATTCGACCGCAGTGCAAGGCGTGCCAAGCGACAGGACGAAAAGGCGCGTCAGGAGGTTCTGCAGGGGCGAGACATGTACTTACCTACCGCCAAGAGCAAGCCTGTCCAGAAGAAGGACATTGATCGCCAGAGTCCGGAGGAGGGAGTCGCATCCACTTATCGCTTGGCCGGGCAGACTTACACAAGCCAGTGACAGGGGTTGCATCTACAGCAGGTGCGGTAGGATGTATTCAGTCGAAAGGAGAATTCGCAATGAAGATGATCATTGAGTCAGAAGTCAAACGTGCTGAATCACTGGTTGAACGCTACATGGGCCTGCCGCCAGAAACGATCGATCTGTTCTGCTTCAACGTGGATGCATTGCGCAAGGCTCCTGCCGACTTTGGACGCGCTATCAGCGCATTACGCCAGGTAGCCGGCAAAAGCTACCCTTCGCAAGCTGATGCAGCCTACGCCGTAAACGTGGTTGATCTCATTGCAGAACTGGCGCAACGGCCACAACTGCCTGCACCCATCCAGAAACTGTGGGCGGTGGAGGAGGGCATTCGTACTGCTGGTGGACTGTGGACGCTCAAGCACTTGGTGACGATCGCACTGGCGTTCGCCGGCGTGCTGGTAGGTAGCACTAAAGTCATGACCTTGGGTTACGAGATGTTTGCCTATGGCGCTCTGGCACTGATCGTTACATCGGGAGCATTGCACCTGACACACAGCAGTAACGCCGGCACGAGGGTTCCGGTTTACACGATTGGTGCTCTTGTAGCCTTCTGTGTGCTGAACACACTGTTCGCACCTAATGTCGGGTTTCTTCTTTTGCTTGCAGGCGCAATCGCCTTCATGGCTGGGTCGTTTCTAAGTCTGTTCGATACAAAAAATGGTCCTACCGGGGGCGAGTTGTTCCCCGAGGAATACCAGCCAGTGGAAGGACTACGTGCAGAAGAATTCAACTACTACAAGGTGACGACTGGCAACGATATGAGCGAGCCAATTGACAGATTGTCTTGACAATAAAAAACCGGCTTTCATAGCCGGTTTTTTTAGTATCAAGGGTTCTATTTAGGGGAGCCCGCAGAATTCGGAAAAAATCGTACGCTAAGGTTTTCCGGGCAACCGTAGCGGCCTGAACTTCCCGTCCTCCAGCCTGCGGCTCTGCCGCCAGACGTAATCGCCGGTCAGGTTGATGTGTTCCCAGCCCAGCGGCGACAGGTATTGCAGCAACTCACCGTTCACCGGCTTGCCGACCTCGACCAACCCCTGAGTGGCGCGCTCCAGGTACACCGTGTTCCACAACACAATGGCGGCCGTCACCAGGTTCAGGCCGCTGGCCCGGTAGCGCTGCTGCTCGAAGCTCCGATCCCTGATCTCGCCGAGGCGGTTAAAGAACACCGCCCTGGCCAGGGAGTTGCGCGCTTCACCCTTGTTCAGTCCAGCATGCACGCGGCGGCGCAGTTGGGGTTTGGGGAGCAATGGAACCAAAAACCAACGTAAGCCCGACTAGCTCCGTTCAGAGCCCTCTTCCCAGGCATCCGACTCGATAAAACCATTGCGCAACTTGACCACCCATTGGCGCCGTTATTGACCAGCCGGCTGCATTCTTGACCAGTTATTTGCATTCGGAGTGACCAGGAGGGGGGCAATAGAGAAAACGGAAAAAATCGTACGCTAAGGCCAAGCGTGTTTTGCTAATGAACTGTGCTAGCAGACAAAACCAGCGGCTAGCACAACATCGATTACTTGCATTGCGACACCCAGTACGAATTGCACGGTACTCCAGTCGTTTTGGGCAGCTATAAAATCGAATTTCGTTATCGAAGTTCGATTATTATGGATTAATCTGTGGAAAATCAGGTAGGCCAACGCATGACTAATACCTCCACCGATGACCGCAGCCCATGGTCGGTTTTTCTTATTTTTCTACGACTTGGATTGACCTCCTTCGGCGGCCCCATCGTGCACTTAGGCTATTTCCGTGACGAGTTCGTCACACGACGGCGCTGGTTGTCTGAACGCAGCTATGCTGATTTAGTGGCGCTGTGCCAATTTCTTCCAGGCCCAGCAAGCAGCCAGGTCGGCATAGCGTTGGGGCTATCACGGGCTGGATATAGCGGGGCGCTGGCTGCTTGGACAGGCTTTACGCTGCCTTCGGCCGTAGCTTTAATCCTGTTCGCGCTGGGCATTTCCAACTATGGGGATTCCGTTTCGCCGGGCGCGTTGCATGGCCTAAAAGTGGTGGCCGTTGCCGTAGTCGCCCAAGCGGTATGGGGCATGGCGCGCAACCTGTGTACGGATGGGCTGAGAGTCACAATAATGGCGATTGCCGCCTGTGCTGTCCTGCTCGTACCGTCCGCGTGGGGGCAGGTTGGTGTGATTGCTGCCGCAGGCATCATAGGCCGACTATTGTTCAAGCCAGCACATACTGTTGAGCACGACCCACTACCTATCACGGTCAGTCACCGGGCCGGCGCACTTTGGCTATCGTTATTTTTTGCCCTGCTGATTGGCCTACCGATCTTGGCAAAATTGCTGCCAAGTCCAACGATGGTGGTAGTGGACGCCTTCTATCGTGTGGGGTCACTAGTTGTAGCGGCCTGCATTTAAAAACGTCCCGACCTGCAATCAATACGATTTTCGACCGGAATTAACTGCGACTGACCGGCCCGGCAAACCAGCATTAACTGCGAATGAGCCTGCATTGATCCGCGCCGACCTGCATTCCATCGTCGCCAGCCTGCATTATTTGCAAATGACAGGACTCAGATAGGCAA
The DNA here is from genome assembly GCF_049897785.1 of Pseudomonas sp. TSRC2-2. Classification (NCBI taxonomy): domain Bacteria; kingdom Pseudomonadati; phylum Pseudomonadota; class Gammaproteobacteria; order Pseudomonadales; family Pseudomonadaceae; genus Pseudomonas; species Pseudomonas sp. TSRC2-2. The sequence continues at coordinate 272,207 of NZ_JAFCWZ010000006.1, forward strand.
GCCCGCTGCCAGCATCTTGTCACGTAACTCAACCGCCCGCGCCGGGTCTAGCGCATTACTGAACAGAGCCTTGATTTCGGTGGGTTTGGCATCGAATTGCTCCACTAGATCCTTGATGCGGTAGCCGTGACGAGTGAGGGTTGGCTCCAGATCATCCAGTTGGCGCGACAGCACCGATTGCACGAGTTCCGCCGAAACGGGTTTCTCGCCGGTCAGGTAGCCGGCTTCCAGTGCCAGGCTGAGGTGCAGTTGGATTTGCAGTGGCGTGCGCAGTTTAGTGGCGAGTAGGTCGATCGCGTCTTCGGTCAGAATCGACTCGGGTTCGACCTTCCCCGCAGTGCAGGTTTCCAGCAGCCACTGAATGTATTCCCGCTGACTGCCAGCAATGCCATCGAGCGAGAAGATGTCGGTGCGGTAGCCGATTTCCTCCATCGTCGGTCGGCGCAGGTCGTTACGCAGCTTGGGATGCCCGGCCAACACGATCGACAGCCGCCCGTCACCGTCCTCCACCAGCTCCATCAGACGCTTAAGACCGGTCAGGGTATGGCCGTTGAGGTCATGGGCCTCATCGACGAACAGGGCGACCGGGCGCTTGTTCTTCCTCACCAACTCGCGTAGGTCACGCTCACGCTTTTCGCCCTGGGTGGGGATGCGTACCTGCTTCTCGGTGGAGAGGTCATAGAAGAGCGCTGCGATGAAAGTGGCCAGCTTGATGCTGTGCTTTTCAATGGCGAGAGACTTGGAGACCGTGATCTTCTTTTCCTCTTCCATCGCTTGTTGAAGCCGGCGCAGCATTACGGTCTTGCCGCTGCCGATGACGCCGCACAGTGCAATCAGCCGTCCTTCGAAGATCGCCCCCTTGATGTCCTTGATCAACTGCTGATGGTGGGCGGTTTCAAAATAGCCGGCCTGGTTCAGTGGCAACGCCAGTCCGTAGTGCTGCATTACTTCAGCCCGCATGTTCTTCTCCTGTTTTCTTATGGCGGAAGTAGCCCCGCACGCGCTCCAAGACAATGCGGCGTGTCAGGGTTTCGCTCAGCACCTGATGGATGAAGGCTTGATCGTCGGGAGAGAGCTTAGCCAACGGCTGCGCTAGGTCATCGGCAATGGCGAGCTTGGCGGCGATGGCATTGGGAAACCGGTATTCGTGCGCCTCGGCATCGAAGGGTTGGCGTGGCAGTGCCGTCGGAATAATAGAGGGTGTGAGTCGCACATCGTCGCCAGCCAATGCGGCGATAGGCAGGCCAAGCTGGCCGGCTAGCAAGCGGATGCGATCAGAGCGCTCATCCGCCTTGCCGCGTTTGAAGGCGCGGTAACGATGTAGGGGAATTGGCCCGGAGACGGGGTAGTAAGGTCCGAAGCGCTCCCCCTCGAACTCGGCATAGAGTTCGTCATCGAACAAGCCCCAGAGCAACACCACGGTTTCGCCCGCCATGTCGGGCTCCACCTCGTAGGCCGTGCCGTCGATGGTGACGCGGGCATCGACGCCGACCTTGCGTCGTTCCGGCTCGCGGGCAAAGCGGCAAAACTGTTCCCAGGTGCACATTTCGCGCAGGCCCTCGACGGGCAGGTTGGCCAGCCAGTCCTCAATCCGCGAATGCGGTTCGGAGCGATGATCCTGCACGTTGTAGGTGCGCACCAGATAACGCAGCAGCCACTCATTGGCCTGCGCTTCGGTTTCCGGTTTGTGGAAGTGATACAGCGTCTCGTGGGCTTCCTTCACCGTGCGGAAGGGGCGCTCCACTTTGCCTTTCGAGCGAGCCGTGGTGCGGGTGCCATCCTTGCCGGCCGGGATGTGTGTCTGCCATTCGATGTCCAGCGCCTGCATGACGTTCTGGAATACTCGGCGTTTGGCCACCGGGCCGTTGTCCAGGTAGATCATCTTCGGGCGGCCTTGGAAGGGAAAAGTCGGGTCCGCCTTCAGCGTCATGGCGTTGAACAGGAAGCGCAGCGCTGACTCCGCGTCCTCGCCATATACACAGTGGTACTCCTGATAGGCCACTCCGCTGCGGTCATCCACCACGCTGAACAGCATCAGCGTCGGCATGCCCCTAGCCGGATCGATCCAGTCCGGCTTATCGATGTGCTTGAGGTCGGAGGGCGACAGGTCGAACTGCCAGCAGTCATTGCTGTGCGCAGCCTGAAAGCGGGTGGCCGGTGGTTGCCGCAACAGCCGCGACTGGTCCAGGTGCCAGCGGCTTAGGTACTCGTTCACCGTGCTGCGGGTCAGAACCCCTTTGGGCGCCTTGACCAAGCCTTGCTCGGTTTCCACCCCATAGCCCTCCAGCAGCTCGATGGCACGGCGGGTAGATAGGTGCCGCCCTTGTTTGTTGGTGGTGCGCAGTTTCAGCGCGGCAATTAGCTCGCAGTAGCGCTCCAGCTCGGCCTGCTGCAATACCCGCGGCTTACCATGGTCGGCGCGGTGAGCCGCGTGGGGTTTATGGATGAGGTTCAGCGCCCGGTATACGGTGCTTGGGGACACGCCGTACAACTCGGCTATCGCGGCCACCTGAGTAATCCGTTCCGGGCTTTTCTTGGGCAGACGGTCGAGCCGCTGCCGCAACTGCATCAGCGAATCGGTCGGGATGGCTTTACGCCGCCCGCTGGGCATCACGCTCGGCCTCGGTGAGATAGTTGTAGAGCGTCGAGCGGCCGATGCCCATCATCCGACAGATTTCCGCCACGGTATGTTTCCGCTCATGGTAGAGGCGCAGGGCAAGCTCCTGCTTGGCCGGGTCGAGCCGTTTCTTGCGTCCGCCCTTGCGGCCTCGCGCCCGTGCAGCGGATAAGCCGGCTTGGGTGCGCTCGCGGATTAGGTTGCGTTCGAACTCGGCCAAGGCACCGAACAGGTGAAACACCAGGCGGCCACCAATCGAGGCGGTGTCGATGTTTTCCTGCAAGCTGCGCAAGCCGACGCCGGCGGCGTCCAATTGCTCAACCAGCCGGATCAGATCCTTCAGCGAGCGGCCGAGGCGATCCAGGCGCCAAATCACCACGGTGTCGTCACGGCGTAGCGTGGCCAGCAAAGCGGTCAAGCCAACCCGCTCAGCCTTGGCACCGCTGGCGGTATCCTCGAACACCCGCTCGCAGCCGATCTTCGCCAGAGCATCGCGTTGCAGATCGAGGAGTTGGTCGTCGGTCGAGACGCGGGCATATCCAATCAACATGGCGTTGTCCAACTATTCAGCGATAGTTCAGTGTAGTCGGATACTGAAAGATGGAGACTGTAGTTGGATGCCAACGATGCGGGTTTGCGTGGGAATTGTGTCACTTTCAGAAGGCGACAGCACGAAATATCAAAAGTCGACCGCACGGTCTTTTCTGACGTTGGAGTCGCCTCAGAAAACGGAAAATAAAGCACGCTAAGGCGTAGTTCCCTCGGGCTACACCGCGTCCGCACTGCGCGGTTCTTTCTTCCCTTGCAGTGACGCAATCAGCGGGCAGGAAACGTTCCCCTTCCGCGCATGGCAGGCGCACACCAAATCAGACAGCACGGCCTCCATGCGCGCCAGGTCAGCCATCCTCTCGCGCACGTCCTTGAGCTTGTGCTCGGCCAGGCTGCTGGCTTCCTCGCAATGGGTGCCATCCTCCAGCCGCAGCAGCTCGGCGATCTCATCCAGGCTGAAGCCCAACCGCTGGGCTGATTTCACGAAGCGCACCCGCGTTACATCCGTCTCGCCATAGCGGCGAATGCTGCCGTAAGGCTTGTCCGGTTCCGGGAGCAAGCCCTTGCGCTGATAGAACCGGATGGTCTCCACATTGACCCCGGCCGTCCTGGCGAAAACGCCAATGGTCAGGTTCTCCAAATTGTTTTCCATATCGCTTGACTCCGTACATAACTACGGAAGTAAGCTTAAGCTATCCAATTCAGATTCGAAAGGACAAACGTATGTCTGAACCTCAAAACGGGCGCGGCGCGCTCTTCACTGGCGGGCTGGCCGCCATCCTCGCCTCGGCTTGCTGCCTCGGGCCGCTGGTTCTGATCGCCTTGGGGTTCAGCGGCGCTTGGATCGGCAACTTGACGGTGTTGGAACCCTATCGCCCCATCTTTATCGGCGTGGCGCTGGTGGCGTTGTTCTTCGCCTGGCGGCGCATCTACCGGCCGTCAGCCGCCTGCAAACCGGGTGAGGTTTGCGCGATTCCCCAAGTGCGAGCTACTTACAAGCTCATTTTCTGGGGCGTGGCCGTGCTGGTTTTGGTCGCGCTCGGATTTCCCTACGTCGTGCCATTTTTCTATTGATCACAGGAGTTCACCATGAAAAAGCTGCTTTCCGCCCTTGCCCTCGCTGCCGTTGTTGCCCCCGTGTGGGCCGCCACCCAGACCGTTACGCTGTCCGTACCGGGCATGACCTGCTCGGCCTGTCCGATCACTGTCAAGAAGGCGATTTCCAAGGTCGATGGCGTCAGTAAAGTTGACGTGACCTTCGAGACGCGCGAAGCGGTGGTCACCTTCGATGATGCCAAGACCAGCGTGCAGAAACTGACCAAGGCTACCGAGGATGCGGGCTACCCATCATCAGTCAAGAACTGATCATGAAAGACCCGAAGACACTGCTGCGGGTCAGCATCATTGGCACAACCCTCGTGGCGCTGTGTTGCTTCACCCCTGTTCTGGTCATTTTGCTCGGTGTGGTCGGCTTGTCCGCGCTGACCGGCTATCTGGACTATGTGCTGCTGCCTGCGCTGGCGATTTTCATCGGCTTGACCATCTACGCCATCCAACGAAAACGCCAAGCCGATGCCTGCTGCACCCCGAAATTCAATGGAGTAAAAAAATGACCGAAATCACCGTGAATGGCATGACCTGCACATCCTGCGCCACCCATGTCAAAGATGCTTTGGAAAAGATTCCCGGCGTGAATGCCGCTGTGGTGTCCTATCCAGAAAGCCGCGCGCAAGTCATGGCAGACACCGCCGTGAGCCACAACCAACTGCTGGCCGCCATCGCCGCATTGGGTTATCAAGGCTCGATCCGGGTTGGTGATTTCAAAGATGAACCAAAAATCCGTGATGCACTTGAGGGCGCCGGTTTGCATATCGCCATCATTGGCAGCGGCGGGGCCGCGATGGCGGCGGCGCTGAAGGCCGTCGAGCAAGGCGCGACGGTCACGCTGATCGAACGCGGCACCATCGGCGGCACCTGCGTCAATATCGGCTGTGTGCCGTCCAAGATCATGATCCGCGCTGCCCATATTGCCCATCTGCGCCGGGAAAGTCCGTTCGACGGCGGTATTGCGGCAACTGTGCCTGCGATTGACCGCAGCAAACTGCTGGCCCAGCAGCAGGCCCGTGTCGATGAACTGCGGCACGCCAAATACGAAGGCATCCTGGACGGCAATCCAGCCATCACCGTTTTGCACGGTGAAGCGCGTTTCAAGGACGACCAGAGCCTGGTCGTCCGTTTGAACGAGGGTGGCGAGCGCGAGGTAACGTTCGACCGCTGCCTGGTCGCCACCGGTGCCAGTCCGGCCGTGCCGCCGATTCCGGGCCTGAAAGAGTCACCCTACTGGACTTCCACCGAAGCGCTTGTCAGCGACACCATTCCCGCACGCCTGGCCGTGATCGGTTCGTCGGTGGTGGCGTTGGAACTGGCGCAAGCCTTTGCCCGGCTCGGCAGCCAGGTCACGATCCTGGCACGCAGCACCTTGTTCTTCCGGGAAGACCCGGCCATCGGCGAGGCCGTGACAGCCGCTTTCCGCGCCGAGGGCATCGAGGTGCTGGAGCACACGCAAGCCAGCCAGGTCGCCCATGTGAACGGCGAATTCGTGCTGACCACCGGACACGGTGAATTGCGCGCTGACAAGTTGCTGGTTGCCACCGGTCGGGCACCGAATACGCGCAGCCTCGCGCTGGACGCGGCGGGGGTCACTGTCAATGCGCAAGGGGCCATCGTTATCGACCAAGGCATGCGCACGAGCAACCCGAACATCTACGCGGCCGGCGACTGCACCGACCAGCCGCAGTTCGTCTACGTGGCAGCGGCCGCCGGCACCCGTGCCGCGATCAACATGACCGGCGGCGACGCAGCCCTCAATCTGACCGCGATGCCGGCAGTGGTGTTCACCGACCCGCAAGTCGCCACCGTGGGCTACAGCGAGGCGGAAGCGCACCACGATGGCATCGAGACCGACAGTCGCACGCTGACACTCGACAACGTTCCGCGAGCGCTTGCCAACTTCGACACACGCGGCTTCATCAAGCTGGTCATCGAGGAAGGTAGCGGACGGCTCATCGGCGTGCAGGCGGTGGCCCCGGAAGCGGGCGAACTGATCCAGACGGCGGTGCTCGCCATCCGCAACCGCATGACGGTGCAGGAACTGGCCGACCAGTTGTTCCCCTACCTGACAATGGTCGAGGGGTTGAAGCTTGCGGCGCAGACCTTCAACAAGGACGTGAAGCAGCTTTCCTGCTGCGCTGGATAAAAAAAGGAGGTTTTCAATGAGCGCCTACACCGTGTCCCGGCTGGCCCTTGATGCCGGGGTGAGCGTGCATATCGTGCGCGACTACCTGCTGCGCGGATTGCTGCGTCCGGTGGCGTGCACCCCGGGCGGCTATGGCCTGTTCGATGATGCCGCCTTGCAACGGCTGTGCTTCGTGCGGGCGGCCTTCGAGGCGGGCATCGGCCTGGACGCGCTGGCGCGGCTGTGCCGGGCGCTGGATGCTGCGGACGGCGATGAAGCGGCCGCGCAGCTTGCCGTTCTGCGCCAGTTCGTCGAGCGTCGGCGCGAAGCGTTGGCCGATCTGGAGGTGCAGTTGGCCACCATGCCGACCGAGCCGGCACAGCACGCGGAGAGTCTGCCATGAACAGCCCCGAGCGCTTGCCGTCCGAGACGCACAAACCGATCACCGGCTACCTGTGGGGCGCGCTGGCCGTGCTCACCTGTCCCTGCCATTTGCCGATTCTCGCCATTGTGCTGGCCGGCACGACGGCCGGCGCGTTCATCGGAGAGTACTGGGGTATCGCAGCCCTCACGCTGACCGGTTTGTTCGTCCTGTCTGTGACACGACTGCTGCGGGCCTTCAAAGATCGATCATGAGCGCTTCCCATTGAGACAAACCACGCTGTCGCTACGTTGCCTCATGCCGGCATCAAATTCGGCTGAGTAGCTTCTCGCCATCTGGACGTAGCTCACCCTTGGGTGAAACATGCCGATACAGGGTCTGCCGCGTGACGCCAAGTTCCTGGCACAGGTCGCCGACCTTGGTCTCTGGCTGACCCATTGCCGCCATCGCCAGCCGCAGCTTGGCGGCGGTCATCTTGAACGGCCGGCCGCCTTTCCGCCCGCGCGCGCGGGCCGAGGCTAGGCCGGCAATCGTGCGCTCCGCGATCAACTCGCGCTCGAACTCGGCCAGGGCGGCGAAGATGCCAAAGACCAGCTTGCCGGCGGCGGTCGTGGTGTCGATGGCCGCGCCGTGCCCGGTTAATACCTTCAAGCCGATGCCGCGCCCAGTCAGGTCGTGCACGGTGTTGATGAGATGTCGCAGGTCGCGTCCGAGCCGATCCAGTTTCCACACGACCAGTGTGTCGCCAGTTCGCAACGCCTTCAGGCAGCTCGTCAAGCCGGGCCGATCCTCGCGCATGCCGGATGCCTGGTCCTCGTAAAGATGTACTGGATCGACCCCGGCGGCAATCAGCGCGTCGCGCTGCAAATCGGTAGCCTGGGAGCCGTCCGCCTTCGATACCCGCATGTAGCCTATCAGCATGTCGTACCTGTCACATATACGTTCGATTATGTGACAGTGTGAGCCAGAAAGTTCTCGCCGTCAAAAACTGTCACTTAACCCGTCATTTAGTCTAAGACCTGCAAACGGCCATTCAGGCTCGTAATGTGACAAAAACTCCGGCGGGATGCCCTCCTTGGTGAACGTGGCGCGCAAACGTTCCAGGGATTCGGGGTCGCGTCGCCCGTAGGACGCCAGTGTGAACAGCAAGCGGGCCGTCTCCGGGTTGTGTCGCGCTTCAATGATGGCCTCATCGATGGCCTGGGCTGCTCGTTGCCAGTGGTTGATGGGTTCCGGCTTCGGCACCTTCGCCGGCAGGCCGTTGGTGAAACCAGTGTGCGGCTCCGTCTGAAACAGCGCGGCCTGTTCCCCGCGCGGGATCAGCGCCTTTGACTCGATCAGCGTGATGGCGGTGGCCGCCGCCTCCAGCATCTGCCACTGCACCGCCGGGGCCAGAATCTCGTAGGGACGCCACAGACTCTGCCCGGCGCGCAGCGGATGGCCGCAGCGCTCCCAGACATGGCGGATGCTCGCCGAGCAACTGCCGCAGTGCGAGAGCGGCGTGTTCAGCTCATCAAGCAGGGTGCGCAGCAGCCGGAACCACAAGCCGGCGTGGACACGCCGACGCGGCAGCTCCACAAAACCCGTCGTCAGCGCCTGCCAGGTGCGCCGGTCCATGCAGGCGATTGCGTCATCGGCAGGGCGCGGCGCAGCATCGGCGATTTCCCACTGAAGATACCGGCCGGGCATGCCCCAGTAGGACTCCAGCCAGCAGCCATGCTGCGGGCAGCTCAGCATCAAGGGGAGCTGCCAGACGAGTAGCACAGCTTGATTCGTTGGATCGTTCAGACACTGCGGACACGCCCGGCGAATCGTCTGGCTCGGTAGCCAGGCACGCCAGCGAGTGATGGACCGCACCTTGCGGGTGCGCTTGGGCAGGAGCACCGCGCATTGGAATGTATAGGTTTCCAAGGCTGCTGGTACCGAATCGTCGAGACTGTCGAGCAGCCACGGCACCCAGCCTGCAAGACTCATGCTGCGCAACCGCTCCAGCTCGACGCCACTGCGCTGGCAGAGCGCCGTCAGCAACGACAAGGATGGTGCGGTATCCAGGTCATCAAGTTGGCTGTGACCAAGATCGTGGGCCAGCAGCTCGTGCACGTCCATCTGGTAGCAGGCGGCGACCCGGTTGAGCCATGAGGACAGGGCTTCGCCTTCCTTGGGTGCCGGATGCAGCGGCCAGCGCGGCGCGGACTTCACATCAGTTCCCGCTCGAACTGTCGCCGCCGCTCACTGGGGCCGATGTAGTCGGCCATGCTGAGCGTGCGGTGGTTGATCGCTTCCTCGCCACTCTCCACGGCGGCGACGGCCGCCGCCACCAGCAGATGTGCAAGCTCGCCGATGGTGCCTTCGCTCCGGGTGAGCAGGTAGCTGTACCGGCTTGCAATCGAAAACGGCCGTGCTCGCAATCAGCGCAATTTCCGGCTCAGATTAACTGCGACTGACGGAGCCGTCTGGCTCAGATTATTTGCGAGCGAGCTTGCATTCAGCCGCGCCGGCTTGCATTCCATCGTTCCCTACTCACATTAACTGCAACTAGCCCCGTCTTTAGAGGTGGTAAAGATGCCGATGATGGCCATGGTGTTCTCCTTTCGGATTCATGGTCGCGCCCATCGCGTCCTTGTTGTGAGCCGATCGGCGGGTGAGGGCCGAACGCACTGCCAATGCAGCCGAAACGTAGAGAAGGACCTTGAGCTCCGAACAATTTGTTGCGCGAGAAAGCCGCTCGCCGGCGGGGAAAATGTTCGGTGGGAACGGTTGTGGGCCCAGGTCCGATCCCGCCAGGATTCACGACGACTCAAGGACGCATGGCTGACCGGCCGGACAGGAGTATTGGCCGACTCTAAACACCAGTCGTAGGCGCTGGAATCTCGCGACATGCGTAGCCCTTGCTTGGCGAAAAATATTCCCGATCGCCGAGCGCTCGATCTGACATTCGTCGTTCGGTATAGTAAAGAGTGCAGACCAGGCAGATAGGGGCGCCGGTAGCTTAAGGCCAAACCAGAGACGAGCCGCGCGAATGCTCGCCGAGGACCCGGTTTTCAAGCGCATGAGCTTATTTGACCGCGACGGAAACTTGGTCTCCTCAAGCCACGCGGATGAACCGCAAAAACTCCCTGCGGGTTGGCTGTCGCAACTGCGCGAACACACGGGTAGAAGTGCCCCGGCCAGGCGCGGAGGCTTCGATGAGCGCGGATCGGACATCTTGTCCTAACGGTCGACCCCGCCAGCGGGGGCTTCGTCAGCACCGCGCTGCAATTGCCGGCAGGGCTCTGGGACAACCATCTGCGTCTGGTCTGAAAGCGTTCAAGTATCGCAGCGGTACGCCGACATAAGGGGGCGAACGAACGGTCATTTGGCTGACCGCTCGCTCAATCTTGCGTATGACTCAAGCGCCCCCCTTTCGATACGAGACCGCCCAGATGCTCTTGAAAAAATCCCTGCGCGCTCAGCTGCTCACACTGATCGGCGGCAGCCTGTTGGTGATATTGCTGATCGCCTTCGCCAGTTTTTCCTTCTTGTCGGATGACATTTCCAAGTATCAACAACTACTCAAGGGTCCGATCGAAACGTCGCGCCTGATCGACGAAGCCAACGTGGAATTCAAAGTGCAGGTGCAGGAGTGGAAGAACGTCTTGCTGCGTGGCAAATCACCTGAAGCCTTGAGCAAGTACTGGCAAAGCTTCGAGAACCAGGAACGAAAGGTCCAGGACATCCTGGGCAGACTCGTTGAGCGAAGCGAGCACAACCCTGCCCTGTCAAAGCAGCTCCGCGACCTGCACGAGGAGCACCGGCGCCTCGGCGCCGCCTACCGCGCGGGCCGTGCGGCCTACATCGCCGGCGGAAACGATCCATTCGCCGGCGACGAGGCGGTTCAAGGCATCGACCGTGCCACCAGCGAACAGCTCAGTGGTTTGGTCATCCAGCAGCGCGATTCGGCGCTGCATCGTTCGGAAACCATCAGCGAAGCCGCAGATCGTAAAATAGTCGTCGGCTCGTTGGTAATGCTAGCCGCTGGCGTTTTCATCGCCTTGCTCAGCCTATGGTTGGTAAACCGCAATCTGATCGCCCCCATCCGTCACCTGATCGACCACATCGCCAAGCTCAGCCAGGGCGACTTTGCACAGCGCGTCGATGCGTCCCGTGCTGACGAATTGGGACGTCTGGCAGTTGCCGCGAATATCCTGCGTGACTTCCTTGCCGATACGTTCACCCTCCTGCAACGCAACACCTCGGACCTGGACAGCGCCAGTGGTGAATTGAGCGCCATCGCCGCACTGATGGGCCAAGGCACTCGCGAGCAGTTCTCGCGCACCGATCAGGTCGCTACCGCCATGCATGAAATGTCCGCTACGGCGCAGGAAGTCGCCCGTCACGCCGCCGAAGCCGCGCGTGCAGCGGATGCGGCCGATCATTCGGCGCAGCAGGGTGAGACCATGATGCGTTCGACTATCCAGACCATTACCCACATGCGCGGCGAGATCAGCAACACCGCCGAGGTAATACGCCGTCTGGAGACCGATAGCGGTCGCATTGGCAAGGTGCTGGAAGTTATTCGCGGCATCGCCGACCAGACCAATCTGCTGGCGCTAAACGCAGCCATCGAAGCCGCCCGCGCGGGCGATGCCGGACGCGGGTTTGCCGTCGTTGCCGACGAGGTGCGCACGCTGGCCAGGCGCACCGCCGACTCCACCGCTGAAATTCATCAGATTATCGACACGGTGCAGACCGGCGCGGTGGATGCGGTGCGTGCGATTGAAAATGGACAAACCCGCAGCAACGAAGGTGTCGAACAGGTTACGGAAGCGGGCAGCATGCTTCAGCGCATCACCCAAGAAGTCGAAGCGATCCGCGACATGAACCGTCAGATCGCTACCGCTGCCGAAGAGCAGACGTCCGTGGCGGAAGATATCTCGCGCAATCTGACCGAAATTACCGCCATCGCCACCACCAACCAGGACAATGTCGAGCGTACCGAGGCAGCCAGCCAGAACCTGCATACGCTGTCGGCCCAGCTCAGCGAAGTGACGCACCGCCTCGCGGGCTGACACAGGCTCTGCTCCGGCCCTAGATGATCGGTGTCACCACGTTGCTAGGTCCGACTCATCCGAGTTCGAGGGAGTTGGGGCAGGGCCGATCAACATGGCTTGTCTCGTGCTTGGTCGATTCGTTCCTGCATCGCCTGCATGACTTCTCGTGGGTGTACGACTTGGCGTTGGGGTCGTCGGCCTCACGGAGAGCTTCTTCGACCTCGCGGGTCATCCGCTCATATTCTTCTGGCCACAGCGCTTGCTCCATGCGCAGCGACGCCTGCCCCAGTAGGTGCAGACCGAACAGACGCATGTCATTGGTGGCGATGACGTGCTCTCGAATCCGCACCTGGATCACCTCATCGCCAGTTGATGCAGCTTCAACAGGTCGGTGCGCAGTTGCGGAGGCCCGCCGTCTGCGTTGTCACTCAATCGCCGCGCAGCTCGTCCACGGCATCGACTGCCCGCAGCAGTGCGGTGGTATCGAAACTCTCGGGAGTCAGTTCGTTCCAATCGTCGTCGGTGATGCTGATTGTCATGTAGCTTCTTTCCTTGTCCTGGGCAGACCCCGGCGTTACAGGCCAAGCTCGCTATGCGATCCGAGACGCACGAGTTGCAGCACGGCGTCATCCGGCTTGCGGTAAATCAACACCAGGTCGGGCTTGATGTGACAGTCCCGGTGGTCTTTCCAGTCGCCGGTGAGGGCGTGGTCACGGTGCTTCTCGGCCAGAGGCTGGTTATTCGCCAGGGCTGTGACGACGGCAATGAAATCGCTCGCCAGCGTCTGACGATGCGGGCCTTTGGCTTCGCGTTTATAATCGCGTTTGAACCGGCTGGTCTGTTCAATCGTCCGCATTCAGATCCGCCATCAGATCCTCGACGGAAGCGAACGACTTCAAGCCGCCACGGCGCGCTTCCTTCATCGCCTCGATGGTGGTGGCGTTCGGAATCAGCGGCTCGAACGGCAAGGCTTTCTCGCGGGCGACTCGGGTCAACATGATGCGGAAGGCGTCAGACACGGTGAGTCCCATCGCTGCCAGCACGACGGTCGCCTCTTCCTTGATGTGCTCGTCGATACGGGCACGGACTACAGCATTTGCGGACATGGTTTGATCCTCCAGATTGATGAGCTACATTGTAGCTCAATCCTTCCAGGAGTGCACCCAGCACACCTCGCCAGAGGCGTCTATCAAACGAAGGTTTATTGGACTGTCCGTACCATTGATGTTCACTTGTAGAAAGTGAGCCCATCGCGATGGAATACAGGATCGGTTGGTCAGGCTTTCAATGCCAGGATTCGGCGCGCACCGTTCAATACGATGAGGCCAACGACCGTACCAATCACCAAGTCTGGGTAGGGAGAGCCCGTCCACGCAACCAGCGCGCCGGCGACGATAACGCCAATGTTCGCGAGCACATCGTTGGCCGAAAAAATCCAGCTCGCTTTCATGTGTGCACCGCCTTCGCGATGGCCATAGATCATCAAGAGACAGCTGGCGTTTGCGACGAGTGCAACTAAGCCAATCCCCATCATCAGCATCGACTCAGGTTCGCTGCCATAGTGGAAGCGTCTAGCCACCTCCACGAGTACGCCCAGTGCCAACAGGATCTGAAAGAAACCCGCCAGGTGCGCAGCGCGAACTTGCAGCTGTGCACTGCGGCCGACGGCAAAGAGAGCCAAGCCATAGACGGCAGCATCCGCAAACATGTCCAGCGAGTCGGCAATAAGGCCCGTCGACTGAGCGATCAACCCTGCGCCCATCTCGATAACAAACATGGCAGCGTTGATGCCGAGCAAAATTTTCAGGGTGCTCGCCTCTTTCGACGCCGCTAATTCCTCATCAGCGCGATTGGTCGAGGCTGCTTCCTGACTAGCTGGTTGAGTCCCCAGTAGCGCTGCCCCTAGACCCAGGGACTCCAGCTTGGTAGTGATTGGGTCAACCGCCCCGTCATGGAAAGCGAGTACCTGCCTGCTGCTCAGATCAAAGGACAACGAACGAAGCTCAGGCAAGCTATTCAGCGCGAGCCGAATCATTCGCTCTTCCGAAGGGCAATCCATCTTGGGTACAGAAAAATGGCTGACCCAGGCTCCTTCGGTCGAGGGCGCGCTCGCTGCTTCAGCAGGCGCTGACACTGAACCGCAGCCACAGGATTTTTCACACGAGCTCATGATCCGCCTCTCCTATCAGGTTCAATTCTGGCAATTGAAAACCATATAGCAGGTATAGGGTCAAGCCTGGATATACTGGCTGTTTATCGAGGAGCAGCCTATGCGCATTGGTCAACTTGCACAGCTGACGGGAGCGGACATTCAGACCATTCGTTTCTATGAGCGCCAGGGCCTGCTTGCATCGCCCAATCGCCAGGCAAATGGCTACCGAGCCTACGAAGCGGATCATGTGGAGAAACTGCTGTTCATCCGCCGTTGCCGGTCCTTTGGCATGTCGTTGGACGAAATTGGTGTTTTGCAGAGCGTTCAAGCACAGCCGCAGCAACCGTGCGCGGCGGTCAATACGCTGCTTGATAGCCATATCGCCCAGGTCAGGGCCCAGATCGCATCCTTGCAAGCCCTGGAAAACCAGTTGGTGACGTTACGCAGCTGCTGCGATGACGAACGACAAAGCCTGGACTGCGGAATACTTTCGGGTCTAGTGGAGGGAGGCAAACGGCTTCCATAAGGCGCGCTAGAAAAGTGCCATTCGCTTCTGCTCAAAGCGTAGAGCTTGACCCTATAGCGGCTACAGGGTGTTCACTTGCACGATCGGCCCAGAATCATGGCCTTCCAACTGCTGCGCAAGTGAGTTCCAGATGAATACCGCCCTCCGCAATGCCATCGATGAAGCCTTTTTCCAGGCAAGGACAGCACTCCGTGAAAAGGCGCCAACCGAGGCATTCCCCTGGCTCGAGCGCGCCCACATCTTGAGCCAGCACATGCCCGTCCTGCATGCGCGGAGCCATTGGTTGATGCTAAGGGCTGGCTGGCAGTTGCGCGACTACCGGGAAATGTTCGGCCAAGCACCACGGATCATCGCTGCCGTGTTGTTCTCGAAGATCTGGGTACCGCTCGGCAATACCGGACGCGCGAGGATCAGTGCATTCGCGCCGATGCCCGTCTCACCCGGATTGCAGCGACTGTTTCAGGGAGCGAAACAATGAAATCGCCACTTGGAATGGCGCACCGTATCACTCCCGGGCTCTGGTGGACGCTATCGCTAGCCGTTGCCCTGGCCGACCAGGCGATCAAATATGTAATTGAGGGTTCGCTCTCGGTCGGCGCCGTGGTTCCTCTGACCCCAGTCTTCAATCTGGTCCATTTCTGGAATACCGGCGCAGCGTTCAGCTTCCTAGCTGACGCGGGCGGTTGGCAGCGCTACTTCTTCATTCTCCTCGCACTGGTTGTTTCGATTGGGCTCGCGTTGCTCTTGCGTAAGCCCAGGGCCAAGCTCGAAGCGCTGGGCTATAGCCTCATACTGGGAGGGGCAGTGGGGAATCTGATCGATCGCAGCTTCCGAGGCCATGTGATCGACTATCTGGATTTTTTCTGGCAATCCTGGCATTGGCCTGCATTCAACTTGGCGGACATCGGCATCGTGGGCGGTGCCGCCATGTTGCTCCTGAGCAGTGTGCTGAGTCCAAGCGCGGAACTGGACCGGGGCAGATAATGCGAAGCTCGGATGCCGCAGAAGTGGCTCGCTGGTCAGGCCATGCCTGGGTCGGCCCCGGTATCGGCGTCTTTCTCGGCCATGCCGCCCACCAGGATTGGCACCATCATCAAGCACATCAAATTGCAGTGGGGCTCGACGCCGCGATAACGGTTGAAACGCCGTTGGGTGGGCAATCTGGGGCTGCCATCTTGATTCCGGCAGGCTTGAAGCACCGGCTCAGTGCTGGGCATGTCCTGTCGATCTACCTGGATGTGCTGTCCGATGAGGCGCGTGCCTTGCGGGTGAGCGGAGCCGTGAGGCTGATGGAGATCGTAGCGGCCGATATTGCTGCGATGGTCGAGGCACTGAGGGCGTCGGGGCATTCGCCTGTCCAGTTGCAGGCGCAGGTACGTCGGCTGTTGCGGCTTGCCGATCCACCAATCCCTGATCCGCGCTTGACCAAGGTCACCGCAGCGCTGCGCGAAGGCCAAATGGGGCGTGAGGCAATGGCCGCGTTGGTGCATTTGTCACCCACGCGTTTTTCCCATTGGTTCGTGGAGCAAACCGGCCTGCCGTTGCGCAGCTATGTCAAATGGCTGCGCCTCACCCAAGCCCTGCAACACCTGGCCAAAGGGGGACGGCTGACCGAAGCCGCGCATGCGGCAGGTTTTTCCGACTCGGCGCATTTCTCCCGGACATTCAGGGCGCTGCTGGGCATCGATCCGTCCTCCGCCCTGGCTGCGGTCGATCTCCAGAAGTCATAGCTCTTTCGTTCAAGTCGAACGTCGTCCTCTGCACCTACCGTGAAGGCTCTCTACATAGGAGCTGAGCGATGTCCACTTCTCTTCGATTCGCCCTACGCTGGTTGAGCTATCCGCTCGTGTTTGGTGGCAGCGCCGCCTTCATGGTCTGGGCCTTGTACGCCGGGGTGCCGTACTGGCCCAGCACACCCTTGGTAGCCGCAGTCGGTCTATTGGCCGTCGCGGGGCTGGAGCGTATCCAGCCTTTCCGGGAGGGCTGGCTGGAGGATCACCAGGACACCCTGACCGACCTGGTGCATATGCTGGTGAATCTTTCCGTCATCCAGTTCACCGCCGAAATCCTGGCCAGGCTGGGCGATGCAGTGCCGGCTACAGTTCGTCTCTTCCCAGTCGAGAGTCCACTTTGGGTTCAGCTGCTGCTGGTCGCCGTCGTGCTCGATCTGAGCCTGTATGCCATGCACCGCATCAGCCACCACGTACCCTGGCTGTGGCGTTTTCACATGATTCACCACAGCGCCGAGCGCTTGTACTGGATGAATGGGGAGCGCCGGCATCCCCTACATGCGATGCTCATGGCTGGCCCGGGATTGGTGCTGCTGTTTGCATCCGGCGCGCCTTCGGCAGTGGTTGCCACCTGGTTCGGCATTCTGACCGTTCACTTGGGCTTTCAGCACTCGAACCTGGATTACCGGCTGGGTTGGCTGCGCCATGTCATCGGGGTGGCTGAAATTCATCGTTGGCACCACAAGCGCGACTTCGAAGATGCCCAGGTGAACTGCGGCGAATTTCTGATGGTGTGGGATCGGCTATTCGGGACGTTCTACGACAGTACAGGAAAGCAGGGCGACGCCAATGTCGGCTTGCGTGAGAGGGACTATCCCAAGGGTTACCTTGGTCAGTTGACCGAACCCTTTGGGCGAGACCGAGCCCGCACATAGCGTAGTGGGCCTCAAAGCTGTAGGCCCCATGTGTTTGCCTGGAATGATCTGGCTCGTGGGCGGAAGAGACTAGATGTTCCCGCATGCCAAGCAGACATGCGCTCTAACGAGGCAATCGATTCACTACCTATAAGCCCCGTCATTTGCAATTAATGCTGGTTGGTAGCCATGGAATGCAGGTCAGCGCGGATAAATGCAGGTTCATTCGCAGCTAATACTGGTTTGCCGGGCCGGTCAGTCGCAGTTAATTCCGGTCGAAAATCGTATTGATTGCAGGTCGGGACGTTTTCGTTTGCAAGCCGTTACAACTAGTGTTCGGTGGTGGCCACGTTGTGTTGCCGCT
Organism: Pseudomonas sp. TSRC2-2; assembly: GCF_049897785.1. Taxonomy (NCBI): domain Bacteria; kingdom Pseudomonadati; phylum Pseudomonadota; class Gammaproteobacteria; order Pseudomonadales; family Pseudomonadaceae; genus Pseudomonas; species Pseudomonas sp. TSRC2-2. Next base: position 289,706 of record NZ_JAFCWZ010000006.1, read on the forward strand.
GCTGCAAGCCGAAGTGGTGTCCTCCGGCTGGGTCAGTAATGAATCCTTCCTCGCGGGGTACGGGGCGGCTCAAGCGGTGCCCGGCCCATTGTTCACATTCGCCGCGTTCCTTGGTGCTTCGATGAGCACCGCTCCCTCTGGCTGGGTCGGCGGTATTGTGTGCCTACTGGCTATCTTCGCACCCTCTTTTCTGCTGGTTGTGGGAGCCATGCCATTTTGGGAGCGCCTGCGTCGCAATACAGGCATGCAAGCCGCGCTGGCTGGGGTCAATGCGGCGGTGGTTGGCCTGCTGCTGGCCGCGTTCTATCACCCTGTATGGACTAGCGCCATATTTCAGCCGCAAGACTTTGTCTTGGCCCTGGTCGCCCTTGTCGCACTGATGTTCTGGAAGCTCCCGCCGTGGCTAGTTGTCGTCGGCAGCGGTGCAGCGGGTTGGCTGTTGAGTATCGCGCTGTGAGGCACGAAAAACGACAGATAAAGACCTGTACGGCGGGTTGATCCGCCTGCACATACTTCACCATGCAGCCGAGAAGCCCGTCTTCGGACTGGGAATCATCGAAGAACTGCAACGACACGGCTACGAGCTGAGCGCCGGGACGGTATACCCAATGCTGCACGGGCTGGAAAAGAAGGGCTATTTGACCTCACGCCACGAACGCACCGGGCGACGTGAACGGCGTGTCTATGAGATCACTGAGCAAGGCCAAGTTGCGCTGGTCGAGGCACGTGCAAAGGTTAAGGAACTGTTCGGCGAGTTGATCGAAGGTTGCTGAGTTTACGGCTTCAACTCGGCGTCAGGCGGTTCACTGGCACCGCGTCAGACTAGGGCCGCTTTCTGCATTTTCTGACGCCAAGGCGTCAATCTCTATGGCCTCAACCTGACAGGCCGAATGCTTAGCGTACGATTTTTTCCGATTTCTCTATCGACCCCAGGAGGATCTGAATTGATCTCTCCACCATGTGTACACTGCCTGACAGCGGAGTTCGTCGCGGTTTAATCTAGAAAGACTTGCCCTAGGGAGATCAGCACGGCTGGAAGAACTGACCCAAACGAGGCAGCAGGTCGCATTTGACGATATCTTCACTGTATACTTTATCGCTCAGCCATACCTCTTGAGCTACAGGAACACCAGCATGACTGTACTCCAAACGATCTACTGGCAGCCTACGCCGCCTTAGCGCTACGCCCCCTCGCAACATCTCGCTTCCGCTAGTTTCGCTCGCGGTCGCGTACTGCTGTATGCCCGGTTTTTACACCCAAGGCACACAGCCAAATAATCCTCACAACTTGAATTCGTATCGACGCGCTCGCCATCTGCCTGGTGTGCGTGTGGTGCATTGCCTTGGATATTCTGATGCTGCAATCGCTCAAACAAACGTGGTTTTCCAACGTCCGTGGAGACGTGCTCGCGGGGATCGTGGTCGCGCTCGCGCTGATCCCGGAGGCCATTGCTTTCTCTATCATTGCCGGCGTCGACCCCAAGGTCGGTCTCTACGCCTCCTTCTGTATCTGTGCTGTCATCGCCTTCGTCGGCGGTCGACCCGGCATGATCTCGGCAGCTACCGGTGCGATGGCACTGCTGATGGTCACCCTGGTAAAAGATCACGGGCTTCAGTATTTGCTGGCAGCCACCTTGCTCTGCGGGGCGCTTCAAATCCTCGCTGGATACCTGAAACTGGGCTCTCTGATGCGCTTTGTTTCGCGCTCGGTAGTCACAGGCTTTGTGAATGCATTGGCGATTCTGATTTTCATGGCGCAGTTACCTGAATTGACCAACGTGACCTGGCACGTTTACGCCATGACCGTAGTGGGCCTCGGAATAATCTATCTGTTTCCGTATGTACCGAAGATCGGCAAGCTGATTCCCTCGCCGCTGGTGTGCATCCTGGCCCTGACGGCCATTGCTATTTACCTCGGTCTGGATATCCGCACTGTGGGTGACATGGGCGAACTGCCGGACACGCTGCCGATTTTCCTGTGGCCTGAAGTCCCGCTGAACGTTGAAACTCTGCGCATCATCTTCCCGTACTCAGCCGCCTTGGCCGTAGTAGGTCTGCTTGAGTCCATGATGACCGCGACCATCGTCGACGATTTGACCGATACCACCAGCAACAAAAACCGTGAATGCAAGGGTCAAGGCATTGCCAACATCGCTGCCGGGATGCTCGGCGGTATGGCAGGCTGCGCCATGATCGGCCAGTCGATCATCAACGTGAAATCCGGTGGACGTACCCGTCTCTCCACATTGTGCGCGGGCATTTTCTTGCTGCTGATGGTCGTTTTCCTCGGCGAATGGCTCTCCAAGATCCCGATGGCTGCATTGGTTGCTGTGATGATCATGGTATCCATCGGCACCTTTAGCTGGGATTCCTTGCGCAATCTGAAAGAGCACCCACTGTCGACCAACCTCGTCATGGTCGCGACCGTTGTGGTGGTCGTGGCAACGCATAATCTGGCTTACGGCGTGTTGGTCGGCGTACTGCTGGCTTCGTTGTTCTTTGCGAACAAGGTCGGACATTACCTCGATATCAAGAGCAGTCTTGAAGAGACGGAGTCGCATCGGACTTACCGCGTGGTAGGCCAGGTGTTCTTCAGCTCGGCAGACAAGTTCACCGAAGTTTTTGACTTCAAGGAAGCGCTCAACAAGGTCACCATCGATCTGACACAGGCGCATTTCTGGGATATCACCGCCGTCGCCGCGCTGGATAAAGTGGTAATCAAGTTCCGTCGCGAGGGCGCCGAGGTTGAAGTGCTGGGTCTAAATGAGGCCAGCGCCACAATCGTTGACCGCTTTGGCGTGCATGACAAACCTGGCGCCATCGACAAGCTCATGAGCCACTAAGGAGATCGACAATGACCCACGTAATGGCATGTATTGATAACTCACAATCCTCATTGGCGGTCTGCGACTACGCAGCATGGGCGTCGCAGCGACTCAACGCGCCTCTTACCTTGCTTCACGTATTGGATGAAGAGAAATACCCAGCAGCAGCTGACCTAAGTGGAAATATTGGTCTCGGCAGTCGAGAGCATCTGCTGGAGGAGCTGGCTACATTGGATGCCCAACGCGCCAGACTCGCTCTGGAACAGGGCCAACACATGCTGGAAAAGGCCAGGGAGCGAACGGTCATTTCCGGCGCTGCGTTTCCTGAGCTGAAGCAGCGCCACGGACACTTGGTAGAAAGTCTGAGCGACCTTCAGGAGGATATTCGACTGTTGGTGATAGGAAGAGTGGGTGAAGACAACTCACGCAACGCGCACAGCCTTGGCAGCCAGATAGAAGCTGTAGTGCGAACAATTCACCGGCCTATCCTGATCACAGCCAACAGCTATAAAAAGCCCGAAAAGGTGATGCTCGCATTTGACGGCAGCTCCACAGCCTACAAAACCATCCAAATGTTTGCCGCCAGTTCGCTTTGCAAAGACTTGCCCATTCATCTTGTTACGGTCGGTGCAGATTCGGTGAGCAATCACGAGGCACTGGGAAAAGCACAAAGCATGCTTCTCTCGGCTGGCTTCCTAGTCCAAGCTGAAATCAGACAAGGTGAGGTGGAGTCGGCTCTGCACGATTATCAGACAGAGCACGGCATTGATCTGCTGGTCATGGGTGCCTATGGGCATTCACGCATCAGGCAGTTTTTGGTAGGAAGCACGACTACGACGATGCTTCGAACAGCCACCATGCCTGTATTGCTGCTGCGCTGAGATAACTCTCTAAGCCACAGTGTTTCTACTTATTGAGAAATGCTGTGGTCAATCCCATCTAAGCTATCTGACAACATAGCCCACTGAGTTCGACCTGCGCACCTAAATATCGTCGTCTGGATTACGCAGTGGCCGTAGCTCACCTCGGGCGACCTCTTCTGGTACCGCGAAGGAGTACCGTCCCAACATATTGATGTGCTCGAAGATCAGCGGCGACAAACGAGCCAGGTCTTCGTCCTGTACCGGGTAGCCGTGCTGCTTTAACCGCTCCACGGCAGCCGTCATGTAGAGGGTATTCCATAGCACAATGATATTTACCACCAGGCCCAGGGCACCGAGTTGATCCTCCTGGCCTTCTCGGTAGCGCTGGCGAAGCTCGCCTCGTTTGCCATGGAACACGGCGCGAGCCAGGCTGTGTCGGCCTTCGCCGCGATTCAGTTGGGTCAGGGTGGCGCGGCGCTTGGACTCATCATCAATGTAGGTCAACGTATGCAGGGTTTTCTCGATCCGTCCGAACTCTGCCAACGCCTGGGCCAGACGGGTCGGACGATCTCCCGTTTGTAGGGTGCGCATGATGCCTGTCGCCGGCACTCGGCCAAGTTTGAGTGAGCCAGCCAAACGCAACAGGTCATCCCAGTGCTCGGCGATCAGGTCGAGCTTGACTGACTGGCGAGCAAGTCCGTTGAGCTTGCCGTAATCCGCGTCCGGGCGGGTGCGCCAGAAGCGGGTACCGCCGACATCAGCCAGGCGCGGGCAGAAGTGATAACCGAGCAGACGGAATAACCCGAACACCACATCGCTGTAAGCACCGGTATCGGTCATGATTTGTGTGGGCTGCAATTCGGTCTGTTGTTCCAGCACAACCGCGAGCAATACTAGGCTGTCGCGCAGGGTGCCGGGCACCGTAATGGCGTTAAGACCGGAAAACTGGTCGGAGATCAGGTTGTACCAGGTGACGCCCCGGCCGGTACCGAAATACTTCGGGTTAGGGCCGGCATGTACGGTACGCACAGGTACGACAAAACGCATGCCATCGGCGGAGGCCACCTCGCCGCCGCCCCAGACCTGAGCCAGCTCCAGTTGACTCTGCGCAGCCACCAAAATGGCATTGGCTGCCGACAGGGTATCGTCACGGAGATAGTTCTGGCTCACCCAGGACAGCCGGTCACGGCGCAGCGCTTGGTTGTCGTTGCGAGTCAAGGGCTCCAGGCCGGTGTTACAGGCTCCTCCCAAGAGCACTGCGCACAAACTCGTCACCAAGTTGTCGGCCCGCGCATTGCGTTCGGACACATGGGTGAAGGCTTCAGTGAAGCCGGTACGAGCGGCGATTTCTAACAGGATTTCCGGCAAATCGACACGCGGCATCAAGTCGGCCACGGCTGCACGCAGTTGCAGCAACGAGTTGGGCTCTTCCAGCTTCTCCAGCGCTCCGAGGGACAGCTCGGTTTTGCCCTCTGTATTCTCACTCAACTGGATCGCAGGATTGTCGGGCAGGCGAGCGGCGACTGCGTACCAAGTCGCATCCAGCTCGGCAGACAAGGCGTCCAAGGTGGTTTTGGCGTTCACAGTCAGGCCCAGTGAGCGACAGATGATCGGTCGCGCCGACAGCCATTCTGCACCATCGAGCAGACCGATACGCGGGTCGGCATAGCGCCAACTGGGTGCAACAAAGACATCGCGGCGGCGTAGGGCCGTGCGTAGTGCATCAAGCGTGCAGAAGACATAGGCGCCCATGTCGAGGGAGCCATCTTCGCGAGTGATGTGGTTCTGCCAAGCCTTGGCCACGATCTCCTGCGGCACGTCATCCTCCGGCTTCCTGCGAGGCAAGTTCAGTTGCAACCAGTCCAAACTAGCCGCCACACCCTTACCCGCCGGGCTGAAGCCGAAGCGAATATGTTTCAATAAGTCAGGAAGGAAACGGCGCACGCTGCGGTAGCGCTCCTCCAGAGCGAGGTAAAACACATCGTTGGCCGGACGGATCAACGCATTGACCTCTTCCAGGGCTTTCTCCAGCGTGACACGTGGCAGGTCGTTGAACAGCCGGGCACGGACATTGTCATCGCTGATCGAGCTATCCAGCACGACCTTGCACGCAGCGGCGAGCATTGCCGCCGAGCGATCCAGGTCTTTTAGACTACGCAACCGAGCCTTCTTGTCAGCCTTCTCTGCGTTGTTGAAGATATCACGCAGTAGCGCTTCCAGAACTTCCAGAGCATCGTCGTGCGCACTGGCTTCCAAGGAAACCGCGAATGCCACCAACGTCGCCAACCGGCGCGACGCCGGCAGTCGATTGATGGCCGTGACCTTCGCGGTGTTGGCAAAGCGAGCCAGGGCGGCAATGCGGCTGGGAGGGATATGCGCAGCTGCCGGTAAGGCGATACCCAACCCGCGTACATCATCCAGCCGACGCAGCGCCCGAACCAGTGCAGGGCCACTGACCATCACCGGGCCGGAGCGTAGTTGATCCAGTCGGGAACTACGGTTGCCTTCGGCCACCAGAAGCAAGTCTTGTAGGTGCTGTCTTTGCTCCTCGGTCACGCTGCGGCCCAAGGTGTACCAGAGGCGTTCTTCAACCCGGCTACGCAGTTGGGCAATGAAGCGCTCTAACTGGGAAATTCCGGGCAATAGGACTTTCTGTGTGAGCAGCCATGAGGTAGCTCGTTCGAACAGCACGCCAGGACGATCAGTACCAGTCCAGCAAAGGGCATACAGCCATCGGCTCAAACGAAAGCCGATGCCTGGGTCAGTAAAGTGGCGATAGCCATAGCGCTCTTGAATATCGGCCGCATGTATCCAGCGACGATGATCGCTATAACGTACAAGACAGTCAGGGTCGGCGATTGCCAATTGCCGACAAAGCACAAGCAGGACTTCCACCGGCACAGCCGTGGGTTTGTCCGGCAAAACACCGACGAAGCGAACGGTAGTCAGCAGAACGGCATAGCCCAAGCGGTTATGGTTGCCCCGTAGTACCTGGACGGCTTCACGGTCTTCATCGCTCAGGTGGAAGTAGCGCTCCAGTTCATCACGGCTGGGCGCATCGATGTAGCGACCAAAGCCGTCGCGTTGCTCCTGAGTCAGAAAACCAACCGGCATCGATCACAGTACCTCGGCGCAGAACACGGCGGGGGTGACAATCCGCGTGCGTTCGATATGTCCGCGCTGCAAGAGGCCTGCGCGTCGATCACCGGTTACTAGGTAGTCCGCATTGCCCGCCAAAGCCATGGCCAGCAGAAAAGAGTCATCCGGATCATCGGCTTCAACCTCAATGGTCAACCGCTCCAATACCACGGCGCGTTGCAGGTTATTGATCATGGCCCCCACTTTGGCAGGCTGAAGGATGGCCTGAAGCTTGGGGTAACGACTGGCGCGACGAATTTCGTCGAGCTGTGCCCGTGAAGTCACCACCTCGAAGCGAGCTGAACGCCAGGCCCGATAGATCGCATCAGGAGACCCATGCGGTGAGATCAGCGCACTGAACAGAATGTTGGTATCCAATACAACCCGCATCAGCGCTTACGCGCCCAGTCGAGCGCTTCTTCAACCGCTTCGGTCAGTTCGGCCTCACTCAGATGGGCATTGGAAACCTTGGCCTGTTCGGCGCTCAGCTCCAGGATGTGTGCCCGCACCGCTTCTTCGATGAAGCGCGACAGGTCGCCCTTACGGCCACCGCCTTGGCTGGCCAGAAACATGCGAAGCGATTGGTCGGTGTCGGTGGAGACGGCGACGTTCCAGCGAGTGGTATTCATGACTTTTTCCAATGTTAGGTGTTTATGTGTTTATACACTCGATCCTCACTGCGCCGCAACGGTTCGATAAAACCCTCGTTTTATAGAACTTTAACGGAAGACCTGCCCAGCTCCGAGTTAGCCCATATTATGGTTTTAAATACTGGTATCGTTAATCAAGGTTCTATTTTCAATTTCTCTGTTGAGTAAACGGTACTTTTGATGAAAATTGGCTATGCGCGGGTGAGTACTCGGGATCAGAACGCCGACCTCCAGATCGATGCTCTGACAAAGGCAGGGTGCGAGCGGATCTATCAAGACGTTGCCAGCGGCTCAAAAAGCGCACGTCCGGAACTGGACAAATTATTGGTTCATGTACGGGCCGGTGATGCTGTGGTGATTTGGAAGCTGGATCGTCTAGGGCGCTCGCTCAAGCACCTGGTCGAACTGGTCGGTGAATTGGCCGCTCGTAACGTTGGCCTGCAAAGTCTGAATGACCCCATCGATACCACCCACGCGCAAGGCCGCTTTGTGTTCAACCTGTTCGCTTCATTGGCAGAGTTCGAACGTGAGTTGATTCGTGAGCGCACACAGGCAGGCTTGTCCGCTGCACGGTCACGTGGTCGAGTCGGTGGCCGCCCGAAGGGGCTGCCCGCTCAGGCGGAAGCGACCGCTATGGCCGCAGAAACGCTGTACCGAGAGGGTCGGTTAAGTGTGAGCGCCATTGGCAAGAAACTGCACATTTCCAAAAGCACGCTTTACCGCTACCTCCGGCATCGCGGCATAACGATCGGCGTACCCGCAAAAATCACCCAGCATCTCAACATCACGGTCCCACCGGCAGTGGACAATGCCGAACGGATCGCGACGGTCATATTGCGCCTGGCCGTCGAGAACAACAGCAAGTTCGTGCGTGGTAAAAAACGGGCACTGGAGAATATCGAGCGTTACTGCCTGGAACCTTACGGCATGAAGCTGCTTGAGTCGGGCAACTACGCGCTGAGCATTCCCTATCGCAACGATGAGGCACTGGATAAGACGGTACATGATCTGCTGACCGAGATCAGCCAAGAGGCCGAGATGCGTAATTGCTTTATCGAGGCAGATGCCTGGGAAGAGGGCTCTGAGCGGAGGTGGTAGGGCTTATGTTGGTTTTTGGTTCCATTGCTCCCCAAACCCCCAGTTCGACGCTTTGCAGCCAGTCGAGGATGAACAGGGTGCGTTCGATCCGGCCCAGCTCGCGCAGGGCCACGGCAAGGCCATTCTGGCGTGGATAGCTGCCGAGCTTTCGCAGCATCAGCGAGGCAGTGACGGTGCCCTGCTTGATCGAGCTGGCGAGGCGCAGGATGTCGTCCCAATGGGCGCGGACGTGCTTGATGTTCAGGGTGCCACCAACCATTGGGCGCAATGTCGGGTAGTCCTGGACGCTATTCGGCACATACAGCTTGGTTTCGCCGAGGTCGCGGATGCGCGGTGCGAAGCGGAAGCCCAGCAGGTGCATCAGGGCGAAGACGTGATCGGTGAAACCGGCCGTGTCGGTGTAGTGCTCCTCGATCCGCAAGTCGGACTCGTGGTACAGCAGGCCGTCGAGCACATAGGTGGAGTCACGCACGCCGACATTCACCACGCGGGTGCTGAACGGTGCGTACTGGTCGGAGATATGGGTGTAGAACAGTCGCCCCGGCTCGCTGCCGTACTTCGGGTTGACGTGCCCGGTGCTTTCGCCCCGGCCGCCCGCCCGGAAGCGCTGGCCATCGGAGGATGAGGTGGTGCCGTCGCCCCAGTGGGCGGCGAAGGCATGGCGGTACTGGTGGTTGACCAGCTCGGCCAGGGCCGCCGAATAGGTTTCGTCGCGGATGTGCCAGGCTTGCAGCCAGGACAGCTTGGCGTAGGTCAGGCCGGGGCTCGACTCGGCCATCTTGGTCAGCCCGAGGTTAATCGCATCGCCCAGGATTGCTGACAGCAGCAATGTCCTGTCTTTGGCCTCGGCACCGTCCTTCAGGTGGGTGAAGTGGCGGCTGAAACCCGTCCAGTCGTCCACATCCATCAGCAGTTCGGTGATCTTGATGCGCGGCAACAGCTGACTGGTCTGGTCGATCAGCGCCTGCGCGGTATTGGGCACCGCAGAATCCAGCGGGGTGATCTTCAGCCCGGACTCGGTGAGGATGGCATCGGGCAGCTCGTTGTCCTTGGCCAGCCGGGTTACGGTGGCCAACTGCTCGTCCAGCAGCTGTAAGCGCTCTTCCAGGTACTGGTCGCTGTTCGGGTTGATCGCCAGGGGCAGGGCCTGTTCCCGCTTGAGCGCGGCGAACTTCTCTGCCGGCAGCAGGTAGTCGTCGAAGTCGCGGAACTGCCGTGAACCCTTGACCCAGATGTCACCGGAGCGCAGGGCGTTCTTCAGCTCGGACAGCGCGCAGATTTCGTAGAAGCGTCGGTCGTGGCCTTCCGGGGTGATCACCAGCGGCTTCCAGCGCGGCTTGATGAAGGCGGTAGGGGCATCCGCCGGCACCTTGCGCAGGTTGTCGGCGTTCATCTCGCGCAGGGTCTGCACGGCCGCCAGCACGCCTTGCGCGGCCGGTGCAGCGCGCAGTTCCAGCACCTCCAGCAGGGCCGGCGTGTAACGGCGCAGGGTGGCGAAGTTCTCGCCGACCAGGTGTAGGTGGTCGAAGCCCTCCGGCCGGGCCAGCAGCTCGGCCTCGCTGACGCTCTCGGTGAATTCGTCCCAGGGAATCACCGCCTCGATGGCGGCGTACGGATCGCTGCCGTTTTCCTTTGCCTCCAGCAGAGCCTGGCCGATCTTCGAGTACAGGCGCACCTTGTCATTGATCGCCTTGCCCTGCTTCTGGAACTGCTGCTGATGCTTGTGCTTCGCGCCGCTGAACAGCTTGACCAGGATGCGGTCGTGCAGATCGACCAACTCATCAATCACAGTCGCGGTGCTCTCCAGCACTACGGCGGCCAGGGTCGCGTAGCGCCGCTGCGGCTCGAACTTGCCAAGGTCTTTGGGCGTCATCTGCCCCCCTTCGCGGGCCAGCTTGAGCAGGCGGTTCTGGTGGATGTGCCGGCCCAGCCCTTCGGGCAAGTCCACCAGCTGAAATGTCTTCAGCCGCTCGATGTGCTTAAGCATGTGCCGAGAGTTGGGTTTCAGCGGTGCCTGGCGCAGCCAGGTCAACCAGGTGATGCTGCTGCCGGCCTTGAGCTTCAGCAGTTCGTCCAGCTTGGCACGGTGCGAGTCCGTGAGTGGTTCGACCAGGGCGCGGTAGACCCGCCGATTAGCCCGCGCAATGGCCTCCGAGCAGGCCCGATCAATTACGCTCAGCGCCGGCAGGATGCGCCGCTTCTGCCGCAGGCTCTCCAGAGCCTGGCTGGCCAGCAGCAAGCCCTTGTCGGTCTGCTGGGCCAACTCGGTCAGCTCGCGCACGAGGTTGCGGAAGTCGGACAGGCCAAACGGGGCCAGTTGCAGGTAGGTGCGCAGTTCATGGGCGTGCTCGCGGCGGGTCACGTCGCGTTCGCCGTACTTCGCCCAACTCGCCGGGTCGGCCTGAACCTGCTTGGCCACCCACAGGATGACCGGCTCGGGCGGCTCGCTGTCGGTGCCCAACGCATAGCCGGGGTAGCGCAGCAGGCTGAGCTGCACCGCGAAGCCTAGGCGGTTGGCGTCGCCGCGCCGCTGGCGGATCAGCGACAGGTCGGAGTCGTTGAAGGTGTAGTAGCGGATCATGTCATCCTGGCTTTCTGGCAACGCAAGCAGGGTGTCCCGCTCCGTGGCCGAGAGGATCAAGCGACGCGGCATGTATCAGTCGTCCGTGCGGAGGTACTGGTAGAGGGTTTCCCGGCTGATGTTGAACTCGCGGGCAAGCTGCGCCTTGGGCTCGCCGGCCGTCGCTCGCTGCCGCAGGGTAGCAGCCTGCTCATCGGACAGGGCTTTCTTGCGGCCTCGGTACGCGCCACGCTGCTTGGCCAAGGCGATACCCTCACGCTGCCGCTCGCGGATCAGGGCGCGCTCGAACTCGGCGAAGGCACCCATCACCGACAGCATGAGGTTGGCCATCGGCGAGTCCTCGCCGGTGAAGACTAGGCCCTCTTTCAGGAATTCGATACGCACGCCGCGCTGGGTCAGCTTCTGCACAAGGCGGCGCAGGTCATCGAGGTTGCGCGCCAGGCGATCCATGCTGTGCACTACCACGGTGTCACCTTCGCGGACGAAGCTCAGCAGCGCTTCGAGCTGGGGGCGCTGAGTGTCCTTGCCCGAGGCCTTGTCGGTGAACACCTTGCTCACCTCGGTCTCCTCCAGCTGGCGTTCCGGGTTCTGGTCGAAGCTGCTGACCCGGACGTAGCCAATGCGATGTCCCTGCACGCCTACTGCTCCGCCGAGAAATGGCGCTCGGGCCAACGCCAACGGCGGATGCGCTCCCACAACACTTTGCCGCCAATCCCAACATCGTTCTTGTCGGGATCGAGATTGAGTAACAATGCCAGTCGAGCGATCGCGCTCTGCATCGGGTACATGTTCCCGTAGCCAGCGATCTTTCGCAGGATTTCATTCTCGCTCTTCTCTAACTCTTCGGGAGTATTGAAGGTGGTGGCATAGTCAGTGATCACTGCTGAAGCGGCATCCAAGGCGCTGTAGGTTTCTCGAAGCACTTCGAGCACTTCATGAGTGAGTGCCCCCAGCTCGACTTGGGTTCCATCCGGCAAGGTGGCGATCCCCTTCTCGAAAAAGATCACCCCGTCACGTAGATAAAGTGCCTGGAGGGCATCTACCCCAACGAACGACGGCGCGTCCTGGTCTACCGCAGGCCTGCCGAGAATGTGGCAATGCAAATGCAGGCTCGCGGCTCGAAGCAAACGCCGCGCCTCGGGAGTTGGTGGATTTATCCAAGGGTCTGCCTGCTCCCGCCGCCAGACAACCGTTCCCCACCACAGCCCGGCGACTACCAACCCTAATCCAACCCATAGAAAGGTCATCAGAACAACTCCGCGTTGAAGGTGAGCAAGGGGGCTAAGTGCACTTTCTGTTCCGTTGCGCCTCAAGCCCTGCTTTTGTCAGGCTGAAATCTATGACCTTTGCGGGCATGTGTCAAAGAATGCGAAAGAAGACTCTATTCTGACGGAGCTGCGCGGTTCTGCCTGACATCCAGTTAGGGTATACCTCAAATTGACACTGCGTATTCCAGAGAACGTGATGACGGAAGGTTGAACCTTCCGTCATAGCGCATCTGGTTTGGCCTCCCGTCAGCCAACCACGGGAAACACTGACTCGATCATTGGAGAATGGTCAGCTTGGCCTTGAGATCAATGGCTCTCGCGAAGTTGTGGTAATTCGGCGATGTTCGCTGCACCTGCGCGTGCAATGCTTTCAGCGCCGCCGAATCCGCCGACGACTCCATTTCGACCTCATACTCGACCTGGTCGTACCCTGGATTGATCCCAGGATCGATTCCAAGAAAACCTCTCAGATCGAGGCTTCCCTTCGTGCGGATAGTCAGCGATTGCAACTCGATGTTCATTGCCGCCGCATTTGCCGCGTAGGTTGCAGTCATGCATGCGTTCAACGCAGCCAGGATCAATTCTTGTGGATTAGCGGCCGTGTCGGTACCGAGCAATTCTGCCGGTTCGTCCGCGTCGATGACAAAGCCGCGCGCCAAGGCCGTGTCACCTAGTACGAGCGGCATGGTTCGCGCACGCGTCCGGGTGCCACCCTCCCAGGTTGTCACGACGCCGAACGTCGCGATGCCTGCGGCGGGCTTTGCTGCGACCTGATCTGCAAACTCACGCAATGCGCCGACGTTGATCCCGTTGCCGGGAGTTCCTTTAATGTTTGTGTTCATTTCTCGTTCCCCCATTATGTGTTACGCCCGGCCATCACGCCGCCGTCAACGTCCCAGATTGCGCCCGTCACCCATGCTGCCTTGTCCGACAACAGGAAGAGGATGACCTCGGCGACGTCTTGTGGCGTCCCAACCCTGCCGATTGGGTGGAAGCTGTTGAATCCCTGTAAGGCGCCATGAACCTCGGCCTTGGGTATGAATCCCTCGTAAATCGGCGTTTCGACAACCGCCGGAGAAACGGCATTGACCCTGATTTGTTTGGATGCCAGCTCCATCGCAAGGTGCTGGGTCAGCGAATGCAAACCTGCTTTTGCCATCGAATACGCGGACGACGGCGTAGCCGCAATCGCCTGCTTGCCCCACATCGAGCCGATGTTCACAATGGCGCCGGGACGCTCGCTGGCCACGAGATTGGCCACGACTTTTTGTGTGATGAAGAAGAACGCTTTATTCAACGTCAAATATTGTTCGTAATCACTTTCCGTGTGCTCAAGAAACGCCTTCGGGAAGAACACCCCAGCCGCGTTGACCAGAAGATTGATGTCCTTGTGGTGTTCATCGATGGTATGCAGGAGTCGCTTCACATCTTCGGCTCGCGAGAGATCGGCAGTCAGGGCGGTCACGGTGCCCAACGACGACAGCGCCTTGCGGGCCTCTTCGGCCTTGTCTTCACGGTGACCGACGATGACGACGCTTCCGCCTTGCTCAAGAACCATGCGGGCAGTTTGCAGTCCCATCCCGCTAGTGCCGCCGATGACCAACAACTTCTTGCCATTAAATTCAGTACTCATAATAATCTCCTTAACTACCAACTAAATGGTAGGGTTGTGTTGCAAAAAAAGTGCCGACCTCAGGTCAACACGGTGGAAAGAAAAGTGTTTCCAACTTCGGCCGGTCCGCGTGACGACCGCATGCCACGGCCCACCATCATCGAGCCTTCCAACGCGCACAAGAATGCCTCTGCGAGAGCCTCTGGGGTGGAATTCGAGGTGATCAGCGCGGCACGCTGACCATCGGCAACGACAAGAGTCAACCAGTCGAGATTGACTTTAAAGAATCGCTCGACCTCGCTCACAACGGCGTCCGGCAGCGAGTCCGACTCGGCACCCAACATGCCGCAGACACAAAGGCGCCGGTCCTTGGCGAAGGTGCGTTCGAAAAGTGCCGCATACGCAGTTAGCCTGTCAGGCGCTTTCGCATGCTGCCCTTCGATGCTCAGCAACTCCTCACGAAACCGGTGCGTGTAGCGCTGTGCGACCACGGCCACGAGTTCACCCTTCTTGGGAAAGTGGTGGTGGATACTTGGTTTTTTGATGCCTACCAACTGGGCCACGTCGTCGTATGAGAAGCCGTTGTAGCCGTGCTGCTGTACCAACCCTTCAGCGGCATCGACCACCCGCTCGGCGGTCGGCGAGATTTCGGAGAAATGCTTCATGCAAGCGCCTCATTTGATTCGGCGACTGGCAGGTGGCCTGTCTTGACCAGGATGGTGCAGCCTGTATTGCTGAAGGGACGGTGAGCACTCAAATGCGGACTGCGCATCCATGTGCCGGTAGGGTAGCTTCCGAACTCATCCTCAAAGACGCCTTCCAACACATAGATTTCTTCACCGCCGTAGTGACGATGCGAATTGAATCGTGTCCCCGGGGCCCAGCGCACCAAAGCCGTATGTTGTGTGTCGAACTCAGAAAGTGGCATCACCGACAGACCCGGCACGAGGCCTGGAAACCAGGGGCCGTTACGGGTGTCGACCACGGTGCGTTGGCTGTCGGCTAGATCAAGATGGCGCAGCTTGACGAACAACGTGCAACCCGTCGCGGAGCTCGGTGCATGCGAAGAACCTGGTGGATTCTTGATGTAAGTCCCAGGCCCGAAGGTCCCGGATTCGTCGCTGAATTCGCCGTCCAGGACCAGAATCTCCTCGCCCAAGTCGTGCTTATGATTTTCAAAAGCGGAGCCCGGCGCGTATCGCACGATCGAGGTGGCACGCGCCACTTCGTCGCCATCACGCTCCAGTAACTGGCGTTGAATCCCGGTCGCTGGCGAATCGACCCACTGTAAGCTTGAAGGCTCGACGACAACACGCTGCGAAAGATCTGAATTGAGTTTCATGGCTTTATTTCATCTACCGACTACTTGGTAGGTAAGTTATAAGATCCCGATTTGTTTGTCAAATAGCTTTCGCCATTTTCTTTCATCCATTGAAAAAACAATGAATTGGTTACAAGAACTCGCGAAGCTTAGCGTACGATTTTTTCCGAATTCTCTATCGTCCCCTATTTACTGCTGCGGAACTGAGTACAGTCAGCGACCGACATTATCTCGCTGATTCAGCGTCAGAATGTCTGAAAGGTGACCACCAGATCCATTGTCATGTAGACCTGCCTCAACCAGCTGCTTATACATTCCATCGGACAAGTCCTTATCCATATGATTTGCAGCAGCGTAATTATCCCAGCGTTCCCTTGAGTTATCCGTTAGGCCACCAACTCTTGCGGTCGCAAATACATCTGCCTGGGCCTCATTGAGCCCTAGTTGTTCACCTTCATGCATGTACTCCTCACGGGTTGCTCGGGTGCCCAAAGCCGCTCCGACGCCATTGGAGGCCGCAGCGAGTATGCCAAACGAGGACTCACCTCGATCGTTGAGCTCGATCGCCGAACCGCGGATGCGATCAGCAGCTCTATCTGCTGCGGGATCCAATGCCTTCTTCGCGTAAACCTCAGAGTCGTTTTGCGCAATCCCATCATTGTGAGCTTGTCGAGCTGCGATATTCTGGTGAGCATCCGCAACCGCAGCTGACTTCTCCGTATTAAACCGCGAGTCAAATGCTCCAGTGTCAACCATGTGACCAGCCTTGTTTGCCTCCGACTCCAGATTGCCAACCGCCGGTGAACGCAAGTTCGCATTCTTGTCATAGTCGACAGTGGCTCCAGTCAAAGCCTCGAAGTCATGGTGTTTGGCCAGGGTATACAACGCTGCAGCGGTATTCGCACGGTTGGGGTCCAGCATTGTTTGACTGAACATCTGCTGATTCTCCTGAAACTCTTGGCCGTACTTGTTCATGGCGTCTCCAACAACGGCACGATCTCGGCCTTCGTTAATGACCTTGCCCGTCAACGAGTCAAGCTTCATATCCTCAGAGTACCCGTAGGAATTCGCCAAGCCACTAACCTTCTGATATGCCATCTGATCGTTGATGGTTTTCTGAGCCGATTGTGAAAGGCTTTCCTGGTCTGCCTTCGAAAGGCTCGAGCGATCAGCACTCTGGAAGTTCTTGGCCAGCGTCGTGCCATCAGTTTTTTGAAGAGCGCTTTTGACGGTCTCCCCCAGACCAGATGATTTGACAGCAGACAACGTATCAGCAAACGCCTGGGAATCAGACCGGGTTGACTGATCAGTACTCGAGGCTGTTGCCCCAGCACTAAGCCCAACGCCACCGCTGACACCTGCTTTGGCACCTGCAGGACCTCCATCAACGCCTGCAGCTGCAGTCGCACCAAGCTTGCCATCAACACCGCTGCTCAATGCTGTGCTCGCTATGGCCGCATCAATGTTGCTAGCGCTATACCCTTGAGATCTGAGCGAATCATACTTTTCCTGGAAACTCGCACTTTTATCCAAACCGAGTGATGTTTGAAGCGAATGCCCAATATCAGCAGCTTCACCTATAGTTTTCGAGTTATCGAGCGATCTCCCCATCGTACTCGTGAATTGCTTTGAAAAGGCCTGAGATGAGCCTTCTGACGTCGCCCTTGAACTCTGTACGGACTCGCTCAGCATAGACCCGACTGAAATGTTGCCACGCTGATTTTCCGATCCATTGATGCGTACGCCTTTATCAAAGTCGCTTGTTGCGTAGGGCGTAGTCTGCAATCCAGTTGACGGGGTTACGACATCGGGGCTGGCAATCTTCTCATTTATTTGGTCAGAGCCACTCATCCGCCCTGCGATTCCAGACGCAGCAATCGCTGTACCAGAGACCAAAAACAAACAGATCGCTGGGATTGAGGAGGCCATTAACCCCGCGACACCAATAGCCTGTTCAAGAGCAGGCCCCATCTGCTTGAGCATCTCGAACGACACCCCTGTACCTCCAACGTCGAACGACGACGTCTGGAGAATGGACTCCATAGCACTCGCGGTGGACGAAACCGTGTAAAGGTTCACAATTGCCAATGCCGGCATCCAAAGCATCATCCAGGCCAGCAACATCAAATATTTGCTGATCAGGCCAATACCGAAACCGCCCATGGTAATGAGGAACGCCATCAGCGGTGTGATGGCATAAATGAGTCCTTCAAAGAAGGTCATGAATGGCCGGACATACTTCGTAAACTGCGTCCCTTCGGCTGCCCACTGGGTGTTTTGCTGCGCCATGGCCTGTCCCATCATGACGCCATACGAGCCTTGCAGATCCTCTACTGCTTTCTGACCAGGTGCTTGGAGAAAAATTGGATAGAGAACGGAGGCCATTGTGTAAGCCCGGGCGTCGGTCGCTGACATATTCAGGGCATATAGCGAATCACCAATGCGTGAGGTCACCGCATCAGGATCGACCGACTTACCTGGACGCTTGAACCCCGCGGTAGCGATCTCGGACATGACGTTATCAGTTGCTGAGTCAGTCAGGTTAACCAGGGCTGTATGTGCGTCAGAGCAATTGAGCGTTCTACCACCAACTGGGCCATCGAAAATCTGAGTGTAATAAACACTGCTGCTAAACCGTGCAGCGGCCATTGGATCATTTGACCGGTATAGGTCGGCATAATCTTGAAGATCAGTGCCAAGCATGGGCAGCGTACATTCACGAAAATAATTAGACCACGAGTTAACCAGGTTTTTATTGGCGCCCAATCCATTGGTGAACGATGGAATGGACATCAAATTACCAGTCACTGAGCGAACTTTCATCAGAGTTTCAATCGGGTCAGCAAACCCATACTTTGTCATCGCCGGCGTGGAGAACGCCTGCTCAAAGAGGTTCGTAAGATTGTACCCAATGTTTGAAATAATCGACCCAACAGCCAAGGGACCGAGCGGGACGTTATCGACTACAGCCACATCACCGTCATAAACATCCTCAATGATCGCCCGCCCCGAAGGCCCGTACATGGCCATGTACAGCACCAAGCAAATAAGCAGTTTTTGGAATGGAATTGCAGTGTTGTTGAAGACTGCTTGAAAGCCCAGGATGAGGGCTCCGATCGCAAACCCGATTTTAGCCAGAGACTCGATATCGCCGGTGCCACAGATCATGGCAACTGAGTTCAAAACCTCCTCGAGGTAGACCGCAGAGCCAACAGAATAAATGGTGAACTCCATCAGTTTGGCCTCACAGGATTAGCGCCCATCGTGGCGATAAAATTGGGTGGCGGCATGATCTGCATACGAACCTGGTAGTCTTTGGCCATATCATTTTCGTTGCCATATTTTGAAAGCAATGACTGGTGCTCGGAGGTGAGGCGATTTCGAGATTCGGCCAAAAAGTCCTTGCTCGTTTCACCAAGCTGGTCAACCATTTTGCCTTTTTTTAGAACTTCTGAGGCCACGTTGATATACGACTCTGCAAGGGAGTGGGCGCCCTCAAGAGCAAGCATTTTGGAGTGTGCGCTAACAAATCCCTTAGCCATGTACTCGCTGTGTTGGGCAAGACGCTGAATCATCGCGGAAAAGCCTGTTTTTTGAAGCGCCCCAATAATGGCTACTTCATCAGAGTTAAATGGGCCTGCGTTATTTGCCCATTTATATACAATGCCTGGCGAGCTCGCATTACCATTAAACAGCTTCAATATTTTTTCAGCCAGACCATCGAATGAAATCTGCTGCGTCTTAATAGTCATGCAAGCATCTTCGTCACTGGAACAATCGTAGATTGGTACAGTGTCCGTTTTTTTACCCTCGACTATGTCCTGCAATGTAATAGATGTTGGCCCAAAGTACTTCGTAGTAGGAACTTTACCCTTTCCATCATCGGCATTCTCAAGCGCGGTGATGAGCACAGTGCCCGTAAAGGACATGATCATCTCGTCTGTTTGGCGTGATCCGTACTGGAAGAATCCCCTGGAATTATTTTGTGTCATAGCGCACCAAATTACGTTGCCAATGTCCTCACAGGATTTGGCTAATCCGGCGTCACTTTGCTGTTCCTTTGGAGACTTCGAGGTAAGGCTACCCGGCATGATCGAGGAAAAGGCGTCGCCAAGTCCCCCAGTAACGTTGATGTTTGCCGCTCTCATTGTCTCCTTAGACGTGAAGGAGCTGAAAGCGTCTGTGACCAGTCCTTGGGCAAGTTGGCATGAATTGGACATCAGGCTATTAATGTCCTGCATAACTTCTTGCAGGTTCTGGATGACGTTGTGGACAGTTGGCCCCATTGCATTCAGTGCCAGTTTAAACGCGTAGCCGGAAGCCACGCCGACAGCGTTAGATGCGACCGATCGCAGCGCTTGGACAAATTGTTGGGCGTTAATGAATGAGAACGAACCCGCGAACATGTCTATTCCGCCACAGCCAGCTTGGAAGGAGGGCGGTCGGAAGTTAACGACCGGTGTATTGGATATCTTGTTTCTAACTCGCAATGAACCGCCGGTAATAACACCCCGGGTAGCGGTTTCATACGCCCCAGGCTCCGTGGTGTTAGACATCGAATCGAACATGGAATCCAGTTGCGACTGAATATCAGCATATGCTCCCGACGGAGCTATGCCGATAGCCAAGGCCAGGATCATTGATTTACTGTTCATTCGCATTAGGGGTCTCCACGTCAATAGCCTTTCTTGCCAACTTGGCTTTCATGCTTTGCACAAATCTTTGAGGGTCATTGAGAAGGTGCTCATCGATTCCGTCCGAGTCATCAATCGACAGAAGTCCGTTGTCGAAAAACGGCTGCGTGCTCGCAAATGTTTTATGGTCGATGATTCCTGCGTCTCGCGTGGCCATCAGAATTCGATTGAAAAGCACGTCGAGCGTAATAGCGCCGTAGCCAACGATCGCTGTGCCCTGAGGAGGCATGGCTAAAGCGAGGGCAGGGGTCTGGAAGATCTCAAGTTTCTTGGCCTGGCCATCGTCCACTCGATAGTCCGGAAACGCATTGTTATCCAGCGGCCCGCCATCAAGCGAAACTGGAATGATGTTTATGCCAGTCGAAGTAGTGAGTGATTGCAGGACGTTTGCCTGTTCGGCACACAGCATGCAGTTAGATTTGAAGAAAAAGAAAACTCCGACGCGGTCAGCCAAGCTGCGAAGTACCTTATCTTTGTTTGCCGTTACTTCGCGATTCATAGCATTTGCTGCATACGTCGCGACTGGACGCCGACTATCTTCGTCCAGGAAAGGATCTTTCATGATTGCACGCGAAGATGCCTCAGAGAACCGCGACGCTTTGTCCATCATTACGCGTTGAAGGTAGTAATACGCCTGAACGTTTGCATCCGTCGGGTTGTCGATGGCTCGGTCACGGTACTTCGGCAGGTTCTTTTTAATCCAGGCAACACTGAACACCTCTGGACCTTTAGGGACCGGAGGTTCGATTTTCTTTTCTTCCGGAGGAGCCGGCTGTGGAGGAGGTGGCGGAGGCGGGGGAGGAGGCAACTCCTTCTTTGGCTCCTCTTCTTCCTTAGGTGGGTCCTTGTACCAAAACCATCCTTCAGCCTTTCCCTTGTAATAGCTGCTGCCGCCGGCAGTTGGTAGGGAAGATTCTTCTGGCTTCTCGCTTGCGTTTACGCTGTGTGCAAACACAGATATGAACGCAACGCCCAAAAGTATTGTGGGTCTCACGTCAAACCCCCTTATCAAGGAAGCTTGCGACTGACTCAGTGCGATATACCCAGAACCGTCCAGACTTTTTACGGGCAGGGTAGATCGCCTTGACCCACCCCAAATGCTGATAGTCGGTCGCCCCGATTTTTTTCCGGAAATAGGTCACCGAATAGTTCAACTCAGCGGCGACCTGAACAACGGACATATGATCGCCATACATACGCATAAGGCGCTGTAGGGTGGACTCGTTCTTTTTCTTGCTGCCAGCTGCGGCAGTCGACTGTTGGCCGCGACCTCGCGAGATCTGAAGCATCTCCACTCCACACATTGAAATCTGATGTTTCAATGCTAGGGAATGAGGTCTTCGAATAGCGGCCAATTGGGCCCAATCTGGGGGGCAGTAATTTTCAGCGGGCAAAGCCAAGGAGCGGTAATTTTGCTGCAGGTTCTATAACCATTAAGGTCCTAGGACGCGCAGCTTTCCTAAGCGGAACGTAAGCACAACCCACCCTTTTTTCAACGCAGCCCCAGTGCAACATCAATCCCGCGAATTACAAGAAGATCTCCTGGCCCATGGCGCATGCGGCTATATCAATCGCTCGTCAGTGTCCCAATCCAAAAGCCAGATTAGACAGTTCCCGCCAGCCGGCACGGGGACTACGTGTTCTATTTTTCAGAATAGTGCAATCCTAATTATTAGGCTGCTATCGGATTTAACAAAGGAGGTCGTTTCGCCCGGTGTTGCTTTCTCGGCATAGTCGTAAATAGCATCATTGCTGGTTATTCGGAGATTCGTGACTGAAGCTGCTGTTGCAGCGCAAACGACCCTCACTGTTGCAAATTTTTTGTAACAGATAAATTGCACCAATTACCGCTGTGCCTAGGGCACCTAGCTTTTAGTCAATTTTTACGGGGTGTGGCGATCCCGGCTCGGTGGACCGACCTAAAGCTGCGAACTACCAAAGGCCGCAATCGGCCGATTCTGTTGAAAAAGTAGGTTTAGCGGCGGCCTGCCGATCAGGTGTGCCTGCTGTCGAAGTGGCTGCAAGCCACTTCAGGTTGCCTTTCGGCGTTTCGCTGAGCGTCCTTGCTCAGGCCTGAGGGTTAATTTGAAGGTTTCTGCTCTCAGCAGGCGTACCTATCCCGTGAGCGGTGGCCCTTGAGGCAAAAGCTTGGCCATGCGTCGCAGGTTCTGCACCGCCGCCGCCAAAGTGAATTCGTCAGTGGCACCTGTCAGGCCGCGCAGTCGTAAACGATCGAGTTTCATGATCCGTTTGAGGTGGGCGAACAGCATCTCCACCTTCTTTCGTTCGCAGCGAGAGACGAGGTATTCCGGTGTCTTGGCGATGCGCCTGGCCACATCGCGGGCAGCCTCATGGATACTGCGGACGATCTTCCGATTCGGCGTGTTGGGGCAGCATTTCGCTTTCAGCGGACAGGTAGTGCAGTCGGTTTGGCTGGAGCGATAAATGATGGTGTTGGCCTTGGTCACCCGCGATCTTTTCTGGGTGAAGGCGCGCCACTCACTGCGTAGTGGTTTGCCGGCTGGGCAGCGGTATTCATTGGCCTCCTGGTTCCAGTGGAAGTCGTTACTGGAGAGGCTGTCGTCCTTGCGCTCAGTCTTGTCCCACACCGGCACATGCGGCTCGATGTCCTTTTCTTCGACCATCCAGGCCAGCATCGGGGCGGTGCCATAAGCGGTATCGCCGATAAGGCGTTCCGGTGTGAGATCGAACTGAGCTTTGACACGCTCAACCATCGTCCTAGTCGAATCGACTTCGGCGGTACGGTGCGCCGGGGTAGCTTCCACGTCCATGATCACACCGTGCTCAGTGTCGATCAGGTAATTCGTGGAGTAGGCAAAAAAGGCCGGCCCACCTGGCGCTGCTGTCCAACGGGACTGAGGATCTGTGAGCGAAATTTTCTTGGGAAGAGCCTCAGCCAGCGCCTCTTCATCAAGGGCTTCGAGGTACTCGCGCACTGCGCGGCTGCTGAGCTTTGGATCGTTCCAATCGACCTCATCTCCCGCTACCCCACGTTGCCGGCTGGCATCCGCCTTGATGATGCTAGCGTCGACGGCAAAACCTTCGCCCTTGACTAGGCCGGCTGCCATGCAACGCCGCAGCACCTCATTGAACAACCAGCGGAACAGATCGCTGTCACGAAAACGCCCATGGCGATTCTTCGAGAAGGTCGAGTGATTGGGGACTTCGTCTTCCAGACCCAGCCGGCAGAACCAGCGATAGGCCAGGTTCAGGTGCACCTCTTCGCACAATCGCCGCTCGGAACGAATGCCATAGCAGTAGCCGACGACCAGCATGCGCACCATCAATTCCGGGTCAATCGAGGGGCGTCCGATGGGACTATAGAAGTCCGCCAGGTAGGCGCGCAGATCACTAAGATCCAGGCACTGGTCGATGCTGCGCAGGAGGTGTTGAGCCGGGACGTGATCTTCTAGGTTGAACGAGTAGAACAGGCGCTGCTGTCCTCCCGGTAACTGCCCCATCATGCTGTTCGCCCCCACGCTCGCTGACAGAGCAATTTTGCCAACGGCATGGAGAGGCCGCTACTTTTTCAACAGAATCGGCCAATAGCGGTCACTTGCAAAGAGCCGCTACCCAATGGGAGCGCTCATAAAGTGTCTTCGGATCCAGGGTTGATTCAGTCCTGAGCAGCCTGTATTAATCCCTTCGCATTATTTAGCACTGTTTGGAGACCACCTTGGCTAGGGAGATCGGGGCGACGGCGTTGACTCCTTTGTTAGCGGCACTACATTTGCCACGTTCAACCTGCTGGTGCTCAGTAGAAGTCAGACGGGCCCCCTCACCTCTAACACCCTCTACACAGTGACAGCTGGCTCCAAAGCAGCTACCGGCTTCGGTCTGTTGGTGTGATGCTCCCTTTGGCCTAGATTCTTGCTAGGCAGCGTCATCTTCACGTGACATTCTTTCGCCACCATCGCTAGCCTTATCTGCCATATGAATGGAATGGCTCTCGTAGACAAGGGAAACAAATGGAAATTGAGAAAATTTCAATAGTCGGCTTTCGAAACTATCTAAACGCCACGATAAATTTCAACAAGAGCACCTTGATAATCGGCGCAAACGACAGTGGCAAAACCAACCTAGTTCACGCCATGCGCCTGCTTCTAGACAAAAGCTTGCCAGAAAGCGAATTGGAGCCCTCAGAGACAGACTTTCATTTCGAACCAGGCGGTAAACAATCCGAAACCATTTCCATAGACATTCATTTTAAAGAGGTCAAGGAAGATGCCGTATTGTCCACGCTAAAGGGCAGTGTGGGGGAAGATGAAAAATGCGTCCTTAGGTACTCTGCAAAGCGAGGTGATCTCAGCTACTCACTTTATTGCGGCCCGGATAGCGATGAGCTTGATGAGATTGCTGGCCGATTTTACTTAAAGTATCTTAATTTAAGATATGTGAAGTCGCAAAGAGATCTAGAAAAATTTATTAGCACAGAAAAGAGACAACTCCTCAAGATCTCTCAAGAAAATCGCACCAAAAAAGAGGCTGAAGAAGATAAAGCAAAACTACAAACTATCGAAAAAAGACTGACCACCATCAACAAGCATGTTCGTGAACTGCACTATGTCAAAGGTGCTACTGACGCGGTGAACAACGAACTATCTAAGCTTTCACATAACTTATCTGCGTACTCTGTACACCTTGATTCCGGCGCCATAGAAACGCAGCAGTTCATCGATAACCTCAAGCTTGGAGCGAGTGCGGCAGGTTCAAGAGTATCCCTTGGGGGAGATGGGAGGAATAATCAAATTCTTCTTTCACTCTGGAAGGCAAAAAGCGAACGAGAATTCGACCCTGAAAGTGAAGTGGTTTTTTATTGCATCGAAGAGCCGGAAGCACATCTTCACCCCCATCAGCAAAGAAAACTAGCCGACTATCTCATATCTGAACTACCCGGGCAGACCTTCATTACAAGTCACTCCCCACAGATCACCGCAAGATTCTCTCCTGAGTCAATCGTTCACGTTAAATCAAAGTCCGGAAAAAGCTATGCTGCAAGCAATGGATGTTCGAAATGTATCAATACTGCATGGGACAAGCTTGGCTATCGGATGAGCATTCTCCCTGCGGAGGCTTTCTTTGCCAAAAGCGTATTCCTCGTAGAAGGCCCATCCGAGCAACTGTTTTATACAGAGCTAGCCAAAGCCCTAGAAATAGATCTTGATTATTACAATATCTCCATCCTTAGTGTTGATGGAGTTCAGTTCAAGGTTTATGCCAGCATTTTAAACGCAATGGAAATCCCCTGGACAATCAGAACAGATAACGACATCTCGGACATCACGAAAAACAAGAAGCCGTACAAGAACCTGGCTGGTATTAACCGGTGTCTAACCCTAGCAGGTCTAAAAAAGATAGATCACGCGCCGGCCACCACGACTCACGCCGATCTTATGAAGAATGGGCACTGGAGTGGGTGCTCAAGAAAGGTTAATAAAAAGGGAATTTTTCTATCCAAGATAGACCTAGAGCACGACTTATCAGAAGAAATGCCGGACGAGTTACTCAATTATTCTGCTCGCCCTAACCTACCTTTGGCCATAGCCTACCTACAGGATAAGAAGGCTATTAGGATGCGGGAATTTCTTAGCAAGTACAGCGAAAGGCTGGTAAACATAGGGCACGGAGAAATCGCACGCGCTCTGCTCCATTGCTTAGAACAGGCAAAGGAGTGAGCAATGATCAAATTAACCAAGCAACAAATAACCGCGATAGATCATTCGGGGAACCTGATTATCACAGCCTGCCCTGGCAGTGGAAAAACAACAGTAATATCAGAAAAAATCAGAAACGAACTCGAAGATCTGAAAAGGCATCAAGGCGTTATAGCCATTACCTTTACACGAAAAGCCAGCAAGGAATTGGCGCGCCGGTGTAATCGTGGTGGCAAAGAAACCAAATCAAGCTTCTTTGGAACCATTGATGCATTCTGCCTCTCGGAGATCATATTTCCCTTTTCCAAGTTCATTTTTGGCTCCAGCCCTGATAATTTGGTGCCAAAGTTCAAGAATGAACTATCAGAGGAAGAAATCTCAATAATAATTGAGACCGCAAACCAGCTTGGTGAGCTTGGCGCGGAGAACATAGATGATTACATGCCGGCACTCAAGGAATTGTACGATTTGGGGTGTATCTATTTCCCAAGCATACCCTTTTTGGCCAGCCACATAGTGAAAAATTCCAAATCTTGCCGTAATTACTTGAAAGCTCGGTACACAACGGCTTACATAGATGAGTATCAAGACTCATCTTCAGCACAACATGATTTATTCCTCTTATTACTAGATATCGGAATTCGAGGCGTTTGCGTTGGCGATATTCAGCAATCAATTTATGGCTGGCGAAAAAGCAGTCCTGAGTTTTTAAAGCAACTCATTAATTTGCCCACCTTTAATCACCTTACAGTATCAACCAACCATAGATGCCATCCTTCAATTTCAAATTATGCAAATCGCCTATTTGATGAAGACTTCGAGGTTGAGCAGGGTGAAGAACTTCGAGTGTATCAATGTGAAGTGGAGGGAGCCGAACTAGATGTCGCTTTAAAGCTTAACAACATCATACCGAGTATTATAAAAAAATACCCTGTCAAGAATCTCTCGGATGTGGCAGTTCTTGTCCGCTACAATAAAGGTCTGGAGCGAATAAGAGAGAAGCTAGCTATCCCTTGCAAGATATACACAGAGGATGACCTCAGTGGAATTGAGTCAAAAACCTCCCAGCTATGGGTTATGCTGCTCGAATTCAAATTCGACAAAAGCATGCTGGTAGATGACATAGTGAATTTATACAACCCAGCCGGCGATATCCGTCGCGACCGATTGAAAGCGCTTAGGGATGCAGTTAAGAGTGTTAGAACCGTTGCGCTCGAAGATCTTGCAGACACGCTTTTAGCAGCATCTCAATTGTTACTTGACATCCCGGCCACTAAATTTGAAGTAAACGCACTTAGGAAGATAATAAATGACCCTGAATTGTTAAACCAATACCTGCCGGCTACTGACGATCAAGTCCAGTGCATGACTCTTCATAAATCCAAAGGCCTTGAATTCGATATTGTCATCCATCTTGATTTAGTCGAATGGGTCTTTCCCAAGCGCGTGCCAGGCGCAAACTACAATGATCGAGTTTACCCAGATTTAGAGCAGGATTTGAATTTGCACTACGTGGGTATCACTAGAGCCAAGAATGCATGCGTACTAATTCACACTACACAGAGGATCAACTCACTTGGGGCGGTTAAACGAGCAGACCCATCTGCTTTTTTGAGCTTACCCGGCCTTGATGAGCTATACAAAATAGTTGATAGGAAATGGTAGTGCGATGTGCTCAGCGAGTCGGGCCAATCTCCGAGCTAAACGCCTTCATTCTCCGTTATGAACGCCTGAGCGCCCGCCAACAGCGCAGTCAACCCGTGCTCGACCAGCTCAAAGCCTGGCTCGACAAAGCCCAGCCGCAGGTCGCCGGACAGACCTCCCTGGGCAAGGCGGTGAACTACTTGGCCAACAACTGGAGCCGCCTGGAGCGCTACATCGAAGGCGGAAACCTGCCCATCGACAACAACCGCGCCGAGAACGCCATCCGCCCGTTCGTCATCCGCCGCAAAAACTGGCTGTTCAGCGACACACCCAAAGGCGCCACGGCCAGCGCACAGATCTATAGTCTGATCGAAACCGCCAAAGCCAATGGCCAGGAGCCCTACGCCTACCTGCGCCACATCCTTGAGCGCCTGCCTCAGGTCAACAGCGTCGAAGGCTACGAAGCGCTGTTGCCGTGGAACTGCTCGCCAGCGCCAGCTGCTTCCTGAAAACAACCCCGTCCGCTAGGACGGGGTTTATGGAGCGCTTACTGCCCGTACGGCTCTTCTTCGTAACGCTGTGTAGAGTGGATAGCAGTGCATCCGAGTTTTCCAAGCTCTTCGGCAACCTTGGAGACGCAAAACAGTTTTAAGGAGTTTTTATGCCCGTCCCTTCCGCAGTTTGGAACAGTATCAAATCCGACATGCATGCTGTAGCGGCCTTGACCGAACCATGTATCGGCGAGTGCGCTCACTGTTGATGATGAAGTACTCGATCCGGCGACGGTTGCTCAAGGCGCCGAAGGCAGCAAACATTATAGCGCCAACAGCGAAGCTTTATTAGAGATTGGCCCATCGTCGATAAGCTTGTTCCTGCGGCCGTAGGTCGGCAGCCTCATATGCCGGTTCGCATCCTTGTACAGCAGATAGCGGAATGGGCCTGGACCACCAGCGTAGCAAGCTTGCGGACAGAAGGCGCGCAGCCACATATAGTCGCCGGCCTCCAACTCGACCCAATGCTTGTTCAGCAGGTACACCGCCTTGCCTTCCAACACGTATAGGCCGTGCTCCATTACATGGATTTCGGCAAAGGGGAGCATGCATGTAAACATTGTCAACTTCCTGCCCGGTGGGGTGGGATACCTTTGAATGCCCTAAGAAAGGAAAACTGGCGACGGCGCTGCCGTTAGCCCAGCTCCTCGCGCAAGATGCGGTAGAGGTCGTACGCCGTGCATCTTCTGAACGCAACCTTTCCCATCAATGTGCCACTGCGGTGCGTCGCTTGACCTAAATCGGCGCGGCTACCGAGGAAGGCGCAATCGAAACAGCGTATCGTTTCCCGTACTTTCGGTCGTAAAGCCCCCAAAAACCAAGGATGTTTAATTCGCTTACCAGGGTGGCACGCCCGTTGCTTATGTCAGGAGCGCGCAGCTATCGTTCTGATTCGTTTGATATATCGGTTGGCGAAATATTCATTGATCATCCCGGAAATCAAATATCCCTTATGAAGCGGTAGCGGTTGTGTTCTGGTTTTGTAGTGCGCTATTTCGGCGCGCGACCGGTCGGAGGAGCTGATCTGATGCTTAGTCCCCTTGGTCACTCTGGTCCCGACCAGAGCCCACAAAAGCTGAAAATTGCCTGCATCCAGTTTGAACCAAAGTTTGGCGAGGTCGAGCACAACGTCACACGCAGCATCGACCTGATTGAGCAGGCTGCCGGCTACGGCGCTCGCTTGATAGTTTTGCCAGAGTTATGCAGCACCGGCTATATCTTTCAGTCGCGGGAAGAAACTCTCGCATTATCCGAGCGTGTGCCTGAAGGGCCTACTACTAATGCCTGGGTCGAAGCAGCTCGCCGGCTAGAAGTGACAATCGTTGCCGGGCTAGTAGAGCGCGACGGAAATTGTCTCTATAACAGCGCAGTTATCATCGACCCTTCAGGCGTGCTAGGGGTTTACCGCAAGCTTCACCTATGGGCAGATGAGAAGCTCTATTTCAAGCCGGGCGATCGTGGTCTACCCGTGTTCGATACTCTAGTGGGCCGGATCAGTGTCGTTATTTGCTACGACGGTTGGTTCCCTGAGATGTTTCGTCTGTCGGCCTGCCAAGGTGCAGAGATAGTATGTGTGCCAACCAACTGGGTGCCCATGCCAGAGCAACCGGCAGGCCACCCAATAATGGCAAACATTCTTCATATGGCCGCGGCTCACAGTAATTCGATAGTCATTGCATGCGCTGACAGGGTGGGCATTGAGCGTGGGCAACGATTCTTAGGGAATAGCGTAATCATCAATCGTTCAGGCTGGCCTGTAGCCGGGCCGTGCTCTGAAAGTGAAGAAAAGATCCTCATCGGGGAAGTGGATATGGACCCTAGGTGCGAACCCAGCTGGAACAGTGTCAATCACCCGCTAACAGATAGACGAACAGATGTATACGGCGAGAATTTAGGCGCAGATATCCAGATTAACCTGGCAAAGTTAGAGGCAGAGCGATGAAAATACGTACACTTTTACTTGGTATCGGTCTCTCGGTGGGAGCTTCAGCATATGCAGCCGAACCTATAAAAATAGGTATACCAGTAGGTCTAAGCGGCGCAAACAGTGTCGTTGCACCTTCGGTCGTCCAAGCCTCGGAGTTAGCTGTCGAGGAGATAAATTCGCAAGGGGGAGTCTTGGGTCGTCAGCTGCGGCTTGAAATTGCTGATGACGGATCAGGAGCTCAAGGCGCTCAGCGCGCCTATGACAGTCTCGTTTTTCAACGGAAAGTTGACGGCATTGTAGCAATGGAAACTACGGCTGCCAGAAATGCCGGCTTACCAATCGTCAATCGCGGCAGGGTCCCCCTCATCTACACATCATTTTACGAAGGGCGCTCATGCTCTCCTTGGATGTACATCAATGCCTGGGTGCCAGAGCAGCAGGTCGCCCCGGTTGTCGACCATTTTATGGCCGAGAACGAGGCCAAGAAGTTTTTCCTGATTGGCAGCGATTATGCCTTTGGTCGCGGCATGCTGCAGTACACTCGAGAGTACGTCGAGAGTAAAGGAGGCAGTGTGGTGGGCGAGGCGTACTTGCCCATGGATGGATCAGATTGGACCGCAATCATTTCTCAACTACGTTCGGCCAATCCGGACGCCTTGATTACGTCAACGGCCGGCGGCGCGCCAAACGTGACGCTCACCAGGCAGCTGCGCGCTGCAGGTATCTCGATCCCCTATGGTAACTACGCCCTCGATGAAGGCACAGCCAAAAGCATGGGTGATAACGCCGAGGGGATATACATCGTCGCATCTTACCTCTCAAGCCTAGAGACCGATGCGAATAAAGCCTTCCTTGAAGCGATCGAGAAGAAGTTCGGAAGCAGCGCCGAGACGCCGAACGAGTTGTCGGTGCCGCAGTACGAAGCCATATATGCGTACGCGGCGGCTGTCGAAAAGGCCGGCTCGACTGATTCTACTGCTGTTATACAAGCGCTAGGGGAAGTGACTGTGGAAGGGCCCCGCGGCTCCGTCATCATGAATAAGCAACGTCATGCGTCGCTCAATATGTATTTGGGCCGCGTCGCTGCTGATGGTTCAGTTCAGCTCGTCAAATCGTTCCCAAAAGTTGACCCGGGCGAACAGTGTCCGCAATTCGCTAACAAGTAACGGGAGACACAACGTGGAGGCTTTAGCGCTTGACATTTTGACGACTGCCGCAATTTTGTTCGTGGTTTCGACGGGCCTCATGATCATCCTCGGTGTAATGAAGCTCATCAATTTTGCTCATGGAGCATTTTTGACCACTGGCGGATACATAGCTTATCTTGTCGGCGCTGCTGGCCTCAACCCATGGCTCGCTGTCCCGGCGGCGGCCATCTTGGGGCTCTTGGCGGGGCTCGTGATTGAACGAACTATTATCAGACCGCTTTATCATCGGCCGTTGGATGCGATATTGGCCACATGGGGACTAGGCATTGTTATCGGGCAAGTATTTGCATTGACTTTCGGGCGGGGCGTGCAGTTCGTGCCCTCACCGATTCTAGGTACGATAGATGTTTTTGGAAGTGAATACTCTGGATATCGGCTGGCCATGCTAGCTATTGCCATAGTGTTGGCAGTTGCGCTTAGTGCTTTGTTGAGCTTCACCCGCTTCGGATTGAATGCACGTGCAGTCATTGCCAATGAACCGCTGGCTAGGGGCTTAGGTATAGATAGCGCGAATGTTCGATCCATAACTTTCGGCTTGGGTGCAGGACTAGCGTGCGCAGCCGGAGCGTTAATCACCCCATTGCTCTCGGTCGATCCAAACATGGGACTGCCTTGGTTGGTGAATAGCTTTATGCTAGTGATGATTTCGGGCGTTTCGTTTCCGAGCTTGTTGGTCGCTTCGCTGCTACTTGGAGGGTCGCAGGTCCTTGTCAGCACTTACATCAGTCCCATTCTCGGCGGCATGACTATCGTTGTTCTTGCTGCACTGATTCTGCGTTTAAAGCCGAAGGGGTTTAGCCGTGCCTGATAATCGCCTTTCTATGTCTTACACACATCGTGCTGCATTGATTGGGTGCCTTTCAGGCTTGGCCATTATCGCTGTAGCGCCGCTCTTCCTCGATGTCTATCTAACAAATATTTTGATCCGTACATTGTTTGTTGCGGCAGTGGTGATGACTGTCGACATACTTTGGGGGTATACGGGTGTTCTAACATTCGGTCAGTCGGCCTTTTTTGGCATTGGAGCTTATGCCTGCGGGCTGATCTTCACCCATTACGGATTCGGCCCTGGATGGGCACTTGCCGCGCTAGCTGTTGCGCTTGGCACGGCTGCAATCGTTGCTGCTGCTGTTGGATGGCTGGCTTTCTTTCATGGTTCATCGCCTCTGTATTCTTCCATAATAACGCTAGCATTGCCCATTGTGCTGACCCAGATAATATATTCAGGAGGCAGCTTTACGGGATCATCGAGCGGGCTTTCAGGATTCCCAACATATTACTGGGACTTGAAAGTTTGGTTCTGGATTGCAGGGGGCTTTTTGGTGCTCACGACTACGGCCGGCTGGCTTTTGGTGCGTAGCGATTTTGGTAGGGTCCTCATAGCCATACGTGAGAACGAAGAGCGTAGCGCCTATCTGGGTATCCCCGTCTCTCGCATCAAGACTATGTTGATGGTATTCGCCGGCATGGTGGCGTCTGTAGCGGGCTTCGGCTATGCGGCTTTCTCCAATGTTGTTGCTCCCGAAATGGCAGGATTTCAGCTGGGCACGGAGCTACTTATTTGGACCGCACTTGGCGGGAGGGCCACGTTACTGGGGCCGGTCTTCGCGGCGATCGGGATCGATACAATCTCCTCATGGCTATCCGGCGCTATGCCTTTTGTCTGGAAGCTTTTGACAGGCGTCGCTTTTGTTTTGGTCATTGTGCTCCTGCCCCGAGGGCTGGCGCCGTTGATAGGCGCATTATGGCGTAAGCTAAGGCCCAAGCATGTCCCGAAAACTCACGCTATCAGGCTTAACCCGGCGCCAGCGGGCCGGATGCTGCAAGCATCTTTCGGAGATGCGCCGCCCCTATGCCTGAGCCAAGTATCTCGTCGTTATGGGAGCTTACAGGTCCTGCGTGATGTGAACTTGGATGCGCACGGCACTGAGCTGCTAGGAATTATTGGACCCAACGGGGCTGGTAAGACGACATTGATGCGTTGCATTAGTGATGGCAACGAGCGCACCGGCGGTGCTGTTCGAGTCAACAACGTCGAAATAGCGCGGGGATCGCCCCAAGATATCGTTGGACTTGGGGTGGGACGCAGTTTCCAGAATACAAATCTATTCGACACTCTAACCGTCGGTGAATGCCTCCAGTTGGCTCGTTATCGAATCGATGGTGCAAAGTTGTTCGACAGGCGCGAAACCGTTTCGCTTCCCCAGCCAGCGCTAGACATTCTGAAGACCACGGGCCTCGATAAGATGCTAGCGGAGGAGACGCGCAACTTATCGCACGGAATGAAGCGGGGACTGGAATTGGCGATGGTGCTGGCAACTGAGCCGTCAGTACTCCTACTTGACGAGCCGACTGCAGGCTTGACCCGGCCTGAACGCATGGCCATCGGCGCGGTGCTCACGCGCCTGACGCAGGAATTCGGCTTGTGCATTATGCTTATAGAGCATGATCTCGACTTCGTGCGTGCTATCTGCAATCGAGTGGTCGTTTTGCATCAAGGTGCGATCTTGATGGAAGGGACTGTTGAAGAGGTAGTGGCGTCGGACTTGGTTAAAGCTGCCTATACAGGCCTACAAAAGGAGGCGGTAGCATGAACCAAGAGCTTCTGAGCGTCGAGGGGCTCACCAGTGGTTACGGCACAGCTGCTGTACTGCGAAACATTTCACTGAGCGTTTCCAAGGGCGAGATAGTCGTTGTGCTAGGAAAGAACGGTATGGGTAAGTCCACCCTGCTGAAAACAATCATGGGCTTCGTAAGTCCGTTCAGCGGTACTGTCTCGCTGGACGGGGATGATGTTACGAACATCCGACCGCACATGATGGCACGCTCCGGTGTGGCTCATACCCCCCAAGAGCACACGCTTTTTCCCGATCTGACGGTCGAAGAGAATCTCCGGCTGGGCGTAGCTTCGAACCGGCTTTTCCACGAGCGCCTGCCTTCTCTCGAAACCCTTTTCCCCCGAATGCTCGAGCGCCTAAAACAGCGGGCCGGAACGTTGTCTGGGGGCGAGCAAAAGATGCTGTTGATGTCGCGTGGCCTAATCGCCCAGCCAAAGTTGATGCTTATTGACGAAGTCAGTGAAGGGTTGCAGCCTGCGATGGTCGACCGCATGGGCGAGGTCCTTATCCGAGCACGGGATGAGCTGGGCATTGCGGTCTTGCTTGTGGAGCAGAACCTCGACTTTGCGCTGTCGGTCGCTAATCGCTTTATGGTGCTCAAGCTCGGCGAGATTGTAGAACAAGGGGACGTTGAGGATGTTGTCTCGACCCAAACTCTCTCGAATCACCTGGCCGTTTGACCGGCATTCGCGACGGACCATGTGGTTATGGTTCCAAAACGGCCACTACGGTGTTAAAGGCGCAAGCAGGCCGACCAAGACAGGAAGAGAATGATGCGTTTACTGCCCCGTGAGGTGGATCGACTTCTTTTGCGCCAGGCTGCTGAACTGGCGCGATCGCGCCAGGCGCGCGGCCTTTTACTCAGCGAGCCCGAGGCACGCGCGATTATTGCGGATACCGTCTGCGAAGGTGCGCGCGGAGGAGGTACGGTTACCGAGATGGTCTCGATCGCGTCCGGGCTGTTGACTGAAGACGACGTGATGGAAGGGGTATCAGAGCGCCTCGATGCAGTCATGGTCGAGGGTTTCTTCCCGGACGGTCAAAAGCTGGTTTGCATACACGACCCCATCGGCCCAGGCAAATCCACTGTCGCTGGCGCGCCTCACCGGCCCCGCTGGCGCCTGGGTGAGCAGCCGGTGATAATCAATACGGATCGGCCAACGGTGACCTTGCGTGTCCAAAGCACCGCGGACCGGCCCATTCAGCTTGGATCGCACTATCACTTCTTCGAGGTCAATCCAGCCCTGCGCTTCGATCGTGCCGCCGCCTACGGGTTCCGGCTCGACGTCCCAGCTGCAACCACGGTGCGCTTCGAGCCGGGAGACACCCGCCTGGTTGACTTGGTGGCTATTGGGGGAGCCCGAGTTGTATATGGTCTGGCAGGCCTAGTGAACGGGGCCTTGGATGACCCAACAGTGCGCTCTGCCGCGATGATCCGGTTGGAAAGTTTTTTACAGGAGTAGGGTATGGCTCAGTCTATTGAGCGCTCTAGATATGTATCACTGTACGGTCCTACGGAAGGAGACTGCGTACGGCTAGGCGACACTGGCCTTTGGGCGAAGGTGGAGCGCGATTTCTGTGTAGGGGGCGATGAGTTAGTCTTTGGCGCGGGCAAGACGGTACGAGGGGGCACCGGTTGTGACGGTGTGCTGACCGCTGCCGACGGCATTTTGGACCTGATCATAACCAACGCTCTGATCATCGACGCCGTTGCGGGCATCATCAAGGCCGACATCGGCATTAAGAATGGCCGGATCGTAGGAATCGGCAAGGCTGGCGACCCCAATCTTATGGATGGCGTAACGCCAGGGCTCACGGTGGGCGTGAACACGGATGTCCGGGCCGCGGAAGGACATATCGTTACGGCGGGCGGAATCGACTGCCACGTGCATTTTATTGATCCGGGACAGGTGGATGAAGCTCTTTCGGCGGGGTTCACCACGCTGATGGGAGGAGGGCTCGGACCCACTACGGTTCCCATTGCGTCGACAGGCACAACTAACCTGGGGCTAATGCTCCAAGCAGCTGAGGCCTTTCCGATAAACTTCGGTTTCATTGCAAAAGCGGCCTCGCATGCCGTCGAGCCTCTGCTCGAACAGCTTGCTGCAGGCGCAGCGGGTTTGAAAATCCATGAGGATTGGGGCGCGACTCCGGCCATCATCGATGCCGCCTTGAAGGCCGCGGAGATCGGCGGTGGGCAGATCCACTTGCACGCAGACACTCTGAACGAATCAGGATTTGTAGAGCACACTCTGCGCGCCATGGCCGGACGGTGCATTCACGCCTATCACGTCGAGGGCGCCGGGGGTGGGCACGCGCCAGACATCATCCGCATGTGCGGCATATCGAATGTACTGCCCTCATCTACGAACCCTACGAATCCATTCACCATCAACACGTTTGATGAACATTTCGACATGGCGATGACGAGCCATCATCTCAATCCACGTTTGCCTGAGGACGTGGCGTTTGCGGAAAGTCGGATTCGAAAAGAAACCATTGGCGCCGAAGACGTTCTGCACGACATGGGAGCGATCAGCGCGATCGGTTCCGACAGCCAGGGGATGGGGCGCATCGGTGAAACCATCGCTCGCTGTTGGCAGCTTGCTGACACCATGCGCGAGTTACGGGGCGCTTTGCCCGAGGATAGCGGCAGCGGTGCGGACAATTTCCGAATTCGTCGCTATATCGCCAAGTATACTACCAATCCTGCCCTTATGTTCGGCATCGCAGATGAAGTGGGCTCGATTGAGCCTGGAAAGCTCGCAGACCTTATTTTTTGGAAGCCGGACAGCTTTGGCATCAAACCGGAACTAGTATTGAAATCTGGCTTCCCTGTCTGGGCTCCCTTGGGCGAGGCTAACGCTTCTCTTATGACCTGCGAACCTGTGCGTTATCGCCCGATGTGGGGGTACTTTGGTCGCGCTCCGCAGTCACTCGGCGTGCGTTTTGTCTCTCCATCTGCCATCGCAGCCGGGGTGGCCCAACGACTCGATTTGAAAGCTACCTTGCGTCCAGTGGCCGACACGCGCCGTCTCACTAAACGCGATATGGTGCTGAATGATGTGTTACCTAAAATTGACGTCGACCCTGAAAACTTTCGGGTTTACATCGATGGACAGGCCATCGACAGCCCTCCCACATCGCAGGTCTCTCTCGGCCAATCATATATGTTGAAATAAGGAGTGCAAACCTTTGACTGCAGTGCGTTTAGGTTTCGGAGGGCCGGTAGGCAGTGGCAAGACGCGCCTGGTCGAGCGATTGCTCCCCTTGTTCGCCGCGCGAGGAATCTCTGTCGCCGTGATCACTAATGATCTGGTTACTCACGAGGACGCAGAACGTGTTCAGCGCTCCGGCCTCATCGATCCTGAGCGTGTTCTTGGGGTTGAAAGCGGGGCTTGCCCGCATACTGCTATCCGCGAGGACCCTTCGGTAAATCTTGAGGCAGCAGCTTGGCTGGAGCAGCGCTTTCAGCCTGACGTGATTCTCATCGAAAGCGGGGGAGATAATCTAGCCGCTACATTTTCTAGCGAGCTCGTGGACTGGTGGGCTTTCGTCATTGATGTTGCCGGCGGAGACGACATTCCTCGGAAGAATGGGTTAGGCCTGTTAAGGGCAGACCTGCTAGTCGTCAATAAGATTGATTTGGCACCTCATGTCGATGTCGATATGACGCGCTTCAGAGCGGACGTAGCCGCAGCACGTTCCGATCGCGCTTCAGTATTTACCGATCTGCGAAAAGGCGAGGGTGTGCAGCTCGTTTTTGAACAAATTGTCCATAGCGCGCTGTTTGGGCGGAAACCCTGATGGGCGACGGAGTGCTGTCGTTGCGCTTTGCTCGTGATCGACATGGTCGAACGCGACTTGCTGCACGACAACAGCGCTACCCGTTGACGACTACCGCCGTTTTGCCCATGGAGTCAGAATCTGGTGCGCTAATATACGTGCAAAACGCGGCAGGATCAGTGTTTGGCGGTGATCGCCTGCATGTTGCCGTACACCTTGAGGCTAGCGCTGAACTTTGTCTCTCAACACCGTCCGCAACACGCCTGCAAGGTGAAGCGCTATCGATACAGACGACCATGATTGAGCTGAGCGAAGGAGCCTTCTTCGAGTACATCCCGGATATGATAATCCCGCATGCGCAAGCGGAACACAGGCAGCACACATGTATTGCACTGGCAAACGGAGCCGAGGCCATTTTCATGGAGAGTTTCGCGGCTGGCCGGGTGGCGAGAGGCGAGGAGCACCTTTATCGAAGCTTCTCGACGCGCCTTCAAGTCAGTTTTAGCGCACGCCCTGTGCTTGTTGACGCTTCGAGTTTCCGTCCTGGGGAGGCGAGTCCGGCCTTAGAGGGGGCGTTAGCGTCGAGTGGTTTTGTTGGGACCATATTCGCGTTGTCCCAACAGGGCGACCATGAGGAATTGGCGACTCTTATCAGTCGACGGTTGGCGTCCTTACCGGGTGTGTATGGTGGTGCAGCTGCGTTAGCCTCAGGCTATGGTGCGGTGGGACGTTTTCTAGCTGACGATGCGCCAAATCTTCGGATGGCGACGCAGGTGGCTTGGGATGTCGCCCGTCGCCACATGCGCGGCCGTCCCGCTCCACTACTAAGAAAATGAAGAGGGATAATGCTTTTAGTAAATAATATTCTGGGCCACGTCAACGACCAGGATTTTTCCGGTCGTCAGACGGACCGTGTATGGATTGCGTCGGCCGACGCGGGTCGCCGCCGGTTACGCACTTGCAGCGAGGGGGGCGTAGATCTAGGCATCGAGCTGCCCCGTGTGAGCTGGATGTTTGACGGCGCAGTTCTGCATGATGATGGGATGTGTATATTGGTCGTCTCCCGCCGCCCCGAACTGGTAATGGTAATCTCGCTCAACGAGCTGGGCCCTGAGGCGGTGTTCCGGATTGGCCACGCTCTTGGGAACCGTCACAGTCCTGCGGAGCTACACGGTAATGAGATCCTTGTACTGGTGACCGATACGCCTGATCTTGTTGCGAGATCGGTCCAGGCCCTCGGATTGCGTGAGCTAACGATACGCTTTGAAGAAAGACCTTTTGCGGCTGCAAGACCTCCAAATGGTGTGGGGGCTGCACACGAGCACCATCACCCCGTCGCTAATTCTGACGATGCTTGAAGGCAACCTAGCCGTGCGCGCTGGCCCATTGTTGTCCCTTATGCAACTTGCCGACTCCGCGCTGCCGATAGGCAGGCACGCCCATGCGTTCGGCCTTGAGCGAATGCTTCGGGATAAGCGCGTGACCACGCCAGACGCGCTCCGTGAAATGATCGTCTCGGCCTTGATTCATGGCAGCGCCCGCGCAGACGGTGCGGGGACCGCGTTGGCTCATACGGCATTTGTGGATCGGAACTTAGAGGATCTGAAAGCAGTAGATGCGCGGCTTGACCTACTGAAGTTGACGGCTCCAGCACAGGTGGCCTCACGTCGCTGTGGAAGTCGCCTAGCGGTGTTAGCACCGTCACTTCATGCAGACCCGATGTTGGCGGAATACGCTACCGCGGTGGCGGGCAAGGTTACGCCGGGTCATCTAGCGGTCATATCAGGAGCCCTGGCGGCGGCAATGGGGGTTAGCCGTGAGAATGCTGTGCTAGCTGAGCTGAGAGGTGTGGCTACGATGATTCTTTCGGCAGCCGTTCGCCTGGATGTGCTTTCGGCCACGGCGGCCCAAGGAATGATGGTAGCTCTTTCCACGCAAATTATCGCAGCGGCAGAGATCGCGCTTGTAACTCGCCCGGATGAGATGGAAGGTGGCGCCGCTGTGGGGCTAGACATAGCAGCTATGCGCCACGCTCGTGAGCACGGTCGGCTATTTGCAACTTGACAATGCTAATTAGGACGCACCCATATGAATGAAGACAAGATTTTGCGCGTTGCGCTTGACTGGGCTGTGGACGAGGTCGATCCGCCCCGATCATTCGGGGGTTGGAATACAGGCCGCGTGGTTCATCAAACACATGAAAGCCTGTTTGAAGATGACTTCGGAGAGTTACCCGCTTCGGACGGCGCGCCCACCAGCCTCGTTCCGCGACTAGCGACCCATTGCATAACGTCACCAGACGCCCGTCGTTATACTTTTCGAATCAGAGAAGGGGTTCGTTTTCATGATGGGTGTCCACTCGACGCGGAGGCTGTAGTTATCAACTACGAGAGAATGTGTTGCGCAACCTCGCCCTTTTTCTCTCCGGTTGTTGCGGACTTCAATCGCATGGGCGTTGGCCTCATTGAAAAAGTTCACGCTTTAGACTCGATGACCGTAGAGTTCAAGTTTTCCGAGCCGTTTCCTGAATTTCTGCGTTACATGACCCAAGAAGACGCACCCGGTGCTCAGTCGCTGATTAGTCCGGCGGCCATTCGCAAACTCGGTCCTGATGGTTGTGCCGACAAAGCTCCTGGTACCGGTGCGTTCCGGTTTCATTCTCGTTTTGAGACGGATGGAGGGTCTGCGGTAGAGCTGCGGCGGAACGATGACTACTGGGCCGGCCCGCCACAGATAGAAGGGATCCGGTTCCTACCTTTTCCTGACCGCAAGGCTCGCGTCCGGGCATTGGTTGAGGGGAAGGTGGATGTCGCCTATAGCTTAGAGGGCGCTGACCTTGAGGAACTGGCGGCGCTAGGGTTCACCGTGCCCTCATTTAACCCACCATATCTCTGGTATCTGGTATTTAACTTGCGCGATCCGCTTATCGCAGATTTGCGCGTTCGGCAGGCAATTGCGTACGCTATTGATAGAGAGTCATTATGCGCTGAGTTATTTCCGGGGGCGGCTGTTCCGGCGCATAGTGCGCTATCTCCAGGCTCCCCTGCTCATGACCCGCATGCAGCAAATCGCTATGTCTACAATCCCGAGCGGGCAAGGGAGCTCTTGGCCGAGGCAGGGGCAAACGATGGCTTGGTTTTGGATGTCATTGCGGCGCAAGCGGGGTCTGCGCAGCTCGATCCAGGGGCCATTTATCAGCGGCTCGCGCTCGATCTAGCCAAGGTTGGTATTCGCTTAAATGTAACGCTGCATCCGGATTGGGTAGCTTACTGCAACCAGTGGCGTGAGGGGGCGCCGTCTGGCATTGCATTCAGTGAAATGAGCTGGGGGATGTCGTGCGATCTATGGCTATCACAGATCCTACATGGGGCAAATCAGTCTCCCCGAGGTTTCAACGCTGGGTATAACAATGACCCTCATCTCGACGGATTCTTGGATCTCGCTCGTGCTACGATTGACTCGTCGGGAAGAGCCGCGCTATACAGGGCAGCTGATGCAAGGGTCATGGAATCACTCCCGATTCTTCCCCTGTTCACGTCCCGTCGAGGTATGATCGCGTTTTCGCCCAGGGTGAAGGGGCTCACCGTCGTAAACCAGTGTTGGCAAGACTTCCGAAAAGTTAGGCTCGAATGACCGAATCGTTCCTGGTCAAACATGAGTCGGCAAGCGAGCTGCTGGAACATGGCGCGCGAAGAGGGCTTTAAGCAGTTTGCAGGCAAGCGGATCAAGCTGCACCTTGCATATGCATAGAGGTGCAGCGGCACCATAGCTCTTAAATAAGCCCAGGCTTTTTGATGCAGCACCTAATCGGCTCGGGGTGAACGGCTGCCCGTTTCATTGCGCTTCGGTTATCTAGCCTTTCTCGATATCAAGCTCGTGCGTTGGAGAATCCATGGACAACGAAGGAGATGCGCTGCGGACTTCCATGGTTATGCAATTAGCCTGGATCCTGAGTTAACACCGCTTCGGCGTGGCATGTGTCTGAAAAGTACCTCTAAAAAACAGCACTCAAAGGTAAGCGTCCAGCCAAGTCACCTTCCGAACTCCAGCATTAAGGGCGATGGTGTCCGCGTATTTTTAAGCGGACGCGTTCGTCCTTAACGTTAGGATTTCCATGCGCCAACGAAGCTCTTACCCCAAACCGTTCAAGGTCCAGGTCGTTCAGGAATGCCTACAACCGGGTGCGACCGTCTCCAGCGTTGCCATCCGCCATGGCATCAACGCCAACGTCATTCGAAAATGGCTACCGCTTTACCGAGATCAGCTACCCGCGGTGTTGCCGGCGTTCGTTCCATTGAGGGCTACGCCCAAACGGCCGACTGCAGCATCGGTGATTATTGAGCTATCGCTTGGCGAGCAGTCAGTCACAGTGAAATGGCCAGTGTCCGATCCTGACGGCTGCGCCCGCTTTGTCCGGGGGCTTGCCCCGTGATCCGCATCGATAGCATCTGGCTTGCCACTGAGCCGATGGACATGCGCGCCGGCACCGAGACCGCATTGGCCCGTGTAGTGGAGGTATTCGGTGCGGCGAAGCCGCACTGTGCTTATCTGTTCGCCAACCGCCGCGCCAATCGGATGAAGGTGCTGGTGCATGACGGCGTGGGAATCTGGCTGGCCGCGCGGCGTTTAAATCAGGGCAAGTTTCACTGGCCAGGCATCCGTCATGGCTCGGAGGTCGAGCTCGAGAGCGAGCAGCTTCAGGCTTTGGTGCTCGGTTTACCTTGGCAGCGGGTTGGTGCAGCCGGTGCGATCACAGTGCTGTAGCGCCGGCCATTAGCCCATCGCTTTATCTGCGCTGATCGCCTGCTCTGGCACAATCAGCGGCATGACTTCCTCGTCCAATCTCGACCAACTGACACCTGAGCAACTGCGCGCACTCGCTGCGCAGTTGCTGTCGCAAGTCGACACACTGGGTAAGACGGTTGAAACGATGGGCAAGAAGATCGACCGCGATCAAACCGTCATCGAGCAGCTCACCCATGAAATCGCCTGGTTCAAGCGACACAGTCTTGATCCGGCTACAGGGCTGGGCAGCGGCAAGCCCCACGACCCGGAGAAGAAGCGGCTGTCGGAAATCATCGAGGCGCTCAACGATATCTTCGGTGCCGAGGTGAGCGATGAGGATCAGCTGCAGTTCCTCACCGGCATCGCCAATCGCATCAGCCGTCAGGAAGATGTGAT
The DNA here is from genome assembly GCF_049897785.1 of Pseudomonas sp. TSRC2-2. Lineage (NCBI taxonomy): Bacteria > Pseudomonadati > Pseudomonadota > Gammaproteobacteria > Pseudomonadales > Pseudomonadaceae > Pseudomonas > Pseudomonas sp. TSRC2-2. The sequence goes on from NZ_JAFCWZ010000006.1 coordinate 332,346, forward strand.
GGCTCAGGTGAACAATCACTCGGTCGAGCAGGTAATGCACGGCCTGTTCCCCAAGCGCGTGCTGGACACCGTGCTGGACGCTATGACCGACCACGAGAAACTCTCGCTGGAAGTGCTGGATAATGAGACCAAGAGCCGGGCGTTTGCGTTGGTGATTTTGAAGATGCTGACGCAGCAGGCGGGGCTGGGGCAAGGTAACAGTGGTACAGCTGTCTGACCGTATGACGTGGTCGGGTTAAATGTCAGATGATTGTGGCAGAAGGCTTGAAGGCTCGCAGGCGAGTTCGCCTGCGATGCGGAATAGCTTCTCGACGGTGATGTTGACCTCGCCACGTTCGATCCGGCCTATGTAGCTACGGTCTATATTGCACGCCAGCGCTAGTGCATCCTGGGAAATACGGCAGGCCTTCCTTTGCACTCGGATGCGTTCCCCTAACGCTTTCGCCAACTTATCCATGACCGTCTCAATTCAATTTGAGGCGGCACTATCGTGCGTTTGCGGATGCACAGGCCACGGACTATAATCCGCATTTATTTGCGTTATTTCTTCTGGTGCCTCAATGAAATCGGCCTCGTTTATCTTCGACAGGCGTCTGTATGAGCTGCTTCAGGAGCCAGGGCGTACATCGTTTACGACCCGCGAGCTGCGCGATGCCTATGCCGCTCGCTTGAGTGGCACACAATTCCGTATCGCCGATGTGCGACGCTATGTGTATGAGCAGATTCGCCGATTAGTGCGTGCGGGCTGGGTTTCTCCGGACGAGGACCGCCGTGTTCGAGGGCAGGTCTACCACCTGCAGCCGATTCCGGCACACCTGCAACTGGAACTGATCGACAACGGTTTTGAGAACAGCCTGATGGCTTCCGGAGTGCCCGAACCTGACAAGGCTGTTCGCGACCTTGAGGCTTTGTCGCTTAAGTCGTCAGCCAATACGGATTTGCAGTTGGAAGCGCTCCACAAGGAAATCCGTTTGGACTTTCTCACTTCAATGGGCGAGGCAGAGCGATTCAAACTGCTTCTGGACGAGATGCCGCATTTGCGGAGCAAGGTTGAAGGCGATTATCTGGAGGCCAGGGATCGCAGTTCTCGCCTACTGGGGCATCTGCGCGCCATAGAAAAGACCCTCAAAACGCTCGCTGCGCCACGATGAGCAGCTCGCTACGGAGCTGGCAGAACAGCTGCATCACTCGGGCGTTGGAGCACTTCACCGTCACGCCGCACTTCTTCTGCCAGGCAACGCCGGGAGCTGGAAAGACGCGCATGGCTGCAGAACTGGCCATCCGACTGCTTGAGCAGGACAGAATTGATTTGGTGCTGTGCTTTGCGCCGTCCTGCCAGGTCGTGGAGGGTTTTCGTTCGACCTTTGCGGCTGTGCTAGGCAGGCGTCTCGACGGCCAGATAGGTGCCGTAGGCGCGGCTTATACCTATCAGGCCATGGAATACCGTGATGAGGGATTCTGGCAGCTTCTTGATGACTACCGGGTGTTCGTGGTCTTCGATGAGATCCACCATTGCGCCGGCCATGATCCGCTGCTCAGCAATGCCTGGGGGCAGCAGATACTGCATCGGATACAGGATCGGGCTGAGTTCACGTTGGCGCTGTCTGGTACGCCCTGGCGTTCCGACGACAAGGCCATCGCATTGGCTCGCTACTCGTCGCCCGAAGGGCATTTGATCTGTGATTACCGTTATGGCTTGAAAGATGCCATTGCCGACCGCGTGTGCCGATCCCCTCGTATTGTTCTGCTCGACAATCAGAAGGTGAAACTCACGGAAGAGCTTGGTGCGGATAGCTCCGTTAGGCTGTTTCCCAGCATCGCCAAACTGTTGGGCGAGTCACCGGTCACCTATGAGGAACTGCTGCGCCATGATGAGGTGATCAATCCAATCCTCGACCTTGGCTGCAGCAAACTGAGCGAGCTACGCCAGATCAAGCCTGATGCCGCCGGTTTGGTGGTGGCCACCGATATCGAACACGCTCAGCAAGTAGCTCAGGCTTTGGACGCGATGGGTGAAGAGTGCCGTATCGTTACCAACAAAACACCGGATGCGCAGCACGTGATCAACGCATTCCGGAGCAGCGCCTGCCGATGGATTGTCGCCGTCGGAATGATCAGTGAAGGCACAGACATTCCCCGCCTGCAACTATGCTGCTACCTAAGCCGTATTCGAACCGAACTGCATTACCGGCAAGTGCTGGGGCGGGTGCTGCGGCGCACGAGTGAATCAGATGATCAGGCTTGGCTATTCATGCTAGCGGAACCGACGCTTCAAGGCTTTGCGGAGCGAATCGCAGATGACCTGCCGGATGACTTGGCAGTTTTGAAGGATGCGCAGATATCTGGTTTTAATCCAGACTCCTGGCCTAGGCCGATAGAGGCCATGGGGCATGTTGAAGGTATCGGCAGTGGCGGGGCAGGCGGCGCAGAACCAAGTGTTGTATCGCCGGCTACGAACAGAATTTCGCTAGGCGGCTTTGCTATGGAGCCCGCTTACCAGATCAGCTTTTCCCAACACTACAGGCAGCAGCTGCTCGCTTGTTTTTGATGCTAAGTCAGCCGAGGGTGATCGAAAGTTACCTGTGTGTGCATGAGAGCATATCCGGCTGGTGCCGCGTGGAACTAATCGTGAGGTGCGTATGGAGATCAAGTCGCCGGCAATGGTCGATGTAGTTGAGGATGTAATCTGCGACGTGTGCCGTTCTGGTACACGGATTCCGGACTATGGTCTTCAATACGGCAAGCTTGAAGCCCAATGGGGATACGGGTCGCAGCATGACGGGGAACACTACCGGGTGCATCTCTGTGAGCCTTGTTTTTTCAGGGTCTTGAGCGGGTTGCGTCGCGAGCGTATGGTTAATGGTATGTTCGAGGATGAGCAACCATTTTCCTCAGAGGATTTTGGCTTGGTCAGCAAGGGTAACTACTGGGAAAAGAGCTGATGGCTGAAAGAGGTATACTGGCCGAGGAGTCTTTCAAGAACCGTGCTGCCGCTATCGCATGCCTCAATGTTGCCATGAATTGCAAGTGAACCGCCCCGGAAATCCCTGAGGCTCCTTGGTGTGAGTCATGCCGCCTGGGCAGACTCGGTCGTTTGCTGATAGTAATTCGCTTCGGCTTTTGCCGGTGGGATGTTTCGATGATGATTTTTCAGAACATCCTTAGCTGGCAACGCTTTTTCGGCTCTTGCTATTTTTGGCGATCATTCAGCTCCGTAACCTCAGCTGTAGGGAGCGCTTGTAGTTTGGAAAGCCGGCTCCGGGCTTCCTCCCAGGCAGGAAAAAATCGTCGCCAAGCGGTCATTCCTCCAATTTCACCGACCGAGAGAAGCATCGCTTTGTGGGAGGCAATGAGCAGCTCTCGGTCCTCCTTCAATACTTCATTTTCTTTCAGCAGCCGAGCAACTCGTGCCTGGAGGTTGGTTCGAGACGTTTTGTCAGTCCTTTCCATCAGCGCACGCAACTCCTTCTGCCGTGTCTGATAGGCTTCAACGAGCATTATTCTATCTGAATTACGCGTTAAATCACTTGCATGTTTGAAAGGTGAGTCAGGTAGCCGAGTAATCGAGCGCGCGGTTATTGTGACATTGTCATCAAGCATGCCTTTCAGAAGAAATTCTAGTAGTTCAAGTTTCATTCTTTTCTCTTATTAGTGCGGAGTCTATCAATGTCGTTCCTCTTGCCATATCTACGGAACGATAGAGATTTTGGCCATCAGGAAATGGATTGCTGCCCGGAGCGGTTGATATAACTTTCTCTAAATTTGATAGACTAGTTTCAGCGTGATTTAATTGATTTTGCCACCCAAGACCTCTAGCCTCTGTAGGCGTCTCTTTTATCAAGTCTACTATTTTCTTCAATCGCCCTCTTAACTTCTCTAGGCTCTGGTTTTCCTCATCAACTCCTGAGCGAGTCAAATGCCGGCAGCCGTTGTAGCACTGAAGGTGCTTTGGGCAGGGATCCACTGTGAAGCTATTAACGCAAAAGCCATAAGGTGTCGCATGGAGCCCATCCGCCTCTGCGGACAAAAACTGGAAAGCTGCATCATCACCCATTTCTTTTTGAATCTCTAAAAACTCATCAACTATCGGCCCTCGTATCTTATTGGCCATTATCATGCGCAGTGTTTCCTGAGCGCGAGGAGCAATAGCTTCCGCACCAGCGGGTAGATCAATATTATCAAGTTCTTCTGCCAGACTACGATGATCATAAACATAGCTCTGAGCGACACTACGGCGGTTGAAGCGTTTAGTAATAATGGTGTCTGCAACTCCTAGTCGAAATAGCTCACCATTTTGCAGGTGGCGCAAGGAGTGCGTATTCAGGCTTAGTGCTCGATCTTCTTCAGTCTGACCATAGCGAGCAAAAATATTATTTGACTGACCTCCAAGATGTAGATGGAGGTCAGAGGGTGACGCACGTCCTATAGAGAAGTATCGAGTGACATCCAAAACCCCACCATTACGCTCCTCAATTAAAGGGCGGATAGGCATCAGATACATAAATTCCGACGAAGGAAGAAACCTGCCACCTTGTAGTTTGAAGGGCGTGGTATGTGAGATCTTTGTTGGCATAGCCTCTCTCACCATGTCCTCAACTTCAGAAACTAAAAAAAAGGCTTCCTGCCAAACGGTGTTACCTACCTGCGGAGAGCCGTCGACTCGCCTAACAACAATCGGAAGTTTGTGAAAATATTTCTTACAGCCGTTGGATACGCCATGTTGTGCTATTAAATCTATTTGCTGCTTGACAATTAACTCCAGATATTGCGGATCTAAATTTTCTCGATATTTTTCTATTAACTCATCTGGCGGTGGTAAGGAAGCAAGCCAAATCGATCCAGTAAGGCGGCTATAGATATCCCATGCTGGCACTAATGCATCTAGAGGATACTCTGGGATAAGTCTTCCTGTTTCGATCTGACGGCGAAGGCGGACACGGAGCGGGGCGCTTAGTCGCTCCGCATTCGTAAGCACCTCTTCAATGAGACTCTCGAAAATTTTTGGAATGTTCTGCGTAGTCTCATAAAGCACGACTCCTTCAGAGTCTTTATCATCACCCTGTTTTTCAGCGAAATGACGAATTGATAGCGCTCGCGAGATACCACCTAGCTCGCCCGCAGGTCTACCATCGATGGTAATGTAGTCATGTGACCGCTTCCAATCCAGAGGCAGCAAGGTGTTCTCGCCAACCCGAAATCCACAAGCAATTTGGATTTTGATCTGATTGAATCGCATTGCATCTGAAAATGTTCGGGGGGTTTCTGTAAAAACTATCCGGACAAGTTCCCAGAACGCCTTCTCATCGGGTAGGCGAGCAGCAGATTTTCTTTCAGAAAGCTCTGTCCGAACCTTCTCCGTTGCTCGATATGTATTGTTACCTTTACGTAACTTTGAAACATTTTTATCAAGATCTATTTGCTCTGGATAAGGCGCGCAAAATCTTGATAAGGGTGACTGATCCGAGATGTGCAAGCCGTCTACAAGATTGCGCACAACCATACATACATTGGCGGCCAATTTCCCTGAACCACCAAGGCCAAGCGCCACGTTATAGGACAATTGGACTGTGTCAGGAGAAAGCTCCCATGGGGCTTCGTTTGCAGCACAAGTCGCAACAAGGCGCAGTGCACGCCCAATATTGTTAAGTGCGTGCCCAGGTTTATTACGCTTCACCAAGAGTTCGTTAAGTAGTACCGCTTGGTAAAAATCACACCACGGTTTGGAAAGGCGCTTAATGGTAACTGGTTCGAGGCCTTGGCGCGCGCGGTAGCCGTTCAGTGAATCCAGCGCATTTGAGTCAGGCCCCAGACTTGAGTGCCAGAAATATGGGGGAGAGGGGAGTCCACATAATGTTGCGAGATCCCAACGCGCGGTCTTGATTATCTTACCTTGAAGGTCTGCCGAGAGATCCCAATCTAGACCGCATGACTCAGCAAGTGATTTACCACTTTCAATGTACTTATTGAAAAAGCTATTCACTCAACAACCTCTGTCTTTATAATCTTTACCTCATCCGCAACACGTAAAGCAGCGTGGAACATTCGCTTTAGCTGCGTATAGGCTGGACTCTCCTCGTTGTTTCGTGATGCATTTGCAAAATCAGTTACAACAGGGCGCAACTTTTCTACGACCTCTAGATGAATCGCAGAGTCTAATAGTGGCAAAAATCTTCTGCACGTGTAGCAACTCAAGATCGGATTCATTGTGCAGAGCGATTGTCCAGCGGAGCAACCTCCAATGCCAGCAATCGGAATTCCGTGGGGGACACCTGCTATTTGCTGATCGGACGGGAGTCGCATGAGAGCTGCTTTGTCAATTACCCTAGTTCGTGCAACTTCTGCAACATTTGAATAGATGGGCGAAAGCGCCAATGCCTGATTTACGCGTTCGGCCTGAGTAGGCGAGGCGTTGAAGTAGACATTGGCTGATAACGTGGTGGCGTGAGTCATGAACTCTGAAAGAGACACATGGCTTACACCAGCGTCTACCATTCGTTGCGCAGCTGTATGCCGTAGATCTGTCGCGACCCAGCGCTCACCAATAATATGCTCGGAAAGATCTCCGATCGCGATAGAGACCTGCACCGGTGTCATGCAAAAGTAAAGCTGCCCTAAGGTACTGTTTTCATGCAATCGTACAGCGCCAGCCATCTCGCTATATGATCTGAATATAATTGCCCATTCACTTTTTATTTTTCGCGTCACCAACCTGCCTCGCTTAGAATTCCTTTGCTTTCCAACAGGCACTGAAACATGCAGCGAATTCATATTGGGCGACCTAACGTCACTAGCTTTAATCTTTGCTATTTGGCCAGATCTGAATGCATATTGATGGCTCAATATCATCAAGCAGGCGTTCCTTAGATCTAGAAGATCTAATTCATGCGGCGCGCCATCCGACCTAGATACCTCCAGCTTTTCTGCAAGATCATCTATATATGAAACGATAAGTGATTGATCACTAAGAGGCAAAAAACATTCTTGATTTCTGACTGTTCTATATTGGTCAACTTTAGGCGAGGGGAGGAGGCTTACGTAATCTCTGTAATGCGAACACCAAAAACCAAGCGATAGATTACATAACGAGTGCACCGCAGTTCTCGTTGAAAGCGCAACCATGTACGTCCACCCCCGAAAACCGGCAACCCAGTAGTCACGAAACTCTGGCGGCGACATATAAAATGCAGATATGATATGTTTTGGCTCGCTAAGCAAGGAGCCTATAAATATGCCAACTGATACAGCATTCAGCCGAGAGAGCATGTCCCGCGCTAGATGTTTGAATAACTCCCGCTCGCGGACTGGAACCTTCTCAAATAGAAGTCGTGTCTTTCTCCCTTCTATCTCCAGAACCCAAGTATCCGCAGCCGTATCCGTGACAACTCGAAACTCACCAGAAAACCCATCGTAGTACCGAATAGATCTGTGCAGCGTGGGCAGAGAAATCTCTTTTTTTTCTCTTTCCTGCGGCGCGGAAAATAACTCTAACTGGCCAGGCACTTTCACTCCCATCTATCCTAACTCTCTCAAGACGCTAATTATCTTCTCATACTTGTCGCTCCAGACATCTGCATGCTCTGATTCAAAGTATGCTCGAGCGTAATGCCTAGGCATATCAGAGCTAGCTGACCAACCAAAGAACACTCGCAACTTCTCAACTGCCGTATCCAGGTCATGCCCCGAATCCAAGTAGCACTTAAGTCTATAGACGGCGCAAGTGTGGCGAAGATCGTGAAGAGTCACATTGTTCTTTCCGCGAAACTGCAAAGCTCTTCTCGCAGCCGGAGACAATCGACCCGAGGCCACTTCAAATATACGTTGTAACTGACGAAGAGAAATAGGTTTTCCTTTCTGTGAGCTTACTAAGTAACCATGGGATTGTTTTCTAGGAGTTCCTAAGACTAAGCGATCGTTTATCCGCAATAGCTCTTGGGAAATTGGCAATTGACGTCTGGACTGTGCATTCTTAATGCTAGCCGCATCTCGGCGAGGATCCACTTCGACATATGGGTTCTCTCGTACGCTTATCCAACTCCGATCATCATTGGCTACGTAATCATATTCAGATTGAATGGCATCAATTGCAAGAGAGGCTACTTCTCCTCGCCTCAACCCAGATGCAAGCGCGCAAATAAACACAAAGTAATTTCGCCAGCGGTTTTTTTCAGTACGAAAAGGGTTGTCAGGGGAAAGGGGCTCCATAATCCGATAAAGATCGTCAACCACAATTCCCGGCAAGGCTCGAATAGGACCCGGTTCAGCTGGGGGGGATGGATCGAGCTGGCTATATAGTTTTTCCAGATTCTCTAGCCGGCCCTTCATATTGTCGGCGTCTATGCCTCTGGCAAGGTAGCGGAGGATATCGACAATGAATCTAATGGCCGAAGCCCAAACTGTGGAATTGACAATGCCATCGCGTTTGGCCTGATTTCGCAGGACGCTCAAGAAGGCGGCCAGGCCAGCCTCAAGTGCATCGAATTGGCAATCAGTCAGAAGCCGATCAAGGACATCGGCTTGGTGCAGCAGCGCAAAATGCTGGTACAAGCGATCAATCGCGTACAAGCATCGGCTTCGCGTGCTGTCTTTGAGTTTCGCCTGCAGGACGTCAGCCCAGACAGTCGCCCAATAGCGAGGAACATTATTGCCATCGAGGAGAACCCAGCCGGTCAGGGCCTTGGGTGTTGCGCTGGATCTGAGGGTTTGACAGGTCATGCCGTATCGTAGTGAAGGAAAATCTCCTTGGAAAGCCCGGAACAGGCGGCTTCAGCGCCCATGACTCAGGCATATGCAACACTCTCGAAACGTCCTGTCTTTAACATAATGTACGTTATGCGTAATAGCGATAAAAACGTCCGTATCTATTCCATCTAGAAATAAACAGGTGGAAATTTGACAGCCTATTTTAAAAACTATAATCGCCTGTAAAAGCTCATAAGACGCCACGCCACGCCTGCAGGAGCGTTACCAGGTTGGCCATGGCCGACCACCCCGTTCCCACCGAGCGGCAAGCTCCTCAGGAGTCATAAACCAGGTCTTTTGGGCGCTAGGAATGTCACTAATGCGCGTGAGGAAGCCCTTGTCCTCAGTCACAACAAATGCCGGCAGCATCAAGAACCGATAGAAATCAAAATCAATTCCATCATTTCGACTGTTGGGCGAAACGGGAGAATAGGCACGCTTAGATTTGCGTGTCCTTACCCATTGCCGATAGAGGTACCTTATTTGAAGATCACATCTCGCGCTCATTGACACACCTGCAACTGGACGATCTGCATTTATGGCGGCTAAGGCATCGTCCAGTACTTTACCGTCCAATTCCTTCAAACTATTTAGAGCTTGCAGTTTCTGTTGAAGCTCACGAAGCAAATTACTTAAGGCAAGAGCATGAGCACCACTAAGGCTTTGTAGCTCAGTCATGCGCCTCTTTACTGCTGCAATTTCACGAGCAAAACTATTATCAAATTTTTGAAATTGCGCTGCCCACTCGTCACGCTCTTCCTGTAGTATTTTCTCCAATTTTAATTGGTACTGAGCAGATTTTGGTTCTGATTGGACATTGCAGAGTTTCTGCCATCCGTCCTTTGAAAGCTGCCTCACTTCGACAGGGCACCACGGCTCCTTACCGTTAATTCCAAGCATCCCTAAGACATCCTTCCTCCCAAGGAAGACTGGATATTCGGGGTCTATAAATGTCTCAAGCCCCTGAATCATCCGGCTGAAACAACCATCACTCATCCCGCCGATAGGCTTTGTGACCTGGTTCAAGAGCTCGGCAAATGCCCCATCCGCGAGTGCAAAGGTGTATTCACCAGAGAGAGCCATATTGCAAAATGTACCAAGCCATTCCGGCCAAGCGGTGGTCTCCCCTAAACTACGGGCGACATTCGTATCTAGAATAACTATACACTTATCTAATGGGATAATTTGACGATGACCTGATTTCATCATTTTGGGGCCTTTCGAGCATTAAAGAACAATAAACATAACAAGCTCTGTGCACCCATCCTTCTTTCAAGCCAGTTTTAAGGCAACGCAAATATATAACTCACATAAATAGCGATTTAGTTGAGTTATATTTTACAACTCCAAAAGTTCTAGAATTTCCGATCCCAAAATTTGAATTCCAGTTTCCATACTTGTGAACTCATCAATCCGCCCAATGTATTTGGCATGGTTGTTTTCGAGCCCATTCTTAACACCAATTAATCCAACCGTCAGCGGCAGTCCACGCTCGTCGAAAGACACCTGGCATCGAATCAGCCGGTAAACCTCACCGTCACGCGTGCATTGGAGGTAAGCCCCTTCCCCGAACCCGGCCTCCCCCAAGATCTGGTATGAGATACCTTGCATGATATGGGGCCTTGAAACCAAAAAGCTCACGACGTCTTCCCTGGAAAGATTCTTTGCTTGCTCCCAGCCATCTGGATCTACTGATCTTAACAGCGCCAAAAGCTCAGATCTCACCCGCGCAACGTAAGCCATCACCCTCTCCATCGCGAACCTATTACTCGGCTCGCTGAAAAACCGTCATGGCAATAAGGGCCTTCCCGTCAGTGGTCGGTCGAGTGGTGATTTGCCAACCCGACGCGGTACCCAGATTTCTCACACCGTTTTGCTGCTCACCATAGCGGCGAGCCTTATCTTTCTCCTGCTTCGCAGTCAGCGTCTTTACCCTGTCCGCCTCCCGAACGATGCGGGCCAACCTCGAAAAAACGTTGTCGAGCTTACACTCGCCCTTGGTTTCATCCAGGTACTCGATAACTGCATGGTACGTGAGGTAGATGCGGCCAAAGGTGGGATTATCGACGAAAGGTTGTGGCGGCGGCTCCCCGTCCCATCTCACACAGATGCCTGGATGCTCCTCAAACACCCACGCCTCCCCTTTCTCGACGGAGATGTTGTCCAAGCCGAGGAGTTGTGTCCGGAGCGCGTACGCGTATTGATAGAGCTCTTCTTTTGAGCTGGTCACAAGCAGGAGTCGCTTTACAGCGCCACGGGAAACCACGAGCTTCAAATTCCGTGCGGTTCGATTTGACCCAGCGAGCTCCAGCCAGATCAGGCAGCACCAGGCGCCGTACAGCTCAACAAAGTCCAGGGCATTTGGGCCGAGGACTTTTGACACATTGACGTCGACGGTACGGAAGAAACGATCGTCGCCATTGAACTTGACCTGGTACAGGCCCGGTGTATCGGTAGTTGAGGTGCTGAGCTTGACAACTTTGAATGTCATTGTTCGGATCTCGATTGCGATGCTTGAAGACTCGCACGTCTTACAGGAATGCAAGCGGATGATTCTACCTGACTCTCGGTCAATCTCTGGCCATAAAAAAAGGGCCAGCAATTAGCCGGCCCTTTTGGTTTCTTGCAAGCGGTCGCTCGCGACAATCTTTTCGAGAATGTCAGCGGCCTCCATTGTGTATGGCCCTTCAAAGATGACGTTGAGTCCATCTTGAAGAGCCTTTGCATGGGCCATGATGTACCGCCGTGACGCCGGCACCCGGTACCGGCTTACCAACAGCAATCGGTAATCCCCTGCGGTCCCACTAAAACCGCTAGGCGGTGAGAATGGGTCGAGGGCATTGGCCCCTGGCGAGGTGACAACACGGACTGGGTCATACAGATAAGAGGTGAAGCTCATCAAGCCGCCCTCCTCATCTGTGGAAACCCCATGCATCCAAGCTGCACCAGCACATCATTCCAGTCGACCGACTTTTCTCCGTCCAGCAGCGGCAAAGAGGGAGTCAGTATCTGAGCTTGAATACCCTTCTCCCAGAGACGCTTTTTCAGGTTCATTCCTGCTTCTTCACCGCGGCCGGAACGGTCCTTGTCGATCCAGATCCTGACGAGTTTGGTGCTAGGGCCAGGCTCGAATCCCTCCAACAGCGTAGCGTTCACCAGCGAGTGAACCTGCACTGCGAAGTTGGTACCGGTTTCTATAGCCCAGGCTGTTTCCAGCCCCTCACAAACATCGATCTCTTCCTTGTCCCAGGCCCCAACGAAGATGCCACCGCCAGTTACTAGCTTGTCGGTTGGATACATGCACATTTTCTTGGCACTTTGGACGGGAGCTTTCAGACCCTTCTGGGTTAGAAAGTACCGGTGTAGCGTGATGGGAAGCCCCGCCTTTGTTACTTTCGCGACGATGCCGGGAAAATCACCTTCGAACTTACCATCCTCGTTGTAGCTCGAGAGGCTCGGATGAAACCGAACCACCCTTTCGACGCCCTCACGATCCCAACAGACAATCTTGCGGCTGGCCAAGTACAGACGGGCCGGCTCAGCATCTGGGTGCGTAAGTGGAAGGCTGCCCTTCCATAGCTCATTGAGTTTCTTGCTGTGATAGAGGTTTGAAGCAGCCTCTTTTTCCTCGAGCTCTTTGCGGCGAGCGGCGAGCGCCTTTTCGTTGGCTTGGTTTACCTTCTCCTGCTGATTTTCATCCTCAGTCGATCGGATCCCCAGGAAGCTACCAACGTCGGCTACCGCATCGGCAAAGCCGTAGTTCTTCACCCACATCAGCAAGCTGAAACCATCGGGATACGTTCCACAGGTGTTGCACATGCCGCCGCCGGAGTCTTGAAAGTCCTTACGAAAGAACTTGAACCCATCGCCCCCACGACCAGCCACCCCATGGACAGGGCACTTTGTGTGTCGACCAGGCTTATCAAACGCTCTGGAATCGATCTCAGGGCACAACTCCCTCAAAATCACATCCCAGCCTTTTAGCTTCGCCGCATTTCGTACAACTTCGGCTTTCAAATTTCTCATAGTGCACCTCCAGGTAAGCCCAACTCGGGACTTCCCCAAGCCGCCGAAACGGGAGCTTGGGGAAGCCCCGAGCCGGGGGAATAGGACACCTGAAGGAACTCCACCCCTTGAAGGGGGCAAAGCCCCCCAGGGGATGGTTAAGCTGCTAACCGCAACCGCGGTTTCATCAGCTTCAAATAGGTATCGCGCGCTTCAGCAATCGCCTCGCGCACAACATCACGTGTGTCTGTACAGAGCCCCTTGATCGAGGGATTACGACTGAACCCGTAAATATCAAGCTCAGCCAGTTCAGAAATATCGTCGCCATCATCATCAAGCATGGTGACCGTGACTTTGAGGCTGAAGCATTCGATCTCCCCATCCATGATTTGCTGGATGGTTTGGTCGAGGTATACGAGCTCCTCCTCCGCTTCAAAGACATCGAAGTCATCCGGGCACTTAAAAACATCAACCCGGAAGTTGGCAGTTTGAAAGGTCCGCAGCTTTGTCTTCTCTGAGACGTACGCATCGAGGAGCTTGTACCCTCGGTGCGCTAGCTCCGCGCCGGTGGTGACAACATCATCGGCAAGCGCAGTAACCAGGCGATGAAGAGCAACTTTTTGAGCGGGTCCACCTAGTTCATCAGCAGGAGTGAGCTCGACGTAAACTGGATCGATGCTCAGGGAGGTCGATCGCTCATGTACGTAGCGCATTCCAGAGTCCCGGGTAATCTCCAGCTTTTCGGGTAGCACCAGGCCATCCCAAACAGTCGAAGAAACATCCGGCACAAGACGCGAAGCAAGACGCTTCACATCCAACTCACCAGTGAAGCTGGCACCATCACCCTGACACCAGCTCAGCGAAAAATGGACATCTTCAGCTGGGTAGCCGTTTAACACCAGGTGGCGCTGCATCAGGGTTGTGATTGCACGGTTAGTAGACATATACGGACTCCAGAAAATGGAGCCCACCGCCCCTAATGGGGCGTGTAGGCCCCGTTAGGGTTGAGTGATTCAGAGGGGTTGCATCGTTCGAATTCGAGTGAGAAAGACATCCCAGGCCAGATGGCCGTGGGAAACTACTTTCGCATCATCCACCAGCACACGGCGCTTGCCGGTGAAGCCGGTGTCGATGGCGAAAGCAGTCTTGTCTAGAGCATTCGGGTAACGAGCGAGCAGTACACGCAGCGCTGCATAGTGTCGAAGTGCAAAGGCACGGCGAACAACGTTCGCGATACCTCCACAGCGGGATACAGCTTCAGCTTCGACGCCACGTGTCAATGCATCAGCCTCACCGGTAGTGAGGCTCATCGTTTCACGGAGTAGCGCGACCAGACGGGGGTAGGACTTCATTTCTTGGTCCCATCCTTCTGTTTGATCTGCAAGCCGCAAATGCTGCTCATCATGCTGACAAAGCTTTCATCACTAAGAGCCTCTTGGTAATGAGCAACCCGATTTTGGGCGTGGGGCTTTGCAGGTGTTGGAGGGGGCTTCTGTGCATTACTCATACACGTTGCTCCATCTTCACAACCAGGTCACCCCGCGCCACATACGACCAGCTACAGCCGAAGGATGATGACGCTCCAATCAGCTTTGCAGGCGAAGAAATCATAGATGTACCTCCAGAATGGAGGTGAGATGCCAACCCCGAGTGGGGAAGGACCCCACCAGAATGGTTGGAACAACGGTGTTACGACAGGCTTAGACCCAATGGCCGGCGAGCGCCAAGCACAGGGCCGCGTGAATCAAATTACGTCAAATACGAAGTCGACGATGATGATCACGAGATTCAGTAAGTCAGACATGTTGCACCTCAATTTTAGTTTTAGTGCAAGGTCTCCCCTACAGGGAGAAATCCCTGCAGGGAGTGATAGCCTAAACGGCCAAGTTGATGCTGCTTTAGGGACGCGCAGCTAACGCCATCTCCGATCGCAACAGAGCGATTGGAAGAATTTTTGCTTTGGAAAACTGGAGCTTTCCGAAACAACCCTGAGATCGATCGGTGGCCTGGCGGCCGAGAGGATGCTGGCAACAGCTGGTTGAAATATAGCACCCGGGATTTTTAGATGGAAGCAGGGAGGTGTCCCCCCCCTGCTCCAATCACCTACGCACGTTTCTGAACAATCTCGTCCCTCATCGCCCGGAGCAAGTCCAGGTGGTAGGAGCGAAGCTCTGAAGCAGCAATCGTTGAGCATGCCGCCGAGATTTCGTGAACCAGTTCAATGAATTCACGAAGATGCGCCGTGGTGGTGATCCCGCGCTCACAGTAGCTGGCTTCTATCTCTTGCTGAGTAACGTCAACTTGAGACGCCAGGTAGAGAGGACGGTCCCTCCTGTCCAGTAGCAGAACTTCTGTAACCCCTTCATGGCCACCTTTAGGAAAGAGAGCCGCTTTTCTGCGTTCGATGATCTCGGTGAAATGCGAGAGCACCAGCGCAGGGTTATTGGAAATCTGAGAAACCGGAAAATTGTTCATGAAGCCTCCAACACGAAAGTCGAGGCCTCTCCCCTATCGGGAAAAGGACCCGACGGGATTTGCTGCTTTCGCAGCGTTACGCCACAGAGGTGGCATGTAGGATCACCAGGATGCTTCGACTGCGTCCATCATGATTTGCAGTCGCACCAGCGGCAGCTTCATCAGCCACGTCCTGGATTCAGTAGTGTAATTCGCCAGTAAATTCACCAGTCGACCGTGCTCCTCGAGCTCAGCGTACGTGGCGACCTTTGCCAGGCGCATCCTGCATTTAACTGAACGGAACTCGTCGCGCTCAATCGTCGTCAATAACGCCACTTCATCACATTCAATTCCGTTTGAGCGCATGCGCTCCATACGCAAAGGAAGGGACTGCGCGACGTTATCAAACCCAGCTGCTACGAGCTGTTGGGAAATGTTCATGTTGCCTCCGGTGATTAGAGACAACATTCCCGATCGGGAGCGATTGTCCCAATGGGTTGAATGGCGAGTGCCAAGTAGATGCTGCATAGAGTTGCAGCTGACTTATCGTCCTGGAAACGCATTGTTCACAGGTGGATTCGGTTGAGAGACTCGCCTCGTTAGAGGAGGTTCTCCAAAACGAACATTCTCCCAATGAGGAGGAGATTCGGAAGTGCCCCTCTTAACGAGGGGCAAGTACAGCCGTTATTGACCTTTATTCGCTTGGTTCCTGACTTCCTTGATCGCCCCAATGAGAGGAGCGAAAAAGATCGCCGGCGCAGCTTTTGCGGCGACAACGAACTCAGTTTTGAAACCTTTGATGAAACCTACAAGGTGTGTGCGAATCATGGTCAGCTCCTCGCGTTACATGAATTCAGCATATACCTTGATCGGTCACCTTTCAAAGCGAATTAGGCCGCTTTTGGGGTCCCACCATCAGAGTCACGAGACTGCAGCTTTCGCCACTGACCTATGACCCCAGAAATCGCCCCACGAACAGGAGCAAAATAGATGGCGGGGGCCTGCTGAGCTGCCTTCAAGAATTCAGATAAGCAGTGCTCAACCAAGGTGCTTTTATTACCGCTATTAATGGCCATTTTGTCTCATCTCCTTGACTGCAGCCCAAGACGTAAAGCCCAGGAACGACAGAAAGGTAAGCGCATCGACCACAAGGATCGCGTGCTCGAGGAACGTAAGAACGCTGAGTGTGAACTCGGCGACGTGGTACTCACGAAGCTTGTGGACTAGCCATCCTAGAAAAACGGAAGGCGTGGCAATAATTATGAAAATGCCGGAACCCACAACCGTGTGAGCCAGGAAATGCACCAACGGTGCATACCAGGGTTTTTGATGCGGAGAGCTTTTTTGGTTCTCCATGAGGGACACTCCTTTTGTGTGCGGGAGGCCCTACCCCGCAGGGATAGAAACTTCCCGCGGTTGGTGAATTGCTGAAATTAAGGGATCAGCTGCACCTTCACTGCTAAGTCCGAGATGGACTCAGCTAAAACACGAATTCCATTACGGGCATCGTGCGTTGACACTACGAGGCAAAAACCTACGAAAGGTTTTTTCGGTGTCCACCAGTACT
Source organism: Pseudomonas sp. TSRC2-2 (assembly GCF_049897785.1). Lineage (NCBI taxonomy): Bacteria > Pseudomonadati > Pseudomonadota > Gammaproteobacteria > Pseudomonadales > Pseudomonadaceae > Pseudomonas > Pseudomonas sp. TSRC2-2. Next base: position 349,111 of record NZ_JAFCWZ010000006.1, read on the forward strand.
GTTATCAGTTGTGCGTCGAGAAGGCGGCCATTGTGTTCGACCCAGTTATCAATTGCTTCGCAATGGTCCAGGTCGAAGCCAGTGTATTCCCCTTGCCGAACAAGATTGCTAATGATTTCAGAGAGGTGGTTCTCCTCTACAAGTCCGGCGAACACGAACCTTGATTTTGGTATGGACTCAGGTGCGTTGCCGGAAAGCGATTCAAGCTCATCACCATGCGCGGTGCACAAGTCCTCGAGCATCGCTACCTTCGCGTGAAGGACAGGGCAATTCTGCGAGAATCCTGGTTCAAATTTGTCGAAATAGTGTTGCACCAGACCATCGAGCAACTCGACGATGCCGGGCAACCCAGCCTCCCCGTCCCGCACAAAAACACGAGCGCCTACAAAAGCCCCGTACTCACAGCGGGAAATGACAGTCCTGTCGCATATTTCGATTTCGCTATCGCTCCGCTCCGCATAGATCGCTCGTGCGGCATTTGCAAAAAGGTTAGTGCTTGAATCAACCCCGAAATAATTCTCGCAATCAGCGAAAGACAAACCTGCGTCAACAGCGATCTTAAGCAGGTCCAACGGGGATGGTGCCGCCGAGTTCAGCAGGTCCAATCCTTCGTTTCCGATCGGGGTGCTTTGAGTATTCATGTCATGGTCCAGATTAGAGCCAAGCATGCCCCCAGCGCGGGGTCATGTACCCGGCCGGGTTTGAGTATGTAATTGAGAGGTGAAGGCCAAAGCCATTCAACTCAGACATGGAGTCAACCACCCAAGGCTAACCCTGAGTGGTGATCTGACCTCCATCGCAAAGCGGTAGGCCGCGACCACCAACTGACGCTGGATTGGCGCTGAATGGAACAGGAAGGCTACCGATCTTGCTTCGTTACATCGCCGGTTATTTTATCCGTAGTAGTACTTAGCAAATCCCATAACGCTACAGCGGGTGCCCAAAAGCCTTGAAGGGTTTCTTGTACACCGCGTTTGAAGCCACGAATGAAGGCATTCATAGCCATCTCCAATAGTTTTTCCTGTTTGCAAAAGGGGATGCCCCAGGCCGCCCCGTTAGGGACGGTTCAGGCGAGAAGTGCCTTGCTCGCGTGGTAGGTCGAATAGATCGTCCACCAGCCCAAGAACACGCAGTCGCTGTACAAGATCACATGTTCCAAGAGTTTCAGAACTGGGACCAGATCCTTACCGGCCTCGAAACCCGCCACCCAACTGGTAAGGGTCGAGATCAAAAGGCTCGCGAACACGAGCAGGGAAAAGAAAATGACTCCCATGACCAAGTGGCCAAGGAACTCACCAATGATGCCAAGATTTTTTTTCATAGGTTTAACTCCGGGTTGAGGCGGAGCTAACCCCCGACAGGGAGCTAAACCCCGCCGGTTTGGTTTTAATGCTGCAGTAGTGCAGCTGCTTTCAAATCGAACCAACATTGGTTCGAGTGAAACCGCTTGAGCAATGCTCTTGCCAAAGCGGTCTCTACACCGCCCCAGGACTTCCCAAGGCGGTGCGAGAGTAATCAGGCAGCTAGCCGGTAGGTACCAGCCGAAACACGCTCAAAAAAGCGCGCGTCCTGGACGACCTGGCGAACTTTTGCCTCCCAGTGCTGATTTGAACGTGTACCTGCGTACGGCGCTATCAGCTGGTTGATCTCTTTGAGATGTAGGACCTTGCCACCTTGAAGGATGCGACGTATCGCGGCTCGCCAAGTAGTCCCAACCCATGACGCAGCACGCTTGTCGACCTGCGCAAGAAAGAACAGAGAGTCCTTGTTCTTCTTGAAAACCAACAGCTTCTCGTGGGCAATTTTGACGATATTGCCTCGATACTCCCGACGATCAGAGACGCAGTTGTGCTGGATCTTGATAATTTCATCTACAAGCCGACCCGGTGCCACTCGTTCAACAAGCGATGACAAATTAAAGTACTGACCTTGCCGACGGAGATTGCCCATGAGGATTCCGTAGTGCCCGTTTTTTTCGACGGCGTCATGAATGTTCATGATGGAAAGTTCGAGAGCCTCCGTGAACTCGGCCAGGGCCATTCGACTCATGTCCCATTTGTTTGGCTCCCCCCAGACCTCCCCGCTGTAGACCAGCATCGAAGCATAGGGTGCATGCCACCAACAGGTGTGAGCCTCTTCACCAAGGAAGGTCCGCATGTCGTCCAGCAATAGGTTGGTGCCTTGGTGCAAGTCAGTGCCCTTGAACCGGATACCAAGCTCGTTTGCGACGTCGACAGAGGTTCCGCCACCGATACTGGGGTCAAACGCAAGACCATCCTTTCGGGTGTGATACGTCCCAAAGAAATCCCGTACGATCGCGCCTGTGCAGTTACCGCGGTAGCGGCTATCGCCCCAATGACCACGGTCCGGATAGCTAACAACTGAAGAATTAAATTTCATGGTACGACTCCGTTGAGGTGGCGCACCACAACCCTACCGGGATGTGATACGCCCGATGGGTAGGATTCAGATCTGACCGTTGTCGCACAGGCTGTAGCACTGCTTGCCAACGATAATGTGGTCTACGAGCGTCACCTCGACAAGCATCAAAGCCTGCTTAAGAGACGTCGTCATGGAGAGGTCCTCAGGTGATGGATTGCAATCACCGCTGGGGTGGTTATGCGCCAAAATCACCCTTGGCGCACTGTGCTGGAGTGCGCGCTTGGCGACCACACCAGGATGGACCGTTACATGCTGATTGCCGCCGGCAAACAGCTCTTCAAACGCGATAAGCCGGTTTTGGGCATCCAAGTAGGCTACGCCAAACACCTCCCGGTCTTTCTCGCCAAGCTTGAGCTTGAAGAAGTGCCGTGCTCGATCCGGACTGTCAAAGCGCGCACCCTTTGCAAATCGCTTGTTGATGATTTCGTTCGCGGCTTCAATGATTTCATCGGCCGTGACGGTCTCTCCGAGCAATTGAAAAACGTTTGGGTTCTCGGCTGTTTCGATAAACATAGTGGTGCCTCCAGAGATGAAGGAGGCTCTCTCCCCGGCAGGGGCAAGAAGCCCCTTTAGGGATTGTGATTGCTGGTAAACCACCAACTGGGCATCTCACCACCTGACATCAGGGGGGTGAAGAATCAATTGCTTTCGCAAACATAGCTTGGGAAAGCAGTCGAGAAACGGGGGGGAGTCAAAAAGAGGTGCTGAAGGGTCAGCTGTATTACGAAGCATCCGGTGGAGATGCACGTTGAATATACGACAAATTTATCCTACCTGGTAGCGCGAGAACTTCGACCGCCCCGGGTTGGGGACGATCGAAGAGTCGCTGTGTTACGCCGCAAGATAGCGGTCGGGACTGAAGACTTTGGCGTGCCGTTCGTAGTACTGGAGCAGGTCGTTAAACCTTTCCGTCCTCTCCCTGACACTGACAAAGTGCGCAGTCGCCGTGGGTGCCTCATTGCGCAGAAGCTCAAGTGAATTTCCGTCATCGAGCTCCCACAGAAAAATCGTGCATTCGGAGGTCTTTGCAGTCCCCTTTCGCACGATTTTACGATTCCCCATCATCCGCGCGGCCTGGCAAATTACATTCATCACATGGCACCTCAGGTCGAGGCGAACACGTGCCCCTGACGGGGAACCTGCCCGCCAGGGTTGCTCAATAATTACAGCGTTATCCGTTCAAACGAGACCTACGGTCTCCCAGTGCCGATAACCATCCAGACTGAAACACCAAACCCCTCCCCAAGAGGCATGCCGCCATTGGGGAAAGTTTTTGACGCCTTGCCTACACCGACATCGCAAGCTCGGTCTGCTGCCCAATGATGTACTTCGGTGGAAGGTGGGTGGTGGCATCGATTCACATATGACATACCGGACCGATTCCACACATTCCGCCCCCACAGATCTGCATGCAGTAGCTGTCGATCCCGTCCTCCTGGAGAGCTGTGTAAACAGGATTGATGACCTGGTTAGTCAATGCCATACCCAGTGCCTCACCAACCGCCTGAAACACGGGATACACGACCGATTGGCCGAGGACCTCATGGGCAATCGTTTCTGACAACCCATCCACCATAGATGGCGGAATCCCCTTCAAACGTGCGTGCTCGGTAGCGGTAAACAACCTGCTGAGCTCTGACTTGGACGGGTCAGGATGTAGCAGAAATGGCTCTGTGCTCCGTCCTTTAAAATAGCCCCGCCCGACAGTCCCAACCGAGGTGCTGTCTGCTGTGACCAACTGACGCTTGAAACCCTTGCCAGCCGCAATATCTCGCTCCTCCTTTGCCGCGAGATACTCGTAGCTTTTCCACCGAGGTGAGTCTTCAGGTATTTGCTCGAGGATATCGCCGACTTTCACTGGCTTAACGTCAGTGGCCGTCGGAAAAGTAAAGCCCTCTCCCAAGCCTTTTGTGATCGCTACAACCACCATCCGCTTCCGGTCTTCTAGCACTCCGAAATCAGCCCCCCTGAACACCGTCTCATGTAGCACATATCCCAACGATGTCAGAACACTGCGAATGACGGTCATCGAAACCGAGTCCAAATATTCAGGCACGTTTTCGATGATGCAGATCGCAGGGTTAGAGGCCTTTACGAAGTCCAGAAAGTCGATGAACAAGGTACCTGCCGAGGAATGCTCCTCCGCATTCTGTATCTTGTTCTTCGAACGGCCCGAGCGGCTGGCCCCGGTGCAGGGGATCCCGGCAACTACGCAATCTAATTGCGGTACGTCGCCCGACAAGGTGAGGTCACGAATGTCGGTGTTGATCGCGATTGATTCTTCAGTCCAAAGCTCCGGATTGTTCCTTAGGGATGCATCCAGATAATTGGAATCGACCTCAACGCCGACTTGTATGAAAGACGCAACACCCGCGACCAACAGGCCTGAGTGCAGCGCTTTATCAATGATGCCGCTCCCGTGATAAAGCGAGCCCTTCGCCAGCGCCACCTTCTCAGTGAGCTTGCGTTTAATACGCTCTACACGCTCCTTGATCTTGAGGTCGATCTGCAGAGCAGTTACGACAATGCGACCACTTCGAATGGCAACACGAACCTTCTCGCAGCCTTCAAAGAACTTCTTTAGCAAATCGGTGCGCACCTCCAACAGAGGCGTGACGACACCGTTGCGTTCACGTTTAGAAACAGTGAAGGAACCCGCTTCCATCGTCTCGCCGGAGACCGGTACCAACTCGAGGCGCTTGGATGCTTCATTGCTTCGAAGCAGGTACTTAGCACCAACCTTTACGCCGGCATGAACGAGTTTCTGGCCTTCAAGCCAGAGTCGCGCTACACCGCCCTTTGCCTCGCCAATCGTTGTGTTGATTACTGTAGTCATGGTGGAACTCCAAGTGATTGGAAGCACCACCCCCACTGGGGATGAATGCCCCCAGGTGGGTTTTAAGTTTGAGTGCTGGTGACCACCAGCTGGGTATCTTGGCTACTCACATGAGAGGCCAAAGAATGCTTGTGACTGAGTCTTGAACAGTGTCACTCAAAAGCATTCTGAGGATGGCCGACCCATATGGGCCGGCACCTCACAATCAAACGATAGCCTTGATTTCCTCCAAGAAGCTCTTGGGGTCCATCTCGACGTTCAGCCTCATGACCAGGTCGTCGACGTCGTCGTCACAGTAAGACTGAAGCTCATCGTTGTTTGTACACAAGGAGTGCATTTCATCCGACCGCTTGAAGGGGTCACACATGCCCATCTGCTGCCAGTACCGCAGGGCTGCAATGATGGTGTGCAAGTCTTCATCCTGTTGGATGAACACAAGCCCGTCGCTGGCCACCGGCGCCATGGCCGGTTCAGAAACAACGGTCTCTTGCTTGAGTATTTTCATTCGCCCGTTTGGATCTCTCACGATTTCAAGCGTGTGCTTTTCATCGTCACCAACCCATTCGGTGTACGAGTTGTATTTAGATCCGTTCTCGGTATCGATGACATATTCGCCGACTTTAACCGTTCCAAACCGCAGGTCCATGATGTCATGCGTTTCTGCAAGGGTGAGATCGGCCGGGACCAAAACCACCTCCGTGTGACTTCCAATGAACATGCAATCAAGATTGATTTGAAGCTTGGATGTTGTAGTCATGTCGTACTCCAGGATGGGGTACGGGGCACGCCCCATCGGGACATGGCCCCGAGTGGGTTAAATCAATTTAGCAAGCTGCGAAAAAGTGTTCAGGTTCTGCACCGCGGGGGTGACATTCCGAACATTCTTTTTGACCTCGCCGTGTTCAAAGACAAGATCACCAAGGTATTCGTCTCTCAAGCTATGAACATCATCTGGGTGGATCACATTCAGAACAGAGACCGCTGTTGAAGCTGGGAGCCCGAAAAGCTGAACACCTACCGGGTTTCCATCCTCCATGACCACCAATACCTGAGGTCGCAGATTTTCAATTGGCGAGTAATTCGTGACTACGGCCCCGATGTGTTCATCGCTGACCGGGCTGAGAACACAAGTAGCGGTCCCAAGGTAGGACTGCAGTGTGGACTCAAGGTCACTCAGTTTCGCCAACTGCCCTTTTTTGTTGGCCAGCCAATACTGCTCATCGGCTGACACAAGGAACATACGATGCTGACCAATGGCAACATCGCCATCGACAACCTCACCTAACAACGAAACGTGAACACTATCCAAGCTGACAAGCTCGCGCTGACCCGCCTCAAACTTCTCCAGTGCAAGCCTGAAACCTTCAAACAAGTTGTTGGTGTTTGGTGAAACGGCAGTCAGCCAACGCTGATCGGAGTGAGCTTTATTCGTTACGAAAACGGTGTAGAACTCATTATCAACGCTTTGAAAAAATGCAAAAACTTTCATCATGGAGCTCCGGTTAAATGCGAAGCCATGACCCCAATGCGGGGTCATGAAGCCCCGCTATGGGTTGAGTTGTGCTGGCGTGACCAGCTTGTTTTCTCGAAGACCTCAAGGCCTTCGAAGAATGGAAAGATTCTTTTCTAAAGGCCTGGGCCTTCGTAAAAAAAACCAGTTATTAGGCGACAGTCACCATTTCCCGGGTTACGCCTTGAAGTCGAGGATTCCAGCAGCGCTCTGCCGGCAGGCCGGCAAGCTTCACCAGATCATCGAACGCCTGCAGGGCGCACCAGCCGGTTGCAGCGTCGTACCTCCCGCCCACAAAGACAGGACAGAGGCTCGGAACATCAGTGCCGTAAACCTCAGGGCTGCCGATGATCTTGGCTAAGTCTCGCTCCCACTCATCAAACAACCATCGGTTAAAGGTGGCCACGAGCTCATCGGTCAGCATTTCTGATGGGTAGGTGCTAACATCCCAACTTTTCCGTTGACCTGTTTTACCCTCTCCTCACGAGAAAGCGTGCAAGGCTGTTCGTACGAATTAGTTGCTACTCGGCATGAGAGCCGTATTGTCTGGCCAACAATTCCGTTCTCGATCAACTTGGCTTCATAGGAATGCGTCCCACGGTAGCTGCTGACAAAGATGAAAATGTATTTCTGGGTGGTTTTGCAATTCATGGTCATCTCCAGATTGAGCGGGACCATGCTCCCGCAGGGAACACACCCCCGCAGGTTGAGTTTTTGAATGGTCAGCTGCTGATGTTCAACCGCGACGAGGTGTTCTCGACCACGAACGCAAAAGTCAGCTGGCTGAAAATCATCGAGTTCGCACCATGGGTAACGAGCTTTTGACTCCTAGCGAACGAGTACCGCCGGAGTTGAGAGAAATGCTGGGATACCAGCTTCATTTTTACCTAGTTGCACAAGCAACTGGGTAACTGAACTGGATTTTGCCTGGGCAAAGCACAGCATGCAACCGGGGCGTTTTAGCGCCCCGGCTCCATGATTTCTCTTATTGTTCCAACTCGCTCCTTCACGGGAAAGATCGAACCTCACGCGGCCATGAATTGGCCGGCAAGCAGAACCTTAAACGTATCGATCGACATCAGTTGGCCGCGGTATTCCCCACTGCCAAAACGGACTGCGACGCCGAACTCTTTAATCAGCCTTTCGTAGTGCTCGACCTGGACTGAAACAATTTTCCCATCCAAGCATTGATGCACGACATCGGCCTGGCTCGTGGACGGCAACTCAATTCGCTGGTCGTCACGTTCATACTCAAGATCCCGAAGGACCAGCGTTTCCCGATCGGGCGCGCAGGCAATGATCTCCTGGCACGCGATGGAAAGACCTGCGCCCCCTACGCTCTTTCCATACCACTCGGTCAAATATTGCCTCGAGTGGTATACAACGGTACGGCCTTGATCACCATAGTGGGCAATCTGCCGGCAACCTTCTCCAGCCTGGCCATTGAAAAGCCAATGAGCGTTTCGGCCCGTCTGGTCCAGGATCCCCAGAATTCTGAAGCCGTCGGTGACCTGGATGAAGGGCACTATGACTTTCTTGCCCATTCGGCCTCGGCCAACAACAGAAAAACTCCAGTAATCCGCTCCTGCGTGAGAAACCAATCGCAGCTTCAACCGAGACCCTGCATTGATGAGCAGGCGTTGAACAACGATCAGTGCTTGGTTTGCATTCATGGCGTATCTCCAGGTTGGAGCCGGACCATGCCCCACCGCGGGGACATTGGCCCGGCGGTGGGTTTTAGTGAAAAACAGTTGGGTCGATTGCAATGTGCTCTGGAATCTCGGCCAGAGACCGAATTTCCTCGAAAGCATGCATCCGAACCCAGCCTTCTGACTTGTCGTAGGACGCGCCGACGTACACAGGGAAATGCCTGGGCGTGTAGTCAGCGTACTTCTCGGGTTGCCTCAGCATGATTAGCACCTGCTGCTGCCACTCCTCGAAGCGCAATCGATTGAACGTGGCCACGAACTCAGCCGTGAGTTTTGATGGATCACTGTGGGTCACATAGCCGGATTGACCGTTTTCCCACCGCTCAAACTCGACCTCACTCATGTTGCAGAAATCCGGATAGCGCTCTCTGGCAACGCGGACTGAGACGCGAAACTCACAGCCCAAGAATGAGCAGTCATATTCGTGCTTACCTTGATAAGACAGGCGCCACGAAACACGTGCCCGGGAAGGTTGCGTACCGTGGTGGTCAATTAAAGTCATGGGTCATCTTCGTGAGTACGGACCCATCCCCAAACGGGGGTGGTGCCCGCAGGGGTTAGAAAGGCCGAGGCCAGTGCTGCAAGTGCAGCTGTTTTCCTCTCCAGCACATGCTGGATAGGGAAATCACATTCGACAGGCATCCCTCTTGGATGTGATCTGATAAAGCCCATCCCTGGCTTGACCAAGGATGGTTGGTACCGAAATGTTGAAGCTAGAGCTATTTGGCCCGGTAAAGGGCTATTGCCTCCAGCGCAACTGGATCTTCAGGAAGTAGAGCCACCCAAACCAGACGGTTATAGCGGTTGTACTCAGCGCGGTCGACGAGCAGTACATTGCCCGAATGAGGGCTCTCAAAGACCGATAGCTGCCCCGCGAACTTGATCGTGTGAGGCGAGTTGGTTCCAGATTTCATAGGTCCTCCTATGCCACGAGGTGCACCACATGCGTGATGCTCCTCAAGGTTGTGAGATTGATTTGGACCTGAAATCAGGCCGCAGACTGCACCACGAGGATCGTTTTCACCCAACCCTGACCAAGCTCGTAACGAGCCGCAACCACGTCCGGATACGGTTGTATGCAAGGATCACCCTCGCTTATCGTGCCGTAGCGCTCTGGTTGGCTGCGTAGGCGCTCTACGCGTTCGGCGTGCACTTCCTTTCGCCATTGATTGAACGCAGTCACCAATGGTTCAGGAGGAGCTGAGCGATCCATCATGGTCACGGTGTTGAGACGACCAACAACATCCCGCTCAAACTCAACATCGGACATCCCGCTGAAGAACTCTCGCCGGCCCTTGAATGAATCGTCGCCAATTTCAATCTGGAAATACTGACCGTCAACCCAGACGTCGTGCACCCATACGCCGTTGAATCGAAGACGTTGGGCAAACTTAATCTGAGAGATATCGGTGATTTTCAATTTCATTTTCTGACTCCTGAAATTAACAGGGCCAGCCCCAAGCGGGACTGAACCCCGCGAGGGTTTGTTAAAACGTCGGTGGAACTGTGTGTAACGATGCGAACATGACCTTAGCGGTCAGCACACACCGTACGGACCATGCGATCCACGAGCTCACTCTGCTCCGCTGGGTGTAGGGATCGGAATCGCAGATCCCAGTGCTCGGCGACGTATTTCACTACATCGCTGATTTCCCCGATCAGAACCGCATTCCCCGGCAAACTGACCGTCAGACTGAACTCTGGGAGTTTGTCGGGACCCAGCGCCAGTGTTTCCACGACCAGGTTCATTGGAACCATGCCCAGCTCACGAATCAAACTCTCCGCGCCATCTCGGGTAGCTTCCGGCGGAATACCGAAGTTGCCACCACCCGGGTAGGAAACACACATGTGGTGTACAGCTGCACCGGAAAGCATGCTCCGATCCACCAATGCACGCTTACCGCTTGCGGCAGTAGCCCCGCCATAGACAGGCCCTGTCACGATATCAATCGACTCAAGCTCGATCCTCACGTTGGCAGTGCTGCCGGATAGGGGCCAATCACCCTCATCCGGAATCACGTCGTAGACGACCAAGGCCGATTCAAGCTCGTCCATTACAGAGCCCATGTTCTTGCCTGCACGGTGCAAAAGCACTGCCTGCGCGGCATGGTCAACGACATCTGAAACGCCTGCAGCAGCCAGATTCACCGCACGACTAGCATAGGGCTCACCATGGCGATCGAAGATCGAAAGTGAGACTTCAATCGACGGCTGATTGAGCTCGCAGATTTGATCACGAAATGAATTCACCACCTTTGAAAGCGCTGCCACCTTCACAGCGTCAACAACCGTCAGCTCATCACAGCAACCCGTGTTTTCAGCTGATGTGACGAGATCGACGGCAACAGAGACGAATTCTTTGAGGACGTCGGGCAAATTTTTAAGATCATTGGGAATCAGAACTCCCAAGGCAGCAGCCTGCGTAAAAACCGACTGCAGCATTTCTAAGTTGGGCATGGACATCTCCGTTTCGATGTGAAGCCATACCCCGAAGTGGGGTATGAAACCCCACAGGGTGTTGAGTGCTGAACATTCAGCTTCAGTGCGCCAGATCATCCCGGCACAAAGAATCTTCAAACGAGAGGGCACAATCCCTTTGGTTTGAAGACTCAGCCAGGGCCGCCATTACGTCGACCCTGATTGAGCTTTGTTACTACTTCGCTTGTGCAGACCCACGAGCAATAATGCGTGCTACCCAGGTGTTACGTTTCACGGTCCGCTTTTCGACCTTGTACGTTTCATCGGGTTGTTTGACACGCACCTCGACCTCGACAGGTTGCTTTCCAATGCATTTCAGCTGGACATGATCCCCCTTCTGAATGCTCCGCAGGTTCACCACACGCTCCAGGTCAATGCCCCAGACGTACTCATTTCGGCCAAGACGAACCAAGTACGACATCGACTCGTTCTTGTTGAACTTGTAGTGGTAGTGACCGAATTGGGAAACGACTCCCTCCTTGGCGCCCGACCAATCAACCTGGTTGTCGTCAGCCAAAACATCGGCCGGCAAAACGTGACGAGCGATAGCGCCCATGGGCGTATCACTGTAGTCACCAGGCGGAACCTCCTCTAGAGAGGGCTCCAAATGACCAGGATCTAACAAATGCTCAGGAATGCCCTCAGAGAGTTCGCTGTAGTCCGCGTAATCATCAATGGATGCCAACGGCGCATCATCAACCACGTGATGGCTTGCATGCGTCATATACGCTCCAGGCGAGTGCACCAGAACGCGTGGCGCCGGCGGCATCTCGTAGTTGCACAGTTGCTCAACCGGCGTTGCAGGAAAAGATCGTATGGACTCCTCTCCTACCGCCTTGAACAGTTTCAGCCGTTCGAGAAACTCTCCCCGGCGCCCCTGCTCAAATTGCCGCAAGGTTGCCGCCAATTGTTGGTACTCATCTCGTGAACGGAGATGCTCCGACGCCCGGTAAGGGAATAGTTCTACCCCTGGAAACTCAACTTTAGGTTGTGTGTTATAGCGCATGGTGCCTCCAATTTTTCAGGGGAAGCACCACCCGTTGGGGAGGTACCGCCCCAGCGGTTTAGTAGTCGTTGATCAACAGGTACCACAGGCCAAATGGCCTGAATATTTGCTTTCAAATGCCCTCCCCCATTCCTGAGGGAGGTGTTGTTTATGCTGCGATTTGTAGTTGATCAATCACCCCTTCCCGGCGGCAAAGATCAACCAAACTTTCACGAAACTTGTCGCAGTCGACACCAGCAGCGCTGATGCAGACCTTAAACGAGAATGGTGAAATCACATCGCTCATGATCCATGCCCAACGATCTTTCCGAGTGCCGAGTGCTGCGCGCTTGTCCAGAAAGATACTGCACGCCTCAAACAGCAGTTTTTCCCTGAGCACATCGATATCGTCATCCGTCCATTCAACCGGTCCCAACTCTTCCTCTGGCAGCGCCAGAAGGTCAAAGATTGAGAACTGCTGAACGTCTACCGCACTGGCCCCTTGCTGGCGACGTGCGCGACGAACTTTCTTAACGAGGCTGTCGGGGAGTTCGGACTGAGACTGCTCTCCGAACAACATGGCTAATTGCATTGGTATACCTCCGGATAGGAGGAGGTACGCCACCCCAAAGGGGTGAAATACCCCCTTTGGGTTGAATCCGCTTACGCGGCTTGTGCTTGTGTCAGAACCTGTTGAACCAGGCCATTTAAAGCAGCGCGCAATTCGCCGAGATCACTCAGAAATTGCCACTTGTCTTTACCAAAGACGTCCTGAAGCTTCACTGTGTTGGCCGTCCCAAAAGCGACTGCGAACACATCGATTCCAGAATCCCTGCAACGATCCACCATGGCTTTAGCTTGGTCAGCGTTGTCGGGGTCGCCATCAGTTATAACGAACATTACTTTCCGCTCGCCTTTGGCCCTCAGTAGATCTCCAGCAGCCGGCCATATGGCATTTGCCAAAGGCGTACTGCCGGTTGCTTTCAGGCCAAATCGTCCTTCTTGAATAGCGCCAACAAGACGCTGATCGTGCCGTTTCAATATGCCAACCGCTGTGCCATGCCCACCGTTGCGTGGAAAAACCATCGCACCGGTCGTCACGCCAGCAATCCCCTCCAAAGCGGTTAGGATTGCAACGGTGGCTTCCTCGGCAATTTGAAGCGGAGCTTTTGTTTTGCCCTTGTCGCGGGAATCCATCGACGCAGATCCATCGAGCAGAATTTCGATTGCCGCATTCGTGCGCTGCACGGGTTCTTGTTGCCGGAATATCCGGTTTTCCCCAACCCGAACCCGCGCTAAGCGCGAGGAATCGATTTTGCTGCCCGTGCGACGCAGACTTACGCGTGCGTCGCGACACCCCTGAATCAGTCCATTGAGAACCTGGCGCAGCCCCATGGAGGCAAGCTGGCCATTTTGAACGACGATTCCCCCTTGGATGCTAGAGCCCACTGCATCCTTCACTACCGAGGCAGGTGTAGGACTTGAATGGTCAACAGCTTGGCCTATCATTTTTGCAGCCTCCCCGCCGATATCGGACTTAGCATCATCGAGGTCTGCATCCGTTGCAGAAAGAATCTTCTGCTTCAGTTTCCCAGCTGCACCTTGACCGGCAGAAGCGCCGGCTGTTTGTGCATCATCAGGTCCAGAAGGATCGCTGCCAGGATCGCCAGCACTTCCGGATGAACCATCAGCTTTTGCGTTTGGATCATCGGTACCGCCTAATTCATCAGTGGCAGATCCATCGTCCGTCCCATCACCAGGTTGGCTCTGGGGTTGTCCGCTTTGATCCGGTGGGTTCGACCCCTGACCAGAATTCGGCGACGGTTGGTTCTGCTGCTGACTCTGGTCGTCTTCCGGCTCGTCCTCATCAAGAACATCCAAGATGCGGTGGGTCAGTTGATAAACAGCTTCAGTGTCCGGAAGGTCAGTGACCTGGTTGAGCAATCCAAAAATCTTGGTACTACGGCCAGGACCGAAAACCTCCCTCATCTTGAAGATAAGGTTATCCGCTTCACGCTGGAGCGGTTGGTTGAGCAATTTTGCGCGCCCAACGAGCAAGCAACCGTCGTGAAGCAGTACCGCCTCAGTCATGCCTGACAGATCACTTTCGCCCCCAAGCACCTCTTGAGCCGTCACAGCTAAGGGGTGAATAGTGGAGTAATGGTCAGTCATCATGCGTTTCTCGATTCGAATATCCTCGAGAAGGTTTAAAAATTTCCCAATAAACGGTGGTTCGAGTCCTGCTTTGTCGTACACCGTCGAATCCGTGTATTTGATGTGTGCAGACTCATGCGCCGTGTAGCCCAGGGCCACATTCAGCATGGTAGGCGACGCCTCAATCATTGGGAGGTAGATGACGTTGTTCCTGGTACAAGCTTGGCTTCCGCCCCAGACAACGGTCACTCCCAGATCATCGCAGTAGTAGCGAGCGATAATCGGGAGTGCTGTTTGAAGAGAATTATTCATGGTGTTGCCTCCAGGTAGTGGAGACACACCGCCCCCATAGGGGGCAGGTGTGCCCCCGAGGGGTTGGATTTACATGCAGAACTCGATAGCGCCACTTTGCAACTCGACCACAGGCGCCACAATGTGGGCCGCAGGTAAAGCGCTTGTTTCAACAACGGGTACCGATTGAAAAGCGCTGGCTTGGATTTGCTCAGCCAGTGCCGACAACTCGCCAATGCTCATATCACCCTCAAGGGTGGTACCAGTCATCAACTCATCGATCGTGACGCTAGGTGCGGTGTGGCCACCATCAACCGCAACATCGCTTGCCAGTAGGCTTTCACCCGCCAAGTCAAACGCTGTCTCCACATCATCAACTAGGTGTGGTTCCGTCGATCCGACTACGACCGGGGCGGCAATAGAGGTATCAATAACGAGCGGAGCCTGCACTTGAAGGGTCGACTGGACATCGGTGGAGGTTTTCGAGAAAACCTCAGCCATCTTGAGAATTTTGGTCTCGTCAGAAAGGTTCATGATCAGGCCTAACAGATCCTGAAATTGCGAACCCTCGTAGGGACCACTTTTTGGCAGCTTACCGATAACGGCCATCATGTAATCGGCTACGTCCTGTACCTTCGGATTCAAGAAAGCCAGCGAGCTGAGTTTCTTGTGCATCTTGAGCATGGCACTGACAGCCTTACGGCTGACGGAGCCCTTTCCAACAAAGCTGTTATCCAGAAGATCCTCAGCTGCATCGGCAATTTCCCGAAACAGCTGACCCGACAACCCCTGAACTTCTTGCTCCAAGCCCTTGGAGAGCGTGGGATCCGAAGCATCGGGCACCACGCGGCAAAGAGTGAAGCGAAAGCCCAGTCGTTGTTGTACGACAGCCTTAGGAGTGATGGCATTCTCAATAGCTTTACGCCACTGAGGTTTACCGTTCCATTTGTTCATCCAGTCAATACAGATTTGATCGTACTTACCAATGAAAATCTGAATCTGCTGGGTGAACAACCGCTGGATATCCTGCAGCTCAGCTGCAACCGCCGGCGCAACATCATTTGGAAGACCGTAGCCCCCCATGAAGCGAACACCGTTGGTTTCAAGCAGGCGAATTGCGCGCCGCTTCAGCCGATCGAATTCCTTGATCTCATCAGGATCGGTAATTCGCTTGCTACCCAATGATGCCAGTTCCGATGGGGGCAGATTGAGATCTACACCCAGGTCCTCAGCGCGCAATTTCTTGCGGCCGGACCAGATACTGACGTTCAAATCCACCAGCAAAAGCTTGCTGAGAATTTGAGTTTCTTGAACGAGATTAGAATTTTGCATGACGCACCTCCGGGAAGTGGAGGCGGTCTGCCCCAAATGGGGAAGGTCGCCCCCAATGGGTTTAATTAAGAATGCTGCGGATTTGAGTGAGTAGCTGTCACTAACGCAGGTTGCTCGCATGAGCAACGCTGAGAACCTGTTTTGCTATAGCCGGACTATAGCAAAGCAGGCTCGAAGGCGGGAGCCAGAGGCCCCCGCTTTCTTACCAATCAAACATTGGTAAATCATCTATCTGCTCAGCATCAGCGTCGAAAGCCAGATAGAGGATTCCCTGAGAAGGTGCAAGGCACCATTCAAGCAAAGACTTGAACTCGGACGATGCACCTCGAGCAACAATAGCGTTGACCGTGAGCTCACCGATCGCAATCAAAAACCCATGACGGGTATCGAAGACGACTGGGACGAATTCAGCAGACTCACTGAAGCGCCCTCGATGTTCAGCCGCGATTGTTTCAAGAAGCTGTACATCCTCCTTGCGCAAGTGGCCGGTGCACAACTCGACGGCCTTACAGATCGCAGGTGACAAATTCATGGTTCTAACTCCGAATTACGATCGGAGCTCGCCCCTTGCGGGACGAGCCCCGCAAGGGCTATAGACAGAACACAGACTCGCCTTCAAAAGCATTAGCGAAGGAAGAAAGGTCCAAGGGTTTCGGCAGTACACCCAGGGCAATCAAGATCAGAACACCATGATTGTACTGATCAACGTTCAACAACCGCATCAGAAACGCATCGCATTCTTTAGCACTCGTCAACGCAATGGATTCACCGCCGGCGGTGGCCAAGCTGAGTAGCTGACCACCATTGTTTATCGGCCCAAGATTGACAGCGACTGCCGACAGCAGAAGTATCTTTTCCAGGTCTTCATCAGGTTTCAGCTCGCCAGAAGCGAGAGAGCCTTCAAGCAAATCACCGAGGGATTTCAGCGACGATGACAGCCCCAGGCTGGCAGCTACAGGATCAAGATCCTGTAGTGCCAGTCGGATAGGCTCCCGTTGTGCTGAATCGACTGCACACGAGAAGAAAATGCCCATGATTTATGCCGCCTGCAGAACAGGATCAGCACCCCAAGCGGCACCGAATCCGTCCTTGGCAAAGGTGTGAACAACCACACGCATCGCTTTGTCGGCACGGTTGGTAAGCGCTTCGCGAAGAGCCTGGCCCATTGGTGATGGGAAGACTGCTTTTGCAGATGCGTTAGCATTGTAGGTTGAAGCGATCCGAGCCCAACGCAGCAGCGAGCGCGTCGAAAACGTGATCGTCAGCCCAGGCTGGCCTGGCTTCAACTCCATTTCAGGGTTGCCAACGAATTGCTTACGCACATCGTTGGCGATATCGATCATCTTCTCGAGAATGGCGACATCCACTTTTGGCATTGTCGAAGAGAGGATCTGAAGCTCCTCCGCTTTGCTCATGTATGGTACTTCGATCATCCGGCAACGGTCCCAGGTCGCAAGGTTCTGCGCCATGGTGCCGCCGTGGAGACCAGTGTCATCGCCCTGACCACGAGTGTTGCTCGTGATGACCATACGGAAGTTTGGATGCGGGTAAATGATCTCACCACCGTTTTCTGCAAGAACTAACGGGCCACCTTCCAGCACCGCATTAAGACCTGCAAACACCGCTGGATCGAGTACATCCGCCTCGTCCAAAACAAAAATTGCCCCCTCCTTCATTGCTAGGGCCAACGGACCGTAGCGGAAAGAGGTTCGTTGATCACCCGTTGCTTGTTCACATTCGAGTGAGGTCGAACCAACCAGCTCAGGCATTTCCATCCTTGAGTGAGCGTTTACTTTGCGGAAGGGCCAACGAAGACGCGCCGCAATTTGCTCGAGGATAGATGTTTTACCGGCGCCAGTCGGACCCACAAGGGACAGAAAATCGCCACCATGGGAGTAGAGAAAGTTCATTACTGGCAACCGCAGGATGGTGCGGAAGAAGTAGTGAGGGTTGATCGATGGAACGAGCTCCATCAGTTCATGATCAGCTGGGAAGCCAGGAGCCATAACTTGCGCTTCATTGCCGACTACGCCGAACGAGCTCATTGGGATGATGTTTTGAAAATTCATGGTGCAACTCCAGAAAAGAGAGGCACCACTCCCCTGCTGGGGAATGGATGCCCCAGGGGGTTTGTGATTTGCTGTTAGAACGAACAGCTGCGTTATCGCTCCCAGGCCACATGGCGAAGGAACAAATTCAGAAAACTCTGGTAAGGACGTGCTTACCACAGGTTTCTTGAGGGAGAAAATGAGGGCCAAATGGCCCCCAATTCCTAATAGCAAAATGCCTGAACACCACCTTCCAGGTCAACAGTCTCGGCCTCGAAAAGATGCGCCAGCGCCGCGTCTGAAAGCGGGGTATCAGGATCAATCGTCAATCGGGATCGTTCCGTCACCGGCGCGCGATACGACTGCAATTTATCCTCTGGATAATCCGGGTGCAGGCTGGCAAACAACTCCTTCCACCGCACATTGCCGGCCTGTTGGTAACGGCATATCCGAACACCCTCGGCTTCAGCCAGCATATGGTCCCCCATAAGGGAAACCAATCCTTTCTGAACCCCTTCCTTCTGCGACTTCAACAGCTTCAGCTCGGCCTCGAGTTCACTGACACGACGGTCAATGCTCCTGGCCTCGGCCGCATGCTTAACCCACTCCGCCAGCTTCTCACCCTCAGGGATGAAAAAGTCGCGAAGAGGATCCTTTTCCGGCTCTGTATCGGTGACAACCAGCGCCCAGAATTCAAGCGCCGCTTTGATTATCAACTTCACAGCCAGATCGCTTCGAGGAATCTCGAAGACAATTGGGACATGCCGCGTGTGGTAGAACAGAAGAAAGCCCTTCTCTGCCCCCGACACAGCCATCTGGTGCTGAACTTGCCACCAGTAGAGTTTGTAGTGCGAGGAGAGCTCTCCCAGATTTTTCACCTCATCGAAGTTCGTGTCTGAAAGAACCTTCACTTCGACTGGGCGATTCTCCGGATCCACGCCGTCAAAACTCGCTCTGAGCACAGGGTGGGTTATTGACTGACCGCAGAGCGGAAGCAAGACCGTGTCAAACCGATCCTGGTACCAAGCGATCGCATGAGGCTCCAGCATGATTGCCAAGCGAACTTGGGGGATCATCGAAATGTCGATGGAGGCAACCCTCCCGGTCATTTCAGCCCACAACCGCCACCGTGTTTTCTCTGGATGATGTCCCAAGATCACAGCGGTAGATGTTGCAGAGATCCCTTCGTTTCGCCAGGTGTGCCACTGCGGGCTCCTTTGGCGCAAATTAATAACGTTCATCGTGCCTCCATAAGTGGAGGAACCCAGCCCCAAAAGGGGCAAGGCCCCCTTTAGGGTTGAGTACTGACATCACGCAGGTACCTTCTGTTTTGCGAGGTACTCAGATTGTCCCTTACGGAACTTCTCATTTGCTCGCACCAGCAAATCGCCCTTCAGTTGGGCGGCTGCCCAGTCGAATGCGCTCTGCCAGGCACCTGTACGCATCGAGCGGTCATGCACTTGATCGATACGACGGATAAGCGTCTCGTTAACATCGCGTGGCCCTGATCCGACGCCAACTTCACCCTCAGTACGAATCGGCCCTTGATTTCGAGGCTGATCCATTTGGGAATGACGCGAATCACCAACTGGTGAGGCTTCTGCCTGAGGATGACCACTTGGATTAGGATCAGTGTCGTAAACAAACCCCTCATGCAGGTTAACGACATTGGTCTGAGTTGCAGACGATGGACCATGCATCTCCCTCGACGCAGTTTCGAGCGTGACTGCACCACCCACGAAACCCTCACCACCTTCCTCGTTGAGGTAAGAGATAACGTTATCGAGGGCGGGACTGGTCATTGGCCAATACTTCCGGGCAATCTTGATTCCCGTCTTGATAGCCATTGAGTCGAAGTGAGTATCCCAAGGACCCTTTTTCTTCGTGGGGTCCGAGTTCGTCCAAGCAGAAGACAACTGCCGGGCGGCATAAACGTCTTCAGCACTGACCGGGTGAACAAGAAGCTTACCGATGGACAAATACGCTTTGACGTAAACGCCACGGAACTCGCCCCGATCATGCTTCGCCAGAAATGGATCGTAGATGTGGATTGGCTCGTCATTGGCACCGTTGAAGCTGAAGGTGTCACGACTATAGACCGAGCAGGCCACAACAAGATCGACTGCCCGGCTATCGGTAGCGATCTTCATCAATCCCCGGTAGGAGATGTCGGCGATCACCTTGCCCTCACGGGGCACCAAATATGCCAGCCCCATCGCCGGATTCAGCGTAAGCCCCGACGATGCAATTTGCTGCATCGCCAACGCAAAGCTTGCCTTGTTGTTCATTGCGACCGATGCCAAGTAAGAATTACCGAGCATTGCTTGGTAGGCGTAGAGTGCTTCCTGGGCAAAGTTCATACGACTATTCATCGCACTCACAATGTTCGAGAAGTCCTGCTCCGTGCTTCTAACCAGATCATTGATCTGTTCAGGCTTCACGGGTGGTCGCTGTTGAGAAATTTGTTTGCCAGCCATGTGTTACCTCCAGGTTGAGAGGCGGAGGCAAACCCCGAACGGGATTTGCGCCCCGCGCGGGATGAATTGCTTGAGTTGAATCTGCAGTGTTTCACTAGAGGCAAAACCTCAAGCGAAAACGTCAAAGTCCGATAATGCTCCAGGCTTCGACCCTTGTTGCGCTAAAGACTAAGGCCTCGCTGCCTGATGGCGTGAGGCAGTATTACCGCCACCGACACCCTGCGAGCCATCTTGGTTTTGAGGGCGACCACCGAGCAACTGCATGGTGCCCTGAGTGTCAACGACGATCTCAGTCGAATACCGCTTGATACCGTCCTTCTCCCACTCGCGTGTCTGTAACTTTCCCTCGATGTATACCTGCGAACCCTTACGAAGGTACTCGCCGGCAATTTCAGCAATCTTGCCGAACATCGAGACACGGTGCCATTCGGTACGTTCTACCTTCTGGCCCGACTGCTTATCTGTCCACTGCTCGCTGGTAGCGAGGCTTAGATTGGTGACCGCATTTCCGTTAGGCAAATAGCGGACCTCAGGATCTTGGCCACAGGTGCCAACGAGGATTACTTTGTTTACGCCACGCGCCATGTTGTTACTCCACATAGAATCGGGGCGCACGCCCCTGCGGGTATGAGTGGCCCTTAGGGGATTGATTTTAATGCTGGGATAAGCAGTCCAGCTTCTGCATCCGAAGGTCAACAATGACCAACAGGAATCCAGGTAGAAGGTGGAGAAGAATCTTTTCAATGGGCTTGATGCAAGGCCACAGAAAAGAAGCTTCAAGGGGGAGCGAACTCCCCCCCGCTATCGAAGGGATTTACATCGTGATCCCGATTTCCGCGGTCTCGGGAAGAATGTGGTTATACACGGCCCATCGCTTGACGTAGCGAATGTCCATAACCTCAGGAGTCACCGTACTCGCGATGTTGTCCGGTACACGTACCGATTCACCGCCAAGGAGCAACTCTTGTAGTTCCATAAGATAGAACGCTTGAACTGGGTATTGCATGGAGGGCTCCTCGCCAGGTGGTCCACCAAAGCACTCAAAGCGAGAACTTTGGTGGACCACCTGGAAGGGTGGCCCTTGCAGCACTACTCACTCAAAGAGTGAGTAGTCCATCAGCTCAGAAGCTGAGCTGGATTTTGCGACGCTGGAAGGTCGGCTCGTCGTAGGTCGAATAATCGATCGATTTCGGAAGCCGGTTAGTGCGAGTGGCGCCACGCAGAGCGAGGCAATCATTGGCGCTAAGACCGAGCGAAGCTTTTGCTGCTTTCGCATGAGCGGCCTGATTAGGCGACACATGCAGATCATCAACCTTCTCGTTACCAAGCTTTGGATCCTGGCGAGGAACAACCTTCTTGGAACGAGAGAAGTAGAGGTACCCAACAACCACAGCGAGAATGAGCAACACGATAGGAAGGTTGTTCATTTGCTCACCTCCGTATCAACCATTAGATGGCCGGCATAGGAGTTGTAAGCATGTGCGGTGTCAGCAGACAGGACCATCAATAACCGCGCGAGAGCGGAAAGGACAGTAGACAGGATTGCAGATTTCATGGAGGCCTCCAGCAAAAAATGAGGAGCCTCCACCCCAAAGGGACAGAAAGCCCCTCTGGGTAAAATCACGACCGCGAATCGTGATCGATTGAGTGCTAGGTTTGGTGCCCAGCTTCACACAACCCCAACAGGTAAGACCTGGTGGGACTACACTCAAGCAACATGCTTGGGTGAAGATTAGGCTTGAGCATAACTGCCCTTCTGTAAGGTGTAAAGCGGCCCTGGTAACTTCTGACCCTAACATCGGGTCAGATTCAACCAACTAAAAAGCATCATGAGAATATCGTTGAGGCTCCCCAACCCATAGGAGCCATGCAATGGCCAACGGACACGACTTCAAGCCGCAAGGCAGGTACTCCAGCGCAACCCTTGAGTCCACTTACACTCTCCATACCGAGCAAGCTCAGCGCGTACATCGACGCTGCTTTGAAGGTGCGGCACGCGCCCTCTTTACCGTTGACGTGGTGGCGCGCGCAATGGCTCAGTCGAACAAAGCGTTCGACTACAACGCAGTGATCACCGCCGTGGAAACGATGTTGATCAACCTGGAAACCGAGATCAACAAAGAACGCGATCGTTACTCTCACATGATCAACGCGGCCGGCCAAGAGGGCATTACCGCCCGCTATGACAACGCCCAGTCCTATACCTTCACCGTGTCCACGCCGGCGATCATGCGGTTTGCGCAAATCATTCAAGCCTTCGACCAAATGCTGATTCAGGCTCAGACCGCATGGCTGCTTTGCCTGCTGCCGTCGGACAAGAACAGCCTTGTGGCCAACGAGCGCATGCGCCAGGTCATGAAGGTGATCCGCAAGCTGCAGAACATGGCCAGCGAAGCGCGGAACAAAGCCAAGAAAGAGCCCTATGCAGAATCGATCGCGCAATCCTTGGGCGAAGCGGCTGAAGAAACCGATGTCGACCAACGAACGAAAGAAGCCATCGAGGAAGAAGAAAAAGCCGCTTAAGGCCGACGCCATGTACAAAGGGCGCCATCTGGCGCCCTTTTCTATTGCGTATTAATTCAGATTTTTCCGCACCTTATCCTCAGCTTCCTTGCGGGTTCCCGAGAAGTCCTTATCCTCCAACCGGGACTGATTGCGTATCAGAGTGTTCTCCCGGTCACCGCCGATGCTGAGCGCGGTACCTTTGCCAGTCAGCTTATCCAACGTCGACTTATCGATTGTGGGGTAGTTGTTGGTTACTTGAAGCAAACCTATCCACTCGGAAATATCTATCTTGCTCCAGTCCAGGCGGCTGAGATCCTCAACAGCCAAACCTTCGCAAGTGGGATTCTCTGCCTCCCCCCATTTCATACCGAGTTGCGGCCGAGCTTGCTCTTGAATGATCCGCCCCAAGGGCGAGTTGAAGCAGCAATAGGCTTCACGCTTCTCAATACAGCCAAGAGGTGACTTGGACGCGCAATAACTGCCAACAAAATGGCAAACCTTGGTTTCCTTCTTAGCTCCGAGCTCGAACTCCTTTTCCTCGCACTCCCAGATGATATTCACCAGAATGTTGGCGATCTGGTAGACCATGTACGCGATCATCACCACCGATACCACGGAGGCTAGCCCCGATGCCCAAGTCGCATTCGCTGCCGGCGTGACCGCTCCTGTCGCAGCATCAGTTGAAGCGTACGCCACATCACTCGCGCCATTGGCAGCGAATCCACTCGCGAAAATCATATTCGCTGCGGCAGGTCCGAATGTTTGGGCAGTCCAGTTTGCAACGTAGTTCATCATTTGCTGCTTAAAAGCACTGATCACACCAAGCTGAGCTACTTCCGTAACCGCTGCGTTAGTAGCGCCTGCGGCACTCCAGGCCGCATCCCAGCCACTGGAGATCAATGTTTTGCTGAAAGCCCACGCACTTTCCAGGGTAGGTGCCGCATCGATAATACCGACCTTCTCACTCAACTGGATGGACGTGTAGACAAGCGTGACGTAATCCATGAGCGAGACACCGTCTGGAGCCTCGCAACAATCGACCCACCCCCCTACAGCCTTCTTGCATTCCATGGCCTCGCCTTTCCAAACCTTGCAGGATTTATCCGATGTCGTATCCGTCGGGTCTTTCCCGCAATCAAGATCATGCTCGGCAAACTGGGCGATCTGTAGAGCCACCGCGGCGTAGGCAAAATCCGTAGACTTTTCATCAACAGGGTTAAAGCATTCAGTCCCGAGGCATCGAACAGGCCCGTCACATTGGTAGGAGCTGCTCGTCTCAGTGGATGGCACTTCGACTTCATAACCGCAATCCCATACCTCCTCTTTCACGTAACACTGGCCAGAAGCACCGGTGGCACCGGCTACACACTTCTGAGAGATGAACCCGCATGACTTGTCCTTCTCAAACTTCTGACAAGAGTTGAGATTTAGGCCCCCGTTTACACATCCACCTTCAACTTTCATCGCCAACGCCAGCTTATCGACGCCAGCAACCGGCGCAGGCAGCATCGCGTTATATATCTCATCTCCAGGACAAACCTGAGTCCCGTTTAGTGGCAGACAACCTGAGGTCACGCCCTTACTGACAGACACGGTGCCACCCTCGGAACACTGTCCTTTCTGAATTTTGTTGGCAGCGTCGATGCAAAACTGAGGACCGTAGGTCTCCGCGTTGATACGGACCACTTTGAGACGGAAATCATGCGCATAGAACCAGCCCGGGTTCCCACTGCCCGTATCTTTTATATCAGCGATCATTTGCAAACCGTTTTGGCAACTGGGCATCTGAACAATATTTACCGAATCAGCGGTAAGTGTATTAGGAGCGTACTTATGACCAGTCCAAACCCCAATGGACGACACCGCTATTTTCTGCGGCATCGGCTTACCATTAGCCCCCGCCTTGCAAATATAGTCGTAATTCACCTTATCAAGAGAGCTATCGGACCGCGATGAACCCGATGTATTGGTAAAGGTGCCAGCGAGAAAATCAACCTTCACGCGGTTGGTTTCATTCGCTCCAGCTTTGTCTTCGACGGCGACTTTGGCCGCAAAAGGAATCTCAATTACCTTAAGGTTATGCGTTACAGAGCATGTCTTATCAGAGTTCACGGGGCACTGTTGCTGCCCTTGCGCATCGGTATAGCAGTCCATTGGCCCCTTATAGAAATCACACTGAGTCTCGACAGAAACCTCCTGACACAGGGGCGAAATACCCTGCACAGGGGAGGCAGCAAAGTTGCTCTCGCAAACTTTGATTCCGTTGATTACAGAACAACCGTCCTCGGTCATAGGAGGCATCTTGGTGCAAACGTAGTTACCCTCACAAGCACCGTCATTAACGGATGTAATCGCGTCTAATGCTTCTTGCGGGTACCATTTTTCATCACTGATCACTTTTTTTGGATCATAGAGCACTCGTAACTTCGCATATGCTTCACCTTTACCAGTGACGGAGGCTCGAATTTTAAATGGAAGCACACCCTTTGTTTTTAAAACAGAGGTCATATCCACATTGGGCGCTGTTTGCCAAGAAGTATTGAGCTCGCAAGCTCCTGGAGTTTCAGGCGGGAAATTCTCATTTGGCCCGGACCAGACTTTTGTCTTCCCGACCCAAACCTGCATGTAGTCGTCCCATTTCGCATATACCAATTTAGCATCGGTGATTGCATCAGGATTAACTACTTCAAATTCCATTTTGTTTTCATATACAGTACAGCTACCATTCCAATAGTTATCTCCAACCTGACCCAACCAGATATCAACACACCCTTCTCCGCAGGTCTGAAAATTGGTAGGGCCAGATGTGTATTTAATAACACCGGTAAAATAATCGTGTTTCAGCGCAAACGTACCAGACTTGTCGGTAACACGCTCACATGTTTTCAGGTCTGAGACATGCTTTGTGGTAGTCGTTTTTTTAGTGTCGGTAATCTGCTTACAGTCAGAAAACTCTTTATTAAATACATCCTGATTATCGATAACTTTATCGCTATTGGTCCAAAGTGGATCATTGCTCAGGTCTGGCCGGGTTGTTCCAGCTGTATTTTTAAGAAGACGGTAAGCATCACCGCTCATGGAGTTTTCGCTATTGAGTGTTGTATTCGCCTTCGAACCAGCACTCAAAGTAGCCTTGTCATCCCCGTATAAATTAGACAGGTCAGAGGCACCGTCATTCTTGCCAGCCCCCGGGAACAATTCTGAAATATTAATACTTTGCTTATCACTACCGGATCCGTAACTGATAGCGGTTCCTGAAACCGAAGGAGGGCTCCACGCTGACATGGCTTCTTGAGCAGCAGCATTACCAGCAGATGCCGATGCAGCAATATTATCCGCCCAAGCTGGTAAAAAACAGGAATAGGTATAAAACAACAGGGTGGCTGCTGCTGTGACTCTACTGGCAGTCGTCATATCTGTCCTCACAATGTATTGCAGCAGTCATTCCAACGAAAGAGCATATAAAGCGCATCCTCACCAACCTGCGGAATTACTCGGCCTTCCCCTCCTTGCCAAGTAAGTGGGTGTGACCCGATGTAGTGCGCGCGTTTTGATTCAGCTCTGGGATAAAACATACTCATTTTGTATTGGGATTTTGGGATAGTCGGAAAGATGGATCCCCTACAGATCGTTGCGTCACCAATTGTTAAGTGCGCAAGTCCTCGCCGATGCTGTGTAGCAATCGTCCGGGCAGCCAAGAGTGAAGTTGTTCTGCCAAAGTCGTTAGGTAGAGCCGTACCTGCCATAGGGTAAATTTCACCCCAGGTACCTGCGCACCACCACAGCGATGTCAATGGTTCTTGCCCTACGACACCCAATGCCGCATCGGCAGTACAGGCGGCTTGCGCTAAGGGGTTCGCAACTGCTGCCGCTTCCGGGTTCACAAAAAAGGCAAGTTCGTCATTGGTCCAGGTTGGGTCAATTTCGGATAACTGAATAATGTCAAAGTCCGCATAGCCATCCGGAGAACAGCGTTTGGGCATATACATTTCAAGAATCGAGAGCAAAGGAAACGCGTAGTAATGCACGTTGTAAAAAGACGTACGTTCTTTTGTGATGCTGTTGCCGGCTGTTGCGTCGGACAAAGTCCCCCACAGTCGCTTATCACCTATTGGCAAAGTCACACCGCCAAGTGCAAGAGAGCAACCTGGCTTTCTAACCACCTCAATTAGTCGAGCAGGCTCCCACATGGAGTTGACGATGCCGGGCATGAACAATCCCAGCTTGTCCTCGCACATACATAGGCTTTTATCAGACGCCCCAGACGGGGCGTCACCTGGAGTAATGCTTACTCCCGCAATTCGTATGGGGAACAAACACGCCCAACAGACGTCGGTAAAGAGCTTCCCACTGAACAACTGCGCATTGGGGCATGAAAGTGAATCTGTAACTGTCTGATCGGAGACAGCCGAGCCAGAGTACAGAAAAGCCGAAAGGAGAAGGGCTAAAATTACTTTGATTTTCATCACAGTGATTGCTGAGCCTTTTGTTGTGTAGCCGAACAGTCAGCGAAAGAATTTATTTGAAGAATAAACGGTTTGGACAATGCAAAGCCTTGAACCGACGCAGAGTTCAAGGGTTTGAGTAATCCACCTAAAACTTTTAAACACTCGAGCTTTTCCAGTATCAGGCCAATGCCATTTGCAGAGCAGTAATCCCTCACTTCAATAAGCCAATCGAGATTATCACTATCCCACACTGCGGTTAAATCGACTTTACAGTAATCCCATGGGTAGGAGCACAAGCGACTAAAGTTCGACCACTCTATCCCGAAGTCGTCAATTGCCAATAACAGGCCTTGGTCTTTTATTACGCTCATCGCCTGATTGAAAGAGCTGTCACTAGCCTCGAAAGCCTCGGAAACTTCTACACAAACCTCAACCCCCATTTGAGTCAGTTTGGAAAGAGACCGACATACTTCGTAAAGCTCGGCAGTATCGGAGAGCGTGTGTGCGCTCACATTCACGAAGGACACACCTCTGCCTTTTAGATCGGCCGCATGATCAATAAGCATCTGTGCAACAGTGCGGTCC
This sequence comes from Pseudomonas sp. TSRC2-2, assembly GCF_049897785.1. Classification (NCBI taxonomy): domain Bacteria; kingdom Pseudomonadati; phylum Pseudomonadota; class Gammaproteobacteria; order Pseudomonadales; family Pseudomonadaceae; genus Pseudomonas; species Pseudomonas sp. TSRC2-2. The sequence goes on from NZ_JAFCWZ010000006.1 coordinate 376,911, forward strand.
ATGCTTACCCATGCCTGAGGGTTGGAATCTGCCATAAACACCCCAGGTCCCACCCAGGAGCCACCAACGGACTGGCGCACAAGGACCTCGTGGCCCAAAATGCCCCCGTTGGGCTGATGGATTGCCTGAAGCGCAATAGCTTTCATTTGAGCCCCCCTGCTGGGAATTCTTCGATATAAAAGTTGGATGAATCTGCTGTGACTACCGATGGAACAAAGTCAATTGAGAAGCGTGTCCTGACATCATCTTTGAGAAGGTAAACAGCTCTGCCTACTTGGTCTTGGACGTTGGTAAATCCATCCCAGCCAGAGGAACGGTCGATCCTTGAAAGAATGACCACGACGTTCTGGTCGTCGCTGTGTTTCGCGATTTCGGCTTTAGCAAGATCGACCTGCTTTGGGTCAACTGGATCAATGATCACAAGTCGTTGAGTAAATGGACGAATTGACAGTGGATTTATCCGGTCACCCGCCTTATGAATCAGTGAACCATCTGCAGCAGTCATGTCCTCAGGAACCGTGACACTAGGGTCAAGCTTTCGCACCCGATGGCTTGTCGCTGTGGGGAGGTCGACAAAGGTTTGCTTGTCCCAAAACCGTTTGGTGGCCTTCTCCTTTAATTCGGCAAAATCTACTTTCGCCAGGCGCTCCTTTAGCACTTCAATCAAGTCACGTTCGTCTATATCGAGCGTTGGACCCACAGAACCCAGGGCAAGGATATTCCTTGTGCCGTATTCTTTATCAGCCGCTTCAATAGAAGTGGTACCTGCAATAATGTATTGAGGTGCACCTTCCACAACTTTTCGAATTTGCGGAACAGTCGTCACAGCCGCATCAGCAAATACGACGGGGTTGATTAATACTGGGGTGTCCGACTTTGTTTCCAGCGCCAAATCCTGAAGTTTAGCCAAGGCCTGTGGGAATGGCATGCCTTCTGGAATGCCACGAAAAATGAGCTCTACAGTCTTGTTGCCATTATAAAGAACGAGGAGATCCTTGATTTCCTGCTCCCCTAGAGACCAAGAAACAAATATCTGATATATGACTTTTCTATCATCAATAACTGGCTGAGCGCTTGCCTCAGGTGCTTGCGGGGCAGGCGCCTTGGCAAACGCAAAGTCTTCATTTTTTAACGTGAAATCAACTTGACCGTCAGTCTGGTGCTTAATTTGATTAAGTTCTTCTGAAAACTGTTCAATAGCAGCCTTTTCTTGAGCAGCAAAATTCAAATCAGCCAAGCTGGGGGTCACGGGGGCCAGCAACAACAAAACCAAAACAGCAGTCCGACCTACCATATTGGGTACGCCTTTCCAACAACGTCACCCTGGCCGACATAACCCCAGTATCTGGAATCAAAGCTGTCTGAGGAAGTTCCCATAAACCAGAATTTGGCGAGCGGAACAATTTCGTCTCGAACATATCGGGTTGGTGGCATGCCCAATTTATCGGCCAACAAAAGCCCCTGCCCGCGAACAGTTCCATTAATAGAGATCTGGTTTGTATCTACCGTGACGCGATCGCCCGTAACTCCACGAACGTACTTGATGATTACAGTACCGTTGCGAAAGTATGGCTCCATCTGTGTTGATTTGAACGCATAGATACCGTCGCGCTCGACAGAAGTATTGTGCTTATCAATGATAAATACACGCCAATCTAGACAAGTATTTTTTTGCGGATCAATACCTATTCCATAGCGCGTAGTGACATACAGGCTTGCCGCAACCATTAATGCAGTTAGTGGCAATGCACGTATTATAAAGCGCGCATGCTTATTCATCCTTCGCCCTCGAGGTTGTTTCTTCTTCCTGTACCGGCGAAGGCACCTCAAGATCCGGCGGATATGCAGTCAACGCGCGCGAATCAATCACTACAAATCCCGCTGCCGCCAGCTTAGTTGCCGAAGCGCGAAGTTGTTCATAACCAGCTTCCGCCTTCTCAGGCGAATCAATAGTCGCGCGGCCTGCAACTAGATCATAATTAACCACCGCAATTGGCGTGCCGGAATCCTGTACTTTTATAAAGTCATGACCAAAAACCACTGCAACAGCCAAAACCAACGAAACACATGCGTTTAAAAGAATATCTTTCATGCTACCACCCCGCGATCTCGCATAACGGCATTAATCGCCTCAGCTGTGTTCAGCCCTTGGCCGATGTAAATATTGATGTCGCTGACATCTTTTGGTGTTGTCGAGTACAGCAACTTCGAAAAGTTATCTACGGTTAGACGCCCAACACCAGTGCCCTGCTCGGTTTGAAAAAAAATCTCTGAGTACTGGCCCCGAATGGTATGAACCGATTTGAGGATGCTGAAGCCACCCTCACTGAGCGCCAAACGCCCTTCCCGCTTGATCATGTTGATCGCGTCAGGCTTTTGACCAAGCAGGAAACTATTCGCCGAGTTTTCGGCAATGGCGCGGCCCGTAGGGCTTGCATACAAGTCATTTACGGACTGCGTGATGGTGATGGCTGCGCCGTTGTACTTACGGAAACGTCGATAGCCGTGCTCAATAAACTTGGCCACGTCGCCCTCTGTGAGCAACGACCATGCCTCGTCGATAACCACGATCTTCTTTCTGTCACGATCGCCCAGGAACATGGCCTGCTGGATCTGATAGATCAGCTGCAGGAGGACCACTTGCTGAAGATGCTTGCGCCCCTTCAATTCTTCCAATTCAAGAACCGTAAACGGGTTCTTGAAATCGACGTTGTTTCGGCCGTTAAAGTACTTCCCGTACATACCCTTCGAGGTAAACGGGAACAGCTGCTTGCCGATATCCTGAATCCGGGTGTCCGTGTCCGCTAGAAGTGATTTCTCGACGTCGTCGACAATCATTTCTCGCCCTTTGGCCTCCCAGACTTTTGCACAATGCTGACGAAGGCCGGCGATTTGCAAATCGATCAACGGTTGTGTCGGGGCCGCCATAGCACAAAGGAGACCAATCAGAACGTCCTCTTCATCCTGGTACACCTGGACCAACTCGAACGGGTTCAGGCAGATATTCGATTCGGGCGTAAACTCGATAAAGTCTCCGCCAAAAGCCTTGGAAAGCTTTTCATAGGACCTACCCACGTCAATAACCCAAACTTGGGCGCCGGCTGATTGATAAGCGGTAATCAGATAGTTAGTGAGAAATGACTTTCCGCTTCCGGATTGGGCTGCGACCGTGGCGTTATAGTTCGTTTCAGAGTCAAAGAGGCAATAGGACATCAATTGCCCATTTCGCGAAACAAACTGCATGATCGGTGAACCTGTTCCCTTCCAATCCCCGTAGATTGGAAGTAACGGCAAGGCATGCGTGATGGCCATTGTCTTATAACGATAACTTTCATCGATGGCTTTGCGGTCGGCCCCAAAGGGAAGCGCATTCAGGAACAACGGAAGAACGAAGTATTTGTCCTCCAGCAGTGTGAATTGTCGAATACCCAGGTAGTTTCGAGCTTCTGACGTTGCGCGCACTAGACGGTCCCGGTCACCGGAAAAAATGACAACCGTCATGTTGCATTTGACCACCGCCTCACCCTCTTCAATCTCTTTGAAGAGGTCATCCATGCCTTGTTTCTTTGCCCCAAGCTTTGGCACAAACTTCAGTAGCGGTCCGTACGCCTGGTTGTTTGCCCATTGACGTTTTGTACTGAGCTTGTCTTTCGCTGCTTGCTGTTCAGGAAAAAACACCGTAAAGCTGATCAAGCAGTTTTCGCGGATGCCGTTAGTACCAGTCAGCAAATCGCCGAGGTACCACGCAGCAGCCCCCTGTAGTGTCTGTCGAGGAAACTTTTTGACGCTCAGCGTTTTTACGAGCGTGTCACCGATTTTCAGGTGATCACTGAAAACCTCGACGGTTCGGTCGTAGTCGAGGATCTGGCATTTTAACGGTTTGTCATCTTCCGCTTCGGCATGCATGCGATCCCGCCAAGATGCTTGTTGGCCTTGGTTCAGGATCGAGGACATGATCTCCAGGTAGAGGTGATTGGTCAGTGCTTGCGGTGCAAAACCGATGCTTTTGAAGGTGGAGTCAAACTGTGCGCGCAACTCCGAGAGGGTCTGGATTTCCTTTTCGGACGGCAGCACGTCATCTATCGGCATGACTACGGTGATCAGAACGTGAATTTCACGGACCTTGATCCCGGAGTAATCATCGATAGGTTTTAACGTGCCATTTACCAAGTAACTTGCCCGGCTTTTGATCGCCTGGTGTGCGATGTTGTCCTCACACCCAAGACGCATCCTGAGCATGCTATTTACTTGGGAGTTGATATTTTGTGACGGAAACAAATTGAAGTTGATTGTCGTGCCCGCAGGCCAGGCCTGCTTCATCACAGACTTGAGCTGATCACCTTCTTTCCCGTCACTGCCAGGCAATGGCCGGCACAAGAACGAAAACCCAACCGAGTTATCATCCATGACGAAATATTTTTTGTCGTCGTCATAGGCGATCACACTCAGAAGGTCGGCTAATGGGTAATTCGCCTTGGCATATGCGGTCACTTAATTCGCTCCCATCAGCCAGTTTGAGAGGGTTCCCTTCTCGTAACCATGTTTGATCAGTCCATCATTTCGGATCATGAACGGAACGCCTTTCACACCGAACATCTGAGCCGAAATAATCCGCTTACCGATTGGCGAGGTGTCACAGTCGTTACCTCGCTGATCGATTACTTTTGGCTTTTCCTTGCCTGTAGCAATATCGAATGCGGCGTCCCTGTCTTTTGCGCAGAGCAGGCTTCGAACAATCTTTGCGCTTTCGTCGCCCAGTGCCGGAACTTCAATAATCTTGAAACTGTAACCATCTACTTTTTTCAGATCGGAAATAAGGTTTGCACAAGAGGGGCAAAGTGGGTCTGTAAAGACAACGACAGTTTTGGAGCCGGATCCGACAGTAAAGGGAACCAGATCTTCGATATTGAATTTGATTTTCTGAAGGTCAATGTACTTAGAGGCTTGCTCGGCCTCTTCGAGGGTTGTTATTTCCTTCTGCGCCCATGTGTCATACATGGATCCGCGGAACACGAACCGCCCGTTATCGCTAACGAAGGCCATCTTCCCGTTCTTTACCGCCGCGATCATTCCGTTGATTGGCATCGGTGCGGTTTGATTGTGCTGGCCTCCAGCCGGTTCAGCAGCCGAGGCGCACGCAGACGTGGCCAGCAGGAGGGGGAAAAAGATTCTTCTGAGCATGACGACACCTCGATTTCGATGTCATCAGGCTAGAGAACTTGCCTCTTAGTTAGGTTCGAATCTGACCCTTTAGCAGGGTCAAAAATGAAGGGCGCCACATGGCGCCCCTCCTTTTCGAATCACCATGTAACTGGTGCAGAGTCTTCTCCTGAATCGTCAGTAGCGAACAAGACGATTTTCGGTGCGTCTGGGTAGGTCCGCTTCGAGATCGTAATTGCCGACCCTCCCAGTCCCTGCAGCTTGTCGTTCACGTACCAATTATGTCTCGCGATTCGCCCATCTGGATCCGTGCATTTGGCAAGTGCTGACCACGCGGATCCGCCCTCCTTCACCTGCAATTCACAAGTGGGTGGCTGATTCTTCTTCACATCGATCTCAACCTTCCCATCAGAGCCCTTGTTCATCTGGGTCTCAATTTCGAGATCGACCTGATACTGCCCCTCAGCCGGCAAGGTGGCCCTGGCATAGCGAGAACCTCCCGTATCAATTTCTTCGCCGTTCAACTTGTATTTCAGGCTGGTGATCCGATCCTTAGGGTGGCCACCAGTAATCTGAGGTCGAATCATGATGCCCAAAGGCGCCCGGGAAGCATTGTTGTCACCATTCCACAGCAGATTGATGGTCCAAGGGGGCGGCTCCTTGAACGTCATCTGACGCTCAACCAAGCTGTAGTTGCCTCGTGCATCGTAGACATGGACCTTGAAGGGGTACACGGCGGGCTGGAGGATATTGAGCATCCGGAGAACCATCGTGTCGTCTTTCACAACTTCGTACCCAGGCATCGCCGGCAATTCCCAGTCGTAGTACACCCCCTCAACCGCTTTGAACTCGCCAATGTTCCGTACGCGCAGTGAGAGCTCCGCCGGGGCGTATTCTGCGCTGAAGGTTGGCTGGATAGCCCATTCAGGCCAATCATAGATCCAGAAAGTAATGCGCTGCTGCGTGATGCCCTCTCCCCCACGATCGCGATAGCCGTCAATCCAAGCCCTGTAGCTGAGGTAGGTCTTGGCATCAGTAATGTCGGCATCCACAGGCGTATATTTGGCCTCCTGGCCAGGCACGATCGTTGTACCGTCAGGCATGATGAATTCCCCGCCCATGGTCAGGTCCATGTTTGGGTATGGCATCAGCATATTTGCTATCCAGGTAGCCTCCTTCCCTACCTCAGGCCGGCGCGGACCAATCAGTTGCACTCGTGGTGGCCTGATTTTCCGGAAAGCGACACCCGAGCGTAGGACCTTCCATACGTGAACATCGTCAGGTGGTGCGTCCTTGTAACGCATGCGCGCATAGACGCTTACCCGCAGCTCTGTACTACGTGTTTGGATGTTCGTATCCGTACCAGGCGCCCACGTCTTACCTCGATCCAAGCTCCATTCAACCTCGATATTTGAAAGGTCAATTGGTTGGGCATTCAACTGCAGAACTCTGAACCGGGCAGATGCATCCACGAAGGTATTCCCTGGCCCCTTCAACACGCCTTTCGGGACGTTGTACACAATGATTTCAATCGAATCGGTCATGGACTTAGCCCCAGAGTTCTTATTCGTGAGCTCTGCGCGGACCTTGTAATTGCCCTTCAGCAAGGTCATGGCGATCCTTTGCGGCGTCCGACTCTTGTTTGGCAATTCGACCCACGGGCCGCCCTCAGTCGACAGCTCCCAGCGAACCGCACCAAGGTCCTTGGTCCACGCTCGATTGGTCACGTCAGCAAACAGCGTCACGCGCAGGGGGGCTTCGCCCGTCATACGAAGAGACCTGATCGAACCGTCGAGTGCAGCACCATTCAGGATTGCGAGGCTTAGTGGTCGAGGCGATGTGCGAGTGACCTTGTACTCTGGCACAGGAGAAATAACTCTTGCCTCGGCGTAAATGCGCAGGTTTTTACCGGCCAATTCTTCAACAGGTATCGCAAACGCAGCATGGCCAGCACCATTAGTCTTTTGCCATGGCGCCAGCTCAGTCACCGTGTTCCACGACGGCTTAAGGATCAGGCGAATTTCCCATTCACCCATCCTGTCCGCCGAGTAGATTTTTTTAGTATCAAACGCATCCCCAATGGTTACCCCTACTTCAAGGTTTTCCGTTGAAAGAATCTTTCCGTTCTCGTTGTCGATGATTGGTACGACACTCTCGTCAGGAACGGCCAAGACATCGGCTTCAGAGTGAGTCGCGATATCCGGCAGGACCTTATAGGCGGCGTCTACGTGAAGTTTCCTCATTTGCCACAACGCATCAAAAGGCGCCGTATAGATCCGACGATAGATTTTGCTCGTCGCGCCATAGGCCGGAGCTGCATCCTCGGTTTGTTCTACGCCCAAGTTGAGGTTGTGCTTAAGCAGCAGCCTTGCACTGACCGACTGAATCACGGCATCACCGATGTATGCGCCCTCTAGCGGTGAAGTCAGAAGTGAATCACTGACTTTCGTACTGGACTCATAGGTAACCGTAGCCTGGCTCGGTTCGATCGCGGTAAAGGTAAAAGTGTCAGGACCAAGGTCGATTTTTTTACCGGATGGAGTGAACACTGACAGCCTCCAGCTCGAGGTATTGAGGCCGAGCATAGTTGCCGTTCCCTGCAGGTATGGCCGCTCCCAGTTTGGACGAACCACCATTCCCACAGGGATTTCCGTCCACTCCAGCAGACACAGGGGTCTTGTCGAGAACGAAGCAGCTGCTGAAATTGCCCGCCGCTCGATAATGGTCAGGTCGCAGGGAGGCCCGGCCTGCTGGACATACTCAACATCCAAATCCTCAACTTTGTAATATGCAGTCGAGAATGGGTACTTGGGGCCGACCTTCACAGCGCCAACTGGAGAAACAAATTCGGCAGACTTGGTATAGGTCGCCAGCAGACTTTTCTCGCCATCGGCGCCGACGATGTAGGAAGTCACCTCGATCGGGTATGTACCAATATCGGTAGCGGTCCCAATCATTGCCAGGGTCGAGTCACTGGATAAATCCTTGAACTCAGGCAGTTTCTGCGTGAACTCCAAAAGGCAGACAGGATTGTCATACGGGTTACCGTTCACCGCAGAAGCCTGGCGAACGGTGTTCAAGCACACGGTGTTAGACGGTTCGAACTGCGCGCGTAACGCCTGTAGGCCCAGAGGCGCTGTATCGGCGGTTGTCTTCACCGCGCCTTCAAGCTTCCACACCTCAAAGGGTATGGCGTACGCAGTACCCGTCAGGTCTGCTCTTACAAGCAGTACCCGGCCATGGCCACTGGCACTCGATTGGATACCTGCTAATGCAGATCCAATCGCGTCCGCAGTGAAATACTCCACTGACAACCGTGTGCCTTGGCTAGGCGCCAAAGGCCTCCTACCAATTCGCAAGCCAACAGTTGAGGACTTCTCAACGACCGCGACAATGTCGCTGCCAAGCGCTGCTATAGCGTCCTTATCGGTCAGCAAGAAGCCTGGTCGACCATCCACGCGCAGAAACTCCTTGGTGATGGCTGGCGTGGCCACTTTGTTGCTGGTGAGCTCTTGAACCGGTAATTGATCGATTACGCTATCGATACTCTTGGGAACCAACCGCACCGGCACGATCACCGACAGGCCGTCTTGGTCCGTCACTTTGATGGTCATGGTGGTTTCCGATCGCCCATCGGTCTTGAAATTCAACATGTCGTTGTTGAACCAGGCGAAACCGTGCCCTGGTTGTGACTGAACTTCAATGGTATGCGATCCCCAGAGGTTATCGTCGATCGCAGCCAGACGTTGCTTGCCCCCGATGCCCTCGAAGTAATACACAGTGTCCGGTGTCACACCTGTTGGCGGGGTGTTTTTCCGCAGAACGGTCACTTTCGCCACGCTCTCGACATATTTTCCGCCCACGTCCACGACCCGGAAGGCAAACTTATCATTGCCAGTGTATTTCGCTTGCGGCGTGTACACGTACCCCTTCGCACCGACCACAACAGAGCCGTGCTCAGGCTGAGTAATCACTTCGTAACTAAACTGATCCCAAGCATTCGGGTCGACTACGGTTGGAGTGACTTCAGTTGATGGCGTGTTCTCGTATGTCTCGATACTGAGGGCTGCGGTCTCTGGCTGAAGATTGTTCCTGGTGACTTTAAGAGCAACCACCCCTGCTACGGAGAGCCCACCCAGATCGGTTGCCTCGACCGTAACGTTGTCATCACCGATGAAGTCTTTTTTCGGCGTGTACATCAGGCGGTTATTTTCAATTGAAACCGTGCCATTTTCAGGCTGAACCTTTACTGCCAACTGATGCTTACCCATGTCATACAGGTTTTTATCAACGATGACAGGGTAGTAGGGTGAACTCGTGGTGTTCTCTCGAACCGTCATGCTGCCGCTTAGAGCTTCGGGCGCGACGTTAGTCCGACGTACCGTAACGTAAGCCAACCCACTCACCTTGGCGCCGGCGGCGTCATACGCCGATATAGCAAATCGATCAGAGCCTACCCAATTCGGCGTCGGCGTATAAACAACCTTGCCACTTACTACTGCAGCGGTTCCAGCAATAGGACTCGAATCTACAGTGTAGGTGAACGTGTCAGTTGGGTTTGGATCGACCACTACGGGAACGCCACTTACCGGCGTGGACTCTTGCGTATCAAGAGTTAAATCGACTGAGCTCGGTGGGAAGTTCTTGGGCGACACATTAACAGTCGCCAGCCCAACGACCTCAGCGCCCGCAACATCTCGAGCGATGAACTTGAAGGTTTTGACACCGCTTGCGCCATACGGAGCATGGTAGATGATGCGATTGTTCACCACCTCCGCGACACCGGCCATGCTCTGGATAGGGATGGTAAAAGTATGCAACCCAGTGTCGTACAGGTTCTCATCAACTACTGTCGGCAGTGCTGGGCTCGATGTCTCACCCTCGTTAACGCTGATGAGCACGCTCGCAGACGTAGGGGCGTAATTGGTTTTAACTACGTCAATTGTGCCTTGCTTGATACCCGACTCAAGACCTGCCAAATCCCGCACCTTATAGGTGAACGTAGCCGTCCCAAGATAACCCTGGACAGGCGTAAACGTTAGCGACAAGCCATTGACTGTCAGGACGCCAGCCGCCGGATCAGGCTGCTGAACAATGATGATCGTATGGCTGTCAGGGCTATCAGGGTCGAACGCAAAGGCTTGGTCAGCTTGGACAATAAAAGAGATTGCTTGAGGCGCCGACACCAGGCCACCAGGGTCAGTAGCAACAACGTAAGCTGTCGCAGTACCGATAAATCCCGGCGCCGGCGTATATGCCAATCGATTACCATTTATGCTCAACGTCCCAGCCGCGGCCGGGACTGTCTGTGAAATGGCAAAGGCAAGTGGCGTGTCATGGTTTGGATCAGTGGCCATGAGATCTAACACCACAGGAGTACCTGTGGCGGTATAGGCCTGAGCGGGAGCGATGACAGGCTTCTTTGCAACTGGCAGAACCTTGATAGTCAGTTCACCAGGTGCAGACACCAGGCCGAAGGAGTCTTTTGCCGTATACGAAATGGATCTTGTCCCAACAAACTCTGGGTTAAGAACAACCGACATGGTAGTCCCAGAAAAACTAAACGATCCAAAAACAGCGTCTTGGATTGACGAGCTACTGAGCAAGAAACTGTCGCCGGCGTCGGGGTCAGTCACCACAAGGTTGAAGGTCGATGAGTCGCCCTGATTTAAGGTCAGAGTTCTGGTTTCCACCACTGGCTTGTCGGGTGCGGCCACTACAGTGACTGACACCGTCCCTGGAAGCGAGGCGCCACTGTCAGCATCGACGACCACGACAGAACATTCGGTCGTGCCGTTCCAGTTCTTGGCAGGTGTGAAGACCACTTCATCGACGTCAATACCACAACCGCCAGCACTCGGAGGCGGCTGCTTATCAATGAGAAATCGGTATGGAGCCTTTCCGTCAGGATCCGTAAAAACGATTTTTGCCCTGCCCTCGCTGTCTTCGTTGGCCACGATGGATATCGGAGTGAGAACTGGTGCGTCATTTTCAGGCTGGATGATGACGCTAATGGACATCACCTCACTCTTAGCGTTTGCACTGTCTACCGCGCTAATCTTGATCGTATCGGAACCATTCCAGTCCTTCTCTGGAATAATTCTCACAGAATGAAGGTCCGGCTCAACCACAGCAGTAACGTGTGATCCCTGGGCCTCAACCACCACCCGGTAGATATCGACCGGGTCTGGATCTTGAACGACAGGCACGTAAACAAGGGGCTTGTCTTCGAAGCCGATTGCCGGGTGCGGAATTAAGGTGGGTGCATCATTCATCTGGCTGGTAACTACGCGAACCGTCGCTGCATTGGAGAAGTTACCGGTGGTGTCCTTTCCTCGATAGGTAAAGGACGTAACACCCGACCATTGCGGGAATGGCTTGAACGTGACCGCGGCCCCGTTCAACAGGAACTGTCCAACGTCCTTCGAAGGCATATCCAGAAGTTCGAAAGACTCAGCCTGAACTCCCGCACCAGTGAGAGTGAGAGGGATGACCAGCGTTTCGTCTTCGTCGTTGAGCACCTCCATGTCATTGGCATGCGGTTGTGATTTCTTCGCTTCAACTATCGTTTCCGCGAGGCCTTTCCCGACACTGATAACCAGAGGACCGGTGAATCCTTGTGGCAATGCGGCCACACCCGTACAGCTGAACGACTCCTTTGTTCTTACCCCTTCGCACTTACCAATGTTCGCGCCTTTCGGTGAGCCAACACTGATCGGAAGACTGTAAGAACCTGTAGACGAACACCCGACACGGTTTAAGGTATAAGACACACTGAGTGTCTCGCCCACCACCGCTACAACTGGATTTAAAGACAGCGCCTCTCCACTCTCAACGCATTGGCTCGCTGCCAGAAGCTGAGTCGAGGAGACCGCCGACATCAACGTCACCGCAAGAAGGCCTGTCGATTTAATCCAGTTCACAATTATCTTCCCGATCCTGGTTTGAAAACCCAAAAGCCGGCATCGGCCGGCTTTGTTAGTACTGGTTTGCTTAGTTGAGGGAGTGCGCAACCGGGAGGGTGGCAGTCATGATCGACTCGATGATGGTCGGTGTGTTGTACAAGCCAACACCGCCGCCAACCCCTGTCGCAAAGGACATGATCGACTGGCGTACGATGCCGGAGACGATCCCGACCAACACCATCGAGCCAGCGACGACCCGGCCCAAGGTTCCCTGCATCCAGTCCGTCAGGGTTACCCAGATCGAGTCGAAACTGTCACCACCGGTGCCGGCGAGTGCGTTGCTTGCTGCGACGGTGAGCATCAGTGCCACACCGAACTTCATTACGTCCTTGGTACGCCGGACTTGGCTTGGGGTCATGCTCATTTGCATGGGTGTATCTCCTAGGTCATGCTGGTTGGGGATTGTTTAAGTTGCAGGTGTAGAAGTGTTCTTCCTCGACTCCAGTGGCCGAATGGAAGGTGTCGGTTTTGGCGCCGGTGTACCAATTTCCCAACGGCGCGGTTCAATTTCCGTGTAGATGAATCCAGGTACGTTCAGGTCGCCCGAATCGGACTCCCACGGAGCCACCCAAACGCGCATGACGGTGGCCTGCGAACGAATAGGAATCGGGTTGCGGGCTGGCTTCGGAACGACATAGCGCTCGCCAGCTGCGATGTGGGGCTGGACCGCCGGGAGTACCTCCTCAATCGATTTGCCCTCTTTCATCGCCTGATCCCTAGCAGTCTGGTTCTGCTCCACAACTTGACGAAAGTTCTCATTTTCCGTCAGCTGATACACATCGCGAGCGGACATACAGGTCACGCCGTCGGGCATGCCCTTACAGGAGTACTCAGACTCTCCAACTTGCAAAAACGAGCAACCGGTCATGGCCGCGGCAACAGCTGCCAGAGCCAAAAATCGGAAAGCACTCACCGCTGAAATCGAATTCATGATTGAAGTATCCAAATATGTTGTTGGGTGCAGGAGCGAATCCGCCCCTGTTTTTGGTCAGCGACGTGGTGCCTTCGACATGAGCTTCAGCTGGACACCCTTCTTGACGATGAAGTCGACTTCACGCGCGGCATCTACCTCGATAACGGGATAAAGGTTTTCAGCCATTTCCAAGTAGAAGTCGGCAATGCGTTCCAGTGCCTTGCCAGTACCGCCAATAGCAGCCCCCTGGAGGGCCTGCGAGTTAAAGGCTTGCTCATACACTGGATCAACAACGCCCTTATTGCCGCTACTGCTACCAGAACCCGTAATGTTAATGCTCGGTACTTGGCGAACGCTGAACGCTTCACTAACGCCCTGCATGAAACCAGCTGCAAGAGAGCGGGCTAGGATTGCTCCCTGTTTAGATATCAACCGTCCGCGCACACCTGCCTTACCGTCCTCACCTGACGCGTAAGCATCCATACCGGTCTCAATAACCCCACCGTCATCACGAACACAGGAGATAGTTTCCGCACGCATATACGCCCGCTCTGAGGACATGTCGCCGAAGGCACTGGCGATCAAGAAACACTCACGAACATCTGCACGGAATCGGTTTGGCAATACAGCTTCTCTCTTGATTCGCAGAAGAACAGGGAAAGGATCCTGGCGTGCTTTAGAGCCGGTCGGCGCATCCAGGCCAGTAATCAAAGCACCGGACAAAATGGAGCCGGCGGGCAAGAAAACCTCCTGCTCTTTTTCATCCTTGTCGTCCGTCTCTTTCGGCTGCTCACTCCCAATAGACCTGATCGCCACCTTTTCTTCCTTCTTCGGTGCCTGACCCGGCTTGACTGGGTCCTGAGCCGGAGCCGGTGCGTTTGCGAAGAAGGCCGATTGGTTTTTATTTGGATCATTGCCTACGGCGTTGAAACGGTCTTGGGAAGCCTTTTCACGCTTGATACGCTCCTCCTTTTCCTTGAGCTCGACTTCTTTCTCGGGAGGCGGTGCCTTTGCCTGATTGGTGCGAACTTCCTCTGCGAGCTTAAGATTTTCAGCTGCTACCTTGTCGGCCTGCTCCTTAGCGAGAGTTACCTGCCCCTTAAGATCATCAACGCTTTGCTGGACGGTTTTAAGGCCGTCCGTAATTGCTTTTTGATTGTTGCTCTGTTCCAGAAGGGTTTTGAGGTTGCGCTGAACTTCAGTGAGGGTTTTCTCTTGATCGCGCTGTTTTGAGTTGATGGAATCGATGCCCACAGAACGGGGATCACCGTCATACAGCACACGGCCAATCGTTTGCTTGCCGCCCTGTTTGCGCTGGTCATTCCCCCCAATCGAACTCATGGCGAATACCGCCAAAAGAACAACCCCGACGGCACCAATGATTGCCACAACTTTCTTTTTGCTCGGGCTCAGACCCGACCACAATGATTTGATCATAACCCCCCCTTAGTTCAGCAGACTCGGCCTAGAAGACTCTTCTGCAGGCGCTTCACCGACGCGAGTCACGATGTAAATTTCCGTCGCCTGACCCGGCTCAAGCATATTTCGGGGCCACGCGGCAGCCGCGGCCAATGACGGATGTGTACAGGAGGTTTCGTCAAACATAACCGGGACCGCCGAGGTGTTTCGGGCGACTCCTACGAGGGCTTTGAAGTTATGACCAAGAACAATTTGGGATCGCGAAAAATCGAATGCGATGCCCTCCTGATAGCAGGCAGGCAACGTGTCGGTGCGACTCAATTTACCCATGGAAAACCCTTTGGGAATGCCGCCCAGGGCCAGTGATCGCATGATCCCTTTGATCGATTCCATGTATGGCTGCCCTTCCTCCCACTTTTTTGCCTGGCCCGAGTAGCGGAAGGTGCCCATACCACCAGGCGTAGCGCGACCGCCAGACCCTGGGGCCTGACCAAGGATCAAATTGGCCTGAATAGGCGGCACCTTCCGCGGCGCCAGCGTCAGACTGATCGCTACCGACTCGTCGTCCTTCGGCGTGATGTACATGGCGATCGGCGCTTGATCTTGTGTCGATACATAAATGACATTGCCCTTGACTTCGACAGAGCTCGTAGAGACGGTCTGGACAATCGGATTTTCGAACGGCGTAACGATTCGGTTAAGGTGACCAATTGCTACAGGAACGATGGTGTTCACCCCTGGCTGGACCACGACATCCTCCAAGGACGACACCATCGCAACCGATTCCTCACCACCAGCGGTGGTTTTGGCCACAGACGCGGGCACAGCCTGAAGGTCACCCTGCCGGCCGCCACCAGACACCTTCATCATGTCGGTGTCGTTCTTCACTGCCGGTGTCGGCGCACTCTTGACGACCGGTGGCGAAGCTGGCTTCGCGGCTGGCTCGGAAGCCTTTTTTGCAGCCTCTTGGTCCAGTGCCGCGTGCGCATCCGCCTCGCCCACTTCAAGCCCGTAATCGGAAGGGTTAACCGATTTCGGGACCCCATCGACTACCTGGGCCTCGGTCGAGGCGGTGGCCATCTTCGGAATGTTTAACTCTCGCGCATAAACCGCCTGAACAGCCGCAAACGCAGTGAGAATCAACGCTAGTTTCACTTGTTTACTTTTCATTGTTTATTTGGTCCATACGCTTACGTGCTTGAGTGGTTTTCTCTTGGCGGCGAATAACATCTTCAGTTCTTGGTGGGCCTTCATATGTGTCGACAAAGGTCAGTACTGGCTTGTAGTTTTTAATTCGCAAGTCAAGTTCATAGGTAACATTTTTTGGCTCAGGCTTCCCGTTAGGTCCCGTCATATAGGATCGGCCGGTAACATAAAACTTTCTTGGATTCGACCGATCACGAAGAACATCTTTTGCGTTGAATTTCAGGGTCACCCTGTCTTGGCGGATTTGAAGTACCTGCGCCTCGATTTTATTCACTACATCCTGATAAATATCAGTATCAAGCAAGGGCTCAATCGACTTGCGTATTACTTTTGACGACGATGGCGTCACGTTGCCAAGTCGGTCAGCGATATAGAGCGCCCAGCCATCGACGAACTCATCAGATGCAGATGATTCGTCGACCCAAGCACGCTCGGTCAGGGTCGGAGGCTGCATATCGATTACAGTACTTTTATTAAGCCAGCCGATAATCGCAAACAAGTCAATTGCGATCAGCGCGATCACCATACCTCGAAGAAATTTGTTCTCGGAAACCGTTCCTCGGTACGACTGGCTGAAGTTTTTGAATAACATATTTGCCTCAATGGAATTCACGGATAAATGGATTCGGAATCGTTCTGGACTTTGCACCAGTCAACCCGGTAAACCAATAAATCATATGCACCATAAATCCATCAGGATGATCATCACGGTATTTTCTGTACCATCGAGTTAGCAAAAAACCGCCGATAGTACAGATGGCCGCGTAGCCAGTGAACATACCAAACACGAGACCGATTCCAATTGGCGCAACTTCGTCAGCCTGCCAAAAGAGCAGATGGGGTGGATCATCAACATATTGAGGAATGCGAACAGGCTGCATTAGTTCGTTGCTCCGGGACTTTGAACAATCTTAGATAAACTTTTCATGATGGCTTCAGGTGTAACGGCGCCGTCCAGCCTGACCTGCTGACCTGTCACGTTATGGCGAACGATCGTAGTTGGTGTTTGGTTAATACCAAGATCAATCGCCTCCTGAAAGTCCGATTTGATTTTGGCGTAGAAGTCTTCGTTATCCATGCACTTTGATAGCTCCACACCATCAAGCCCAATACTTTGGGCGATAACACTGAGCGGCTTTTCAGTACCGGTCCCATTACCAGGTGTTGAGCTAAAAATAGCCCCAGCCATTCGGTAGAATGCGTCATTCCCTCCCTGTGCCGCCGCGCACTCAGCTGCATATGCTTCTCGCCGTGACGCATCGCCATGGATAGGAACGTGTTTAAAAATAACGGAGATATTCCCCCTGGATCCGTCGGCAAGCGCTTTAGGCACTGCAAAGTACTGCTTGCAGAAAGTGCACTCAAAATCTGAGTACTCAATTAGCGTGAATTGAGCCTTTGGATCTCCGTATCGTCGATCGATCTGAGCCGGTTGTGGCTCGCGCACACGAGGCTTATTGGACGCAGAAGAATCTTTTCCACGAATCGCCGCCGTGATCCTGTTCTCGTCAATCAATGAATCGAGGGCATCCCGCTTGAATGCCCAAGGCTTAACCTTGGAAAACTGCTCATTGACCTGATTTGTCAGGTTCATTGCCTGACTAACCTTATGGTCAATCAGAAAGTACGAGCCCACGCTTACCAGCAGGGACAGACACGAAATCGCGAGAGGGACAACAAATTCTTTTTTCATGAGACACCTCAACCATTGAGCACATGGTGAGGTCTAGGTCGAGGGTTTTGGAGTGAATCTGACCCGCTGAATGGGTCAAAAGAGGAAGCTCCAAAATGGAGCATTCCTCACGGGGGCGCTTCAAAGGCGCTTTGGCAGGTTTCCGATCAGCAAGCTGCAGGCGATGGGTAGCAGAGTGATGATCACCACCGGAATGATCATCGGCGGGATTGGAACCGGCGCGATGAAGCTAACGCACAGGCTCGCAATGATGAAGGCAATTATTTTTGAGCTGTACGTATTAAGAAACGGTGAGGAATGGCGAAAAGTGTATCTTTTGATGTTCCAACTCATATAGCCGCCCAGTACTGACGGCACTAGTATTACAGCCATATACGGAAGCCACATCATCAATAGTAAAAAGCGGTAGTAAACGTGATACATGACCTTGGTCAAAGCTTCACCGCGATTTCCTATGAATGAAAACCACACCCTGCCAAGGCCTTCCCATGCCTTGGACTTTTCACGCTCCTCCGGCGTTGGGATAAAGAAACTTTGCACCGTTTGATTGAGTCCTGTTTCAAGATTAATTTTGCTATAAAGTCGATTCGTATTATCGATGAGGCCATCATGCTGTTTTTTTCCCATCAGCACCTCACCCCAATCTTGCTCCTTGAGAATTGCTTTGTCGATAAACTCATTAGGAACAATGCAAACGATCAGAAGTATCTCAATACAAATAAACACCAAAGTCGCCCATAGCCCCTGGGGCATCTTTTCTTCGACGTCTGCCATCTCAGCCTTCCTTGATATCCCGCCAGACGCGACCGATAGAAGAACCTTCTGGCATTAGGATTTCTTCGATTTTATTTCGTGCCGCCGCACTTCCGTGTTTTTTTATCACGGTATCTATTAAGCCCTGGATCTCTAGAACCGAATCTTCTGGCGTGGGATCTTGGAGCAATAGTCCTGTAACCCCTGTGAGAAATGGCTCAAGAAAGGAGACCAGTCTCGCGCGATCGCTCTTCCCCAAATAGGACTGATATGACGTTAAGCAATTTTTCAATAACTCTACGCACTGAGGAGTGGTGGACTCTAGCCCAACCAACTCAAGAGCAGCAGGAACAATCTCTACTGCGGTCGGCCAATCTGCTTCAAGAATGTTCAGAACCATTCTGGCCTTGTCGTCTTTTGGCAACATACGCGTAACAGCTTCAAAACGGGATCGCACGATTATGCAGCCTCTTTAACAAGCAGTTTTGCACGCTCAACTGCTTTATCGTAATTTTTAGGACGAGTCAGAACTGGAATTTTGCCTTTTTCAACCCTACCACCAGCCAGAATCGCCAAAAACTCCAGATTCGGCAACTGCCCTAACAATTGCGCAGGGAAGAGCTCTCCCTCTTCGTCCATAAGTCGTTCACCCACGTTAAGGGAATGCATATGTGGATCATCTTTTGTAGAGTTCCCTTGGGTGCGCATGACGTATTTGTAGTAAGTCGGAGGAATCATCTCCGCAATATACTTCTGCGTTTCCTGATCAGTGATACGCAGAGCGATAACATGGTTAGTGTTACCCAATACTTGTCGAGCTTTCGCAGGAGACCCCATCCGCGCCTCGAAGTCGGCAATAGTTTGTGTAGCCACATACAAGCGCATACCAGCACCACGACCTTTGTTTAGCAGTTGAACAAGTTGGTCATTTACAGTTTCGGCAGCTTCATCAACAAAGATGTTTACCGGCCGGCGCTTAAGCTCCTCCGGATCCTCGAAGTTATATCGCTGGCCCGCAACAGCCGCCAGATCGGCCATGAAGATTGAGCCTATAGACGATCCAACCATGCTGTCGGAGAGTGAATCCAGCCCCATGTAGAGAACTTCGGCCCCCTGGATAACTTTGCCGGAGTCTGTGATTTCACGCTCATCATCTGGGTCATCCATATTCGGTGATAGGATTGGTCCCATGTGCCCAGCTGTCAGCATGTTCAGAACAGGTAGCAGTGACGCAATCATTTTGCCGAAGTGAGCTTTGTCATGCTCGAACATCGATAGCAGACCTTCCAAATCCGAGCTTGGCGCCAGCGGCACGATTTCTGTCCTGTAGAGTCCCAGAAGCGCCTTCGCTTTCATTTCATCTGTTTGGGCTTTGCTCAAGGCCGCACGCGCTAGCGCTTCAAAGTGCGGATGAACTTTTTCTCCATATGCTTTGATCGAACGAATAACCAAAGGCGCCAAGCCTCCCTCGAGGGTACGCCGCAACTCAACGAGGGTCGGCAACATGCCACACAAGAGCAACGCCTGAGTAACGTTGTTCAAAGCCATCTGAGCAAAGGCCTGGAATGGATCGCCGCCCTCGGATTTCATCAGAGCCGCAATGCGCGACGCCACTTCGGTTGCTCGACCAAAATTTTTGGTTGGCGAAATTCGGACGCTTTTTTCAGGGAAGGCAGGATGGAAATATTTGAACCGTTCAGGGCGCCCAGAAAGCTCACACGCACGCTTGGCATTTTCAGCAAGCTCTTTATCGCCCTTCGGATCGATAATGATTACAGCCTCTCCGCGGAGGACGGCCTGGGAGATCAAAATGTCAAACTCCCGAGTCTTGCCTGAGCCTGTGGTTCCCACAATCAGGGTATGAAGCGATGTTAGGTCTTCCTTCATCTCGATTGGTCGATCGGGCTGCATTGAGATGCCATGAATCCACGGAGACCCCATGAATCCATCAGGAATCTTCGGCATCAGCTTTGTGATATCGCGCTTTAGCAGCTCGAATACCTGCTGCCCTTCGCTCTGGGTCCATTTGAATCCTGTACCCAGGAACAAATTTCCCCTGTTCTTGAGCATCTGCTCAATCAGTTCATCCTGCCCCATCAGCACTGCTGGCTTTGCCTTCAAGCCCTGCCTCACCCGATATAGATGCACGGCAGCGGGGATTCGACGCAGCGCGAAGCCCCCCATCACAATCAATGACAAATAAAATGGTTGCGGGGGCAAGTCGGTGAGTAAGTGCACAGCACTTGTAGCCGCCATGCCAAGCACCCAACCACTCGCCTCAAAGGCCTCAAAGTTGGGCCTCCATGGCATCTCATACGCCCACTCACTCATCGCTATTAGTCCACAATTTCTATGACGTGATTGTTCCTGACTAAGAGGTATTGATGAGTCGCAATTAGCGCCCTCTTCAGGGTCGGTTCGTCCACTTGAAGGGCGTTGGAAATATCACTCAGTTTCCTAGGCTGAATGCTCACAACTCGTTTTCCGTTCAACTCCGATTCCTTGCAGAGCGCCAGTGCCGCGGTAGCGATACGCCGAAAGTTTTCCGCTTCAACTTGATCCTTAGCAGCTGCTAACGAGTGGCGGTACTTCCCGTTTGTGAGGTATTCAAATATGGCTCCCAGGTAACAGTTCAGCATGACGCTCTTTGGCGCTTTGCGTGTCATGGTTCCGGTGAAATCATCCCAAAGCCACATCGCCTTTTGAAGCTTCGGCAGGTCGTCGATAACAAACCCCTCGCCGGCGAACTCGAAATTTGGCTTGTAACTCACCATGGAGACAGTCTTGTCGATATTGGATGCATACCACCTCAAAGACTTCGATAGTTCCGGAGTCAGCGCAAGAAACTCCTCATATTCGGCTGCCTGCTTCGGCGAACACACATACCCGTTGAAACTCTCTGTAATCGCAGAAGATTCTTCCGGCAGAGGGAGGCATTCGACTGGAGTGCTTGGCAATGGCTCTCGTGGCTTTCTTGGTTGCCCTACCTTAATTTCAGGGTATGGCTCTCCAGCACTTTTTGAAACGCTGATGCCCGGTGCTATCCCCTGAGGAACCGTTCTTTCAGTCCTGGTCTTCGATGAACCCGGCCTGGCTGCTGCAGGTGTTGGAGCTGATGCAGGGGGATTAATGCTCACCTGAGCCTCGGGGTGGAAATCCTGAAAAGCCTCCTCGATCCAATCAGGCATTGTCTGCATCGGCTGGAGAAAGTCGGCGTCCGGTTCGAGATCGAGCTCTAGGTCCACATTCGGCAGCATCACACTCGCACTCATTACCGGGAGGTCAAAGTCGGCCAGCGCGCCCCGGTCTTCGAGATGACGCAATGGTGTATCCGATCCAATCGAATGCAATTCCAGCTCATCAGTCTCTGGCGCCGGCTCCGCCATATCGAAACTCGGAGTATGGAGTACGCGTTCCATACCTTTTGGAAGGTTTACTGAAATCGGGGAACCAGTAGGCAGATCACCAAGAAATTCAAGAGATATTTCGGTTGGCAGATTATCGAATCCAAACTCGTCCATCCCCGCAAGCTCAGGGGGAATGACCATCTTGACCGCGCCCCCATGACCACCTGATTTTTTTGGGGGTGTGTCCGCCGCCGGTTGCGGACTTACTTGTGGGCGATCCTGTTCTGTTGGCCTATTTTCGTTACTTTCGACATTACCAAGTTGCACAGCAGGTTTGGGGCTTTTGACCTGATCGGCATCTGCAGCCCGCAAAGATCGATCAGGGATCGTCATTCCTGCGAGCTCGAGCACATCATCGTCGATGTCCGCATAGTTATAGGCGTACTCAGCATTACGTCGCGTCAAATCATCAAACTGGCCGCCGTTAGCAACTACAATCCCCCCAGCCACGGGAACTGGTGACGAGAAGGTCGCTTGATCTTTGGGCGACGGAAAACTATCTAAAGATGGCCCCGGGATTAGTCGGGCAACATCAGCAGTCGGTGGTACTGAAAATTCAGGCCCGCCAGCTTTGGCTTGCCGGCAGTCTTTCGTACCAGTTGCGAGAGTGCTTCCTCCCTTACTCTGTTTTTCAGCAGCTGCCGCCTTAGGAGAGGGTGCATCCCTACCACCAATTTTGATCCCCTCAACAACTGCCTGGTGCTGTCCGCTTACGACAATACCTTGCTCTGTTGTCGCTGCTTGGGACGGCGCCCCGACTATCTTGATTTGAGGGCCTGAAGCCGGACCTGGAACCACCCTCTCCAGCGTGGGCACAGCCCCTTTTGTTCGCGGTGATGCCTGCGGTGTTAGCTTCGCATTTGGAGTGTTCGGCGGAGGGCTGACCAATGGTGCCGCTACTGTCGTAGGGGCACTCGGTTCTGCCTTCTTCGGAGCTGGATTGCCAAACGGGTCTGCAACACCAGGTGCAGCGGAGAAATCGGGCACGGTCAGAGTCGGCGTGCTGAAAATTTCCGCCGCAGGTTTTGGAGCAAAGGTGTCTACAGCACCGCCCCCTAGGGAAAACATCGGCTCCATGGACGCCGAATTAGGTGAACCAGGAGCAGGGAAAGCCGCCAGCGGATCATCGGTTTGGGACGCAACGCCCTCTGATGGCGCAGCAACGGATCCAGTGTTGGAGTTGACCTCAAATCGGATTTCATGCTCGCCCTCACCCACCACACCCGCAACGGATTGTGGTACTGGCTCGAAGGGAAAAAGCAGATTTGATGCCGCCAACTTGACGCACTTCAGCTTAATCGGCTTTGGACGTCCGTCACTGAGCAGATCGGGAAAAACAGACCAGTAGATCGATCCATCAGGGGATCTTTCAAGGATATGGTGATCAAGCAGTACCTCACCCAGTGCATCCGCACTACGCGGTACCGCTTTGACGCCCTTCTCATTCAACTCCTCTGTGATGTCCTTCACGCCCTGTACCCAGGCAACGTAGACGCCGTCCCCGATAACCCAAACACGGTGCCCAACTTCATTAACCTTCCAGACACCGATACTTTTCAGATGCCGCATTGTATCGACCACGAGCGAGGATACGGGCACGCCAATTCCCAGCGCTGATTTCCCTGATGCGTCGCCACCCCACTTCCTGAGATCTGCTTCTACCGAGGTCGAATCTGCCTTGATGACCAACCCGGTTAGAATGCTCTTTTCGTCATCACAGGCGATCGCATTGACCATCGCAAAATAGAGATCCTGCCCTGCCTCCATGAGCCACAACCGCAACTCTTTAGACAGAAGGCGATCTATCATCGTGGTCGAGAGATGCTTATGGACATCGTGCCGATTTGGGTTCCAGTGGAAGAAATAGCGCTCGACGCCATTTTCTTGGGCCCATTCAGGAATCGAGTTGGCGACCGGCTGCCAGATCTTTTCAGCTGATGCATCAGTGACTCTCAGGTCGTAAAGCGGCTTGCCCACGTCATGCATAAGTGCAGCGAGCACCGCCGCCGCGTTCCATCGATCTCGTCTTTTGATTCGTTCGGCCGGGTAGCGATCGTGGTCAAAACTTGTCACTTGGCACGCATTCAGCGCGTGCACCGCCACTTCTAGGGAGTGCGCCAGCAGCCCACCGGCACCCCGATGGTGGTGGGCCTGCGATGCCGGCAGCATGTGAGCAAAGCTAGCAAACGAGTCGAGAACTGGCAGAATCAAACGATTGAACTCCCGGGGAGGGAGTCCAATACCGCTGGCTATGGCGCGCACTTTTGCCGCATGGGCATTCAGAAGAAACTTGCCCGGAACCCTTGCTGGCAGGCCGACCAGAAAAGGTGGGTACTTAAGCGAAGCCTCGTCGCCCCGCATCAAATATTTTTGCAGCTCGGGGTCTTCAAGCTCCAGTTCTTGAATCTGGTTAATAGTAAGACTGCGCTTGCCTTCACGCCCAGCATCTATTGAGGGACGCGTAACGAGCCCCTTTAATAATTTTAGTAATTGCATGCAGTCCTCCTGATGCACGCATTCTGTCTAGATGTCGGAAAAGCGGAGCCTGAATCCATACCACTTCGCGGGTCGGACTCACCACACCAGCTGTTTGCACAACCATATGATCCCCCTCACACACTATGGGAGGGCAATATGGTCCGGACAAAGGCAATCACTATCGCGGCGGCTGTATTTCTTACGGCCTGCACAAGCAACCACAAACATCCCTATGACCAGATCACTGAGGACGCCACGGCGTACGTGCCGGTAAGAGTTGCGCATGAGTTTTACAGCAGCTGGGGTCATGATGGCCGCGGCGGTGCGGCGCTTCGAAAGCCTGCGTACGAACACGTAATGGGTAGCGAGGATGAGGTAATGACCACTCAGGGTAATTACGCGCAGTTACGCACCGGACAAGGCACTGGTAATAGCGTAGTTGTAACCGCACTCAATCAAGGGATGAACAAGGCCATCGACCAGGCCCTTACTTTCACACCACCCGAACAACAACCTACCCCGCGCGCCTATGCACTCAACGCCAGCAAAGAAGAATACGAACGAGCGTATCGGAAACTGTGCCGAGGCGCAGGAATGGAAATGACCGAGCGCGAGTGGGAGATTGTTGCATTGGGAGGTCCTCAAGGCGTTCCAGCGACACTCCGTGGGAAGTGTCTTTCCTACAAATAAAACGGGACAGAGATTCAGAGCATAAGCCCGGTCACACCGGGCTGTTTCTAGCCTAGAAACAAATGAATTACCCACCAATACACAGCGGTGTCGTAGGTGGTCATACCCAAGATCACGCCGATCATCGAGCCTAACGCCAACTCAACGACGAGCAGGTATTTGAGCGGAACTCCCCATAGGTTCCCATGCGATGACTCCCCCAAACATTCGGGAAGGGCATGCAAACGGTTCCTTCTCAGCTGCAGGTCCAATCCAATATTATTCATGCCGCTTGTGGTTTCTGCGTTGCTCATATCTTCTGTCTGCCCGTGATTTTCTTTGCTATCTAAAACTTGTTCATGAGCTCTGAGCAACGATCTCAGGGAGATCCGCTTACGAAATCGTTTTGCAAATTGCGCGGCCGGCTCTGCACTGCCCATGAATAGTCCCCTCACCAGTTGAGATTCAGGGACCGTAGCAAAAAGCAAGTCCGTCAC
Organism: Pseudomonas sp. TSRC2-2; assembly: GCF_049897785.1. Lineage (NCBI taxonomy): Bacteria > Pseudomonadati > Pseudomonadota > Gammaproteobacteria > Pseudomonadales > Pseudomonadaceae > Pseudomonas > Pseudomonas sp. TSRC2-2. Next base: position 402,071 of record NZ_JAFCWZ010000006.1, read on the forward strand.
GGTCCCTATTCGCCACCATTGTTGGGTCGGATGACTCCCTTGGATAGCTGCAGTGAGCGGTAATGTAGCCAGTAAGAACAGAAGTAGAACTTCGATGATTACCCGCCCCAAATGAACGCATGACCGGGACTCGTTGAACATCACTCTCGTGTTCGGGCCGGAGGCAAATTCCCCGCACCATGCCGCCGCTACACAACTGCAAAGCGAATTACGAAGATGACGGAACATACTCAGTACGATGAAAACCAAGGCACAGCCCACCCCCAGGACCTAGCCAATGACCTGAGCACGTTCTGCGAGGTTGCTGTTGCATCAGGTAATACAGGCAATGTCGGGGAGACCAATCTCACTTGGTTAGCCCTTGACCTCATCGAGGAACAAGAGGGGTTCAACCTTCGCGACTATGAGCGACCAGATACCGTAAAGCACATCGAACGGTTGGCGCTCGCCTGGGAGCGAAGCGAGCAGTTTCAGCCCATCGAAGTCCAAGTCGTCGACGGCCATTGCTATGTTCGTGACGGGCATTGCCGACTCCGTGCCGCCCGATTGGCGGCGTCTCGTGGCGCCCCCATCAAGCGTTTACCTGTCATTGAGCTCAAGGGAAATGACCAACTCGCCTGCGTGCGCATCCTGACCTCGAATGAGCAGCTCAAGCTCAGCATCATTCAGAAAGCGCATGGCTATCGGCGCCTACGCGATTTCAATTGGTCAGATGAGCAGATCGCGTCGCATATTGGCATGACTGATACGCACGTGCGCGAAACGCTGCGCCTGCTACTTCTGCCTGAGTCCATCCAGGTTCTGCTTGAAAAGGGCGTCATCAAGCCTTTCCTCGCCCTTGATCTATGGCGCAAATACGCTGGTGCGAGCGAACAGATCATTCTCGATGCCTATGAGGCGCGCAAACGGGAGCAGGTTGAACTGATGGCGAAGGCAGCCATTGCAGGGGATGAGTCACTGACTACACCAGCCGAATTAGTAGATCAGTCGCAGCCCGCCCCTATCCTTCAGCCAGAGGTTCGACTTACCAGTCGACACATTTCAGCGCCGACAAAACGGATTGGTAAAAAACTGATTACCAACATGACCTCGTCTATGACCGGGATCTCTAAGCTCATGCGAGAGTCCGCGATTATTGATGCAAACAACGGAACCATTTCCGTCCAGATTCCGATCGAGGAGTACGAGCGATTCATGTCGATCTCAAGCGAAGTTTCAAAGCATCGCCTGGACGATGCAGTAGGTAAACCTGACGGCGAGAATGAGCAGCAGGTACTCGGGCTGGCTAGTTGAAAGGAATAACCCTTCCGGCCTATCGAACACTCTAAATCGCTTAGGGAAAATGACTGTGAGTCACACTTCTACTATTTCGCATACCTCAATGAACTTGGGTAAAGGTAAGACACCAATTGCTGACGCTTATGAACTGACTCGGGCTGCACTCGGCGTGTATCAAGGTCTACTGGTATCTGAATTGGGTGACGACGCAGAAAGCTACGAGCTCGCCTGTGCTTCCGTCCTCATGGGCCGGGAGAATGTAGGCATTGCTTTTAGTGTGAATGCCCACCGCGTTTACGTTCTAGTCTCAGACGATGGTCGACCTGAGAAGCACTCTCTGCCGGCTTGGCTGCTGGATTTGGCCAAGCACCTTACGGAACTCTTGGAAACATTCGTGGTGCCAGATCAGAGGAGTGAATTCAGCTACTGGAGCGACAATGGGGGTGGGCAATTCATCGCATACAAATTTCGAATGGCTGATTTCCCGACCACCATTGCTCCTATTGGTACGGCGCCATAATGTTTAGGAAAATCATGCAAAAAGATAACCTATACACAAAACGTCGCCAGCTAAGCGCGATCGAACGAGCTGTAGTTAGCCTCGATTACGGGCGTTTGTCTCCATGTGCGGGAGCGGCCATCATGGCTGGCGCAGTCGCTGCAATTGTAGCAGGTCCATTTTTACAACTTGGCCTGACAGTTGCGTTCGGAGTCGGTGTCGCTACAACGATTCTCTCATACGTGTTTTCTAGAATTCCTAAATCATGGGCCGAGGATGTAGACAAGCGGTTGGCAAATTATTCGCCAGTAGATCATGGGGCTTACGCCCTGCTGCATGAAAGAACAAAAGCGAACGAAGGGCTTGATTTGCGGGCTCTGTTTGAGTGGCTTGACTATGAAAAAGCAGCAGTAAAAGCTTCGAAGCCGATTCGCCCGGTCGGCACCGGCAAGCGTTTTATAAGCAAGGATGTTTCAGGTATCCGTGAGCCGAAGGAATAAAAGGCAAACACGTCCAACGATGTCAAACCCAGACATCGAGCTGGGCAGCGGCGTATAGATGCACGATTTCGAGTCTGCCAGAAGATACTTCTGCCCTCCCCTATTTACCCTTCGTCAGCGAATGCGCTGCCCCACCGGGCAGTTAGATCTCTTCGGACAGGATACGCAAGCCCGCTCGTGCGGGTGCCTGGGCGCAGCGCGTAACCCCTCCCCTCGTAACATCCAATACCTGTTCCAAAGCGAAATCACTTGAGCACTGGAAAGCAGCGTCACAGGCTTGTAGACGGTGCGCGCTGAATTCGAAATTCGAATGAACCCTGTCCCCGACACTGGCAGGTTACGCCCGAACAGCGAATACGACTGACGGGCGAGGATGAAGGCGTAGACGCTCAACTGAATCACGTCCTTCATGTAGACCGATTCACTTTTTCTGCGCTTGGTGTCGACGGGCACCAGCCATCCATTCGCCAAAAACACCTGATCACCCCGGCCATGCAGTGGTACAGGAATATCAGTTGCCAAGTCGCGCTCAGAAAGGACTACGCGCCCTCCTCTCAGTGCATCCGGGAGATTTTCACTCCAGGCTCCAATTACACGATTCATCTACTCACCTTTTCTTTTTTCACATCACTACAGTACCCACGTCTCGGGAAGTGCAACCCCTTTGCGTTAGGCAGCAAAAAGTTGCAGTTCAGGAGAACGTGAGAGCCTATGGGTGTGATTACGAGAACCATGAGGTGAACCTATGAGCGGTAACCGCAACGGCCGCCATCCAAGGTCAATATCGGCAACCGAGTTGTCGAAACTCGGCCAGTGCGAACTGATGGTTGCACTAAACCTTCCAGACGCTGCATCGCAAGAGATGAAAGCCATGGCACGCCAGGGCGAGGCTGCGCATGAGCGGTTTCATCTGCGAGCTGTCCTCAATGCCGGCACAGCAGACGAGGTCGCACGGCTACGCAAGTAATACCAACAGGGGGGCAGATTGCCCCCCCTCGACCTGACGCAGAAGGCAATGTTGCTCTAAGTTTTCCCAGGGCTAAACATCGTGTTTGATCTCGTCATAGTTGAATCGCCGAATAAAATTAAGAAAATCCAGAAATTTCTAGGGGACTCCTTCAAGGTTTCCGCTAGCGTCGGGCACTTCCGAGACCTTCCACTCAGAAGGATGGGTGTTGAAGCCCCAAACTTCGTACCTGACTATGAGGTAAGTGAAGAAAAAAAGAAGGTCGTATCCAACCTGAAGAAGCTAATTCAACAGGCAAATATGGTGTACCTCGCCACCGACCTTGATCGCGAGGGTGAAGCCATCGCCTGGCACTTGAGGGAGGTCCTCAAGCCCAAAAAATACCGAAGAATTAAATTTAACGAAATCACCAAGAAGGCCCTGATTGACGCTATCTCCAAAGCCGGCGACATCGACATGATGTTGGTGGCGGCCCAAGAGGCACGCAGAGTTTTGGATCGCATAGTTGGTTACACTGTCTCACCGCTACTGACCGAGCTCTCCGGGGCCGGCGTCAACCTGTCCGCCGGACGCGTTCAGTCGGCAGCCCTTTTGCTTCTGGTCGAACGCGAACAGGGGATCAACAGTTTCGTCTCCGTCGAACATTACAAGCTCAAAGTGAGCTTTCCCTGGCCTGGTAAACAAGCATCTTGGACAGCTGAGTGGCAACACAAGGCGCTTCAAGCAGCCATGGGTGTTGAGCAAACCGACCTCTTTACGCATGCCGCTTACTTGCAAAGTCTCGCCGACGCGATTAAAGGTCAGCCTGCCTTCATGGTTTACAGGCTTGAGAGTCGAGAGGAGGACAGAAAGGCGCCGGCGCCCTTCACTACGTCGACTCTGCAGCAAGCCGCAAGTGTGAAGCTGGGCATGGACGTGGATAAGACCATGAAGAAGGCCCAGGCACTCTTTGAAGCGGGCCTGATCACCTATCACCGCACCGACAGTCCTAACCTTTCCGAAGAGTCTGCCCAGGAAATTCGTGCATGGCTCACTGGGAAGGGGCATGCGGTCCCGGCAGCACGCAACACTTGGGCGTCCAAGGCTGATGCTCAGGAAGCTCACGAGGCCATACGACCGACAGCAATCGACATTACACCGTCCGATTTTCCGCCAGACAGCGATGAGATGAAGCTCTACAAGCTGATCTGGCTCCGTGCTGTGGCAAGTCAGATGGTGCCGGCCAAATTTTATGCGACTAAGGCGCTGCTCCTCTCGGCCGTCAGGGTGAAAGATCACAACCTGCAGTTTCTGGCAAAAGGTCGAGTCCTATTGAGCCCGGGATGGATGGCACTGACCCCGGACGACGCAGTGGAGGACAAAGATGAGGCAAATGAGGAAGACGCGGACAAATCCCTCCCTGAGCTGCAGGAGCAAGCCCGACTCCAATGCAGTGAAGTACACGCCGTCACAACCGCGACAAAACCTCCCCCGCGACTGACGGATGCCTCGCTCACAAAACTGCTTGAGTCCATGGGGATTGGTAGGCCCTCTACTTTCGCGTCCATTGTGGCCACACTATACAAGCGTGAGTACATTCGAAAGGAAGGACGGAAGCTTTACGCGACGCCACTGGGCATAGGCGTGATTACGATCTTGAAAGGACGTTTCAGCTTCGTTAGCTACGACTTTACAAAGATGATTGAAGAGGCCTTGGATCAAATTGCCACCGGCAAAGCATCGTACCTAGCAGTGGTTGGATACCAACACCAGGTCCTCATGGGTGAAGTGGACAAGATCAAAGCAGACCCCGTCATTTCAGCAACAGTGGCTGAACAAAAATCTCAGATGTTCGGCGACCAGGTGAGTTGCCCAATCTGCAAATCTGGTGTCCTTCGCCGGCGACCTACCAGTTCGGGGGCATTCTGGGGATGCACCAAGTACCCGTCCTGCACAGCTTCCTGCAATGACATCAAGGTGCGGGGCAAGCCTCCTGAACCTGATCTCTCAACCATCCGCACAAAAGACGCCACTGCCGAGAACAGCGCGCCTAAGCCGGAGCGAATCATTTCTGAGGACAATTGCCCGAAGTGCAAGAAGAAGAAAATGTCGCTGCGACAAGGCCCAAAGGGGCCGTTCTGGGGATGCCTCGGTTACCCGTCCTGCAAGTGTACGGCGCCGGACGATGGGGGCAAGCCACTGATTGGTGAGCCACAAGCAATCTGAGTTCGCCCCTTTAACGGGGCCTGATCGGGATCTACGTCCCACATCACATCAGGATAATGCGCCGATCAGACAGAGGCTCTAGAACCACTATGTGTATCGACGGCGCAATCGCAGTAACCAGCTACTCCTCAGCAAACGCAAAGCTTCCTGTTGAGATCGGGATTGCCACCGGCACCAACACCCTTAATGTCGTGATTGGTGTCGTTCCTGGGATCATCGAGATTCATTCTGATGATGAAGCCACGGCTGGACTCAGCGCCTTTGAAATGGAAGCCGTTGGTCTCCAACCCACAAGAGCATGCGAGCTGATCAATGACTTCCTGGTGGGGGGTGTTGTGGGCTGTCGTGAAGAACGCGTCAAAGTGGCTTTGCAGCAGCTTTACAAAATTGCAGGCCAAGACATGGAGTTCCAGCTGGAGGAGTTGGGTGACCTCGACATTGCGCCTCCGGCCTGTGACCAAGGTGCGTGCGCTGAAATGGAGGCCCGGAGGCTTGTCTTTCTCGCCAAACAAAGTAAGAACGGGGGCGAATCACATGTTCGACACTGACGTCCTACCCCACGAAACCAAGGAAAAACTGCAACGCTTATTAGACTTGACTGCGTCACTTGAACGGGTCAACTCAAAGGTGATGCACGGCCAACAACCGACTACTGAAGATTTCCTGTTGCTAGGGGAAGGTCGCCGTGAATTTGGGGATCTGATCGCACTTTTCGGCCTTCGACCGCCGGGCAATCCACGCCCATAGCTGCGCATATGGCGCAGGGTAATTTTTGGTTTAGTTCTGTGGTGTTCTGGTAAAGCGCGATCGGCGCTACAAGCTCAGTTTGTGACACTGACGATGAAATCAGGGTCAAGCGGGGCTCAAGAAAAAAACAGTAGCTGTGGCCACCTTTAACTACCTGCCTCACGGAATACGGCACGTTAAACGCTGCCGTGGCAGCAGCCAAGGTCTGATCTATTCCATGCGATGGTGTTCGCCATTATCAACAGGAGCGCTGCACCAAATTACTGAACCGGTGAAGCACTCTGGGTACACCGCACTTGGAAATCCGAACGTATCCGAAAGGCCCGCCCCGGACCCCCTCATCTCCAGCTTGGTCCAGACTAAACCCCAACATCGAACCAGAACCGACCCACCCGGTCAAAGGACCACAAATTGACTGGATGGTGAAGACCGAGCCGTTCACAGTGCATGTCGCTCGGCAGTAAGATTCGATGTGCCATTTTCCACGCCCCCCTGCCACCACAGCGAGGTGCAGCATTGAATCCTCGACAAGCAAGTAACCCACCGCCTCATACCCGGGGTAACCTGACGTATCGATCCCAAATGCCCAGCACTGCCCACTGAAATCGTCTGGCAGCGGTTGGATCATCAGGTCCTGCATTACGCCGTCGTGCGTATGGTCATGCAGTTGCGGAGCCATGGACCACAAGTGATTGCACCTGGCCTTGAACCCGGCTCGCTTGGTTCCACTGTCGAACCAGGTAATTACCCATTGACCCACACCCTGGACAATCATGAGAAAGCCGAACAGCAGTGCTAACCCATAAACCAGGAGTAATGCTTTGAAAGTTGGCAACAGGATCTGGAACAGAGAGTAGAAAACCAGCGCTGCAGCGATGATGCTCAATCCCGGCTTCACATTCCTAGCCAGGCTGACAAGGAGATCCTTCAACGGTTACACCTCGAGTACGGTTAAGTTGAATCCAGCGAGCACCTCGCTGAACCCCTACGGTTAAATCGGTACCAGCTGCGGCCAAGTTGACCAGTTGAACAACGACATCTGAACTACCGTCGCCATCGACGTATTGTGCGATCTTTGCCCACTTCGCCGCCTCCTGGAGCTCATCGGCTCCAGCGGCGTTTGTCGCAATCGCGATCGCCAGATCCGCAGCAGAGTGAGAGATTCCGCTCTCGGCTCCGAACCGTAAAAATGACTTCGCCTTTTCAAGATCCCGCCCAAAGAGCCCGTTGCCGAAAAGGTAGAGCCGGCCGATCTTGGCTGCGGCCTGAGGATCGCCGCTACAGGCCATTTCCCTCAACTCGATCAGTGCCACCCCTGCGGCGTCCATGTCGTCGCGAGAGATGGCATCAGCAATATTCGCCTCGAGTGAGACCGGGTCACTTGCCGATGCGTGTATCGCGAGAAGCAGGATTAGCAGGACGGAAATTCGCATTAATGGCACTCGCTAAAAACATGAGACGACTATATTCGCCCCGTGCCTGTGCTATCGCTCCAAATAGGCCCTACGGCCGGGTCAAACCCTACGAGTCTGCAGCCTCTTCAATTCCTTTTTTTGTGGGAACAGAATTTATCGTCCTATCATCGGTTTCAACGCCGTCACCCGGATTGAGAAGACCAACAAACCCAGCGATTGGGGCGCTGCCGTCGGCGCGATCCAGCCCAACGACTGAATGAGGTTGTTTCTGCCCGCCGTATCGCATTCGTCTCAGCACAATCAGGACAAGCGAGGGCAGCACCAACAATAAAACCACCCCTGCAACTGCCAATGTTGTGACCATGGTCACCGCGTAGATAACCCACTCAAGCGTCCGCATAGTCATCGCATCCGCCATTCCCTGGGCGTGTGCCAGGCCATTACGCAACAAAGTGGGGAGCTGGCTGGAAAAATCGACCTTGAACAGCAATGAGGCAGCAAGCGCGATAACCAGCAGCACGACACCTCCCCTTAGGGCCAGGCGGATATCAGCCCACGATGGTATGCAGTGCATCGCTATGATCAGCGCGGACATACTCCACAAGGGGCCCATCCCGCCGGCGCAGAAATTCCCGTAGCCCAGCGTCCACGCCCCGGCCACACCCTCCAGGAAAACAGATCCTTCAATTCCACTGTCGCCCCAAGGGGCCACTGTTGGGTTAAAGGGAAAGAGGAACTCAAACAACAGGAAGGCCATAAAGATGGGGGCAACACCTTGCACCACCAGCCCAACGGCGTGAACAGTTGAGGACGGACGATAGGTGAAGGCGACATAGCCAAGTCGCCCGGTGGCCGCGTCGGGTGAGTAGAGCCGGATTTGAGTTATTTTCAAACCGAACATCCAGCACGCCAGAACGTGCCCCAACTCATGTATGGGCGTACCAAGAACACCTGTGACCGCGTAGAACGGGAAAACGCTCCGGACAAGCGACTGAACCAGCCTGTCCATAACCAGAATGACCAAGGCGGCATCAGGAAGATGTAGGCCAGGTACTGTACGATCAGTTGCCAGTTAGAATCATTGAACATTGAAGGCTCACGGAAAGTGGGGGGGCTGCTCATTCTCACCCACCTCAAGCTAGCCGCGGAGCGACATTGATGCCCGGCCACGGGCAACAACATCTGTCATAGATCGAACCCGGCTACAGGCTCAGTCTCAACACCTGCGCTCCTCTCCCCTTGCTAGATTGGCCTGATCGAATCTAGGGGAACGGCCGTGGACATCAACTGGACATCGGAGCAGCTGGAATTTCTCAATTGCACGGCACCGCTCATTAGGCTCCGAGCGTTTGCTGGTGCGTCCAAAACGACCTCGCTCGAAGGCTATTCGCGCAAACATAACCGCCTCAAGTACCTGTACCTGGCTTACAACAAAGCAATCAGGGATGAGGCCAAAAAACGCTTCCCGAAAAACGTCGTCTGCGCGACCACACACGAGTTGGCCTACAAAGGGTACAGGGCAAAATACGAGCATAAGCTCGAGGGTGGTTTGCGCCTTGGCGACATGGCCAAGGTACTGAATACGAATGATTGGACCGTGGTAAGGGCCGTGGTCGATACCTTGAACAACTTTTTGTGCAGCCCCCTCGAGACCTTTCATGAAAGCCATCTCCCAATGGTCAAAAAGAAACCAGGCTCGCAAATGCCACCGAGTTTTATCGAGAACGTCTTCAAGTCTGCAGAGTATCTTTGGGAACGGATGATCGACCCTGAAGACACGTCGGTTCCTTTGTTGCACGATGGATACCTGAAGATGTATTTGCTCAGCAATCCGGACCTCAGTAGAACCTACGATGTCATCCTGGCCGATGAGAGCCAAGACCTGAACGGCCTGACACTCGCCCTCATCAAGAAACAATCCTGCAGGAAGATTTTCGTCGGCGATCGTCACCAGGAGCTCTATCGCTTCAGAGGTTCTGACAATGCGTTGGATGACCCAGACCTCGACGATGCAGTTGACCTTCGCCTGACCAGGTCGTTTCGATTTGGTCCAGCAACAGCCGCCCTCGCCAACATCATTCTAAGTTTCAAAGGCGAGACGGTTCCGGTCATAGGCGCCGGCGCTCGAACTAAAATTCGATCTGCCTTAGACAGCGATGCCAAACGTCCCGCTTTGCTCCACCGCACAGTCATGGGGGTCATCCTTTCAGCGCTGGACTACACCGCCGCCGGCAAGAAAGTTTTTTGGATCGGCAAAATTGATTCGTATCAGATCTCGAGCATTGAGGACCTGTATTGGTTCAGCGAAGGCCGCACTGATAAGGTCAAAAACAAACGGCTGTTGAAGGAGTTCAGCGACTGGAACCAGTACCTGACCATCGCAGAGGAAACGAAAGATCGCGAGATGGTCCGAGCCATCAAGATCATCAGCGCCTACGATGACCTTGAAGCCCGACTTCGTCAGATGCGCGCGATGACGGTGAACGAGGAGGACAAAGCCGACATTATCCTGGCTACAGCCCACCGTTCAAAAGGACTTGAGTTCGACAATGTCGCACTGATGGATGATTTCCCGGACCCACTGGACCCTCAGATGGACCATGCGTCGCGTGAGGATGAGCTCAATTTGCTGTACGTCGCGGCCACCCGTGCAAAGTACCAGTTGGCGGTCAACCAAGTTGTGATTGGTCTGATGCGCGAACATGCCTACAAGATAAAAATGGCTGAAAAACAAGCGCGAGGTGTTTGAAATAGCGCCGTTTTATATCGCGCGGCGAAGCGGCACTAGATGATCTGGTGGTGCTCCAAGTCGTTTGCAGAGGGACTCATAGCTAGACCCCACTCCCAAACTCGACATAGTGCAAAGCACCTCTATGTTCGAGTCTAGCGTTGCAAGGCAAAGGTCGCGGCTATGAGGAACCATTCGAAATCCGCGAACCTTCAATTCATCCTCAAGCTCTCCCCAACCTTTTGAAATCTTGGTGAGCGCTAGGAGTTCAACCTTCTTTGATTCACTTAACTCGCCCTTCAGCGCAGGAATTTTTCTGAGGTCTTCCCGAGGGTCCACGCTAAAGCCTGAGAAAATGGCTTTAACCTGCCAACGATGTCCTGTCCGAACCCAGCGGAGCCCTCCCAGAATCGCTCTCACAACGCAGAACAACGCAATGGCCACACCAACACCGGATAGGATCGAGGATGCCTCAAGCATGCCTTGGCGACGCATTAGGGTGGGAGCCAGATTACCCACAACGAAATAGAAGAAACAGGCGTAGATAAGATGTCTGATTATCGCCGCACCAATCGCCGGCCGGCGCCGATGGTCGTTGGCCTTGTTCATTAAGCAGTGGCTCCGGCCGCACCTTGGTTATTGTTGTAGTTAGCTCGCCCCTCAGTTTCCTGCCGATGAGCATTGTCGGCATTTTCGCCATCGACCAGTGACTCCCGGGCGTGCTGAGCCCACTCGTCGATCGCCCCCTCAACAATTTTCGGGTAATGCTGATCGCTTTCTATAGCCTTCATCTGAAGCAGGATCTCGTCAATTACCAGGTCTGGCTCCACCCGGGCCCCACACTCACTGCAGTGACTCATTCCAATTGCCAGCCCAGGCATGCGGTAGGGAGGTCGCCCAGTCTGCAGCTGAAACTCAGAAAATGCCCGCGCGTAGAGGTTAACGGTTTTTGATGGCAAAGCTCGGATCGGCAAGGTTCCCAGAAGGGCTATGATGCATTGGTGTGACATGGTTTTCTCCAAACAAAATGGCCCTCTCTGAATCAACTGAGAGAGCCAATATGCAAGTCCTGCTGCTCAGAGTGCTGTTCTACTACTCCTCTGAGCCGGCATCCTGTTTCACTCCCGCCGTAGCCACCGGGGCAGCTTTCTCTTCCGCCGGCGCCGCACCGCCTCGAGCGCCATACCCCAGTATTTGCTCGCTTACAACAGCCCCACCATCAACCTGTTCACCATTTTGCTTTTGCTCATCGGCCTGAGCGTCAGCACGTTCGCTGACCATCATTTTTTTCATGACGGTGATGAAAGCGCTGGTCGGCTGGGCGCCTTTAACAAACTCCTTTTCACCGGTGAGGTTGTCGATGACCATCGTTGCAGGCGTTCCGGTGGCGCCAATCTTCTCGCCCATCAACATGTGCTCGTTGATCCGGTCCTTGTGACGTTCACTGGTCATGCACTCGTTAAATTTCGCCTTATCGCCGCCGAGTCGTTTGGCCAGCCCCGGCAAGTCCTTTACCCCGCCACCATTGCCAGCAGAAAGTTCGAACACCTGGTCGAGAAACACCCAAAAGCCCTTGTTGCCCTTCTGCTCTGCGAAGCACTCGGAGGCCTTTGCTTCATCGTGAGCCGCCGGGTTATGGAATTGCAGAGGCAGATGTCGCCATTGCCAGTTTACGGCACCGTTAGAGCGATCAACGATCTCCTTCATTGTTGGGTGCAGACGCTTGCAGTACGGGCACTCCAGATCGGAGAACTCGGCCAGGGTAAAACGCGCTTTCAGGTCACCGTATACGCGCGCGTCATTTGGCACCGTGTCCACTGCATTGGGGTACCGTGCAAACTGGGCTTTGGCGTATTCTTCAATTTCCTTAAGCTCGCGCTGGACAATGAGATCGTCGACAGCAGCGGCTACCTTGTCATCGAGATATTTGCCGCCCTGCAAGGCGTTTAATGCCGCAAGCCCGCCAAAGGTTGCAACCTGGGAGAGGACGACTGAGATGGCTATAGCCGGGATGAGCGGTTTGAGGTTGAGCATGGCTGTTCCTGCAGTGGTATCTAGTGCAGGAGACGATACTTAGCCGCGGAAACCGAAAGGGGCTAATCAGCCCCTCAAACTGGCTCGGTTACCGTGCGGTCACCAGCATCAGAGGAGCAACTGCCGGCAGTTTCGGGCAATGGATCTGCGTGGCTTGTCGTACCGACTTCTGAACTGGGATCAACTCACCACTGCATGCCAATAAGCAGGCCAATAGCGGCCCCATTTCACCGCGGCTACAGGAAGAAGAATCTTCTGCCTTGTACCGCGTCACTAATTGAACAAGTGAAGCCTTCGCCCATCCCTCACCAGGAAGGTTTTTCGCTTGACCGCCAACGAGATCCAAGCGCTCGTTCAGCGTCAAGATCGGTGTGAGTGCGTCCATGAGCACAATTAACCTCTGGCCATATGCGGCAAGAGTGACCGCCAGGTTGCTCATTCGAGTGGCAAAAAAACGGCTTTGCGCCAAATAGCTTTGATATACAAAGATGTCATCCCTTGGAAGCCCCTGCCCTTTACCTTTCGCATCAAGGATGCCCAGCGCGCGCTCAGCCGATCGCAACTTCTGCCGCTCTTGGACGAAAAGTTGAAGAACGCAGCGGGCCTCCTTGCGCATCAACAATAGCTCTGCCCTGTGATCGGCCTGGCATTTCGCGTTAATGGGTCCGTTGCTTAAGTGTTGAATGTCCATTTTTACCCCCGGGCAAACTACGCTTTTAGCGTTTCGCCCCATTGATTGGACTGGTAGTTGCTTTTAGCCTGTTTTTTCGCTTTGGAGGGGTTGAACTCATTTTTCAGTTGCAGAGCCAACCCCACACAGTTCAAGCGACGGATCTTGCTCGATGGCGGTTTATGGCCTCTCGGCGCTCCTGCTCCTCTACACACAGGTTGGCGGACGGCAGTACCAACAACCGACGCAGTCCGATTTCCGGCCCGGTTTCACAGAAGCCGTAAGTTCCGTCTTCAATACGGGTAAGAGCCTCCATAAGGTCGGCCAGACCCGATGAGTCACGTCGGATCGCGCTGGTTAACTTCTGACGCTGTTCTTCGATGGTCGCTGCATCTCCAGGATCGGGAACGTTCTCCAATCGCTCAAGTTCCTCCCGGCAATTGCCGATACGCATCCTGTGCTCACAGATATGGGCATTGATCAGTTCGCGGAAGAATTGAAGCTGCGCGTGGGACATGTAGTCATCGGCACTCATTAGCAAAATTTCACTTTTCGTCACATCAACCTCCAGGTTGTTTTTCATCACCTGAATCATGCCGATAGTTTGAAATATGCAACCTACTAAATGGGCCCAATGGGGGCCCTATCCAGGGTCAGATTCGAAGCCCTCACTCTCGCATATCGTCGAATATGCCGGCGATATCGAACGAGGTCGACCACCACGTCGGGATGTGGAACAGGACTCTTTCGTTCGACCTTCAATTCGATACGACCATGAAGCCAATGTCGTTTAAAACAGGAGCACGCATGACGAAAAACTCAACTGACTCTGAGGCCAAATACCCTGCACGCCTGCCGAGTACTCTCCTCGAGCGAATAAGGGAAAAAGGTCGAGTCAACAATCGGAGCATCAACCAAGAAATTGTCCATGGAATGACTCAGTATCTTGATGGACTAGACGAACTTCATTTGCTCATCGCGGTTATGAAGAGACAGCTTGTCGCTGTTCAGTCCACTTAAGAACTGTATACGTGCCCCCTCATGACTGCTGCATCGCCACATTACACCAGCATCGTGCTAACCGAGCTGTGGCTGGTCAGGTCCGTAAAAAAGCCCTCACATGGAGGGCGATGTAATTGTGCAAGATTGGAATGGAAGTCCAGATGCTAGGTCGCCCGATTCTCAATAAAACGCAGAGGGTCCACGCTCACTATCTGGCAGGTAAAATGCCGTGTCCTTGGGCAAGTTCTTGGACAGGGCGGCTGCCAGCTGCTCAGAGGTCACCTCACCACGGGTCTTGAGCACCATCGAGTCGAAGAGCGAGCCAGAGGCAGAGCCATTCGTGGTTTCGTGTCCAATGGGGATAGCCACGATTCGAGCTGGGTAGCCACCACGATCTACTGGGGCGTAACCGTCTGCAGCGAGAATCCCTCGGTGCCCCATGAAGACTTTGGCCGCCTTCAGGCCAGACGTGGTCTCAATTTTGCCCAACCGGAATTGCCCGTTTGGCAGATCATACGATTTGGTAACGTCGACCACTGTCTTGGCAAACATGACTTCCATCTTCGCACCGCACCCCGCCACGGCTGCGGCCATGTCTTGCCCATCGATCTTCGGCATAAAACAGACGACATAGCCTTGCGTAACGCGCGGGTCGAATTTTGGGGAGCCAGCCACGAGGCTCAGTACCATACCGGCGCCACCCACATCGCCACCGATTGCGTTTAAGCCGATTGCTTCAAAGTCCTTTCCAGTGGTGCTTGGTCGAGAAGAGTCGGTCGACATGTAGCGGAGCGTTTCCTCCTTGGTCGACTGACGCAACTGGGTACCAGTGAACGAGCCGGCCGGGGCTGCCTTTAAGGACGGCATTCCCATGACTGCAAAGACCTTGTCGGTTGCCGTCGCTGTGCTTTCGAACTTCTGAGGTTGGCTGTTTGCGTGTTTGATGGTCATCTCATCAGCCGCGCGAAACTCATATTGAGCTGATGCAGATTGTGTTGTTCCCACTCCGTCAACCTGAGCCTTTTTGGCGTTGTCGTACACGGCGCAGCCACTCAGGGATGCGATAGATACGGCGATCAGAGTGTAGGCGATGGACTTCATCCTTGGACCTCCCTTTGGTTTTTATAAATGAGACCACAAGGCCGTGAAAGTGCAAACCCATTCCTGCGACTGATCAGCGTCGGAAGAGTCGCCCAAAACATCACCCTCTTGATAGCTCTGCACCATGTTGTCCAAATCTCAAAGGTGTCTCTTATGCTCTCAGTTGCCAAAAAGAAGCGTGCTTGGGTTTGCACCCTGGCAAGGGGCCAACTCGACCATTACCGTTATTGAAGAATGTGACTATGGTGAGCATCCGTGTGGGCACCTCGCTGTCGCGCTGCACATCAGCGTTGGAAAATGGAAGAGTATTTATGTCGGTCACGAAACACATACCACGTGTCTTGCCTCCTCAGCGCGTCGCCTTGCTGATCTACCTGCTCTACATCTCCGGATACTTCTTCGGGATCACAGCCTTAGTGGGGACAGTCATCGCCCTCGTTTACAAAAATTGCCCTGATGAAGTTCTCGCCACACATTTTCGCGCCCAACTCCGACTGTGCTGTTGGAGCCTGCTTTGGGTTGTGTTGGGTGGTCTTACAGTTAAAGCAGGCGTTGGTTACATCGTTCTCACGACCTGGTTTTTTTGGTCCGTATGGCGAATTGCGCTGGGCCTGTTCATGCTTTCTAAACACCGGCCCACGACCTGAAAAAGAAAAACCCCCGGCCACTGAAGCGACCGAGGGTTTTGTTTCTTTATGTGATGTCTGGGACTAGAGCCGACAAACTACTGACTGACCAGCAAGCCCTGAATTGCTCCCTTGACCTCCTTTAGCGCCGCCCCGACCGGGATGTGGACACCTGGGTATAAAATCTGAATTTCGGTTAAAGGACGATGCGACGATCCGTAGGTCGTACGGGATTCGTATGTTGAGATGTCAGCTCAATCCATTGGCAATGGTATGAGCCTCCGTACTGCTGGCACACCGGGAGGGTGCTCGCAGGGACGGTTGGCGATGAATTCCGAGTTGGCTGCATGTCAACGCAACCGGACAGAACGATTGCCGCCATGACCAGAAATTGGGAACTATTCATTGAGAGACTCCATGGAAATTCACGGGCCCCTCCCCTAGCGGGAAAAAGCCCGCAAGGGTTGATGATTGCTGTAATACAGCTCGTGGCCATATGGCCTCATGACGGCAGATCAATCCGCCATCATGTTTTAGGAGGCGAAAGAATACTCTGGGCGCAGGGACGGGTCCAGAGAGCTGGCACGAACCCATAGATGAGCTTTAAGCACTGCACCCGCTGGCTTCATCTCACTCGATACAGTTAATGAACCGTTGCTCAGAACCGCTTCAAAGCCAGTGTCATTGATTGAGAATTTAGACTGGTCAACGACTGATCCCACCTTGGACAAAAGCTCCTGTCGCAGCGCGGATATCACGCTGATGGTTCCGATCGTTCCATACAGTCCGTGGCCTATGTAGAGACTGAAATCAAACCGCATTGCGTTATAGCGGTCCGACCTGTACTGAACTTTCGAAAGGACCGCATCGCAAGAGATTAAGCGCTGTGATCCTTTGCTGGATGTCTTCACGGGCTCCCCACGATGGAGCTTGTGCTTAACGTGGGCCACCTCAAGAAACCGCCTTACCAGGGTCAAGAGCTCCGGCGCGGAATCCGTGTAGTCAGGCCAGGCCACCGGTGCGGATGTGTGTTGTTCAAGCATGTGTTTCTTCCCATTCCCCTGCAAGCTCAGCGAGTCGCTCAAGTGAATATTGCTCCCCTGGCTTACCCGTGTCGGATAGCCATGAAATGAATCCTAGGATCGCATCGTGAAGCCCAACTTCGACATTGGCTTGGACCACAGCAGCGCCTCCAGAACTAGGAAGCGAAGAGGCCTCGTTTTCTGCCCCAACCATGAAGGGAGACACGGCCGCGACCACCAACTTTGTCCATAAGGGCACCTTCGATGCCAGCTCGGGTTGCAGAGACAATACCGAAGAGACGCGTTGCGCCAGGTCCGTTCGAACCGCTGCTGAGCACACCGGAGTAACCGCCGGTTCCGCCTCGCTCGGAGCAGACACGGTCTTTTCTGATTCCACCGCCAGCTGTTCGAAAGCAATCACCGCCAGAGCGGCATACCGGTGTCCGAGCTCGTTAGATCTGCAGCGAAATACAGGCTCGTTACCGGCAAAGATAGCCGGCGCACCGCCGTCAAGTTCACCGGGTTTCAAATGCAGAGTCGGAACAGATTTGATCAGGGCCGCAAGGTCCTGACTGAAAGATTCGGTAGTCATCGAGCACCTCCAATATTTGACGTCATGGTGACACCAGTTCTGGAAATGCAAGTCCCGGATAGCGGCCTGTTCTTGATGGTTCAGTACATAGCAGTCAACCGCATCACTGAACGTCGATGACATCACCACCAAGTAGGTCCATGGCTTGATTCCAAATTAAGAACCAATTTTTTAGGGCGTGGTTTGGGGCTTGCATATCGCACTGACGTGGGAAAATTGCCACATCGAGTTGAGGTGCCTTTTACGGCAACCCGCATTGAGGAAAATACATGACTGTTCAGCTGCAGATGTTGTTTGGCGATGACGTGGGCAATCGCGCACCTTGGGAGGATGAAGTCGATCGGCTGATTCAGGATGGAGCGCTTTTCATAGCAAACCACTCGGGGAGCAAAGACTCGCAGGTGCAATTGATCCGCTTGCTTGAGCGCGTGCCAGCCTCGCAACTGCTTGTCGTTCATGCTTCGCTCGGTGCCATGGAGTGGCCTGGAGCGATGGAGTTGGCCCGTGATCAAGCGGCCAACGCTGCACTGCCGTTCATTGTAGCCACGGCATCCAAGATGCTGCTGGAAATGGTCGAGCGCCGGTTTGAGACCCGCCCGGAAGTACCGAGTTGGCCATCAGCCTCAACCCGCCAGTGCACGAGTGACCTGAAGCGAGGCCCGATCTAGCGTGAGGTTCGACGTTACGCTAAGGCCAACGGTTTCAAGACCATCGTGAACTGCCTTGGGCTACGAGCTCAAGAGTCACCGGGCCGTGCCAAGCGTGCTGCATTCAGTCGCATGGGAATAAGCAACTCAGTCCATACATGGTTCGAATGGCTGCCGATCCATGACATGAGTGCGCCGGAGGTTTTCGACGCCATCGCCGTAGCTGGCCAGAAACCCCACTACGCCTATGCCTTGGGCAATGACCGGCTGAGCTGCGTGTTTTGCATAATGGCTTCCAAAGCTGACCTACGAAATGGTCGAGTTGAGCGTCCAGAACTGTTTCAACAGTATGTCGATCTTGAACAGCGCACGGGTTACACCGTGCACATGAATAGGATCCCACTCATTGAACTGGCGGCATAACCGAAACTTACAACCACAAGTCCTGAACCCCGAAGTTCCTCACAAGCCCGCAATGCGGGCTTTGCAGTAAGTGTGACGCGATTTTCGCCTCCGCGAAAAAGGGAGCGGCCATCGCCGTCATATCGTATGCGGGTTGATAAACAACATGTAGAATGCCTACTGAGACAGCTTCGTTCGCAAACTTACCGATTTATCACCTGCTCCTGGTGTAAGATTGTGTAAGTAAATTCCGTAGACCCAGAATGGTCACTTTAAACAGCCCCCAACGCGTTTATCCTTGGCGGTTGCAGGATCTGAGTGCAACACGGTTATTGAATTGAAGCGGGAGCATCATGCCGCATCACCACGGCTTCTTGCATCACTTCGCCCATCACCTCGATCGGGCATTTGAAGTCGAA
>NZ_JAFCWZ010000007.1:0-408054 GCF_049897785.1 Pseudomonas sp. TSRC2-2
ACTCAGCAGTGAAACGATGCATCGCCGATGGTAGTGTGGGGTTTCCCCATGTGAGAGTAGGTCATCGTCAAGATTAAATTCCGAAACCCCAATTGCGTAAGCAGTTGGGGTTTTGTTTTAGTAGAAGTTCCTGTTTTTGCTGGCTTGTTACCGTGTTGACGGGCCAGATAAAGAATTTCTTGACGACCATAGAACATTGGAACCACCTGATCCCATCCCGAACTCAGCAGTGAAACGATGTATCGCCGATGGTAGTGTGGGGTTTCCTCATGTGAGAGTAGGTCATCGTCAAGATTGAATTCCGAAACCCCTGTCTGCTCACGCAGACAGGGGTTTTGTCATTCAAGCGCTTACACAAGCTCAAGCTGCTCTACGAGGCTTGCTGCTGCGTCTTGCCTGCCGCTTGCGCCACCATATATAAACGCCCGTTCCTGACAACCCTGCAATCAATACTCCTAATACTGCGATCATTATCTGCCCTGTCACGCCGATGATCCTCCCCCCATGTATCGGCAACTGAAGCCGATAGAACTGCTCTCCCAATGTGCCCTGTCCCGCGATTTCCTGTCCTAATAAATGTCCGTCGGTACCGTGAAAGAACAACCAGGATTTGCCATGTGCGTCCGTATCGTGCTGTCCAAAACCTGCACCGTAAAAGTTGTACTCGAAGCTGTAATACAACTCGCCGATTGCCGCCGTCAGACCTAACCGTTTCCCTTCCTGCAATGCCCTCTCGTACGCCTGTTGATAACTTAACTGTGTCGTCCCCAGTTCATCGGCGGGCATTCGTCCTCTGGCTTCATAAACGCTTGGCTCGATAGGCGAAAACAGCGACACAGCAGGTTTGAACACTTGGCTCGGCAAGTTCATTGCCACGCTGCTGACCGCGATCGGTAATAGCAGTAGCCACAGCCACAATCCACCTGCGCGATGCAGGTCGTAGTTCAAGCGGTACGCATGCCCGCCTTTCACTTTCCACGCAACAGCCCATTTCTTCCAGAATGGATTGCCGCGCGGTAAGGTCAGCCACAACGCGACAAAGCAGTCGATTACCCACGCGATGGCCACTAGGCCCATCAACAGCAATCCCCAGTTACCGGGCAGCGCCAGGTTGTAGTGAAACTCCAGAATGAACGGGATGAAGTTCTCCCGTTGAAAACAGCACTCGCCCCAGTAACGAGCGCCTTTCTGCTCCGCACTCACCGGGTCCAGATAGAACACCTGATTGCGCTCATCAAACGGCTGCCCCGTCGCTGGATCGTTACGCGGAACGGCCGCCAGCAGCGCCGTATGCCCCGTCTCATGCGGATACTCCATGTACCAGACTTGCAGTTTCGGATGGGCAGACTGCACCGCATCCACTAACGCACCGGGTGGCAGGCGCTCACCCACTGATGTCGCCTCGTAGAATTGCGGATTCAGCCATTCATCCAGTTCGTGATTGAACGCCAACACACTGCCTGTAAGGCCCGCCAGCAACAGAAACACCGCAGTGGCCAAGCCAATATAACGATGCAACAAAACCAGAAATGCGCGCATACAAAAGACCCCAAAGAAACGACAAAGCCAGCCCCTGACACCAGGGGCTGGCTTTTTTATGCACAGGACATAGCTTTAGAACTGATAGCTGACGGTCGCCGCTACGTTGCGTTCTTCGCCCATGTAGCAGAAGTTCAGACTGGCGCAGGACGCGACATAGGACTCATTGGTCAGGTTGTTTGCATTGAGCCGTATATCCACACCTTTCAAGCCAACCTTGCCCAAGTCATAACCAATCGAGGCGTCGAACAACGTGTAAGACGGCACCTTCATCGTGTTCTCGGCATCGGCCCAGCTGTAGCCGACATAGCGCACCCCACCGCCCAATCGCAGCCCATCGAGTGCAGCAGTGTCGAAATTGTAATCGGCCCACAGTGAGGCCATGTGTCGAGGCGCCTGAGTCGGTGAGTTGCCTTTGTTCTCGATTACATCGGCCGGCGTGCTCAAGGTGCTGATCATTGATTTGGAGTATTCGATATCAGTGAAGGTGTAACTGCCGAGCACTTTGAAGTTGTCGGTCAGTTGCATGTGCGCTTCCAGCTCCAGACCTTGCGAGCGCACGGCGCCGACCGCGCGATAAAAGTTCTCCTGCGGCAGTTTGGTCGCGAGATTCTCCTGGTCGATACGGAACAGCGAGGCGGTGAACAGGTTGTCGGTCCCCGGCGGCTGATACTTCAAACCAACTTCCCACTGCGTGCCATCGGTGGGAGCGAGTGGGTTGCCGGCGCTGTCGGCATAAGAGTTCGGGTTGAATGACTCGGAGTAGCTGATATACGGCGCCAGACCGTTATCGAACAAGTACAGCGCGCCGGCGCGCCCAGTGAGTTTGGTGCGTCGATCATTGATCTCTGTACCGACAGGACGCCCGGCTTCGGCGATGCGGTTTTCGTCGGATGTCTCGACCCAATCCTGACGCAGGCCCAGCGAGAAGCGCCATTTGTCCATCTCGATCAGGTCTTGCAGGTACACGCCAGTCTGCTCCAGACGACGCAGATAGCTGGTCTCGCCGTACATCTCGATCGCCGAGTTGCCGTACACCGGATTGAACGCATTAATCGGCGCGAGGCCACCGCTGGTCCAGTCGACCACGGTTTTGCGCCGTTGATAATCCGCGCCCATCAGGACTGTGTGCCTGGTCGCGCCGGTGAAGAATTCGGCCTGCAGCATGTTGTCGACGATGAACGCATGCAGGCGCTCATCACCGCCGGTGTAATAACGGTTCAGTTCATTGCTGGTCGGGGTGGTCCAGCCATAGGCGTAGACCTGATCCATGTTCACTTTGGAATCGAGATAACGGAAGTTCTGCCGTGCCGTGAAGACGTCGTTGAAGCGATGTTCGAACTGATAGCCGAACGATTGCTGGTCACGGGAGTAGCCGTCGACCCCCGGCTCGCCCTCGAAGAATCGCGGCGAGATGCGGTCGCCATTGCGCTGATGGATCGTGCCGTCCGCCGGAACACCGCCGTGGTAGCCGCCGTCCGGATCGTGTTGCAGATAGGCCTGCAGGGTCAGCGAGGTATCTTCACTGAAATCGATGCTCAACGTCGGCGCGAGGGCGAAGCGTTTTTCCTTGTTGTGGTCGAACTGCGTGTCGGACTGATCGCTCAATCCGGTCAGACGATAGGCAATACGCTTGTCGTCATCGACCGGGCCGCTGAAGTCAAAACCAACCCCACGCTGGCCTTGTGTGCCCACTGTGGCCTGTACCTGATGGTAGGCCTCGTACAACGGCTTTTTGCTGGTCAGCGCGACCAGACCGCCGGGCGAGCTGCGACCGTAGAGCACGGATGACGGGCCTTTGAGAATGTCCACGCGTTCGAGGAAATACGGATCGACCTGCATCGTGCTGTAGGTGCCGCTGTCACCCATCGACTTGAGGCCGTCGAGGTAGATGTTGTCCACCGAGCCGTCGTTGAAACCGCGCATCGCCACGTAGTCGTAACGGTGCGTGGCGCCATACGGGTTGGTCAGCACGCCCGGGGTGTAGCGCATCGCTTGCGAGACGGTTTGCGAGCCTTGGTCATCCATTTGCTCGCGTGTGACCACGGACACGCTTTGCGAAGTTTCCAGCAGCGCGGTACTGGTCTTGGTGGCGATCTGGCTGTGCGTGGCGTTGTAGCCGGCCATACTTCCCAGCGCGTTGCCGAGGGCGAAGCCTTTGATGTCGGTGGTCGGCAAGGCCAGTGCTTCGCTTTCGGCAACTGGACGCAGGATGTAACTGCTGCCGTCCTGGCTGACGGCTTGCAGTCCGGAGCCCCCGAGCAAATGGCTCAAGGCCTGATCGGTTGAATATTCACCTTGTACGCCCGGGGATTGCTGACCTTGTGTCTGTTGCGGCGTCATCGCCAAAGTGATGCCGGCCTGCCGGGCAAATTGATTCAATGCCTCAGCCAATGGCCCGGCCGCGATGTTGTAGCGGTGGCTGATCTCAGTGTCGGCAGTGCTGGCGGCCAGACTCAGGTTTGGTAATACGCTGACGCCCAACGCGGTGGACAGCAGTGCCGCCCGAACTGCTTGGCGTAGCGGTGCCGATTCGGCAGTGAAATTCAGAGAATTCTTACAAATGGCGCGGACAGTCATTGTGGTTTTCCGTAGGCAGTCGCGAAGGCTGAGTTGAAGTGCTTACTGACTAAGCCGGACTGCCTGGAAAAACCCGCCAAAAAATTTCACACCGCGCGCTCGAGCGTCACCCACCAGCGAGTGCGATAGCGCAGTTGCACCGGTAGCGTCTGCGGCAGGACTGCCAGCAGCCTGTCGGTGTCCTCCAGACGGAACACTCCAGAGAGGCGCAAGTCTGCGATATTCGCCGCACAATTGAGCAAACCCGGGCGATAGCGGGCGACTTCGACAAGGAAGTCGCCCAGCCGCATATTGCGCGTGACAATCAAGCCGTCGAGCCAGGCGCCCGCATCCATGTCCGCCGGCGGCGCTGCGCGCAAGCCCGTTGGATCAACGAGGAAACTCTGCCCGGCGATCGCTTCGAGCGAATGACCGCCAGCGTGAACGACAACCCGGCCACGCGTGACGCTGAGCCGCGTGCACTGATCGTCCTGGCGCAGAATGAAACGCGCATCGAATGGCTCATAAATCCCGTGACGATTCTGAACGCGCAGTGGTCGATCGGTCGCCGCGCCTTCGTCCGAGCCGCCGCAGGTAACGATGATCTCGCCGCGAGTCAGTTTGATCAGGCGCTGCTGCGCGGTGTAATGCAGGTCAACGGCGCTGGCGGTGTTGAGTTCGATCCGCGTGCCGTCGGGCAACTGGAAACCGCGCCGTTCGCCGGTCGCCGTCGCGTAGTCGGCGCTCCATTGCTGCCAGGCAGCCGAGTCCTTGGCCAGCCACGCGGCGGACCCTATCAACAGTGCGCCGGACAGCAGCTTTATGGCTTGGCGACGGTGCAATCGCTGTGCACTGTTTTCCAGGGTGTTGAAAGCGACCTGCGCACCCGGCACGGCGCGCAGGTTACTGCTCAATTCGGCTTGCAGCGACTGCACCCGCTGCCAAGCCAGTTCGTGCTCGTGGTGCTCGGCGCGCCACTGCTCGCATTGGTGAGTAAGCCGGGGGTTGCCGTGATTGTTGCGCAGCCGCAGCAGCCAGTGAATCGCTTGCCTGACCACTTGTTGTCGTGGTTCGACACGGCGACCGAGCGTTAGGTTATCCACAGGCATCAGCTTTCGTACCGCAACACGTAACAGTGATACAGCGCATCGGCGACGTAGCGTTCCACGGAGCGTACTGATATGGCCAGTTGATCGGCGATCTGTTTGTGCGTTAACCCTTCGCACTGCGCCAAGAGAAACGCCTGACGCACTTTCGGCTTCAATCCCTCAAGCATGCGCGCGATGCTCTCCAGCAGTTCCAGCACCAACGCTCGCGATTCGGCGTCAGGAACTTCGCCTTCGGGTAAATGCGCAATCGTTTCCAGATAAGCCCGCTCGATTTCCTCGCGGCGCCAATGATCGATCACCAGGCCGCGCGCGATGGTCCGCAGGAAAGCGCGGGGCGCTTTCAGTTCGAGGCGTTCGGTGCGTTGCAGAAGTCGCAGGAAAGTGTCCTGCGCCAGATCAGCAGCATCCGCCGCGTTGCCCAGCCTTGCGCGCAGCCAGGCGTTGAGCCAGCCGTGGTGACTACCGTAAAGCGCCTGTACGACCAACTCAGGTGAAGACATGACACGCCAGCCCGAACGTCACAAATGATAATTAGTCGCATTGTCATCAAGGGTCACCGATTTTGCAACTGTCGCTCCGGTGCAGGTAGGAAATATTTGGTCGCAGCCGCTCTGGCACGCCGTTCGGCGGGAATCCTCTACAAAACGCGTTCATTTCTTACGCGGCCCTAAGATTTCTCCGCCGCTGGCCGACAGACTGGTGAGAAATGCGTGCACCAAAGTAGAGCGGCCAGAAGAACGCTGCCTGCGCTGTACATGGAATGTTGCATCGGAACGCATCCCCACTTTTGGCATAAGAAGTCCTCTGAAATGAATCTCAAGTTCAGCCATAAAATTCTCCTGGCCGCTTCGGGCGTCGTCGTCCTGGCGTTCGCGTTGTTCACGCTCTACAACGACTATCTGCAGCGAAACACCATTCGCCAGAACCTGCAGTCCTCCGTGCAGCAGGCCGGTGACCTCACCGCCAGCAGTGTGCAGAACTGGATGAGCGGGCGGATTCTGGTGCTGGAAAACCTCGCGCAAAACGTTGCCCATCAAGGCAGGAACGCCGATTTCCCCGGGCTGGTGGATCAGCCGGCGTTCACGTCGAATTTTCAGTTCACCTACGTCGGGCAGGCCAACGGTGTCTTCACCCAGCGCCCCGATGCCAAGATGCCGGACGGTTACGATCCGCGTCAGCGTCCTTGGTACAAGCAGGCAGTGGCCGCCGACAAAACCATGCTGACGCCGCCGTACATGGCGGCGGTCGGTGGCCTGGTGGTGACCATCGCCATGCCGGTGAAGAAGGACGGTGAACTGCTCGGTGTGGTCGGCGGCGACCTGAGTCTGGAAACCCTGGTAAAGATCATCAACTCGGTGGACTTCGGTGGCCTCGGCCATGCGTTTCTGGTCAGCGGTGACGGCCAAGTGATCGTCAGCCCGGACAAAGACCAGGTGATGAAAAACCTCAAGGACATTTACCCGAACACCAGCGTGCGCATTGAGAAGGGCAACCAGAACGTCGTGCTCAACGGCCAGGAGCGCATTCTTTCGTTCACGCCGGTCAGCGATCTGCCGAATGCGCAGTGGTACATCGGTCTGTCGATCGATCGCGACAAGGCCTACGCCGCACTGAGCCAATTCCGCACTTCGGCGCTGATCGCCATGTTCGTCGCGGTCTCGGCGATTGCGTTGCTGCTTAGCCTGTTGATCAATGTGTTGATGCGTCCGCTGACCACCATGGGGCGCGCGATGAAAGACATCGCTCAGGGCGAGGGCGATCTGACCCGGCGTCTGGAAGTCGAGAGCAAAGATGAATTCGGTGAGTTGGGCAGTGCGTTCAACCAGTTTGTCGAGCGCATTCACGCTTCGATTTCCGAAGTGTCTTCGGCGACCCGCCACGTCCATGACTTGTCACAACGTGTGATGGCTTCATCCAACGCTTCGATCATCGGTTCCGACGAGCAAAGTGCGCGCACCAACAGTGTCGCTGCAGCGATCAACGAATTGGGCGCCGCCACTCAGGAGATCGCGCGCAACGCGGCGGACGCTTCGCAGCATGCCAGCGGTGCTTCCGAGCAGGCAGACGACGGACGGCAGGTGGTTGAGCAAACCATTCAGGCGATGACCGAGCTGTCGCAGAAGATCAGCCTGTCGTGCACGCAAATCGAGACCTTGAACGCCAGCACCGACAACATCGGCCACATTCTCGATGTGATCAAAGGCATCTCGCAGCAGACCAACTTGCTGGCGCTCAACGCTGCCATCGAGGCCGCGCGTGCCGGTGAAGCCGGACGCGGTTTTGCTGTGGTCGCCGATGAGGTACGCAACCTCGCCCATCGCACCCAGGAATCGGCGGAGGAAATCCACAAGATGATCACCTCGCTGCAGGTCGGTTCGCGTGAAGCAGTCAGCACGATGAACGCCAGCCAGGCGTCCAGCGAGCAAAGTGTGGAAGTGGCGAATCAGGCCGGTTTGCGTCTGGTCAGCGTGACCCGGCGCATTGGCGAAATCGATGGCATGAACCAGTCGGTTGCCGCTGCGACTGAAGAGCAGACTGCGGTGGTGGAAACCCTCAATGTCGACGTCAACCAGATCAACCTGTTGAACCAGCAGAGCGTGGCCAACCTCAACGAAACGTTGAAGGATTGTGACGCGTTGTCGCAGCAGGCGAACCGGTTGAAGCAGTTGGTCGACAGCTTCAAAATCTGATTTTCAGATTGGAGACCGCGTTATCGTTCTTCGCGAGCAGGCTCGCTCCCACAGTTGGAATGCATTTCCCTGTGGGAGCGAGCCTGCTCGCGAAAGCGGTCTGACAATCACCGCAAAGCCGAAGCCTTAGACAAACAGCTTCAGCACATTGCCCATCGCTTCATCGGCAAACCCCTGCACAAAATCCTTGAACCCCGGCAACGCCCCTTCCCCGCCCGTAACGGGTTCAGCGATGATCGTCCAGGTCGCCCGGGATTTCCCTTCACTCAGCCATTCCACCTGCATCGCCGCCCACAGGTTCGCCACCCCCAACGTGTTGTAAATCGTCGTCCAGGTCATGCGTCGCGCCTGTTCATCGCGGGCGTTGAGCTGCTCGACCACGACGTTGCCGTCCTTGAAGATTTTCTTGCGCAGCGAGGACACGCCTTCGCCGGTCATTTCGGTGTGCGACAGCGCCGGAATGAAGCGATCGAAGCCGGCGAAATCGCCCACTACGGCCCAGACTTTTGCCGCATCCGCCGGCACGTCGACCGACGACACAACGTGGCAGCCTTGCGGATTTTTGATCAAGGTGTCGGGTTGCAGATTGCTCATGGTGTGGCTCCTTGTTGATGAGTCAGATGAAGTTGATTTCTTTCAGGTAGTCGCAGCCGCGACGTAGCAGCGCCGGGGATTTTTGCGGGTAGTGCGCGCCCATCTGCTGCACGCCGGCCGCAGCGTTGGCGTGGCCGATCAGGGAGATGTCGCCGATGTCTTCTTCAAAGCCGTTGAGGTAGAAACCGAGCACGCCGAACAGCGCGTTGTCAGCGTCGACCCGATTCAGTTGCTGTTGCCAGTGGGCAACGCTGACCAGCGAAAACTCGCTACCGGTTTCGCGGAACGAAGCGACGTAGGCATCCCAGCTCAGCGGCTCGGGGTTGTGCAGGTTGAACACCGCTCGTTCCGGCGAATAACGGCTGGCATGGAAGGCGATGAAGCGGGCGAGAAAGTCCACCGGCATCAGGTCGAAATTCAGCGCAAAGGCTGGCACCTGACCGAGCTGGATCGAGCCTTTGAGCATCAGCATCAAACGGTTTTTGTGCGGCTGACAAACGCCGCTGAGGCTGTTGAAACTTATGTTGCCGGGGCGATACAGATTGACCCGCACACCGCGTTCGCGCGCCCGTTCGAGGAGGCGTTCGCCGACCCACTTCGACAGGTTGTAGCCGTTGCGAATGTAGATCGGCGGCGTCGTGGCGGCGGGCAGCTCAAGCACTCGACCGGCGGCGTCCACGGTGCTGGATGCCGATAGAGTCGAGACGAAGTTGAAGACCTTCTTGCGTTGCCCTTCGCACAGTTTGAGCAGTGCAAAGATCGGCTCGACGTTGTCCGCTGCCAGCGACTCGTAATCGAGTACGTGGTTGACGTTGGCGGCGTTGTGCACCAGCGCGCCGAACTCGCGATCCAGGCGCTGATAATCGTCATCAGTGAGGCCCAGTTGCGGTTGACTGATGTCCGCCGCGTAGACTCGCACCCGGCTGAAATCCAGGTGCTCCAGACGGTTTTCACGCAATGCCTGAGCGAAGCGTTGCGCCGCCGTTTGCCCGCCGCCGGCGCGCACCAGGCAGGCCACCTCGCTGGCGCCCCAACCGAGCAGCGCCTGGACGATGTGCACGCCGACAAAACTGTTGGCACCGGTGACGATGACCTTGTGCACATCACCCATGCGGCTGATCGGCAGCGCTTCGATGTCCAGCGCGCGCTCGGCGTCGACCATGGCCTGGGCGCTGAGCACGGCGCTGTCATCGGTGCCGCGCACCAGCGTCGCCAGTTTGCTGATCGTCGGCTGTTCGATGAAGCGGTTGATCGAAATGCTCCGGCCGAATTCCTCACGCAAGCGCAGCAACATCCGCGACAGCAGAATCGAATGGCCGCCGAGATTGAAGAAGCTTTCGTCGGTGGAAATTTCATTGGTCGGCAGATCCAGCAACTCGGCCCAGATCTCCAGCAGCAGTGCTTCGTCGGCGTTCGCCGGCAGGCATTTCGCAGCGCTGTCCTGCACCGTCACCGGCAGTGCCAACAGCGCCTTGCGATCGATTTTGCCGTTGCTGGCGAACGGCATCTGCGCCAGTTCGGTCCATGCCACGGGTTGCATGTAGTCCGGCAGAAACTGCCGGGCGTGGTCTCTCAGTTCGTCTCGGGCAGTCTCGGTCTGTGGCTGGGCGAGGAACGCCAGAATGCGTCGCTGACTGTCGATGACCACGGCGATCTGCCGGTACAAGCGGCTCTCGCGCAGGCAGCGTTCGATCTCTTCCGGCTCGACGCGAAAGCCACGGATTTTCACCTGATTGTCGCGCCGCCCGCACAGTTCGATACCGTGCTCGCCCCACCTGGCCATGTCGCCGCTGCGGTAGGCGCGCAAGGTCTCGCCGCCGGGCAGCGACAGGGTCAGATAACGCTCGGCGGTCAGCTGCCGATTGTTCAGGTAGCCGAGGCAGACACCGGGTCCGACGATGAATAATTCGCCGACGGTTTGATCGGGCACCGGTTGCAGATCATCGTCGAGAATCAGCACCTGACTGTTGGCGATCGGCCCTCCCAGCGTGCGGTTGCTGTCGCCCGGTTTGAGCTGGCGCGCGG
Source organism: Pseudomonas sp. TSRC2-2 (assembly GCF_049897785.1). Classification (NCBI taxonomy): domain Bacteria; kingdom Pseudomonadati; phylum Pseudomonadota; class Gammaproteobacteria; order Pseudomonadales; family Pseudomonadaceae; genus Pseudomonas; species Pseudomonas sp. TSRC2-2. The sequence goes on from NZ_JAFCWZ010000007.1 coordinate 10,517, forward strand.
TGATCAGCACGGTGGCTTCGGTCGGGCCGTAGAGGTTGTGCAGGGTGCCTTGACGGGTCAGTTGCTCGATGACGAACGGCTCGCAGACATCACCGCCGGTCATCACCTGCACGCCCTCCAGTTGCTCCAGCGCCAGGATGCTCAACAGCGCCGGCGGCAGGAAGGCGTGGGTCAGTTGCCGACGGCGAATCAGCGCAACCAATTGCAAAGGATCGCGGCGCTGGGTGTCGTCGGGCACCACCAGTTCAGCGCCGGCGAGCAGACTGGGGAAGATGTCGATCAGCGATGAATCGAAGCTCAGCGACGAGAACTGCAACACCCGACTCTCGGCGCGCAACTGCACGTAGTCGGCGTACCACGCGGTGAAGTGGGCGAGGTTGGCCTGGCTCAGCAGCACGCCTTTCGGATGCCCGGTGGTGCCCGAGGTGTAAAGCGCCATGCACGGCGCGTCGAGTTCCGAGCGGTGCAGCATCAGCGGTTGATCGAGGGCGGTGTCCGTGGCCTCAATGCCACTGACATCCAGTCCCGCTATCGATTCGCCGAGCGCCTGCTGGCCATCGTGGAGCAGCACAACAGCGCCGGCGTTTTCCAGGATGAATTGCTGCCGTTGCAGCGGATGACTCGGCTCCAGCGGCAAGTACACCGCGCCGCTGCCGAGAATCGCCAGAATCGAAGCGAACAGCGCCGGGCTTTTGCTTTGGCAGACACCGATCACCCACGGCTGCGGATGTTGCTCAAGCAAGGGCAGCAGTCGCTGCTGAATCGCGCGGCTGTGGGCGTGCAGCTGGCGGTAGCTGACGGACTGCCCGCCGAGGTGCAGTGCCGGTCGTGCGGCATGCTCGGTCAGGCTCTGTTGCAGGCGCTCGATCAACGGGGTCTGCGCTTGTTGCAGCAGCGCCGGGTTCGCCGTGTCGTTGAGGCGGTGGACGTAAGCCAGCTTGTCGAGAAACAGCAAATCTTCCAGCCGTTCGAAATCCGGCGCGATCAGTGCCGGGGCATGGCGCAAATAGTCGCCATCGCGGGAAAAGCGGCTGACCAGCAAAGCCACTTCGTCGACCACATGGGCGAGCGTTCGCTGGCGTAAGGACTGGCCGTTGCCGGACGGCTCATCGCCGATCGGTGTGCGGCTGATCAGCGACGAGCCGAGGAAGCACAACAGATCGAGGGTCGGCAGGCCGCCATGGTCTTGCGCGGCGACACCCAGGCGCAGGTGCAAGTGTGGAATGGCGCAGAGGTCGCCGGCAGCGATAAAACCATCGTCGATGATCAGATCCATCGCCGCTCGTGTCGCACCGCTGCGGGACACTGCATGGCCGTGTTGTTCGAGTTCCCCGGCCAGGTCGGTCATCGCCTGGCTGGCGCCGGTGAGCAAAATGTCGAGACGTCTCATGTCGGCCTCCTCAAGCCAGGTAGTCGCGCAAGGCGTGCTGCACGCACGGTGCGTCGAGCAGCGCGCTGTTGTGGAAAAACCTGACGATGTTGCCCACCAGCGGGTGATGGCGATTGATCGGGAAGGCCAATCCAGCGATCTCCTCGCGCAGTGAGCGCCGCGTGGTTTCGCTGACCGGCAGAGCCTCGATCAGGCGCAAATCGAAAGACTTCTGGATGTCGTTGGTCAGGTAATGGCCGATGAACACCGGCAGAATCTGCGCAATGGTCTGGCGATCCGCGTCGTTGGCGGTGTGCCAATAGATGCGCACCATCCGCGCCCAGAAACTCGAGTGGCGACCCTCGTCGAGCAAGTGGTCGGCCATCAGGCCCTTGATCGACGGCTTGACCGAATCGTCGCGAGCGAACGCTGCAACGTCGCCGGTCACGGTGTTTTCGGCGATCGCCACGCAGATCAATTCCACCGCGCTGCGCAGGTGCTCCGGCGCTAGTGCGACGGCGGCAGGAATCGCCCGGCTCAGTTCGATTTCGTCGGGCAACGGGATCGGTTCGATACCGGTCAGCGCGACGGTTTGCTGCATGAAATCCATGGCCACCAGCGCGTGGTAATCCTCATCGACCACGACCGTCATCGCGTCGTAGCGACAGGCGAACGGGAAGGCCACGGCGAAGCGATTCTTGGCAATGCTGCGGGCGGTCTTGTCGACGATTTCGGTTTCGAATATCACTACGTCGTTGATGAATTTGTACAACGTCTGCACCAGGGCGAAGTCACGTTGCTGCGGGCATTCACGCTGGAAGGTTTCGCTGAGCACCAGCGGCTGGCGGCTCAGCGGGTAGATCAGTCGCTGATCGTCTTCGAGCAACCGCCGGGGACGGGTACGGATGGTCGCGCGGCTTTCCCAGGCCTCGGCGAAGGATTGATAGTCGGCGGCGTTCATTGGGCCACCTCGGCAACTTCTGCGCCCATGCTCAGGCGCAGCCCGTTCCACAGGGCGATGCGGCTTTCCACGGCGGCGATGGCGCTGGCATAGACTTCAGCTTCGCGCTGCGGATCGCCGTCCACCAGCCGTTGCAGCAATTGTTCGGCGGCGGGGCCGTGGTCTTCGGAATCGACTTCGATGTGCCGTTGCAGGTAGTAGCGAAAGGTCGGTGCCTGTTCGATGCCGATGCCCCAATCGTCAAGGATGCGCTGGAACATGGTCGGGATAACGCTTTCGCGACCGTGCAGAAACGCGGCGGCGACGCTGTGTCCCGGCGCCTCGAGGGCAATGCGCAAGGTATCGCGGACAAACTGCGCCGCCGCCGGGTCGACATCGACGCTTTGCAGCGCCACGTCATAACTCGCGCCTTCCTGCTGCAACGTGACGAAACGCTCCACCGCCGTGGTGCTCGCGCCGATTTCGCGCATCGCATCCAGGTACAACTCGAAGTGGCTGTAATGGCCGACATCGAGGCGATCATCCGATTCCTCGCCCAGCACGATCTCGTTGATCAACCGCGCCGCATGAGGATCGCGCGGCGGCAACCAGGGTAACCGCGTGCAGGTCAGTTCCTGTTGCAGGCGTTTGGTCAGCGACATGAAGTCCCAAACGGCAAATACATGGGTTTCCATGAAACGGCGTAATACCGATAACGAAGTAATCTCGGAAAAGATCGGGTGAATACTCAGTTCGGCTTTCTTCAGGGCGAGTTGCTGCTTAATAGGCATCATGATGTCCTTTATCATTGATATGAAGTCCACGGTTCTTTCCGCTGCTGCAAACTGTCGAGCAAGTTCGGCAGAAGTTGTTCGGGTAATGCGCTGTTGCGGCGCCATGTTTGCTGCGTGAGGTGTGCCGGGCTGGACAACGAATCTCAAACCTGGCGAGAGAAAGCTAATACAGGGCAAATGCAATTAACAAGTTATTTTTCAGTTATTAAAAGTTGGCTGTTTTATAGATATGAAAGTTACCGATAAAACTTTCTTGGCAAGTTTTATTTGGGCGAAGTTGCTCCTTTCGGCTAATAGGGGCCAAAATTGAAGGGGAGAGTGAATGCCTCACTCGAAGCAACTTTTAAACAAGGGGATTGATTGAATTCAAAGGGGGCGAAAGTTGGCCGGGACCGGCGCCATTACTTCCTGTTTCCCGTGACAAGGCTCCTTCCGTAGGTTCCTGTTGCGGGGACTTTGCCGTCAGGGCGGCGTGTCTCCGTTCTATAGGGTTTGGCGCTGGAAGAGTGCGGGTAAATTGCCGTTACGGCTATTACCGATTGGTCATTGGCATGGAGGAACAATGCGTGGGGCAGGGCGAGGCGGGCAGTCGCGCGCAGGCCGATCCGCTGCCAGAGCGGGCGGCAGAGCGGGCGCGAAGATTTGTAAGGGGATTATTCGAACTTTGGGATATCAGCGTGCGGTATGGCGCTTCTGCGCAGCGGAAGTCGCGAGGTAGCGGGTGATCACCTCGACGCCACGGTTGAGGTGTTGCTCCAGCAGTTCGATTGAACGCGGGATGTCCCGTTCGGCCACGGCCTGATGCATGGCGCGATGGTCGTCCTGAGACAGCTTGCCCAGGCCCATGGCTTCGAGATTGAAACGCAGGAAGCGTTCTTCTTCATTCAGGCCGTCTTCGACCAGACGCAGCAGTCGCTGGTTGGGCGCCTTGCTGTACAGGGCCATGTGGAACAGACGGTTGAGGCGGCCGATTTCGTTGTAATCGTGCTGCGCTTCCAGCTCGTCGATATAGCTGGCGGCGAGTTGATGCTCGGCGTCGGTCAGCAACGGAACCGACTGCCGCAATGCCTCGGATTCGAGCAGAATGCGCAACTCGTAGGTTTCGGCGGCATCACCCTGGATCAGCGGTGCGACCACGGCGCCTTTGTGCGTGGTGACGCTGAGCAGCTCCTGCGCTTCGAGCTGGCGCAAGGCTTCACGCACCGGCATGCGGCTGACCCCGAACAGATCGGCCAGATCCTGCTGGCGCAGTGCAGTACCGCAGGGCAGGCGTCCATCGAGAATGGCCGAGCGCAGGGTTTCTTCAATCACCGACCGGGCCAGATGCGCAGGAATCGGTCCTTCGACTTTGATGCTGTGCAGCGGTTTGGGCTTCTGAGTCACGACGACACACTCTGCAGGTCGCAATATTTGGATCCAAATGACACTAGTGATTGGTCTACGGGTTGTCAAACCTGGTAGAGCGTGGCGCTGCAATGCTGAGTCTAGCGCGTCTTCGATGATCTCACGGTGCCATTGTTTTTTAGCGGACTAAGCTTCACCATCAAACGCTTCCTTCTTGTCCTTCTGGAAACCTGCTGTGGCGGTACGTTTCGCGATCCCTCGGACCTTGCGCTGGCTTGGCTGCGCATTGCTGCTGGCCGGCGTCATGCTGGGCGGTCTGCACGCCGATTGGGATTTTTCCGCGATCAGCCGCAAGGCATCTGCCCTTTACGGCCCACTGGGCGCCGGGCAGCAGCGCATCGATGCCTGGCAGAATCTGCTGGCCACGCAAAAGCAGGCGAGTGAGATGGACAAGCTCAAAGTCGTGAATCTGTTCTTCAACAAGCAGGTGCGCTATGTCGAAGACATCGATCTGTGGCGCGAAGTGGATTATTGGGAAACCCCGATCGAGGCGCTGTGGAAGGGCGCTGGCGACTGCGAAGACTATGCCATCGCCAAGTATTTCAGCCTGCGCCACCTCGGAGTTTCCAGTGACAAGCTGCGCATCACCTACGTCAAGGCATTGCGCCAGAACCGCGCGCACATGGTGTTGACGTACTATGCGACCCCCGATGCCATGCCGCTGGTGCTCGACAGCCTGATTGATCCGATCCAGCCGGCGTCGCAGCGGACCGATCTGCTGCCGGTCTACTCTTTCAATGCCGAAGGTCTGTATTTGCCGGGCGCCAAGGGCAACAAGAAGGTCGGCGACACCAAACGCCTGTCGCGCTGGCAGGATGTGCTGAAGAAAATGCAGGCCGAAGGTTTCCCGGTCGAGACGACTAACTAGGAGCACGCGCTCAGATGTCTTTGTTCAAACAGCTGTTGATCGCTATCTGTCTGTTCCTGGTCGTGGCCTTCACCGGCAGCTTCATGGTCAGCCTGGAGAGCTCGCGCACCCAGTACGTCAACCAGTTGCGTTCCCACGCGCAGGACGCCGCCACCGCGCTGGCCTTGTCGCTGACGCCGAGTATCGACGACCCGGCGATGGTCGAGCTGCTGGTCAGTTCGATTTTCGACAGCGGTTATTACGCAAGCATCCGCGTGGTCGACGTGAAGACCGATCAAACCATCGTCGAGCGTACCGGCACCCCGGCGGTGAGCAACGTGCCCGACTGGTTCGTCAAACTGATCGGCCTCGAGCCGGCCGGTGGTGATGCGCTGGTCAGCCGAGGCTGGGAACAGGCCGCGCGGGTCGAAGTGGTCAGCCACCCGATGTTCGCCGTGGCCAAGCTGTGGCAGAGCGCGCTGGGCAGCCTTGGCTGGTTGCTGATCTGCGGCGCATTGAGCGCGGTGCTCGGCGCGCTGTTGCTGCGTCGGCAGTTGAAGCCTCTCGATTACATGGTCCAGCAGTCCCACGCCATCGCCCGCCGCGAGTTTCTCAGCCTGCCGGATCTGCCGCGCACACCTGAGTTGCGTCGCGTGGTGCAGGCGATGAATCAGATGGTCGAGAAGCTCAAGACGCTGTTCCAGGAGCAGGCCGAACGCAGCGAAAAACTGCGCACCGAGTCCTATCAGGACAACCTCACCGGCCTGGCCAACCGCCGCTATTTCGAGATGCAACTGAACGACCGGGTGAGCAATCCGGAGCAGGCCAGTTCCGGTTATCTGTTGCTGTTGCGGGTCAAGGATCTGGCCGGCCTCAACCAGCGTCTCGGCGGCCAGCGTACCGACCAGTTGCTCAAGGCCGTCGGTGAGCAACTGACCCGCGAATGCGCCCGATATCCACAAACCCAGGACCTGGTCACGCGTATTCGCGGCGGTGAATTCGCCGTACTCGCACCCGGGCTGGTGCGTGAAGAAGCGTTGCAGTTGGCGCAAAATCTCGACAATGCGTTGAGCAGCCTGCATGCCACTGGCGCGACCGATGTGCCGGCGGTGGCGTGTATCGGGCTGGCGCCGTTTGCGCACGGTGACTCGCCGCAAGCGGTGTTGACGTTGGGCGATCAGGCTTTGGCGCAGGCTGAAGGGCAGGGCGAGCAAAACTGGGCGTGCATCGATCAGAGTCTGGTGGCGGAGGTCGGCGACGATCACCACGCCTGGCATCGATTGCTGGACCAGGCCTTGAGTCAGCAGCGTTTCGAGTTGTATTTCCAGCCGGTAGTCGCTGCGCAAGACACGCAGCTGGTGTTGCATTACAAGGTGCTGTCGCGCTTGCTCGACGAGCAGGGCCAGACCATTCCCGCCGGGCGCTTTCTGCCGTGGCTGGAGCGCTTCGGCTGGACCGCGCGGCTCGATCGGCTGATGCTCGAACGCGTGCTTGAGCAAATGAAGGAGCACGAGGATTCGCTGGCGCTGAACCTGTCCTCGGCGACGCTGGCTGACCCGCAGGCGCTGAACAAAGTCTTCGAGATTCTGCGCGCGCATTCCAATCTCGGCGCGCGTCTGACCCTGGAAATCGGCGAGGAGCAATTGCCTGAACAGGCGGTGCTGGAGCAGTTGACCCGGCGCCTGCGCGAGCTTGGCTTCTCGCTGAGCCTGCAGCGCTTCGGCGGGCGCTTCAGCATGATCGGCAACCTGGCGCGGTTGGGTCTGGCGTACTTGAAGATCGACGGCAGCTACATCCGCGCGATCGATCAGGAAAGCGACAAGCGCCTGTTCATCGAAGCGATCCAGCGCGCAGCGCACAGCATCGATCTGCCGCTGATTGCCGAACGGGTCGAGACTGAAGGGGAGTTGTCGGTGATTCGCGAGATGGGCTTGTATGGCGTGCAGGGACAATTGCTCGGTGAGCCGAAGCCCTGGGCCTGACCTGATCGTTCCCACGCTCTGCGTGGGAACGCATCCCGTGACGCTCTGCGTCACAACGATGTTTGAGCGGTGTGGCTGGAACGCATAGCGTCCCTTGATGCATTTCCACGCGGAGCGTGGGAACGATCACTGCAGCGAATCAGATCAACCCACCCTCATCCTCATCGATCAACTGGCTCAACCCGCCCAGCGCTTCCCGCGCCTGGGTTCGGTCCATCAGTTTGGCCTGGGCCGCCGCCGGCAGGTCGGTGACGCGGATCACGCCTTTCTGGGTCAGCACCTGAATCAGGTCGTCGAGTACCCGAATCATTTCAAAGTCGCTCTGCTTGAGCTGTTTGAGGCTGTTTTCCACGGCTTCGTTGGCGTACCACGCCTGAATTTCATGGTGGTCGGCGGGCAGCGTTTCCGTAGCCTCGGCGTACGCCGCAGCTTCCACGCGAATCAACTGGCCCTGCGCATCGCGTTGCACGTAAAACATTGAGCATCCCTCACAAATGAACAGCGTCATGCTGTCAGCAGCATAGCCAACTGCGCGCCAGTATGCGGCTCGACGATGAAATCGTCACCGCTGCATTACCCGCAAACGCGACGGCCGCCTCATCGGAGGCGGCCGTTTTGGTTTCAGCCTCAGCTATTGTTGTGGTCGACCTTGATAGTCGGATCGCTGCCGGCAATCAGGTTGTGCAGATTGGCGCTCGCCCAGTTGTTGCCTTCCAGTTTGATCGTCACGTCCGGCGTTGCCGCGGCGGCATCGCCTGAGTTGAATTTACCCGCCGAGCTGACTTGCAGCGACGACGTGCCATCGACTGTGGTGATCTTCAGGAAGTTGTCGATCGTGCTGCCGGTCTCGCCCTGCAACAGGTCGCGCAGGTCGATGCGGTCGCCTTCGCTGGCTTTGAAGTCCTTGATCACATCGTTACCGGTATCGCCCGATTTCCAGACGAAGGTGTCGCCACCTGAACCACCGATGAGGATGTCGTTGCCCTGACCGCCGATCAGCGTGTCGTTGCCGGTGCCGCCGAGCAGGATGTCATTGCCCTTGCCGCCGTCGAGCAGGTCAATACCGCCCGAGCCGAACAGGATGTCATTGCCTGCGCCACCGAGCAGCGTGTCGTTGCAATCGTGCGCGCCGGACACATCGAACGTCTGATAGTGCTCGGTGATGTACTGGTGCACGTTGCTGGTGCTGACTTTGCTGACGTCGACGCCGGTTTCCTTGGCGACGAACGCCTGCATCGCCTGGTAACCCTCGCCGGCAATGCCGTTGAAGCTGACCAGATCGCCGAACAGGATGTCATTGCCGTCGCCACCGTTGACGGTGTCGTTACCCGGCATCGTGGCTTCGGTGTGACCGATGATCGAGTTGGCCAGGTCTTTCGGATCGATATTGGTTTGCGGCGTTTTGTCCGAATCGTACGGCTTGAGGTCGTTGAGACTGACGCCACTGTTCAGGCCGATGGCTTCGACATTCGACAGACCGCTCAGCAAGGCAAAGCCACTGGTCGAGTTACTGGTCGTGTACGAGTTGGTGCTGTTGCCGGTACCCGCCAGGCTCGACAACTCATAAGTGCCGTCGCCCTGCGCATGGATTGTGCCCAGGGTCTCGCTGCTCCAGCCCCACCACGAACTGTAGGTTTGCAACACAACGCTACCGGCGCTATTGATGGTCAGGTAATGCGTGTTGTCGATATAGGTGCTGAACGCGTCGCCCTGCTTGTAGTTGCTGGTGTTCACCACGCTGTCGAGTTTCACGTTGCCATACAGCGTCGGGTTGGTCTGCTCGCCGCTCTGGTAGTAAGTCGGCTGGCCGTCGGTGATGAAGTACGTGAGGTTCTTCGCCCCGGTGTTGGCCACGGCGTCGGCACTCTGGAACCAGTTGGCGGTGGTTTTGAACACGTCTTCGTAGTTGGTACCGCCGCCGGAGCCCATCGAATTGAGTACGGCTTTGAGCAACGTGAGCGCGTTCGGGTCGTTGAGATTCACCGACACCGATTTATTGACCTGGGTGTCGAAGTCCACCAGGAAGATGTTCACCGTGCCCGAGTTGCTGCCGCCCAGGCTTTGCTTGAGGCTGTTGAACACCGAGGTCAGCGAGTCTTTCGCAGCGTTCAGCGAGGAAGTGCTCATGCTGCCCGAGCTGTCGACCATGAAGGCGATGTTGTAGTTGGTGCCCGGCACCACGGTCAGGCCGCCGATATCAGCGACGATGATGTCGTTGGCGTCGGTGCCGGTGACGTTGTCGTCACCCGAGGTGGCGGTGACCGCGTTGTACACCGCAGGCACTACCGTGACCGGAATGGTCGCGGTGCTGCTCGCCGAGCCGCCGACCTGCTCGGTGGACGTCGAGGTTACGGTGAGATTGAACTGGCCGTTGTAGTAGGTCGGCGGGGTCACGGTCAGAGAACCGAGGTTCCAGCCGGTGACATTGGCTTCGCCATTGCTCGCGCTAACGGTGAAGGTATGACCCGCGCCATCGCTGAGCACCGAACCGACCGGTGCGCCGCTGATCTTCACGCTCAGGGTTTCCGAGCCGTCGGTGTCGGTCAGCGCGGTGCTGATCGCCGAGAGTTTCACCGTGGTGCCCTCGGCGCCGGTGTTGAGCTTGTAGCCGTCGTAATAGCCTTCGCCATTGGCGCCGTGCAGATCGGAGACGGTGACGCCCGAGTTGATCAGATCCTGCACACCGGTGTAGATCGGCACGCCGGCGTTGCTCAGGTCGATCGGCGTGCTGCCATTGACCGACAGATTGACGTCATAGCTGCCCGGGCCGCTCTGGTTGTGGTGGTAGATGTCGAGGGTGTAGTAACCGCTGGTGGTCGGGGTGAACGAACCGTTGATCGCACCGCCCGCGCCCCAGGTCCCGGAAGCCACGCTCTTGCCGCCGATGGTGATCAGCAGGCTGTCATCGGCGATGCCGCTGAAGCTGTAGGTCTTGCCGGCTTCCAGATAGATCAGGCCAGAGGTCTTGGACGCCGTACCGGCGGCCACGCTGCCGTCAGACTGCACGTTGGTGACGCCAGTGCTGGAGTTCGGTTTGCCGGCCGCGTCGATGACGGTTTTCAGGGTGGTCGAGTTGGCGCCGCTGCCGTCAGTGCCCAGGCCCGACAGACCGGTCCAGACTTCCTTGATCAGGCCAGTGGATTTAACGCTGTTGTCGGCCACGGCCACGGTCGGCGCATCCGCCACTGGCGTGATGTCGATCTTCACCGTGCCGGTGCTGCCCAGCACCTGGCCATCGGTAGGCTGGAAGCTGATCTGTGCGTAATCCGACTGATTGTTGCCCAGACCGGTGCCGCCATAACCGTCGGCCCCCGACTCGTTGGCATCCGGCAGGAAACGCAGCTTGCCGGCGTCGATGTCGACCTTGCTGAAGGTCTGGTTGTTGGCAACATCCTTCCAGGTCGAGCCATCCAGATACTGCAGTTTGCCCTCGCCCGGCAGTTGAGTGATCTTGATACCCAGGCTGCTCGCCGGGCTGTCGACATCGCTGACACCGAAGGTCGACCAGCCGAGTACCAGCGGCGTGTCTTCGGTGCCGGTGACATTGCTCGGCGCAGCGACCGGTGCATCGTTGACCGCCACCACGTTGACCGTGGTCGTCGCGGTGTTCGAGTAGTTGCCGCCATCGGTCACGGTCACGGTGATGACGCGCGGCACGGTGCTCGGGTTTTCGCTGCTGTTGGTGAAGCTGATGTTCTTGATGGCCTGCATGTAGTCGGCCAGGGTCGCGTTACCCGAGAGCGTCAGGGTCACCGTGCCGTTGGTGCTGTTGGCATTGATGATGATGCCGTTGACGCTGTTGCCCAGATTCAGCGCATCGCCGTCCTGACGGTTGGTCAGCACCACGGTGGCACCGGCCAGCATCGTGCTGTCCGGGTCGGTGATGCTGAGGTCGGTGTCAGCGATCGACACGCCGGCGCCCGGGGTGTTCTCGGTGAACGTCACTTTGTAATCGGCACCGGTCGCACCGCTGGAGTTGTTGGCGTCCAGATCGAGCACCGGTGGCGCATCGTTGTCGATGATCGAGGTGCTGACGCTGCCATTGGTGCCGCTGACCGCGAGGTTCTCGAAGTTGCCGCCGGTGGCCGAATCGATCTTGACCACGAAGTTCTCGGTGCCTTCGGTGATTTTGTCATCGAGGGTGGCGACATTGAATTGCGCGCTGCTGGCGCCCGCCGGGATCTTCACGGTGTACACGCCGGTGAAGTCCGAACCGTCGGCAGCGGTGCCGCTGTAGACGATTTTCAGCGTCACTTCGGTCTGCGCCGGATGATTGAGGCTGACGGTGTAGCTGGCGGTCTGGCCTTCGGTCACCGAGCTGCTGCCAGTGATGCTGACGGTGGTGGTGTCGACGGTGTCGGTAACAGTGGTCACCGCGGGCGTGGTGCTCGGTACCAGATTTTCGAAGTTACCGCCGGTCGCGGTTTTGATCGTTGCCTGGACCGAGCCGGCGTCTTTGTAGACGTCGTCTGCTGGCGCTGAAACGTTCACGGCGCCGCTGGTTTCGCCTGCCTTGATGGTGATCACAGCGCCGTTCGACAAGGTCACGGTGACTGGCGAGCCGGCGGCGTTGCTCAGAGTCGCGGTGTAGGTGATCTGGCCACCTTCGGCTACCGAGCCGGTCGCGCTGAGCGACAGGTTGGTGGTGTCGACGGTATCGGTCACGGTGGTGCTGACCGGGGTCTTGTCGGCGATGAGATTTTCGAAATTACCGCCGGTTACGTTAGTAATCGAGTTGGTCAGCGGAGCGTTACCCGTCAGCGCATCGTTCGGTGCGACGGCAGTTACCGTGCCGGTGGTCTGGCCGACGGCGATGGTGATGTTCTGGCCGTTGGCCAACGTCACGACAACTGGCGAACCGGTGACGGGTGCGCCGACGGTTGCGGTGTAGACGACGTTGCCGCCTTCGGCCGCTGTGGCGGTTGCGCTCAGTTTTACGGTGGTGGTGTCGATGGTGTCGGTGACGCTGGTCACTGCTGGCGCGGTGCTCGGCACCAGGTTTTCGAAATTGCCACCGGTCGCAGTTTTGATCGTGGCTTGCACGGAACCGGAGTCTTTGTAGACGTCATCGGACGGTGCAGCAACGGTCGTGGTGCCGGTGGTTTTGCCGGCCTCGATGGTGATCGTTGCGCCATTGCTCAGCATTACGGTCACTGGTGTGCCGGCGGCGTTGGTCAATGTCGCGGTGTAAGTGATCTGGCCACCTTCGGCCACGGAACCGGTCGCGCTGAGCGACAGATTTGTAGTGTCGGTAACGTCGGTGACTGCAGTCGAAACTGGAGTTTTGTCCGCCACCAGATCTTCGAAGTTGCCTCCGGTTACGCCAGTGATCGAGTTGGTGATCGGCGCATTGCCTGTCAGCGCATCGTTCTGAGCCACAGCGGTTGCAGTGCCGGTAGTCTGACCGACGCCGATGGTGATGGATTGGCCGTTGGCCAGGGTCACGACAACAGGCGAGCCAGTAACAGGCGCGCCAACGGTGGCCGTGTAGGTAACAGTCCCGCCTTCAGCGACCGAAGTATCGGCGGTCAATTTGACGGTCGACGTATCGATGGTGTCAGTGACAGTCGTCACGGCTGGAGCAGTGCTTGGCACCAGGTTCTCGAAATTGCCACCGGTAGCGCTGGTGATCGTGGCTTGCACGGAGCCAGCATCTTTGTAGACGTCGTCTTTCGGAGCATCGACGGTCACGGTGCCGGTGGTTTTGCCGGCCTCGATGGTGATCGTTGCGCCATTGCTCAGCGTTACGGTCACTGGTGTGCCGGCGGCGTTGCTCAGAGTCGCGGTGTAGGTGATCTGGCCGCCTTCGGCCACCGAGCCGGTCGCGCTGAGCGACAGATTTGTTGTGTCGGTAACGTCGCTGACTGCAGTCGAAACCGGTGTTTTATCCGCCACCAGATCTTCGAAATTGCCGCCGCTCACGCCAGTGATCGAGTTGGTGATCGGCGCATTGCCAGTCAGCGCATCGTTCTGAGCAACAGCGGTTGCAGTGCCAGTAGTTTGACCGACCGCGATGGTGATGGATTGGCCGTTGGCCAGGGTCACGACCACTGGCGAACCGGTGACCGGAGCGCCAACCGTGGCCGTGTAGGTAACAGTCCCGCCTTCAGCGACCGAAGTGTCGGCGGTCAATTTGACGGTCGACGTATCGACGGTGTCAGTGACAGTCGTCACGGCTGGAGCCGTGCTTGGCACCAGGTTCTCGAAGTTGCCACCGGTCGCAGTTTTGATCGTGGCTTGCACGGAACCGGAGTCTTTGTAGACGTCATCGGACGGTGCCGGAACGGTTGCGGTGCCGGTGGTTTCGCCAGCCTTGATGGTGATCACAGCGCCGTTAGACAGGGTTACGGTCACTGGCGAGCCAGCGGCGTTGGTCAGCGTCGCGGTGTAAACAATCGAATCACCTTCGGCCACGGAACCGGTCGCACTCAGCGATAGATTTGTAGTGTCAGAAACGTCGGTTACAGAAGTCGAAACCGGTGTTTTATCCGCCACCAGATCTTCGAAGTTGCCTCCGGTTACGCCAGTGATCGAGTTGGTGATCGGCGCATTGCCTGTCAGCGCATCGTTCTGAGCCACAGCGGTTGCAGTGCCGGTGGTTTGACCGACCGCGATGGTGATGTTCTGGCCGTTGGCCAGGGTCACGACCACTGGCGAACCGGTGACCGGAGCGCCAACCGTGGCGGTGTAAGTCACGGTCCCGCCTTCAGCCACCGACGTATCGGCGGTCAGCTTGACCGTCGAAGTGTCGATGGTGTCGGTGACACTGGTCACTGCTGGAACCGCGCTTGGTACCAGATTCTCGAAGTTGCCGCCGGTCGCATTCTCGATGGTCACTTCGACTTTGCCGGCATCTTTATAGACGTCGTCTTTCGGTGCGTCGACGGTCACGGTGCCGGTGGTTTTACCCGCGTCGATGATGATCGTGGCGCCGTTCGACAGGGTCACGGTCACCGGTGTGCCGGCCGGGTTGGTCAGCGTCGCGGTGTAGGTGATCTGGCCGCCTTCGGCTACCGAATCGCTAGCGGTCAGGTTCAGGTTGGTGGTGTCGGTGGTGTCCGATACGACGGTATCGGCAGACTTGCCGTCGACCACCAGTTTTTCGTAATTGCCGCCCGTGGCGCCATCGATGGTCACGCTCAACGAGCTGCCGCCCGCCAGCGGGCTGTTCGGCGCGACATAGTTGACACTGCCGGTGGTTTCACCGACGGCGATGGTGATGGTCTGGCCGTTGGACAGGCTGACAATCACCGGCGAGCCGGTCACTGGCGCGCCCACGGTCGCGGTGTAGACCACGGTTTCGCCTTCGGCGACGTTCGCAGTGGCGCTCAGCGATACGGTGGAAGTGTCGATGGTGTCGTTGACCGTGGTCACCGCTGGCGCTTTGCTGGTAACCAGATTTTCGAAGTTGCCGCCCGTTGCACTCTGGATGGTCGCTTCAACGCTGCCGGCGTCTTTGTAGACGTCGTCTTTCGGAGCATCGACGGTCACGGTGCCGGTGGTTTTGCCGGCCTCGATGGTGATCGTTGCGCCATTGCTCAGCGTTACCGTCACTGGAGTGCCGGCCGGGTTGGTCAGCGTCGCGGTCCTTCGGCCGCAGTTTCGGTGGCGGTCAGTTTGACCGTCGAGGTGTCGACGGTGTCGGTGACATCGGTAACCGCTGGCGTGGTGCTTGGCACCAGGTTTTCAAAGTTGCCGCCAGTGGCGTCCTTGATCGTGACTTCGACTTTGCCGGCGTCCTTGTAGACGTCATCGGCAGGTGCCGGAACGGTGACGGTGCCGGTGGTTTTGCCGGCCTCGATGGTGATCACCGCGCCGTTGCTCAGATTCACGGTCACTGGCGTGCCGGCCGGGTTGCTCAGGGTCGCGGTGTAGACAATCGAACCGCCCTCGGCCACCGAGCCGGTCGCAGACAACGACAGGCTAGTGGTGTCGGCAACGTCAGTCACCGAGGTCACCGCCGGGGTCTGATCGGCGACGAGATTTTCGTAATTGCCACCACTGGCGCCGTCGATTTTCACGCTCAGGGTGTTGCCGCCGGCCTGTGCATCGTTCGGCGCAGTGAAGTTGACGCTGGCACTGCTGGCGCCGACCGGAATGGTAATGGTCTGGCCGTTGGACAGGGTAACTACTACCGGTGAACCGGTGACCGGTGCAGTCACGGACGCGGTGTAGACGACCACGCCACCTTCGACCGCGCTGGCGCTGGCGGTCAGCGAAACGGTGCTGTTGTCGATGGTGTCAGTCACGTTGGTGACTGCCGGGGTCTTGTCGACCAGCAGATTTTCAAAGTTGCCGCCGCTGGTTTTGGTGATGCTCGCATCGACCTTGCCGGCGTCCTTGTACACGTCATCGGCGGGCGCGGCGATGGTCGCAGTGCCAGTGCTCGCACCCTTGGCAATGTTGATCACCGCGCCGTTGCTCAGGGTCACGCTCATGGCGGTGCCGGCCGGATTGCTCAGGGTCGCGGTGTAGACGATCGAGCCGCCCTCGGCAACGCTACCGGTGGCGCTCAGGCTGATGTTGGTGGTGTCGACGGCGTCGGTGACTTTGGTCACCACAGCCGAACGATCGGCCTCGACGCGCTCGAAGTTGCCGCCGCTGTGGCTGGCGATCGCCGTCCGCACGTTGCTGCCATCGATGTACGGCGTATTGGCGGGCGCCGGGAAATTTACCGAGCCGCTGGTAGCACCGGCAGCGATGTTGATCACCGCGCCGTTGGCCAGGGTCACGGTCATCGCAGTGCCGGCCGGGTTGCTCAGGGTCGCGGTGTAGGTGATCTGGCCACCTTCGCTGACGGTATCGCTGGCGGTCAGGGTCAGTGCGGTTGTGTCGACGGTGTCGTTGACCGTGGTGCTGACCGGGGTCTTGCTGACGTCGAGTCTTTCAAAGTTGCCGCCGCTGGCGTCGGTCATGGTCACGGTGAGCTTGCTGACGTCCTTGTAGACGTCGTCGCTCGGCGCGTCGATGGTTACCGAACCGCTGGTCTTGCCGGCTTCGATGGTGATGGTCTGGCCATTGCTCAGGTTGACGGTCACCGGCGTCTGCGCGGCGTTGGTCAGCGTTGCGGTGTAAGTGATCGAAGCGCCTTCGAGCACATAGCTTTCTGCGCTAAGGGTCAGATGGGTGGTGTTGACGGTGTCGGCGACGTTGGTCACCGCTGGCGTAGTGCTCGGCACCAGACTCTCGAAGTTGCCACCGGTGGCGTCCTTGATGGTCACTTCGACTTTGCCAGCGTCCTTGTAAACGTCATCGGCAGGTGCCGGAATGGTCACAGTGCCGGTGGTCTTGCCTGCTTCAATAGTGATGACCGAGCCGTTGCTCAGATTGACGGTTACCGGCGTACCGGCCGGATTGCTCAGCGTCGCGGTGTAGGTGATTTGCCCGCCTTCGTTGACATTGCCGGTGGCAGTCAGCGCGACGCTGGTGGTGTCGACGGTGTCGGTCACGGTGGTGCTGACCGGAGTCTTGTCGGCGATCAGATTCTCGTAGTTGCCGCCGCTGAGGTTGGTGATCGAGTTGGTCAGCGGGGCATGACCGATCTGGACGTCATTCGATACGGGGGTGGTAACGCTGCCGGTGGTCTGACCGACGGCGATGGTGATGTTCTGGCCGTTGGCCAGGGTCACGACAACAGGCGAGCCAGTAACAGGCGCGCCAACCGTGGCTGTGTAGGTCACGGTGCCGCCTTCAGCGACCGAGGTGTCGGCGGTCAATTTGACCGTCGAAGTGTCGATGGTGTCGGTAACCGTAGTGACGGCCGGAGCAGTGCTTGGTACCAGATTTTCGAAGTTACCACCGGTAGCGCTGGTGATCGTTGCCTGCACGGAACCGGCATCTTTATAGACGTCGTCGGCTGGTGCTGGAACGTTCACGGTGCCGGTGGTTTCGCCTGCTTTGATGGTGATTACGGCGCCGTTCGACAAGGTCACGGTCACTGGCGAGCCAGCGGCGTTGGTCAGCGTCGCGGTGTAGGTGATCTGGCCACCTTCTGCCACCGAGCCGGTCGCGCTGAGCGACAGATTTGTAGTGTCGGTAACGTCGGTGACTGCAGTCGAAACCGGTGTTTTATCCGCCACCAGATCTTCGAAGTTGCCACCGCTCACGCCAGTGATCGAGTTGGTGATCGGCGCGTTGCCGGCCAAGGCATCGTTCGGTGCGGTATATATGACGGAGCCGGTGGTCTGGCCGACGGCGATGGTGATGTTCTGGCCGTTGGCCAATGTCACGACAACAGGCGAGCCGGTGACGGGCGCGCCGACAGTGGCGGTGTAGGTGACGGTGCCGCCTTCAGCGACCGAGGTGTCGGCGGTCAATTTGACCGTCGAAGTGTCGATGGTGTCGGTGACTTGTGTGACCGCTGGGGTGGTGCTCGGAACGAGGTTCTCGAAGTTGCCACCGGTAGCGCTGGTGATCGTTGCCTGCACAGAACCGGCGTCTTTATAGACGTCGTCGGCTGGTGCTGGAACGTTCACGGTGCCGGTGGTTTCGCCTGCTTTGATGGTGATTACGGCGCCGTTCGACAAGGTCACGGTCACTGGCGAGCCAGCGGCGTTGGTCAGCGTCGCGGTGTAGGTGATCTGGCCACCTTCGGCCACGGAACCGCTGGCGCTGAGACTCAGGCCGGTGTCATCGACCGAATCGGTAATGGTCGTCACCGCAGGCGTGGTGCTCGGCACCAGGTTTTCGAAATTGCCGCCGGTAGCACCAGTAATCGTTGTGCTTACCGTGCTGCCATTGTTGTAAACGTCATTGGCCGCTGTCGGCACGTTAACGGTGCCAACGGTTTCGCCGGCTGCAATGGTGATGGTCGAGCCGTTGGACAGGGTGACGGTCACCGGCGTCTGCGCCGGATTGGTCAGTGTTGCGGTGTAAGTGATCTGACCGCCTTCGACAATGTTGTTGGTCGCGGTCAGGGTCAGGCCGGTGTTGTCGACCGAATCGGTAATGGTGGTGACGGCTGGTGTCGCGTTCGGCACCAGGTTTTCGAAATTGCCGCCGGTAGCGCCGGTGATCGTGGTGCTGACGGTGCTGCCATTGTTGTAGACGTCATTGGCCGCAGTCGGCACGTTGACGGTGCCGACGGTCTCGCCAGCGGCAATGGTGATGGTCGAGCCGTTGGACAGCGTGACGGTTACCGGGGTTTGTGCCGGGTTGGTCAACGTCGCGGTGTAAGTGATCTGGCCGCCTTCGACGATGTTGTTGGTCGCGGTCAGGGTCAGGCCGGTGTTGTCGACCGAATCGGTAATGGTGGTAACGGCTGGTGTCGCGTTCGGCACCAGATTTTCAAAGTTGCCGCCGGTAGCGCCCGTGATCGTGGTGCTGACTGTAGTGCCATTGTTGTAAACGTCATTGGCCGCTGTCGGCACGTTAACGGTGCCGACGGTTTCGCCGGCTGCAATGGTGATGGTCGAACCGTTGGACAGGGTGACGGTCACCGGGGTTTGTGCCGGATTGGTCAGTGTTGCGGTGTAAGTGATCTGACCGCCTTCAACGATGTTGTTGGTCGCTGTCAGGGTCAGGCCGGTATTGTCGACCGAGTCGGTAATGGTGGTAACGGCTGGTGTCGCGTTCGGCACCAGATTTTCAAAGTTACCGCCGGTAGCGCCAGTGATCGTTGTGCTTACCGTGCTGCCATTGTTGTAAACGTCATTGGCCGCTGTCGGCACATTGACGGTGCCAACGGTTTCGCCGGCTGCAATGGTGATGGTCGAACCGTTCGACAGGGTGACGGTCACCGGCGTCTGCGCCGGATTGGTCAGTGTCGCGGTGTAAGTGATCTGACCGCCTTCTACGATGTTGTTGGTCGCTGTCAGGGTCAGGCCGGTGTTGTCGACCGAATCGGTAATGGTGGTAACGGCTGGTGTCGCGTTCGGCACCAGGTTCTCAAAGTTGCCGCCGGTAGCGCCGGTGATCGTGGTGCTGACGGTGCTGCCATTGTTGTACACGTCATTGGCCGCTGTCGGCACGTTAACGGTGCCAACGGTTTCGCCGGCTGCAATGGTGATGGTCGAACCGTTCGACAGGGTGACGGTTACCGGCGTCTGCGCCGGATTGGTCAGTGTTGCGGTGTAAGTGATCTGACCGCCTTCAACGATGTTGTTGGTCGCGGTCAGTGTCAGGCCGGTGTTGTCGACCGAGTCAGTAATCGTGGTGACTGCTGGTGTCGCGTTCGGCACCAGATTTTCAAAGTTACCGCCGGTAGCGCCGGTGATCGTGGTGCTGACGGTGCTGCCATTGTTGTAAACGTCATTGGCCGCTGTCGGCACATTGACGGTACCGGTCGTCTGGCCAGCGCCGATGGTGATGGTCGAACCGTTCGACAGGGTGACGGTCACCGGAGTTTGCGCCGGATTGGTCAGTGTCGCGGTGTAAGTGATCTGACCGCCTTCTACGATGTTGTTGGTCGCTGTCAGGGTCAGGCCGGTGTTGTCGACCGAATCGGTAATGGTGGTAACGGCTGGTGTCGCGTTCGGCACCAGATTTTCAAAGTTACCGCCGGTAGCGCCGGTGATCGTGGTGCTGACTGTAGTGCCATTGTTGTAAACGTCATTTGCCGCTGTCGGCACATTGACGGTGCCAACGGTTTCGCCGGCTGCAATGGTGATGGTCGAGCCGTTGGACAGGGTGACGGTCACCGGCGTCTGCGCCGGATTGGTCAGGGTCGCGGTGTAAGTGATCTGACCGCCTTCAACGATGTTGTTGGTCGCGGTCAGTGTCAGGCCGGTGTTGTCGACCGAGTCAGTAATCGTGGTGACTGCTGGTGTCGCGTTCGGCACCAGATTTTCAAAGTTACCGCCGGTAGCGCCGGTGATCGTGGTGCTGATTGTAGTGCCATTGTTGTAAACGTCATTGGCCGCTGTCGGCACATTGACGGTGCCAACGGTTTCGCCGGCTGCAATGGTGATGGTCGAACCGTTCGACAGGGTGACGGTCACCGGCGTCTGCGCCGGATTGGTCAGTGTCGCGGTGTAAGTGATCTGACCGCCTTCGACAATGTTGTTGGTCGCGGTCAGGGTCAGGCCGGTGTTGTCGACCGAATCGGTAATGGTAGTAACGGCTGGTGTCGCGTTCGGCACCAGGTTTTCGAAATTGCCGCCGGTAGCGCCAGTGATGGTGGTGCTGACGGTGCTGCCATTGTTATAAACGTCGTTGGCCGCTGCCGGCACGTTGACGGTACCGGTCGTCTGGCCAGCGCCGATGGTGATGGTCGAACCGTTCGACAGGGTGACGGTCACCGGCGTTTGCGCCGGGTTAGTCAGCGTCGCGGTGTAGGTAATCTGGCCACCTTCAGTCACGCTCGAGCCAGCCGTCAGAGTGACGGTAGTGGTATCGACGGTGTCGGTGACTTGCGTGGTCGCCGGAATGTTCGGCGGGGTCACGGTGATGCCGTTGCCGCCGGTGGTGCCGGTGACGGTCACGTCGATTTGGGTCGGGTCGTTATAGACCGTGTCGTTCGGTGCCAGCGGCACGTTGACGGTGCCAGTGGTGGCGCCGGCCGGGATGACGATCACTGCGCCGTTGGACAGGGTAATGGTCAGGTCAGTCAGCGGCGCCTGGGTCAGGGTCGCGGTGTACACCAGCACGCCGCCCGCTTCGGTGATAGTCGGCGTGGCGCTGAGGCTCAGGGTCGAATCACGCAGCGCATTGGTGGTGGTATCGGTGGTCAGGCCGCCGGTGGTGTCCTGAGCAACTTGCGCGGCAGAATTGATGCCCGCCGTGGGGAAGCCAATGGTCGGATCGACGCGGCCAGCGGTGGCGTCGAGCATGACGAAGCTGTGACCACCGCCGGCAGCACCGCCGGTACCTGCGGCAGTCGGGCCTGCAGCGGTGGATTCAAGCGCGGTGGTCGGGTCGACGCCGGCGGCGATGGCTTGCTGCAGTTCTTCAACCGATGGCGCAGCTCGCGCGGTGGCTTCGGCCAGGTCGGTGCTGGAGTCGGGCGCATTGGCGCTCCACTGCGTATCGCGACCCAGGTCAAGGGTGCGGCCATCGGCCAATTCCAGCGACACGGCGCCGGACAGACCGGTATCGATCTGATCGCCAACATACAGGCGATCGCCTTCAACGAGTACGCGACGCACGCCCTCTGGGGACACCACGAAAACCTGACCGACAATGCTTTTGACGACGGCAACAACACTGCTCATTGAAGACTCTCCGGGGTGTCACATCAGTTGACTTCCATGGACCTGACGGGCGTCGGCGCCACTTCAGTCTGGACGTACTTTCTATAAATGGATAACTTATTGGCGCTGTATTTCCGTCAATAATCTGGCTATAAATTATCGCGATTAACTTTATGCCAAATTATTGACCTTCTGGGAGCCATCCTAAACAATCGCCCCACTAATGTCACATTGATATTTCCGCGGCGACCTGTCCTTCAGCGTGTCATCCAGTTCCTCTTTTGAACTTTCCGACATACGGTCTTTCGGGTTGCCATCATCCGACGCAGCGCCACGTTTTTGCTGTGATTCAAGACAAGAAGTTCTGGGAAATTCCAACCATGCGTTCGCTTTTGCTCCTTGCCGCTCCCTTCGCCCTCGCCGCCTCTTTTGTACAAGCACAATCCTTACCAGAAGCCATGCAACAGGCGCTGGATGTCCATCCGGAGATTCAGGCGGGGGTTAACAGTCGATTGGCGGCGGATTACCAGCTGAAGGCGGCGAAGGGCGGATACCTGCCCAAGGTTGATCTGCTGGGCGGTTACGGTCGTGAGGGCACCGATAGCGTGACGACCCGAGCGAACAGTGGCGGCAATCACTGGGAGACGTTAACCCGCAGCGAGTCAAGTTTACGTCTCTCGCAAATGGTTTTTGACGGTTTTGCGACCTCCAACGAAGTTGCGCGTCAACAAGCCAACGTCAGCTCACGCGCCTACTCGCTGCTTGGCACTTCCGAGCGCACCGCGCTGACCGTCGCCCAGGTTTATCTGGACGTGCTGACCCGCCGCGAATTCGTGCGTCTGGCCGAGGAAAATCTCAAGAGTCACCAGCGCATCTACGACCAGATCCAGTTGCGCACCCAGCGCGGCGTGGGCAGTGGCGCCGATCTTGATCAGGCCGAAGCGCGGATGGCCCAGGCCCGCAACAACCTGATCACCGAGCAGACCAACCTCGCCGACTCGGAAACCAATTTCCTCAGCGCCGTGGGTCAGATGCCCGATCAACTGGAGCGCCCGGCGCCGTTCATGGCAATGATGCCGGCCAACCTCAACGAGGCCCGCGCACAGATGCTGGAAAACAGCCCGATCCTGCGTTCCGCCGAGTCGGATATTGCCGCTGCCGAGAAGCAGTTCGCCACGGCCAAATCGACGTTCTACCCACGCTTCGACGCCGAACTGGGCCGCACCGCCGACAACGATCTTGACGGCCAGAATGGCCACAACAACGAGTGGCAGGCCATGCTGCGCATGCGCTTCAACCTGTATTCCGGTGGCAGCAACAAGGCTGATCTGGAATCCAAGTCGTACCTGGCCAATCAGGCGCTGGACATCCGCAACAACGCTTTGCGCCAGTTGAACGAAGAGCTGGGCCTGGCCTGGAACGCCCTGAACAACGCCAACGCGCAGGTGCCGATCGCCCAGCAATACGTCGATCACAGCACCTCGGTGCGCACCGCCTACCAGCGTCAATTCAGCCTCGGCGAACGCACCCTGCTGGACTTGCTCGACAGCGAAAACGAACTGTTCACCGCCTCGCGCCGTCTGGCGGAAATCAAAAACGTCCAGTTATTTACTCAGTACCGAATCAAGGCGACCATGGGCCAATTGCTCAAAAGCCAGGGAGTGGTCGCGCCGTTGGCATCCGTTGTGCAGAACGACGTGAAGCCCAAGGTTCAGCTGCCTGGGATGAACTGAGTTATCCCTTCCAACTGTCAAAGAGTGTCGAGCGTGGAATCAGAAGTCAGTCGAGTTCAACTCAGCCATGATCCACGCGCGTTGCACGACGATCCGCTGCTGGATGGTCTGCTCGCCCTGTGCATGCTGCACCAGAAGCCTGCCAGCGCGGCGATGCTGACCACCGGCCTGCCGCTGCCCAAACAACGTTTGAGTGTCGAGTTGCTGCCGCGCGCAGCGGCTCGCGCCGGCCTGCAAGGTCGGGTGCTGCAGCGCAAGCTCGAAGAGATTCCGGCGATCGCCATGCCCGCGCTGTTGCTGCTCAAGGATGGCCGCAGCGCCGTTCTGCTCGGCTGGCAGGGCGACAACGATGCGCGAGTGCTGCTCAGCGAAAGCGATGGCGGCGAATCGGTGGTCAGCCGCGAACTGCTGAGCGACGACTACACCGGCAAAGTGTTCTTCGCTCAGCCGCAGCACAAATTCGACGTCAACCACGGCACGCTGATCCCGCGCGCACGCTCCTGGTTTCGCGACACCCTCAAGCGTTCGCGCTGGTTGTACGCCGATGCGATCGCGGCGAGTTTCCTGATCAACATCATCGCCATGGCGGCGCCGCTGTTCGTGATGAACGTCTACGACCGCGTGGTGCCGAACCAGGCCGAAGCAACCTTGTGGGTGCTGGCGCTGGGCATTACCGGCGCGTACATCTTCGACCTGATTCTGAAAAGCCTGCGCAGTCTGTGCCTGGACCTGGCCGGCAAGAAAACCGACCTGATCATCTCGGCGACGCTGTTCGAACGCATCGTCGGCATGGCGATGAAATACCGCCCGGCGCGGGTCGGCAGCTTCGCGCAGAACATCCATGAGTTTCAGAGCCTGCGCGACTTCCTTGCCTCGCTGACCCTGACCAGCCTGATCGACCTGCCGTTCACGATTTTGATCTTCATCGTGATCGCCATTCTCGGCGGGCATCTGGTATGGATTCCGGTGCTGGCGTTCCCGATTGCCCTGCTGATCGGCTACGCCTTGCAGAAGCCCTTGATCGCGACCATGGAGCGGACCATGGCACTGGGCGCCGAGCGCCAGTCGAGCCTGATCGAAACCCTCGCCGGCCTCGACGCGGTCAAGGTCAACAACGCCGAAAGCGAACGCCAGTATCAGTGGGAGCAGACCATCGGCACCCTTAGCCGCCTCGAGCTGCGAGTGAAAATGCTTTCCGGTCTGGCGATGAACATCACCCTGCTGATCCAGCAACTGGCGGGGGGGATCATGATCGTCTTCGGCGTCTACCAGATCATCGCCGGTAACCTGAGCATGGGCGGGCTGATTGCCTGCTACATGCTCAGTGGCCGCGCGCTGAGCCCGCTGGCGTCGCTGTCCGGCCTGCTCACGCGCTATCAGCAGGCGCGGGTGACCATGACTTCGGTCGACCAGATGATGGAGCTGCCGCAGGAGCGCAATTTCGAAGAACGGCCGCTGAGCCGCAAGGTTTTGCAGGGCGCCATCGAATGCCGCCAGCTCAGCTTCACCTACCCGGACCAGCAGAATCCGGCGCTGAAGAACATCAACCTGGTCATCCGTCCCGGCGAGAAGATCGGCATCATCGGCCGCAGCGGCTCGGGCAAAAGCTCGCTCGCCAAGCTGCTGGTCGGCCTGTATCAGCCGGACGACGGCGCGCTGCTGGTCGATGGCGTGGACATCCGCCAGATCGACGTCAGCGAACTGCGCTACAACATCGGCTACGTGCCGCAGGACATTCAACTGCTGTCCGGCACCCTGCGTGACAATCTCGTGTCCGGCGCGCGTTACGTCGAAGACGAGCTGGTGCTGCAAGCCGCGGAACTGGCCGGCGTCCACGAATTCGCTCGCCTGCATCCGCAGGGTTACGAGCTGCAAGTCGGCGAGCGCGGGCAGAACCTGTCCGGCGGCCAACGGCAGAACGTCGCGCTGGCCCGGGCGCTGTTACTCAATCCGCCGATTCTGCTGATGGACGAGCCGACCAGCGCGATGGACAACACCGGCGAAGAACGCCTCAAGCAACGCCTCGCGGCGGTGATCGAAAACAAGACCGTGGTGCTGGTGACGCACCGGGCATCGCTGTTGTCGCTGGTCGATCGCCTGCTGGTGGTCGATCGCGGGCAGATTCTCGCCGACGGCCCGAAAGCCGCCGTGATGGAAGCGTTGAAGAAGGGGCAGATCAGTGTTGCTTAAGTCCGGTGTCAAGGAGTCGATCCGTCGCTACTTCAAGGGCTCTGCCTCGCTGCAGGGCCAGCCGCTGCCGGAGGTCAACAAGGCGCTGATCGAAGACGCCCCGCGCGTCGTGCGCCTGACCATCTGGGCGATCATAGGCTTCTTCGTGTTCCTCATGCTCTGGGCCAACTTCGCCGTGATCGACGAAGTGACCAAGGGCGACGGCAAGGCAATTCCATCGTCCAAGATCCAGAAAATCCAGAACCTCGAAGGTGGCATCGTCGCCGAACTGTTCGTCAAGGAAGGTCAGATCGTCGAGGCCGGCGCGCCGTTGATCCGTCTCGACGACACGCGTTTTGCTTCCAACGTTGGCGAAACCGAGGCTGATCGCCTGTCGATGCTACTGCGTGTCGAGCGCCTGAGCGCGGAGGTCGATGATCGTCCACTGAATTTCCCCGAGGACGTGCTCAAAGCCGTGCCCGGTCAGGCGAAAAGCGAAGAGTCGCTGTACATCAGCCGTCGTCAGCAGTTGCACGACGAAATCGGTGGTTTGCAGGAGCAGTTGATCCAGCGTCAGCAAGAGCTGCGTGAGTTCAGCTCCAAGCAAGCGCAGTACCGTCAGCAACTTGGCTTGCAACGTCAGGAAATCAACATGTCCGAGCCCTTGGTGGCGCAGGGCGCGGTCTCGCCAGTGGAAGTGTTGCGCCTCAAGCGTGCCGAAGTGGAAACCCGCGGCCAGCTCGACGCGACCACGCTGGCCATCCCGCGCGCGGAATCGGCGATCAAGGAAGTGCAGCGCAAGATCGACGAAACCCGTGGCAAATTCCGCAGTGAAGCGCTCACTCAACTCAACGAAGCACGCACCGATCTGAACAAGGCCCAGGCCACCGGCAAGGCGCTGGAAGACCGCGTCAGCCGTACGCTGGTCACCTCGCCAGTGCGCGGCATCGTCAATAAACTGCTGGTCAACACCATCGGCGGCGTGATCCAGCCGGGCAGCGACATGGTTGAAATCGTACCGCTGGACGACACCCTGCTGGTCGAAGCCAAGATCCGACCGCAGGACATCGCCTTCCTGCATCCGGGGCAGGAAGCGATCGTCAAATTCACCGCCTATGACTACACCATTTACGGCGGGCTCAAGGCGCAGCTTGAGCAGATCGGCGCCGACACCATCACCGACGAAGACAAGAAAACCACTTATTACGTGATCAAGGTGCGCACTGAGCGCAGCCATTTGGGCACCGATGAAAAGCCTTTGCTGATCATCCCGGGGATGGTCGCTTCGGTGGATATCATCACCGGCAAGAAGTCGGTGTTGAGCTATTTGCTGAAGCCGATCATTCGGGCGCGGGCTGAGGCGTTGCACGAGCGCTAGGTCTTCAGCGCGGCTTGCGGCCTCTTCGCGAGCAAGCTCGCTCCCACATTGGTCCTTAACCGAACGCAAAATTTTCGGTCACTGGAGATCAACTGTGGGAGCGAGCTTGCTCGCGAAGGCGTCAGTTGCATCGATGCATCTGTCAGTAAGTGACAAAAACCGTCACTCATCACGCCGTCCATTCCTCACCATTCGCCATATCGTTATTCAATAACGGTATTTAACCTCCAGTTTTTATAGCTATAAATTCCTCTCCCTGCGTACCTGCCGACCAATCGGCGCGCCGCACGACCTGAACCGACACGCAATCGAGCGTGAGTGTCTGATCGACGAGCGCGCCCTTGGGCGCGCCGTGCGTGGGAGATGGAAAGATGTCCACAGCTACTGCCACCCCGAGCGCCGCGACCGCCGCGCCGCAAACCTTTGAGATTCGCCCGTTCAGCGGTGCCGTCGGCGCCGAAATCGTTGGCCTCGACCTGAGCCGACCGGTCAATGACGAGGATTTCGCGCGCATTCATCGCGCGCACCTGGATCACCATGTCGTGGTGTTCCGCGACCAGCAGATCACCCCGCAACAGCAAATCGATTTCAGCCGCCGTTTCGGCGTGCTGCAGATCCACGTGCTCAAGCAATTCCTGCTGGCCAATCATCCGGAAATTCTCATCGTTTCCAACATCATCGAGAACGGCCAAAACATCGGTCTCGGTGACGCCGGCAAGTTCTGGCATTCCGATCTTTCCTATAAAGAGCTGCCGAGTCTCGGCTCGATGCTGCACGCCCAGGAGTTGCCGGAGGAGGGCGGCGACACGCTGTTTGCCGACATGCACAAAGCCTGGGACGACTTGCCCGCAGCATTGCGCAATGCGGTTGAAGGACGCTTTGCCGCGCATTCCTACACGGCGCGTTACAGCGAAAGCAAATTCGAGGGCAACTGGCGCCCGACCCTGACCCCGGAACAACTGGCGCAAGTCGCCGAAGTCGTGCATCCGGTGGTGCGCACGCACCCGGAAAATGGGCGTAAGGCCCTGTTCGTCAGCGAAGGCTTCACCACGCGCATCGTTGGTCTGCCGGAAGACGAAAGTCAGCAACTGCTGAGTGAGCTCTACGCCCACAGCGTGCTGGCGCAGAACATCTACCGCCATCAGTGGCAACCCCATGATCTGGTGTTCTGGGACAACCGCTCGCTGATCCACCTCGCCGCCGGCTGCCCCGCGCATCTGCGCCGCAAGCTGTATCGCACGACCATCCAGGGCGACGCGCCTTTCTGATTTGCCGGAGATCGACCATGAACGCCCCTTTGCCAGGCCGCGCGGCCAGCAACCCGATCGCCCGCAGCGAAGCGTTGCTGGCCGTCGATCACGTCAGCCTCGAATACCGCACGCCGCAGCGCGTGGTGCGCGCCACCCATCAAGTCAGTTTCGAAATCGACCCGGCCGACCGCTACGTGCTGCTCGGCCCGTCCGGCTGCGGCAAGTCGACCTTGCTCAAAGCCGTCGCCGGTTTCATTCAGCCGTCCGAAGGCGAGATCCGTTTGCAAGGCCAGCGCGTCGATGCGCCGGGGCCGGACCGGATTGTGGTGTTTCAGGAATTCGATCAACTGCCGCCGTGGAAGACCGTCAAACAGAACGTGATGTTTCCGCTGCTGGCTTCGCGAACGTTGAACAAAAAACATGCCGAAGAACGTGCGCTGCACTATCTGGAAAAGGTCGGGCTGGCGGCGTTCGCCGATGCCTATCCACACACGTTGTCCGGCGGCATGAAAGCGCGGGTAGCGATCGCCCGGGCCTTGGCCATGCAGCCAAAAATTCTCTTGATGGACGAACCCTTCGCTGCGCTCGATGCGCTGACCCGCCGCAAGATGCAGGAGGAATTGCTGCTGCTCTGGGAGGAGGTGCGCTTCACCCTGTTGTTCGTCACCCATTCGATTGAAGAAGCCCTGGTGGTGGGCAATCGCATTCTCTTGTTGTCGCCGCATCCGGGCCGCGTGCGCGCCGAAGTGCACAGCCATCAATACGACCTGCACAGCCTCGGTGGCGCGGCGTTTCAGGAATCGGCACGACGCATTCATCGTCTGCTGTTCGATGAGGGCCAGGCGCCCGAGACCGAACGTGAGCATGACTTCAACGACATTCGCATCGCCTATTGAGCGGCCAGGAGGACTACCCGATGAGCCATTCATCATCCGTGCGTGAGGAATTCGAAACCGTGCTCGAGCCGCTGACTGCAGTGCCGGTCGAGCGCGAGCTGCCGCTGAGCACGCGGTTATGGCAACAAGGCTGGCTGCGCAAAGGTTTGATCCTGATCGTCCTGGCGATCATCTGGGAAGTGGTCGCGCGCATTCAGAACAACGACCTGATGCTGCCGGGTTTTCTGCAAACCGCGCATGCCTTGTTCGACGGGCTGCTCAGTGGCGAGCTGTTGGCCAAGGTGTGGATATCTTTGATGGTGCTGATCAAGGGTTATCTGATCGGCATCGTCCTCGCGTTCGCTCTGACGACATTGGCGGTCTCGACCCAGTTGGGGCGTGACTTGCTCAGTACGATGACTTCTATGTTCAACCCGTTACCGGCGATTGCCCTGCTGCCGCTGGCGCTGCTCTGGTTCGGATTGGGCCAGAACAGCCTGATTTTCGTGCTGGTGCATTCAGTGTTGTGGGCGCTGGCGCTCAACACTTATGCCGGATTTCTCGGCGTCTCCGAAACGCTGCGCATGGCCGGGCGCAACTATGGCCTGAAGGGTTTGCGCCTGGTCCTGTTCATCCTGATTCCGGCGGCGCTGCCGTCGATTCTTGCGGGTTTGAAGATTGGCTGGGCGTTTGCCTGGCGCACCTTGATCGCCGCCGAACTGGTGTTTGGCGCGACCAGTGGCAAGGGCGGACTGGGCTGGTACATCTTCCAGAATCGCAATGAGCTGTATACCGACAAGGTGTTTGCCGGGTTGGCGGTGGTGATTCTGATTGGTCTGCTGGTGGAAAATCTGGTGTTTGACACCCTTGAGCGTGTGACGGTGAAGCGGTGGGGTATGCAGCGCTGACCTGAAAAGATCACAGCCTTCGGCAGCTCCTACAAGCAAATGCGATCCTCTGGTAGGAGCTGCCGAAGGCTGCGATCTGTTGATCTGCTAGCATTGCGCCCGAATCAATTGAGATCAGCCAAGAGTGCTCAGCATGCAACTCCCGGACATGAACCTTCTGGTCGCCCTCGACGCCTTGCTCGACGAAGGCAGTGTGGTCGGCGCGGCGCGGCGGATGAACCTCAGTCCGGCGGCCATGAGTCGCACCCTGACGCGGATCCGCGAAGCCATCGGCGATCCGATACTGGTGCGCGCCGGGCGTGGTCTGGTGCCGACACCCAAAGCCCTCGAGTTACGCGAACAGGTGCGAGATGTGGTCGAACAGGCGGCGCTGCTGTTCCGTTCGGCCGATAGCGTAGAACTGGGCACCCTGCGGCGGCGTTTCAGCATCCGCGCCAATGATTTTTTCGTCGGCGTCTACGGCGGCAAACTGTTCGATACCCTCGATCAACTGGCTCCGCATTGTGAATTGCGCTTCGTCCCGGAAGGCGATGGCGACGATGAGGCGCTGCGCGAAGGGCGCATCGATCTGAGCGTCAGCAACACCCGACCGCTCACGCCGGAGGTGAAGGTGCAGAACCTGTTCTCTACACATTTCGTCGGCCTGGTGCGCGAGAACCATCCGCTGCTCGACGGCGAAATCACTGCCGAGCGCTACGCCGGTTTCTCCCACATCAGCATGTCCCGCCGTGGCATCGCTCGCGGCCCGATCGACACGGCGTTGAATGCGTTGGGACTGGAGCGCCGGGTGGCGGTGATCGCGCCGAGTTTCCACGCGGCGATGTTTGCCTTGCCCGACTCCGACCTGATCCTGCCGGTGCCCAAAGAAGCCCTGCTCAGCGTGCGGCGGCTGGGCTTGAAACTGCGCTCATTCGACCTGCCGATTCCGCTGCCGATGCTGATGCTGACCCAGGCCTGGCACCCACGCTTCGACAAGGATCCGGCGCATCGCTGGCTGCGCGAAACCCTCAAGACCTGCTGCGATGAAACGTGGCTGGCGGCACAGCCCTAAAAAAAGCAAAGCAAAAGATCGCAGCCTTCGGCAGCTCCCACACTGGAATGCATTTCACCTGTCGGAGCTGCCGAAGGCTGCGATCTTTTGCTTTTGATATTTGTGTTCAATGCACTTATAACCTGCCGATAAGTCAATTTTCGTCAGCATCAAGCCCCACTAAAATGCTCCGGTATTTTCACCCCCGGAGTTTTCATTCATGACATCCCTGACGGTCACGGCGCCTCTCGCCGCGACCAGCCCGGCGACGGCGGTTGCGCCACCGGTGTTCGGGGCGCGGATCATCATTGGTCTGGTCGGCGTGCTGTTGGCCGTGCTGGTCTCGGGCCTCAACGAGATGGTCACCAAAGTCGCACTCGCAGATATTCGTGGCGCGCTGCACATCGGCTATGACGAAGGCACCTGGCTGGTCGCCAGTTACACCGCCACGTCGGTTGCGGCCATGGCCTTCGCGCCGTGGTGCTCGGTGACCTTCTCACTGCGCCGTTTCACTCTTTGCGCCATCGGCCTGTTTACGTTGCTCGGCGTGCTGTGCCCGTTTGCCCCGAATTACGAAAGCCTGTTGTTGATGCGCATCCTCCAGGGCCTGGCCGGCGGTGCACTGCCGCCGATGCTGATGACCGTCGCGCTGCGCTTTTTGCCGGCGAACATCAAACTGTACGGACTGGCCGGCTACGCGCTCACCGCAACGTTTGGCCCGGGACTCGGCACGCCGCTGGCCGGTCTTTGGACTGAATACGTCGGCTGGCAATGGACCTTCTGGCAGATCATCGTACCGTGCCTGATCGCCATGGTCGCCGTTGCCTACGGCTTGCCGCAGGATCCGCTGCGGCTGGAGCGGCTCAAGTCATTCAACTGGAAAGGCCTGCTGCTGGGCTTTCCGGCGATCTGCATGCTGGTCATCGGCCTGTTGCAGGGCAATCGCCTGGACTGGTTCGAGTCGAATCTGATCTGTGGATTACTCGGCGCCGGTTCGCTGCTGTTGGTGGCGTTCATGATCAATGAATGGTCGCAGCCGATTCCGTTTTTCAAGCTGCAGATGCTCGGCATCCGCAACCTGTTGTTCGCCCTGATTACCCTCGCCGGCGTGCTGATCGTGCTACTGGCGGTGGTGCTGATTCCGTCGAGCTATCTGGCGCAGGTACAAGGTTATCGTCCGGCGCAGACCGCACCGATCATGCTCATTGCTGCGTTGCCGCAACTGATTGCGCTGCCGTTGGTGGCGGCGCTGTGCAATTTGCGCTGGGTCGATTGTCGCTGGGTGCTCGGCATCGGTCTGGGCATGCTCACGTTGTCCTGTCTGGGCGGTTCGCACCTGACCTCGGTGTGGATTCGCGATGATTTCTATGTCCTGCAATGGCTGCAGATCTTCGGTCAGCCGATGGCGGTGTTGCCGCTGTTGATGTTGTCGACCGGCAGTATTTCGCCGATGGAAGGACCCTTTGCGTCGGCGTGGTTCAACACCGTCAAAGGTCTTGCCGCAGTGGTTGCCACCGGCGTCATCGAAGCGCTGACCACATCGCGCCTGCATTTCCATTCGACCATGTTGGTCGACAGCCTCGGCAATTCGCCGCTGGCCGATCACAGCGATCCGGGCCTCGCCCACCGCTTGCACGAGCAGGCCGTGGTGCTGACTTCGTCCGATCTCTACGTGTGCATGGCCGGCGTCGCCGTGGCGTTGATTCTGTTGATTTTCTGGCTGCCCACGCGGATCTATCCGCCGCGCGCGCCGACCTGATCGCTGCACTGAAACTGAAGGTTTTTTATGACTCAATCCAAGCAAAAACTTGCGGTGGCCGTGGCTGCCGCGCTGGCGGTGGGCGTGCTGGTGTACCTGGCGATGCCCGGGCTGTTCGGCCAACGCACCGAGCAGACCACCAACGACGCCTTCGTCTGCGCCGACTACACGCTGGTGGTGCCGCGCGTGGCCGGGTTCATCAAGCAGGTGCTGGTCGAAGACAACCAACAGGTCAAGGCCGGGCAGTTGCTGGCGCTGATCGATGACCGTGATTTGCGCGCGGCGGCGGAAGCGGCGGATGCGCAAACCCTGGTCGCGCGGGCGCAGTTGCAGAACGCCAACGCGACTCTCGAGCGGCAGGCTTCGCTGATTGCTCAGGCGCAGGCTGCAGTGGTCTCGGCGAAAGCGCAAATGGCCTTTGCGCAACAGGAACTGAACCGCTACAACCACCTCGCCGGTGTCGGCGCCGGCACCGTACAGAACGCGCAGCAGGCGCGCACGCGCATTGATCAGGCGTCGGCGCGTCTCGATACTGCGACGGCGAGACTTGCGGCCGAACGCAAGCAAGTCGAGATTCTCACCGCTCAGCGCAACGCCGCCGAAGGCAATCTGAAACACGCGCAGGCGGCGCTGGAGATCGCCAGTTTCAACCTCTCTTACACGCGTATTACTGCGCCGCAGGACGGCATGATCGGCGAGCGTGCGGTGCGTGTTGGCGCTTACGTCATCCCGGGCAGCAAATTGCTGGCAGTAGTGCCATTGCAGCAGGCCTATGTGGTGGCCAATTTTCAGGAAACCCAGTTGACTGACGTGCAGCCGGGGCAGGATGTGCAAGTGCGGGTCGACAGCTTGGGCGGCGAAGCCTTGAGCGGTCGCGTCGAGAGCATTGCGCCGGCAACTGGCGTGACATTCGCGGCGGTGAAACCGGATAACGCCACCGGTAATTTCACCAAGGTTGTGCAGCGGATTCCGGTGAAGATCGTGCTGGAACCGGGCCAGCCACTGGCTGAGCGGTTGCGGGTGGGGATGTCGGTGGAGGCGAGTATTGATACCGCCAGCTCAAAGGCGTCCGGGCGCGAGGTAACGCAGCGATGATCGGTGTTGAATCGGCTGGCGCCTTCGCGAGCAGGCTCGCTCCCACAGGGACAACGCATTGCAGAATGTGGGAGCGAGCCTGCTCGCGAAAACGCCAGTGGCAGCAGCTAACTTTCAGTGCCTTGCTCACAATGAGTCTCACCGCCTGCACCGTCGGCCCAGACTTCCAGAAACCCGAAGCCCCTCAACCTGCCGACTGGGCCAAACCGGCCCGGTCCGCCCCAAGCGAGGCCGTCAGCGAACCCTTGAACGAACGCTGGTGGGAAACCTTCCACGACCCGCAACTTTCCGCGCTCACCCAGCGCGCGCTGAACAGCAACCTCGATCTGCAACTGGCCAGCAGCCGCCTGCAACAAAGCCGCGCCGCGCGCCAGGTAATGACCGCCGAACGTTATCCGAACAGCGCCGCCACCGGCAGCTACGCACGCAAGCGCAACAGCGGCGAAGGTCTCAATGATCCATCGGGAAATAACGGTGATTCGGCTTTCAACCTGTGGGATGCCGGTTTCTCGGCCTCATGGGAACTGGATTTCTGGGGTCGCGTGCGCCGTGAAACCGAAGCCGCTGACGCCAATCTCGAAGTGGCGGAAAACGATCGTCGCGGTGTGCTGCTGACCGTTCTCGCCGACACCGCGCAAAATTACATTCAGCTGCGCGGCGTGCAGAATACCCGCGCCGTCACCGAGCAGAATCTCGATGTCGCCCGGCATAGCCTGAAGCTTTCGCAGCTGCGTCTGGCTGACGGGGTGGCGACCGATCTCGATGTCGCCGAAGCCGCCGCGCAAGTCGCCGCCATCGAAGCACGGCTGCCAGCGCTTGAGCAGCGTCAGGCGCAACTGATCAACGCGATCAGTCTGTTGATGGGCGAGCCGCCGCAGGCACTCGCTCAAGCATTGTCCAAAGACGCGGCAGTGCCGCAGTCGCCGCTGCAAGTCGCGATCGGCCTGCCGTCGGAACTGGCCGAGCGCCGCCCGGATATCCGCCAGGCCGAAGCGCATCTGCACGCCGCCACCGCCAACATCGGTGTGGCCAAGGGTGATTTCTATCCGCGCATCACGTTGTCCGGCAACTTCGGATCGCAGGCGATGCAACTGAGCGATTTCGGCTCCTGGGGCTCGCGCGCCTTCGGCATCGGCCCGCAATTCAGCCTGCCGCTGTTCGACGGCGGTCGCCTGCGCGGCATGCTGCAACTGCGCGAAGCCCAGCAACAGGCAGCGGCCATCGCCTACCAGCAGACTGTGCTGCGCGCCTGGCATGAAATCGACGATCAACTGACCGCGTACAACGCCAGCCAGCGCCGTCGCGACAGCCTCGCCGAAGCCGTGCGCCAGAACCGCATCGCCCTGCGCACTGCGCAGCAGCAATACGTTGAAGGCGTGGTCGATTTCGTCAACGTTCTCACCGTGCAAAGCGCCTTGCTCGCCACGCAGGAACAATGGGTGGAAAGCTCGACCGGCGTTTCCCTGGCGATGGTCGGTTTGTACAAGGCGTTGGGCGGCGGATGGCAATCGGTCTACCCGGCAGCGCACCTGGCCGCAGGCTCGCCGGATGTCGCCAGGCCCTGAACCGCAGCGACAGCTATGATCAACTCCACTGCAGTAAACGGCGCAACGCCGGACCTGGACTGCAGAGGAGTTGCATCATGGAAAATCCGCAGCACAGCTTACCGGCCCTGTTCAAACAACTCGGTCTCGCTGACGACCCGACCGGCATCGACCAATTCATCGCCAGCCATTCCCCGCTCAAGCCGGAATTGCATCTGGCCGACGCGTTTTTCTGGACGCAAAGTCAGGCGCAGTTCTTGCGCGACGAGATTCTGGAGGACGCGGATTGGGCGGAGGTGGTGGATCAGTTGAATGTGATGTTGCGGAAGGGGCGGGTGGGGTGATCATTGCGAAGTTTGTATCCTCGTCGAACGCCGCAGTTGTCCATTGGGTATAAATAGACCAAAATCACGTCCTAATTTGAGGTCCTTATTATGCAAAGTGTTCTTGCCGATATGGCTGTCAGTGTCTCTGAACTAAAGAAAAATCCTACTGCCGTGTTGAACGGTGCACATGGGGGGGCCGTCGCTGTCCTCAACCACAATCGCGTCATGGGTTATATGGTGCCGGCCGAAGTTTACGAAGCGATGATGGAGCGGCTTGATGATCTTGAGCTGGCTGACATCGTTCGTTCGCGCCTCCACGAAACGCCCATTTCGGTAAGCCTGGATGACTTATAAGCTTGAGTTTCTGCCGTCTGCGCACAAAGAGTGGAACAAGCTGGGTCATACGTTGCGGGAGCAGTTCAAAAAGAAGCTGGGTGAGAGGCTGAAGCTTCCCAGAATCCCGGCTGACGCCCTCCACAGCATGCCTGACTGCTACAAAATCAAACTCAAAGCCTCGGGGTATCGATTGGTTTACCAAGTCATCGACGAACGAGTCGTGGTTTCTGTGCTAGCGGTTGGCAAGCGCGAACGCAGCAGCGTTTACGATGCTGCCAGGAACCGTTGAACGAGCCCCCGCTTTATTCAAGTGGCCGATGTTTGTCGATGTGATTCTTGAGTGACCGGACTGGGCCACCAAAGTGTGGGATCAGTTGATGTATCGTCTGGCATGCGGCGCAGCATGTAAAAAAAATTGCGCGAAAAGGCTCAGATGTAAAAAAACCTTCTTACTGTAAAAAAAATTTCGTTTTGTCCGTCGCATTAAATTTTTTCTTCGAAAATTACAAATCCAACTCGTGGTACGCCTCGGCCAAGCGTGAGTAGATTTGTTTCAAAACTTGACTGAAATTCCCCTCCAATGCGATATTGATAGTTAGCAAACTAACAGTGTCCGTTATCCCGTGTCCGATTCCATCGACAGTCTCCAGATGAACATCAGCAGTGCCATGGTGGTGGCCGCCCGGCATTGGCGGAAGATCTGCCAGACCACGCTGGTCAACTACGGAATTTCCGAAGCCTGCGCCGTTCCATTGTTAATGATCGGGCGTCTGGGCGAGGGCGTGCGCCAGGTGCAAGTCGCCCAAGCTGCCGGGATGGAGAGTCCGTCGCTGGTGCGGTTGCTTGATCAGCTGTGCCATGCCGGTTACGTCTGTCGCACCGAAGATGCCCAGGATCGCCGCGCCAAGTGCCTGAGCCTGACCGATACCGGCCGCGAGTTGGTGCAAGCGGTCGAGGCCGAGCTGGTGCGCTTGCGCCACGAAGTGCTGGAAGGCATCGAGCGCAGCGATCTGGAAGCTACGCTTCGGGTACTCAAGGCTTTTGAGGCGGCGCGTTCGCCTGTGGTGGTCAATTCTTGAACGGTTTTTTCACTGGCATGCCGCCGGCCCGTGACTGGTTTTACGGGGTCCGCACCTTTGCAGCGTCGATGATTGCGCTGTACATCGCCTTGCTCATGCAAATGCCGCGTCCGTACTGGGCGATGGCCACGGTGTACATCGTCTCCAGCCCGTTTCTCGGCCCGACCAGTTCCAAGGCGCTGTACCGCGCGGCGGGCACTTTCCTGGGCGCGGCGGCGGCGGTGCTGTTCGTGCCGATGTTCGTGCAGAGCCCGTACGTGCTGGTGGTGGTGATCGCGTTGTGGACCGGCATTCTGCTGTTCATGTCCCTGCATCTACGCACGGCCAACAGCTACGCATTGATGCTGGCCGGTTATACCTTGCCACTGATCGCTCTGCCGGTGGTCGATAATCCGCTGGCGGTGTGGGACGTGGCCGAGGCGCGTACCGAAGAGATTTTCCTTGGCATCGCCGTCGCTGCGGTGGTCGGTGCGATGTTCTGGCCGCGTCGGCTGGCACCGGTGTTCAACGATGCGGTGAGCAAGTGGTTCGCCGATGCGACGAGCTACAGCCTGAAGTTTCTCAGTCGCGATGTGCAGCCGGAAGAAGTCACCGCGCTGCGCATGGCCATGGTCGCCAATTTCAACAGCCTCGAATTGATGATCGGCCAGTTGCCCCATGAAGGCGCGCGGCCTCAAACCGTGCGCAACACCAAGGAGCTGCGCGGACGAATGATTCACCTGCTGCCGGTGATCGATGCCCTCGAGGATTCGCTGTATGCCCTTGAACGCCGCACGCCGGAACTGGTGGAAAAATTCCAGCCGCTGCTGACGGCGACCCGTGAATGGCTGGGCCACGCAGACGCCAACCTTGCGCGCTGGCAAGCCCTGAGAGATCAACTCGACGCGCTGCAACCCAGCGCCGAAGCACTGGAAGACCGCAAACAGTTGCTGTTCTCCAACGCGATTTACCGCCTCGGTGAATTCATCGATTTGTGGCAGGACTGCCGCAGCCTGCAGGATGCGATTCTGTGCGAGCGCCAGGACAGCTGGCGCGCGGTCTATCGGCACTGGCGACTCGGCCGTTTGACGCCGTTCATCGATCGCGGGCTGATGCTGTACTCGGTGGCCTCGACCATTCTGGCGATCATCGTCGCATCCGTGCTGTGGATTTTGCTGGGCTGGCCGGACGGCGGCAGCGCGGTGATCCTGGCGGCGGTAGCGTGCAGTTTCTTCGCCTCGATGGACGACCCGGCACCGCAGATTTACCGGTTCTTTTTCTGGACCGGGATGTCGGTGCTGTTCGCCAGCCTTTACCTGTTTCTGATTCTGCCCAACCTGCATGATTTCCCGATGCTGGTGCTGGCGTTTGCCGTGCCGTTCATTTGCATCGGCACGCTGACGGTGCAGCCGCGTTTCTACCTCGGCATGTTGTTGACGCTGGTCAACACGTCGTCGTTCATCAGCATTCAGGGTGCCTACGACGCGGACTTTTTCGCCTTCGCCAACTCCAACCTCGCCGGACCGCTGGGGCTGTTGTTCGCGTTTATCTGGACGCTGGTGGCACGGCCGTTCGGCGCCGAGCTGGCGGCCAAACGCCTGACCCGGTTCAGCTGGAAAGACATCGTCAGCATGACCGAACCGGCCAGCCTCGCCGAGCATCGGCAGTTGGGTGTGCAGTTGCTTGATCGGTTGATGCAGCACCTGCCGCGTCTGGCCCTGACCGGCCAGGACACCGGCATCGCAATGCGCGAAGTGCGTGTCGGCCTGAACATGCTCGATCTGCTCGCCTATACCCCGCGCGTGACTGGCGTGCCAAACGCCCTGTTGCGACAAGTGGTGACCGAGGTCGGCGAGTATTTCCGCGCCTGCCTCAAATCCGGCGAACGCTTGCCGGCACCGAGCGGTCTGCTGATGACACTTGATCGTACCCGCCGTGCGCTGACCGGCCAGGGCGACGACGAAACCCGTCTGCACCTGTTGCACGCCTTGAGCGGTCTGCGTCTGGCCTTGCTGCCCGGCGTCGAATTCGTCTCCAGCGCCGAGCCTGAAGAACCGCTGCCCGATGGAGCGCCCCTATGATCGGTGATCTGGATATCAGCGGTATTTTCCTGCCGACCCTGCTGGTTTTGATGGGCATCACTTACGTGTTGTTTTTGCTGGTGCACGGCGTCCTGCAACGCCTGCACTTTTACCGTCTGGTCTGGCACCGGGCATTGTTCAACGTGGCGCTCTATGCCGTGCTGCTGTACGGCGTGGACTCACTCAGTCGATACCTGATGACATGAAAAAACCTTTTCTGACTATTGGTCGCGTGGTCCTGACCCTGCTGATCGTGACGTTTGCCGTTGTCCTCGTCTGGCGCATGGTGATGTATTACATGTTCGCGCCGTGGACCCGCGACGGCCACATTCGCGCCGACATCATCCAGATCGCCCCGGACGTGTCCGGGCTGATTCAGCAGGTCGAGGTGAAAGACAACCAGTTGATCAAACGTGGCCAGGTGCTGTTCAGCATCGATCAGGACCGCTTCAAACTGGCCCTGCGCCAGGCCAAGGCCGCCGTTGCCGATCGCCAGGAAACCCTCGCCCAGGCGCAGCGTGAAGCCAAGCGTAACCGTGGCCTCGGCAATCTGGTGCCGGCCGAGCAGCTGGAAGAAAGCCAGTCGCGCGTAGCCCGTGCGCAATCGGCGTTGGCCGAAGCGTTGGTAGCGGTGGACAGTGCGCAGCTCAACCTCGACCGCTCGGTGATCCGCAGCCCGGTCGACGGTTACGTCAACGATCGCGCACCACGTCCGCAGGAATTCGTCACCGCCGGGCGCCCGGTGTTGTCGGTGGTCGACAGCAACTCGTTTCACATTGACGGCTATTTCGAAGAAACCAAACTCGACGGCATTCACGTCGGACAGTCGGTGGATATCCGCGTGATTGGTGATCGTGCGCGATTGCGCGGGCATGTCGAAAGTATCGTCGCCGGCATCGAAGACCGCGACCGTACCAGCGGCAGCAACCTGCTGCCCAACGTCAACCCGGCGTTCAGTTGGGTACGTCTGGCGCAGCGGATTCCGGTGCGCATCGCATTCGATGAAGTGCCCGCCGACTTCCGCATGATCGCCGGGCGTACCGCCACCGTGTCGATCATCGACGATCAGCATGAGGAGCCGCAGCCATGAGCAGGGCCTGGTTGATCGCCGGAATGGGCGTGATGCTCTCGGCCTGTCAGATGGTCGGCCCGGATTATCAGGTGCCCGCCGACGCGGCGGTGCAGCGCAAGGATATTCAGGGCGAGCTGGCAGTCGCCGGCAAGCCGGTGGTCTCGGCGCCGGTGCCCGCCGACTGGTGGCGGCTGTACAAAGACCCGCGCCTCGATCAACTGGTGCAGCAGGCCATGGCTACCAATACCGATCTGCGCGTGGCAGCGGCGAACCTGTCGCGGGCGCGGGCTCAGGTGGATGAAGCCGAGGCCGCTGGCGGCTGGAGCGGCGGGGTGAAAATGGGCGCCCAGCGTTTGCAGGAATCCGGTCAGGCGTTCCTGCTGCCGGAGAAAGTGCCGGTGGATAACGTCGGCGACATTGGCATCAGCGCCTCGTATCAGTTTGACCTGTGGGGCACCCTGCAACGCGGCATCGAAGCGGCCAAGGCCAATGCCGACGCGACCCAGGCCGCCGCCGATACCGCACGCATCACTTTGGTGGCGGACGTGGTCCGCGCTTATACGCAAGTTTGTGCTGCCAACGAAGAGCGGGAAATCGCCGAGCATTCTCTCGATCTGCAATCGCAGAGCACCACGCTGATCCAGCGCCTGCGTGATGCCGGGCGAGGCGACGAAACCCAGGTCACCCGTTCGCAAACACAATTCAAATCCCTGCGTGCCGACTTGCCGCGTTATGAAGCGGCGCGTCAGGCCGGGCTGTTCCGTTTGTCGATGCTGCTGGCCAAACCGGTCGAGCAATTGCCGGCGGGCACGGCCCGTTGCGCCGAGTTGCCGAAGATCGCGCAACTGGTGCCGGTGGGTGACGGCGCTGCGCTGCTCAAGCGTCGTCCGGATATCCGTCAGGCCGAACGCCGTCTGGCGGCGGCAACGGCGGGCATCGGTATCGCCACCGGCGAGCTGTACCCGGACATCAGCATCGGCGCGACGATAGGCACCGTCGGTCTCATCGACGATCTGGGCGACCCATCAACCAATCGCTGGGGCTTTGGCCCGTCGCTGAGCTGGAAAGTGCCGACCAACGGCGCCCGCGCGCGCATCCGTGAAGCCGAGGCCAACACCCAGGGCGCGCTGGCGCATTTCGACGGGGTGGTGCTCAACGCCATCCGCGAGACCCAGACCGGGCTGGCGCAGTACAGCGCATTGCTGCAACGCCGCGACGCGCTGGCCGAAGCCGAGCAGTCGGCGAAGCTCGCCGCCGAGCAGACGCACCGTTTCTTCCAGGCCGGCCGCGAGTCGTTCCTCGCCGATCTGCAAGCGACGCGAACCTATACCGATGTCACCGCGCAACTGGCCGCGGCCAACACCCAAGTCGCGATGAGCCAGGTCGATTTGTTCCTGGCGCTGGGCGGTGGCTGGGAAAGCGGACGAACGAACACCTCGGGCGCCAGCAAACCCTGAGGCCATTGCTATGCTTTGAAGTGTTGGAGGGGCGCCCCGTGCCAAGCGCTCCGCCAATGCACATTGCTCGTGCTGGCCCAGGGGAAACCAATAATGAAGAACCCTTACGCTCTCGGCTTCTGGTGCGCTCTGGTCGCACTGGTGCTGCTCTCGGCCACGTATTTCTACGGAATCATGCTGGCCCATCAGATCGACACGGCAATGATCTTCCTCGACAGCGCCGTTGCGCTGATCGCAGTGATGGCGATCGTCGTCGTTGCGTGGACCTCGATTCAACTGCAGCGGGTCAAGAAGCGCCAGCTCGAACGCGGCAAGATGCTCGTGCTGATCTGGGACACCAAAGTCGCCCTGCGCCGGGTCGAAACCGTGTTCGATCGTTACTTCTGGGGCAGTTACTGGCAGCCCGGGCGAACCTTCGCCGAAGTCATGGGCGAGCTCACCGGCACGCCGCTGGAAAAAAGCCTCGAAGCCCTGAAGAAGCAATGTCTGGAACTCGACAAGCAGATCGCCGATGAAGGCTGGCACTGGCTGAACAATGCCCGTGAGCTGTCCGACGTCGCCACGGCCATGGCCCGAGAGCGCTATCAACTGGATTTCTGCGATGTGCGCGCAGATGCCAATGGCGGGGCGGTGATCGATCGCGACTTTGAAGTGCTGGTGTATACCTGGACGGCGCGGTTGAAGAGCTTTGATCATCAGCTCGATGAAATCGAGGTTCAATATTCCTGAAATCAAAAGATGCAGCCTTCGGCAGCTCCTACAGGAGAATCGCATTCCAAATGCAGGAGCTGCCGAAGGCTCGGGCCGCGATCGGACGATCTTTTTGCTCTCCCAAGTGTCCATAGACACTCTTTTAACCTTTAAACATTGGGCCGTCCGCCACGCCCGGTGCTAATCTCCACCGCTCATTGCGTACAGTCGAGCCGCGACCCGATCTCGGGTTCAGGGAAGACGACTTCATCCACAGCCACGGAAATCGATCAGGTCATTCATGAATAAATCAGCAGGCGTGCTCCTCGGAATTGTTGTTGCCATCGGCGCGGTCAGCGCAGGCGGGGCCTGGTACACCGGGACCAAGATCGAAGGCGTATTGAACAACGCCGTCAGCAACGCCAACAAAGAGCTGCAGACCGCCATGGCCGGCTCCAACGGCACCGCGTCGCTGGAACTGGTATCGCTGGAACGCCATACCTTCACCAGCACCGCGCACTATCGCCTCAAGGGCGAAGGCGAGATGTTCGGTGATGCGCCGGTCGAGCTGCTGTTCGTCGACCACATCGAACACGGCCCGCTGCCGTTCTCGCGTCTGGTTTCGCTGAAGTGGCTGCCGGTCATGGCTACCAGCAACTACGAGCTGGAAAAGAGCCCGTCCACGGAAAAATGGTTCGCCGCCACCAACGGCGCCGCGCCGCTCAAGGGCGTGACCAACATCGGTTACGACGAATCGACCACCAGCACCCTCAACCTGGTGCCGTTCGAAACCGCGCTGGATGAGCAGTCGAGCCTGAAGTTTTCCGGTCTGAGCATGGACATCGCCGCCAGCGCCCAGGCGCAGAAGGTCAAGGCCGACGGCTACATGGACAACCTGAAACTGGTCACCGTGTCTGAAGACCAGGCGCCGGTGCAGGTCGAGCTCAACGGTCTGACCTTGGCCAGCAACCTCGCCAAGAGCAGCTACGGCTACTACACCGGCGAAAACACCCTGGAAGTGACCAGCAGCAAAACCACCTTTGGTGCCAAGCCCATGGTGCTGGGCGTGAAGAACTTCGAAATGAAGAACCGCACCGAAGAAAGCGGCAGCAATGCCTCGGGGCGTGCCGACTACAAAATCGGCGAAGTGTCGCTCAATGACAAGAAAGTGGGTTCGGCGGCCATGGCCATGAGCCTGAAGAACCTCGACATTCCGTCGACCATGTCGCTGATGCAGATCTACCAGACCAAGTTGCAGCCATACGAAAAAGCCGCCGCCGAGGCGGCAGCCCAGGGTCTGCCGGCGCCGGAGCTGAACCTGACCGAAGCGGAAAACGCCCAGGTCAAAGCCGATCTGCAGAAGCTGCTGGCCGCCGGCCCGCAACTGGCGCTGGAGAATCTGTCGTTCAACACCGCCAACGGCGAAAGCCGTGCCAATCTGGTGATCGACCTGACCAAGCCGCAATCGATGGATCTGCCGCCGGATCAACTCGGCAAGCAACTGATCGCGCTGCTCGACCTGAACATTCAGGTGTCCAAGCCGATGCTGGTCGATCTGCTCAGCGTGCAGGCGCAACTCGATGGCCAGACTGACGCCAAAGCCATCGTCGATCAGTCCAAGGAAGCGGCGGACATGTTCGCCGGCATGGCGGTTGGCTCGCAACTGGCTGTCGTCGACGGCACCAACGTGGTGACCAAACTGCATTACGCGGCCAATCAGGTCGAATTCAACGGCCAGAAAATGACCGTCGAGCAGTTTATCGGCTTCCTGATGAGCAAGTTTGCCGGCGTCACCCAAGTGCAATAAATTCACCGCGCGCTATCCAGACGCCCGGCCCCTGTGTGAACAGGCGCCGGGCGTTTTGCTGTGCGGGTTTTATACGGCGCTCATGCCGATTCTGAACAATTATTGCGTTGTGAAAATTCGACTACGCTTGCGTGCAGACTGCCTCACCAAGCTTGGCCGAGGGCTGTCATTGTCGGCCACCGTTACGAATGGGCAAGGAGGGCATTGCGACCCGGCTGGCCATGTAAGGATGCTGACGAATGCCGCGTATTGATGGTCCTTTAATACATCGTGGTTTGCGCCCTTTGTTCCGACTCGCCCTGTGCAGCCAGTTGCTCTGGCCGCTGCTGGCGTTGGCCGACACACCCTACGACGAGATGGTGCGCGATGCCCGCGCCGGGCATTACACGCCTGCGCTGACGGTGCTGCGTCAGGTACCGCCGGGTCAGGCCAGCGACGGCCAGATCAGCGATCACCTGCAAATCGCCAGTTGGGCCGGGCTCGATGCCGAAGTGGTCAAGGTCTATGAGGCCCAGGGCCGCGACCGCGTTCTGCCGGTTCAGGCGCTGACCGCCGCAGCACGTGCCTATCGCAACCTCAAGCGCTGGGATCAGGCCACCCAGGTCTACAACAAGGCACTGGCGCTGGAGCCGGACAACGCCGACCTGCAACTGGGCCTGGCGCTGACCCAGGCCGATGCCGGCAAACCCGATCAGGCAGTCACCCGTGCGCAGGCGCTGGTCGCCGCCAAGCCCGACGATCCTTCGCGCCGGCTCGCCCTGGGCTATACCC
Source organism: Pseudomonas sp. TSRC2-2 (assembly GCF_049897785.1). Lineage (NCBI taxonomy): Bacteria > Pseudomonadati > Pseudomonadota > Gammaproteobacteria > Pseudomonadales > Pseudomonadaceae > Pseudomonas > Pseudomonas sp. TSRC2-2. The sequence goes on from NZ_JAFCWZ010000007.1 coordinate 55,321, forward strand.
TCGGTCGCGCTGGCAAACCGTACGACGCATTATTCGAATTCGATCAGGCCTTTATCCGCGCCGGCAACAAACCGGAAGTCGCCCGCGAGTACGTGGTTGCCCTGCAAAAGGCTCGTCTGCCTGAGCCGGCGCTGCGTCTGGCCAGCCAACGTCCCGGTCTGATTGACCCGGTGACCTTGCGCCGCCTCGAAGGCGATCTCGCTGCCGAACGCGTACGCCTCGCCGAACTGGCTACCCGCAGCGAACAGGAACGCTACGTCATCGCCGACCGTGCGCTGGCCGACTACGACAAACTGCTCGCGACCTGGACGCCTGACGCCACTGCCCACGACGACGTGACGCGCTGGCGCATCGACCGCATGGGCGCGCTCAAGGCGCGGGCGCGCACCGCCGACGTCATCAGCGAATATCAAAAATTGCAGGCCGAGGGCGTGCAGATTCCGACCTACGCCCTGCGTTGGGTGGCGGCGTCGTATCTGGATCAGCGTGAGCCTGAGATGGCCACCGATCTGTATCGCCAGGTGCTTTCGGCACCGGACGCCGATGCCGGTGATCGTCTCGAAGACACCACGGCGCTGTACTACTCGCTGCTGGAAAGCGACCGCGCCGACGAGGCGCGCAAGGTCGCCGAAGATGCGGCAAAAGCCCAGCGGCCGCGCGTCGAACTGAAGGGCTTGCCGGTCGGCAATCCCAACGATGAGTGGATGGACGCTCAGCAACTCGCCGCCCAGGCCGGTACCTACAGTTCTGACTTGCCCCACGGTGAAGAGCGTTTGCAGGCTCTGGTCGATCAAGCGCCGGGCAACCTTGGCCTGCGTTTGGCCCAGGCTGATCTCTACCTCGCCCGGCAAATGCCACGCCGTGCGGAAAGCCTGCTCAAGGAAACCGAGGGCATGGCGCCGCGCGACGCCGGCCTGGAAGTCGCTCAGGCACGCACCGCCATGGAGTTGCAGGAGTGGCGGCAGAACGATGCACTGGTCGACGATGTGGTCGCGCGCTACCCGGACAACCGCCAGGTGCAGCGTCTGGCCCGCGAGCGCGAAGTGCATGACATGGCCGAACTGCGCGTCGAAGCCTACGGCGGCAAGGCCAACGGTGGCGGCAGCGGCGATGCCGGTGCGGTCAGCGGCAGCCGTGATTTCGGTATCCAGAGCACGCTGTACAGCCCGCCGATCAACGAAGACTGGCGCGTGTTCGCCGGCGCCGGTTATGCCACCGGCGATTTCGCCGAGGGCACCGGCCACCATCGCTTCCAGCGTGTCGGCCTGGAACGGCGCACCCGTGACATGACGCTCGAAGCCGAGGTGTCGAATCACGATTACGGCTTCGGTGACAAACAGGGCGCACGCCTGGCGATTGCCCGCGACATCAACGATCACTGGCAGTACGGCGGCAGCCTCGAATACCTCTCGGCCGAAACGCCGCTGCGCGCACTCAACAGCGATATCAAGGCCAACGGCGGCAGTGCGTTCCTGCGCTGGCGTGCCAACGAAAGCCGCGAGTGGCGCGTGTCGGTCAGTCCGTCGCACTTCAGCGATGGCAACAACCGTGTCGAAGCGCTGGTCACCGGACGCGAAGGTATTTACAGCGCGCCGAATATTCAGGTCGACGCCGGTCTGGAAGTCGGCACCAGCCACAACTCGAAATCCGACGACGTGCCGTATTTCAACCCGAAATCCGACTTCAGCGTGATGCCGCTGGTCAACGTCAATCACGTGCTCTACCACCGCTACGAAACCTCCTGGAGCCAGCAGTTCCAGGCCGGCGCCGGCACCTACAGCCAGCGCGACCACGGCACCGGCGGCATGGCGTTGCTCGGTTATGGCCAACGGTACGCCTGGAACGACGTGTTCGATGTGGGCGGCATGTTCAGTGTGATCAACCGGCCTTACGACGGTGATCGGGAAACTGATCTGCGTTTGCTCGTCGACCTCACTTTCCGCTTCTAGAAGAGTTTGAAGATGCCATTTATCTCGCGTTTCATCCTTCTGCTGGGAGCGCTGCTGATCAGCGCCTGCGCCCAGCAAGCCCCGGCCTTTGCGCCGCCCTCCGAGCGCCCGGTCGCGGCCAGTGAACAACCGTGGCCGAAAAACCATGTGCTCGGCATCGCTTACCACGATGTCGAAGACCGTGATCCCGATCAGGCCGTGGTGGCGGTGCGCACCGAGCGCATGATCGAGCAACTCGCGTGGCTGCGCGAGAACGGCTACAAACCAGTGACCGTCGACCAGATCATGGCCGCGCGCAAGGGCGGCCCGGAGCTGCCGGCGAAAGCGGTATTGCTCAGTTTCGACGACGGTTATGCCAGCTTCTATACCCGCGTGCTGCCGGTGTTGCGCGCCTATAATTGGCACGCCTTGCTGGCGCCGGTCGGCACCTGGATCGACACGCCGCTGAACCAGCCGGTGGATTTTGCCGGCACGCCACGCCAGCGTTCGGATTTTCTGACCTGGGCGCAGATACGCGAAATTTCCAGGTCCGGGCTGGTAGAGATTGCTGCTCACACCGATGCCAACCACAAAGGCATCCTCGCCAACCCGCAGGGCAACCTGCAGCCGGCCGCTGCGACCCGGCGCTATGACCCTGTGACCAAGCGCTACGAATCCGAAGCCGATTTCCAGGCGCGCATTCGTACCGACGTGAAAAATATCTCCGAGAAGATTCGCAAGGTCACTGGCTACAAACCACGGGTCTGGGTCTGGCCGTACGGGGCCGCCGACGGTACGTCGCTGACCGTCGTCGGCGAGGAGGGCTATGAAATGGCCCTCACTCTGGACGACGGTCTCGACACGCTAGACAACCTGATGAGCGGGCCGCGCTTTCTCGTCGCCTCCGATCCTGACGGCGAGCATTTTGCCAACAGCATCGTCTCGGTGCAGGCCGAAGGGCCGATGCGCGTGGTGCATGTCGATCTCGACAACGTCTACGACCCGGACCCGGCGCAGCAGGACATCAACCTCGGCAAACTGGTGCAACGCATGTCTGATCTGGGCGCCAGCACGGTATTCCTGCAAGCCTTCGCCGATCCCAAGGGCGATGGACTGGTGCACTCACTGTACTTTCCCAACCGTCACTTGCCGGTGCGCGCCGACCTGTTCGACCGCGTCGCCTGGCAACTGCGGACCCGCGCTCATGTGAAGGTCTATGCGTGGATGCCAGTGCTGAGTTTCGAACTGGATTCGAAGCTGCCGCGCGTGACCCGCTGGGACCCGGAAACCGGCACTGCATCGGTCGATCCGAAGCAGTACAAACGCCTGTCACCGTTCAATCCCGAAGTGCGCAAGATCATCGGTGAAATCTACGAAGACCTCGCGCGCCTGACCTCGGTCGACGGTGTGCTTTATCACGACGACGCGGTGCTGTCGGATTTCGAAGATGCCACGCCAGACGCGCTGAAAGCCTACGCCGCCCAGGGCTTGCCCGGCTCGATTGCCGCGCTGCGCGACGATCCGGCGGCGATGCAGCGCTGGACGCGCTTCAAGAGTCGCTACCTGATCGACTTCACCAACGAGCTGACCGCCAAGGTCCGTGCGATTCGCGGCCCGCAGGTGCTGACCGCGCGCAACATCTTCGCCGAACCGATGCTCAATCCGCAGAGCGAAGCGTGGTTCGCGCAGAACCTCGATGACTTCCTCGCCACTTACGACTGGACGGCGCCGATGGCGATGCCTCTGATGGAAAAACAGACCGTGGCCGAGTCTGGCCCGTGGCTGGAAGCCTTGGTAGCGACGGTGAAAAAACGCCCCGGTGCGCTAAATCGCACGGTGTTCGAATTGCAGGCGCGCGACTGGAACCAAAAGGATCAGGCCGACATCGATGCCGCACAACTGGCGGACTGGATGGGCCGGCTCAAGCGTCAGGGTGCGACCAGTTTCGGCTACTACCCGGACAACTTCCTCGACAATCTGCCAGACCTGAAAACCGTAAGGCCTGCACTCTCCAACAAATGGAATCCATAACATGCTGGATAGACTGTTAGCCCTGCTTGTTCTGGCGATCGTGCTCGGCGTTCCGCTGGGGCTGATCTTCGTGGTCACCGGCCAGTTCCTGATGTCGTTCGTGTTCTTCTACCCGCTGTTCATGTCCGGGTTGTGGATCGCCGGCGGCCTGTATTTCTGGCTGCACTGGGAGCGCCACTGGCCGTGGCAGGACGACACGCTGCCGCCACCGCTGGAAGGCGAGCCGCTGATTTCGATCCTGATCCCTTGCTACAACGAAGGCGATAACGCCGCCGACACCATCCACGCGGCGCTGGCGCAGCATTACCCGAACATCGAAGTCATCGCGATCAACGACGGCTCCAAGGACAACACCGCCGAAGTGCTCGATGCGCTGGCCAAGGAAGATCCGCGCCTGCGGGTTCTGCATCTGGCGGAAAACCAGGGCAAGGCTGTGGCCCTGCGCATGGGCGCGATTGCTGCGCGCAGTGAGTATCTGGTGTGCATAGATGGTGATGCGTTGCTGGCGCCCAATACTGCGGCTTATCTGGTCGCGCCGATGCTGGATAACGCACGCCTTGGCGCGGTGACCGGCAACCCGCGCATTCGCACGCGTTCGACTTTGATCGGGCGCGTACAGGTTGGCGAATTCTCCTCGATCATCGGGCTGATCAAACGCACTCAGCGGGTGTTCGGACGCATCTTTACCGTTTCCGGTGTGATCGTCGCGTTCCGCCGCACTGCACTGAACCGGGTTGGCTACTGGAGCCCGGACATGATCACTGAAGACATCGACATCAGCTGGAAACTGCAGCTCGATCACTGGAGCATTTTCTACGAACCGCGTGCACTGTGCTGGATCCTCATGCCCGAGACCCTCGGCGGCCTGTGGAAGCAGCGTCTGCGCTGGGCTCAGGGCGGCGCCGAAGTGCTGTTCAAGAACATTCGCGGCATTTGGCAGTACCGCCATCGCTACTTGTGGCCGCTGCTGTTCGAATACTGCCTGTCCACCGGTTGGGCCTTCACCTTCCTGTTGTCGGTGATTTTCTGGGGCATGGGCAAGTTCATGGTCATGCCCGATGCGATCGCTGTCGATCACTTGATGCCACCGGCCTTCACCGGCCTGCTGCTGGCGTTCGTGTGCCTCGTGCAGTTCGGCGTCAGCATCATCATCGATCGCCGCTACGAGCCGGGCCTGGGCAAGACCATGTTCTGGGTGGTGTGGTACCCGTTGGTGTTCTGGCTCGTCAGTCTGCTGACCACGTTGGTCAGTTTCCCCAAGGTGTTGTTCAGCCAACACAAGAAACGCGCGCGCTGGGTCAGTCCTGATCGGGGCATCCGCCCGCTGGGCGACGACCAGGAGGAAGTCATCAAATGAAAATTATCCGCACTCGCCAACGGCCATTTCTGCTGGTGATCGACATCATCCTCACGGTGCTGGCCTGGGTCGGCCTGCTGTTGCTACTGGTGCGCGGCTTATGGCCATTGATCGAGACCACCGGCGGCCCGCGCATCGATAATTCGGCATTCGATGCCTTGGGCACTCTGCAGGTGTATATGTGGGTCGCGCTGGTCAACGCGGTGATCCTGATCGGGTGGGCGCGTTATCAACAACGCAAAAGTCGCAGTTTCGCCCAGCGTCGTCTGCCGTCGCCGGTGATTGGCGATGAAGGTCTGAGCCAGAGTTTCAAACTGTCCGACGAGCGTTTCCAGAAACTGCGCGCGCCGGGGGTTATGACCATTCACAACGATCACGAAGGCGACATCAGCCACGTCGAAACACACTTCTGGCCGGTACAGCAACAAGCCCTCCCCGCGCCCCTGGCGCCACTGGAAAACCCGCGGGTGATCTTTCTGCATGCCGAAGAAGACGACAGTCGCGAGCCGGTGAAACGCCTGACCTGATCTCCACGCGGCCTGTGTAGGAGCTGCCGAAGGCTGCGATCTTTTGATTTTGCTTATGTAAAAACAAGATCAAGAGATCGCAGCCTCGTTGCACTCGTCAGCTCCTACACCGCTCCTAACAGCTTCTGCGGGTCGATGTCAGGCCTGAATCAGCGTCCAGGCTTCTTTCATTCGTAAAGGTTGCTTCATCCGCTCGGCCAGCAATGCCATGGCGCGCTGTTTGTCGCAAGCCACCGCCGCAACGACGATACCGTTTTTCGCGAACAGGCCAATGAATGGCGGCTTTTCCGGCTCGCCGCTGAACTCGATTTCGTCCCATTCTGTCGCGTGACCGAGATAGTCGTAATTCTTGCCAAAGTGGTAGGTCCAGAAGAACGGCACATCCAGATAATGCTCCTCGCCGCCAAGCATGTTGGCAGCGGCGATGCGCGCGTGTTGCTGGGCCAGCCGCCAGTGTTCGATGCGGGTTGGCTGGCCGCTCAGCGGGAACGTGGCGATATCGCCAATGGCCCACAAGCCATCGGTCACGCGCATGCCGTCATCGACGCGCAACGATAGGTCTTCTTCCTTGGGCAGTGAGCCGAACGCCTCGGTAGCCGGATGGACGCCGACGCCGACGAGAACCAGATCTGCCGCCAGACGCAAACCATTGTCGAGCAGCACGCCCTCGACCTTGTCTTCGCCAAAGATCTCAGTAGCCTCGTGCTCGCTGATGAACTTCACCCCGTGCTCTTCGTGCAACGCGCGAATCGCCTTGCCCACGGCGTCGCCCAATTGCTTGGCAAACGGGACTGCGTGGCGGGCCAGAACGGTGACGTCGAGGCCGTACTCGCGCAGCGCCGCCGCGCATTCGAGGGCGATGAAGCTGTCGCCGACGATCACTGCGCGCTGCCCCGGTTGCGCAGCGTTGATGATCTGTTCAGCCTGGGCTTTTGAGCGCAGGACGAAGACGTTGGCCAGTTCGGCGCCGGGCAGTTTCAGCGAATTGGGCGCGCCACCGGTGGCGAGTACAGCAGCGTCGTAGTGCAGGATGCCGCCATTGTTCAGATGAAGGGTTTTGCCTGGAGCGTCGAGTGAACTGACTTCACCTTGCACGCGCTCGATGCGCTGCGCTTGATAGAAGGCTTCATCGCGCAGGGGCGGAACCTCTTTCGGTGACATTTCCCCCGCGAGCACAAATTTGCTCAACACCGTGCGGTCATAGCCGGCATCCGGTTCGCCATCGACCAGCACGATGCGTCCGCCGAAACCCTTCTCCCGTAGCGCCGCCGCGCAAGCCGTGCCCGCCGCCCCGGCGCCGACCACCACGAACGTTCTTGGATCGTCAGCGGGCGGGGTGTGCGGATCGGGCAGGGGCTGGTCATCAACCCACACATCATCACCGCGTAACTCCAGCGGGTAGCGCTTGAGACTGTCCAGCGATGGCGGCTCGCACAGGCCGCCGTCCTCGGCGCGGTAAGCGGCTTTATGCCAGGGGCAGATCAACCTGCCGTGACACAACGCACCCTCGGCCAACGGCGCACCGGCGTGTGGACACTGCCCCTGAAACGCCCGCAATTCTCCGTTGGCCCGCAGCAGAACAATCTTGCAGTCACCAATTTCGACTTGCAGACCACGGTCTTGCGGGACATCGGATAGGCGGGCGACACGGTGCAGGGACATCTTCGGTTTCCTCGCAGGCATTTCTCATGTGAGTTGAGGTCGCCGCGCGAGGTTCAGCCATTTGCTAGTGCCAAGGCACGAACGGTACAGCTATAGTTTGCGGGCCGACGACGGCCTCACTGCACAAGGTGCTCCCGGAATGACCCGATTGACCTCTCTCAACCCATGGCTGGCGGCCATTGCCGTGACCCTTTGCGTGCAGTTCCCGGCACAGGCCCAGGAGCGCTTCACCCTGAGCATCCCCGGCGTGTCGGACAACCGCCTGTTCACTGCGGCCGCCGCCAGCGACGCGCCTGGTTGCGGCGGCAAGAACCAGTCGCCGGCGCTGAGCTGGAACGCCGGCCCGGCCGGTACCCAGAGCTACGCGATCGTCATGCACGACCCGGATGGGCAGAAAGGCCTGGGCGTGGATCACTGGATTCACTACGGCATCAAACCCACCACCCACCAGATCGCGGCCGGTGTCGGCGCCAAATCCGCGCTCGAAGGCGTCGGCGGCACCAACAGCAAAGGCAACACCCATTACATGGGCCCATGCCCGCCAGTGGGTGACAGCGCGCACCACTACATCATCCAGATCTACGCCCTCGACCTCGCCCCGGACGCCCTGCCCGCCGGCCTGACCCGTGCCGAACTGATGGAAAAAATCAAAGGCCATGTGCTGCGCAACAGCAGTGCGGTGCGACGCTATCACCGCTGAGGTTCGCCGCTCCCGAGCGGCGGACTGCCCTGATACCCCAGGCATTTGGCATTGCCCCGCGAAAACGCGCACTATCAAGCCATTGCCAATGCGCTGGAGGACACCGTGGCAGCAAAAATCGACCGCATCGCCCAACTGCTCAACTGCCCGGAGAAGGGCGAACAAATGCGGCGTGCAGTAACCGAGACACGTAAGGAATTTCTGCTGAATCAGCCGGAAGAAGACCTCGTTGAAGAAGATGAAGTGTTTGACGAAGCTGAGGAGGAGGGGGATGACGACGATGAATATGATGAGTTTGACTGGACGACGGAGTGACGGCGTTCCAGCAACTTTGTCATTGGCCACAAAAAAGCCCCGGACCATCACAGCCCGGGGCTTTCTCGTTTGATTCATGGTGCACCAGGCGGGATTCGAACCCACGACCCCTGCCTTCGGAGGGCAGTACTCTATCCAGCTGAGCTACTGGTGCAGCGGGCGACATCATACCTAGGTCGGCTCGGGGCGTCCATGCCGGGTTTGGCGGGTTTTGTCAGTGTGCGTGTCGGCGCAAATCGCTGCATTCCTTAAAGCGGTAACGTCCTGCAAAACCCTCGCTTGGCGCTTTGCCGGGGTTGATCTAAGGTTTTTCCTGCGGCAAGGGTTTTTGATGCGTTGATCTGAAAAGCGGCATTTTTGTTCTTTTTTTCGAACGACCTATTGTCCTTTACCCCCTTTGAACCTACGATCCGTTTGAGATTTCAAACGCTCGTTGACGGGATGTTGCAGCGCAGGTGCGCCCGCTCGTGCACTGTAGATGCGCCACACTCCGCTCACTGATTTCCCTGACGGCAGCCTTGCGAGGCGCCTTTCTACAATCATAATTTGCTCCGCGCAGGCCGCGGTGCTGTTAAGGAAAGCCGACATGCAGCTTAAAGACACCCAGTTGTTCCGCCAGCAAGCCTTCATCGATGGCGCTTGGGTCGATGCGGACAACGGTCAGACGATCAAGGTCAACAACCCGGCCACTGGCGAAATCCTCGGTACCGTGCCAAAAATGGGCGCCGCTGAAACCCGCCGCGCCATCGAGGCCGCTGACAAAGCGCTGCCGGCCTGGCGTGCGCTGACCGCCAAAGAGCGTGCCGGCAAGCTGCGTCGCTGGTTCGAACTGATGATCGAGAACCAGGACGACCTCGCGCGCCTGATGACCCTCGAGCAAGGCAAGCCGCTGGCCGAAGCCAAGGGCGAAATCGTTTACGCCGCATCGTTCATCGAGTGGTTCGCCGAAGAAGCCAAGCGCATCTACGGTGATGTGATTCCGGGACATCAGCCGGACAAGCGCCTGATCGTGATCAAGCAGCCAATCGGCGTCACCGCCGCGATTACTCCGTGGAACTTCCCGGCAGCGATGATCACTCGCAAGGCCGGCCCAGCACTGGCCGCCGGTTGCACCATGGTGCTCAAGCCGGCTTCGCAAACTCCATTTTCCGCTTTCGCCCTGGCCGAACTGGCTCAGCGCGCAGGCATTCCGGCGGGTGTGTTCAGCGTGGTGTCCGGCAGCGCCGGCGACATCGGTAGCGAGCTGACCAGCAACCCGATCGTACGCAAACTGTCCTTCACCGGCTCGACCGAAATCGGTCGCCAGTTGATGGCCGAATGCGCCAAGGACATCAAGAAAGTCTCGCTGGAACTGGGCGGCAACGCGCCGTTCATCGTGTTCGACGACGCCGATCTGGATAAGGCCGTTGAAGGCGCGATCATTTCCAAATATCGCAACAATGGCCAGACCTGCGTCTGCGCCAACCGTCTGTACATTCAGGACGCGGTCTACGATGCGTTCGCCGAGAAGCTGAAAGTGGCAGTGGCCAAACTGAAGATCGGCAACGGTCTGGAAGACGGCACCACCACCGGCCCGCTGATCGACGAAAAAGCCGTAGCCAAGGTGCAAGAGCACATCGCTGACGCCGTGAGTAAAGGCGCCACCGTTTTGGCTGGCGGAAAGGCGATGGAAGGCAACTTCTTCGAGCCAACCATTCTGACCAACGTGCCGAAAAACGCTGCGGTGGCCAAGGAAGAAACCTTCGGCCCGCTGGCGCCACTGTTCCGCTTCAAAGACGAAGCCGAAGTGATCGCGATGTCCAACGACACCGAGTTTGGTCTGGCTTCGTACTTCTATGCGCGCGACCTCGGTCGTGTGTTCCGTGTTGCCGAAGCGCTGGAATACGGCATGGTGGGCGTCAACACCGGGCTGATCTCCAACGAAGTCGCGCCGTTCGGCGGCATCAAGGCTTCGGGTCTGGGCCGCGAAGGCTCCAAGTACGGCATCGAAGATTACCTGGAAATCAAATACCTCTGCCTGGGCATCTGAGCCGGGAAAGGGATCGCTGCAAACGCAAAGGGCACGAGAGCGCTGTCCCTTTGCGTCGTTTGAAACCTGCATTTTCTCCGCGGCCGGGAACGCCGTGGCAGTCGATCATCGCATGCTGCCACCGCCGCTTCCTCACGCTTCATCCTTGAACCGCGCCGCCCGATGAGCGGCGAATGAGGACTGTAATGAGCAAGACTAACGCTGAACTGATGGCCCGCCGCACCAATGCCGTACCTCGTGGTGTTGGCCAGATTCACCCGATCTTCGCCGAGTCGGCCAAGAACGCCACCGTGACCGACGTTGAAGGTCGTGAGTTCATCGACTTCGCCGGCGGCATCGCTGTACTGAACACCGGCCACGTGCACCCGAAAATCATTGCCGCTGTGACTGAACAGCTGAACAAGCTGACCCACACCTGCTTCCAGGTGCTGGCCTACGAGCCGTACGTTGAGCTGTGCGAAAAAATCAACGCCAAGGTGCCCGGTGATTTCGCCAAGAAAACCCTGCTGGTCACCACCGGTTCCGAAGCGGTGGAAAACGCCGTGAAGATCGCCCGTGCCGCCACTGGCCGCGCTGGCGTGATCGCTTTCACCGGCGCCTACCACGGTCGCACCATGATGACCCTGGGCCTGACCGGTAAAGTCGTGCCGTACTCGGCTGGCATGGGCCTGATGCCAGGCGGCATCTTCCGTGCGCTGTACCCGAACGAACTGCACGGCGTGAGCATCGACGATTCGATCGCTTCCATCGAGCGCATCTTCAAGAACGACGCCGAGCCGAAAGACATCGCTGCGATCATCATCGAGCCGGTGCAGGGCGAAGGTGGTTTCTACGTCGCGCCGAAAGAATTCATGAAGCGCCTGCGCGCGCTGTGCGACCAGCACGGCATACTGCTGATCGCTGACGAAGTGCAGACCGGCGCTGGCCGTACCGGTACCTTCTTCGCCATGGAACAGATGGGCGTTGCCGCCGACCTGACCACTTTCGCCAAATCCATCGCTGGCGGTTTCCCGCTGGCCGGCGTCTGCGGCAAAGCCGAATACATGGACGCCATTGCTCCGGGCGGCCTGGGCGGCACCTACGCCGGTAGCCCGATCGCTTGCGCCGCTGCGCTGGCGGTAATGGAAGTGTTTGAGGAAGAGCAACTGCTGGACCGCTGCAAGGCTGTCGGTGAGCGTCTGGTCACTGGCCTGAAGGCGATTCAGGCCAAGTACCCGGTGATCGGCGAAGTGCGTGCGTTGGGCGCGATGATCGCGCTCGAGCTGTTCGAAAACGGTGACAGCCACAAGCCAAACCCGACCGCTGTAGCCGCTGTGGTGGCCAAGGCGCGTGACAAGGGCCTTATCCTGTTGTCCTGCGGCACTTACGGTAACGTGCTGCGTGTGCTGGTGCCGCTGACTTCGCCGGACGAGCAACTGGACAAAGGTCTGGCGATCATCGAAGAGTGCTTCTCTGAACTCTGATCCATTGCTGTGACCTGCTCGACAAAAACCCGCTTCGGCGGGTTTTTTTATGGCTGTAGAAACACATCGGACGTGTTTGCGCTGTATCGAATCGCCAGCATTGGCTAAGGTTCAGGCATTGCAAGGAGAGCGCGCATGACTGCCGTTGATTTACCCGCCGTACCCCGGGTGCTGATTGCCGAGGCCGATCCGTGGTCCCGCGACCTGCTCAAACAAGTGCTGCTCAACGTGCGCTGCGATGCGCGGCTGGATCTGTGTGCCGATGGCCAACAAGCGTTGTCGTTGCTTGGCGAGGTGCCCTATGACCTGGCCATCGTCGATTGGGAGTTGCCCGGCGTCGATGGCTTGAATGTGCTGCGCAGCGTGCGTCAGCGCAAACGTAATCCGCCGCTGCCGTTCATTTTGATGAGCAGCCGCAACGACAGCGCCAGCGTGCGCGAAGCGATTCCGCTGGCGCCGACGGCGTACCTGACCAAACCGTTGAACATGGAAGGCCTGACCGAGCGTTTGCAAGGTTTGCTGCTCAATGCTGGCGAAGCGGTGGTTTGCGAAGTGCCGGCATTGGCGCCGGGCATGACCCTGTCGGTGTTCCTTGAGCGGCGTCGCGAGCAGGCTGATGGCGCGCCGCTGATGACCGATGTGCAAGTGGCGGTCAAGCGCAGCCTCAATCCCGAGGGGCTGGACCTCAAGCTGCTGGAGGAAGAGGCGCGTACCGATCCGCAGATTACCGCCGTGCTGATCGCAGCCGCCAATAGTGCCGCGCAACACTACGGCGCGCCGGTGCAGACCCTGGCTCAGGCGCTGCATCGACTCGGCACCGGGCAGAGCATGAACCTGATTCTCGGGCTGGCGCTCAAACGCAGCGCGCGGCTCAGCGATCCATGCCTGGCGGACTACGCAGAGCGTTATTGGGGGCTTTCTCTGCATACTGCGGAATATGCGCGTACGCTGGCGCGCTTGCTCGATCTCGATCAGGAGCGCTGCTATTGCGCGGGTATGCTGCATCGGCTCGGTGATCTTGCGCTGCTGCGCTGTTTGCAGGAATGGCAGCAGGCCGGCGGCGAGCTGGACGAGTTGGAAGAGGTCGGTGAAGCGTTGGCGAAGTATGGCGCTTCTTATGGCTCGGCATTGCGCACTCGCTGGCGACTGCCGCTGGAGTTGCGCGAGTTGATTGCTTCGGTCTATCAGCTGGGCGGCGGCGTGTATTCCCGCGAGGCGCTGGTGATGAACATGGCGGCGCAGATGGCGCGGCTGACCGAGCACGAAGGCGTCGAGGAGCTGGCGAAGAGCCGGACGGCGCGTTTGCTCAAGATCGGCTTGCCGGAGTTGATGCGGATGCGCAAATAACCCGATTCCGCATTTCAAACTGTGGGAGCGGGCTTGCTCGCGAAGGCGTCATGTCAGTGCATACAACACTTGACGGACACGACGCTTTCGCGAGCAAGCCCGCTCCCACTTCGAATATTCATATGACTGAACGGTGTGCTCAGGCCGCAATAATCCGGTTCTTGCCCTGCCGCTTCGCCTCGTACATCGCCGCGTCCGCCCGGGCGAACAGGCTGTCTAGGCTCTTGTCTTCGTCCGTGAGGTTGGTCAGGCCCTGGCTCACGGTGATGCTGAACGGCTGACCGTCGTGGTTGAAGCGCAGTCGCTGGATCTCCTGCTGCAATCGTTCCGCCACCTGCACGGCCATCTCCGGCGCACAGCCGGGGAACACCGCCGCGAACTCCTCACCGCCAATCCGCCCGAACAGGTCGCCACGGCGCAATGAGCCGCGGCCGCACTCGGCAATCCGTTGCAGCACGTTGTCGCCTTCGGGGTGGCCGTAGCTGTCGTTGATCACTTTGAAGTCATCGATGTCCAGTAGCAGGAAGGCCAGCGGCGTGCCTTGCCGGCGCGCCTCGGCGAACTCGCGATGGGCGCATTCGAAGAAGTGGCGGCGGTTGCTGCTTTGCGTCAGCACATCGGTGGTGGCCAAGCGCTGCAGCTCGGTTTCCATGTGCTTCTTGTCGGTGATGTCTTCGGCGATGCCGACGATGATCACCGGTTGCCCAGGCTCGTCCTGCCGATTGATAAAACATTTGTCGCTGAGCCAGCGTACCTGGCCGTCAGCAGCGATGATGCGGTATTCGCGATCTTCCACCGCACCTCGGTGCAGAACTTCGGCGAGGCTCTGTTCGGCGCACTCCAGATCATCTGGGTAAATACTGTCACGCCACTGGTTGTAGTCAGCGAGCAACAGCGCGGCGGAACGGCCGAAAATCCGTTCATAGGCCGGACTGACGTACAGCACCTGTCGGGTTTCCCAGTTGAAGGCCCAGAGCACGGCATTGACGCTGACCAGCAGCGAACTGATCAGCTGTTCGCGCTCGCTCAGGCGCGCCACTTCGCCTTGCGCATGCATCAGCGCCATCAGCGTTTGCGCGGCCTCGGGCCATTGGGTGAAGGATGTGTCTTTCTGGTTGTTGTTGACCATCGGCACAAATCTCAAAGGGCGCGTCGCAATGTCGACAACGGCCACAGGACAGCCCGCCGGGATGGCGAAGTGTCATTGAGATAAAGGATTTTCGGCGAAGTTCCCGGCCACTACCGAGTCCCGCCAGGCGGCGAGGTGCAGGAGCTGATGCAGGCAACGAGGCTGCGATCTTTTGATCCAGAATCAGAAGATCGCAGCCAATGCCGGGTCAGACAGCCGCAGGACGCAGCGAGTAGGTTTTCAGCTGATCGGCAAAGTCACGCAACGACTGGATGCCACTGGCCTCCGCCTCGTGAATCCATTCCTTGATGGCGGCGAGCATGTCGTGGCCATTGGAGCTGGTCTTGACCCAGATCTGCTGCAGAGCCAAACGTTTTTCGTAAATGACTTTCAGCGCCTGGCTGTGTTCGAGCATGGTCTGGATGCGCAGGTGATGACGGTCTTCCAGCAGGCTGGTTTCCCGCGACAGCAGGCGTTTGGCCCGGTGGAACTGGTGGCGCACCGAATGATCGACCTTGGCCAGCTCTTGCTTGACCAGCGGGCCGATCACCAACTTGCGGTACTGGGCCATGATCTGGAACCGGTTGTTGAGGATCGCCATGGCGGTGTCCATATCCAGGCTGCCCTTGCCTTCGACGCGGTGGGCGATCGGTGCGACTCGCTGCACCTTGGCCAGACGCAGGAAGCAGAAGACCTTGATCCACGCCCAGCCGAGGTCGAATTCCCACTTCTTCACCGACAGCTTGGCCGAGTTGGGGTAGGTGTGATGGTTGTTGTGCAGTTCTTCGCCGCCGATCAGGATGCCCCACGGCACCAGATTGGTCGCCGCGTCACGGCATTCGAAATTGCGATAGCCGACAGCATGGCCCAGACCATTGATAACCCCCGCAGCCCACACCGGAATCCACATCATCTGGATGGCCCAGATAGTGATGCCGATGGTGCCGAACAGCAGCAGGTCGATGACGCCCATTATCGCTACGCCCAGCAGTGGGTAGCGGCTGTAGACGTTGCGTTCGATCCAGTCTTCAGGGCAGTTCTTGCCGTAGATGCGCAGGGTTTCCGGGTTCTGCGCTTCGCTGCGGTACAGCTCGGCACCGGTGCGCAGCACCGTGGACAGACCCTTGATCACCGGGCTGTGCGGGTCATCTTCGGTTTCGCATTTGGCGTGGTGTTTGCGGTGGATGGCAGTCCACTCGCGGGTGTTCTGTGCCGTGGTCAGCCACAGCCAGAAACGGAAAAAGTGCTTGAGACCCGCATTCAGCTCGAGCGAGCGGTGGGCCGAGTATCGGTGCAGATAGACCGTGACGGCAATAATAGTCACATGGGTCATCAGCAGGGTGACCGCGACCAGTGACCAGGCCGACAAGCCAAGAAAACCTTCGTACCACATAGGCTATAGGGCCCTCGATAAAGATAAAAACAGCCGTTGCATTATCACCAAGCACACAGATAAAACCAGTCGGCCTTTCAGATAAGAAGTCGCTGAATGTTTCTTCACCTATAATTCCAACCTTTTTGTAGGGACATGGACGACCGAATGTCTGCGACTTACCGCGATGCCCTGCGTGCAGCGCTGCTCTACCTCGTACTGGCCGCCGCATGGCTGCAGGTTTCTGATCATTTATTAAGCAAATTCTTCGATGACTCCGCTGAGCTGGCCCGTTGGCAACTGATCAACGGTTATCTGCTGGCGGCGGTCAGCGCCGGGCTGATTTTTCTCGCGCGGGCGCGTCTTTGCCGGTTTCTCGGCATTGGTGCGCGTCTGCGCGAGCGCCATAGCGACCGTGAGCGCCTGCGTCAGGCGGCCGCCGTGTTCGACTGCACCCGCGAAGGTGTGCTGGTTACCGATCATCGGGGCCTGATCGTGCACGTCAATCGCGCCTTTATCGAGATCACCGGTTATCGGCGCGACGAGGTGATCGGCCAGCAGCCCAGCCTGTTCAAGTCCGGCCACCATCCGTCGGGCTTTTATCAGGCGATGTTTGCCACTCTACAAGCCGAAGGTGAGTGGAGCGGGGAGATCTGGAACCGACGCAAGACCGGCGAGATTTATCCACAGTGGCAAACCATCCGGGCGATTCACGATGATTTCGGTCGGCTCAGTCACTACGTTGCGGTGTTCTCCGATATCAGTGCGATCAAGGATTCCGAGTCCGAGCTCAAACACCTGGCCCATCACGATCCGTTGACCGATCTGCCCAATCGTCTGCTGTTCAGCGACCGCGCCGAGCAGGCGCTGGCGTCGGCGCAAACGCACAAGCGTGGCTGTGCGCTGCTGATGCTCGATCTGGATCACTTCAAGATGATCAATGACAGTCTCGGGCATAACGTCGGTGACCGATTGCTCAAAGCGGTGGCGACGCGTTTGCAGGAACTGTTCGGTTCCGGCATCACCCTGGCGCGGTTGGGTGGCGACGAGTTCGCGGTGCTCGCGGAAAGTTGTCCACAGCCTGCGCAGGCGGCGGCATTGGCGCAACGGATGCTGGACGCGTTAAAGGAGCCGATGCTGATTGACGGCAATCAACTGTTCATCAATGCCAGCATCGGCATCAGTCTGTTCCCCAGCGATGCCTTGAGCGCCGAGCAGTTGTTGCGCAATGCCGACAGCGCGCTGTTCAAGGCCAAAAGCAGCGGGCGCAATGGCTACGCACTGTATACCGAAGAGCTGACCGCCCACGCCCAGCAACGGGTCGAAATCGCCTTCGAACTGCGCCGCGCACTGGAGCAAGAGGAACTGCGCGTCTATTACCAACCAGTGCATGACCTGCAAAGCAGCCGTCTGATCGGCGTCGAAGCACTGGTGCGCTGGCAACATCCGCAGCGCGGGCTGGTGTCGCCGGCAGAATTCATTCCGATTGCCGAGCGCACTGGGCTGATCGCCGACATTGATGCCTGGGTGATGCAGCAGGCCTGCCGGCAGATGTGCCAATGGCAGCAGAGCGGTGTGGTGCTGGCGTTCGTCGCGGTGAATGTTTCGTCGCGGCTGTTTGCCCGGCGTGAGCTTTATCAGCAGGTGGCGCAGGTGCTGCACGACACGGGGCTGGATCCGGCGTATCTGGAACTGGAAGTTACCGAAAGCGCGGTGATGGACGATCCGGAGGTGGCGCTGGAGCAGATGCATCGTTTGCGTGAACTGGGTGTGCGCCTGGCCATTGATGATTTCGGCACCGGTTATTCCTCGCTGCTGCGGCTCAAGCGGCTGCCGGTGCAGAAACTCAAGATCGATCAGGGCTTCGTCGCAGGTTTGCCGTGGGATGAGGATGACGTGGCGATTGTCCGGGTGATCATCGCGCTGGCGCGGAGCATGGGCATGCAGGTGCATGCCGAAGGGATCGAGCAGGTTGAGCAGGCGGCGTTTTTGCTGGAGCACGCGTGTGATCTGGGGCAGGGGTATTGGTTTGGGCGGCCGTTGCCTGCGCAGGATATCGATTGGGCAAGAGCGCCTGTGATTGAGTGAAGGATCAAAAGATCGCAGCCTTCGGCAGCTCCTACATGGATCGGTGTAGGAGCTGCCGAGGGCTGCGATCTTTTGCTTTTAGAGGCTGCAACCCCCTGTGAAGGCAGGTAAACAATTCTGGTTATATAAACATTCTTAAATAGTCTTTTTAAGAATATCCATGCCTCTCTTATATTGCTCCCACGCCGAACGCAGTGCCGCCCACTGCCAGGCAAATCCCCTTCAAAGGAGCAGCACCATGAGCGCATCCCTTCGCAGCGTTGACGGTCAGGACGAAAGCACCATCTTGCGTGAAATCCAGAGCGCGCTGCGCGATCTGCGGTTTGGCGCGGTGGAGATCACTGTGCATAACGCCCAGGTCGTGCAGATCGAACGCAAGGAGAAATTCCGCTTGCAGCAGCCCGGTAAGCAGCCGGGCTGAGATCAAAAGATCGTCCGATCGCGGCCCGAGCCTTCGGCGGCGCCTGCAGGGGGCTGTGTGTGTAGGAGCTGCCGAAGGCTGCGATCTTTAAAACGGCACCACAATTTCCGAAATACATAAGAAAAAGCCACCACCAGGAATTCCAGGAGCTTTCACCATGTCGTCGATTCGCCGTTACGCTTTGGCCGCGCTGGTCAGTGCCGTGTTTGCCGGTTCCGCCGTTGCCAAGGATTACGAACTGCTCAACGTGTCGTATGACCCGACGCGCGAGCTGTATCAGGAATACAACGCCGAATTCATCAAGTTCTGGCAGAAAGATCATGCCGGCGACACGGTGAAAATCCAGCAATCCCATGGCGGTTCGGGCAAGCAGGGTCGTGCGGTCATCGACGGTCTGCGTGCTGACGTGGTGACCCTGGCGCTGGCTGGTGACATCGACGAAATCGCCAAGCTCGGCAAGAGCCTGCCCGCCGACTGGCAGACGCGCCTGCCGCAAGCGAGCACGCCGTACACCTCGACCATCGTGTTCCTGGTGCGCAAGGGCAACCCGAAAGGCATCAAGGACTGGGGCGATCTGGTCAAGAACGACGTCTCGGTGATCACGCCGAACCCGAAAACGTCGGGCGGTGCGCGCTGGAACTTCCTCGCCGCGTGGGCCTATGGCCTGAAAGCCAACGGCGGTGATGAAGCCAAGGCCAAGGAATATGTGCAAACCCTGTTCAAGCATGTGCCGATCCTCGACACCGGCGCCCGTGGTTCGACCATTACCTTCGTCAACAACGGCCAGGGCGACGTGTTGCTGGCTTGGGAAAACGAAGCGTTCCTGGCGCTGAAAGAAGACGGCGGCGCAGACAAGTTCGACATCGTCGTGCCGTCGCTGTCGATTCTTGCCGAACCACCCGTGGCGGTGGTCGACAAGAATGCCGAGAAGAAAGGCAACGCGCAGATCGCCGAGGCCTACCTCAAGCACCTGTACAGCCCGGCCGGCCAGGAAATCGCCGCGAAAAATTTCTACCGACCTCGTGACAAGGACGTAGCGGCCAAGTACGCCCAGCAGTTCCCGAAACTGGAACTGGTGACCATCGACAAGGACTTCGGCGGCTGGAAATCCGCGCAGCCGAAATTCTTCAACGACGGCGGCGTGTTCGACCAGATTTATCAGGCGCAGTAATCTGACCCATAACGGGCCTGAAGCTCAGGCACGAAACCATGTGGGAGCGGGCTTGCTCGCGAAGACGGTATGTCAGGCGACGTAAATGTTGAATGAATACCCCCATTCGCGAGCAAGCCCGCTCCCACATTGATGCGTTTTCAACCAGGGACTTTTATGTCGCGTCGTATCTCCCCCGTCATACCCGGCTTCGGGCTGACGCTGGGTTACACCTTGGTGTACCTCAGCCTGATTGTGCTTATCCCGCTGGCGGCGATGTTCGTCCACGCCGCCCAGCTGACCTGGGATCAGTTCTGGACGATCATTTCCGCACCGCGGGTGCTGGCGGCGTTGAAGCTGAGCTTCGGCACCGCGCTGTGCGCGGCGATCATCAACGGCATCATCGGCACGCTGCTGGCCTGGGTGCTGGTGCGCTACAACTTCCCGGGGCGCAAGGTCATCGACGCGATGATCGATCTGCCGTTCGCGCTGCCCACCGCCGTGGCCGGTATCGCACTGACTGCGCTGTACGCCCCGGCCGGACTGGTCGGGCAGTTTGCCGCTGACCTGGGTTTCAAGATCGCCTACACCCCGCTGGGCATCACTTTGGCGCTGACCTTCGTCACACTGCCGTTCGTGGTGCGCACGGTGCAACCGGTGCTGGCCGACATTCCCCGTGAAGTCGAAGAAGCGGCGGCGTGCCTGGGTGCGAAGCCATGGCAAGTATTTCGCCACATTCTGGTTCCGGCACTGCTGCCCGCCTGGCTGACCGGTTTTGCTCTGGCGTTCGCCCGAGGTGTCGGCGAGTACGGTTCGGTGATTTTCATCGCCGGCAACATGCCGATGAAAACCGAGATCCTGCCGCTGCTGATCATGGTCAAGCTCGACCAGTACGATTACACCGGCGCCACGGCCATCGGCGTGTTGATGCTGGTGGTTTCCTTTGTCCTGTTGCTGCTGATCAACTTGCTGCAGCGGCGCATCGAAACCCCATAGGGAGGCGCGAACATGTCCCAATCGTCTATTGCGGCTGCCTCTGCGGCCAACGCTGCGCGGCGTGGCAGTGCGACTTCGCGCAGAGTCCTGATCGGCCTGGGCTGGCTGATCTTTTTCCTGTTTCTGCTGCTGCCGTTGTTCATTGTGGTATCGCAGGGTTTGAAGAATGGCCTTGGTGCATTTTTCACCGCGATTTTTGAACCGGACGCGCTTTCGGCATTGAAACTCACCGTGTTTGCGGTGCTGATATCGGTGCCGCTGAACCTGGTGTTCGGCGTCAGCGCCGCGTGGTGCGTGAGTAAATACTCGTTCCGCGGCAAGAGCATGCTGGTGACACTGATCGACCTGCCGTTTTCGGTGTCGCCAGTGATCGCCGGTCTGGTCTACGTGCTGATGTTCGGCGCTCAGGGTCTGTTCGGGCCGTGGCTGCAGGATCACGACATCCAGATCGTCTTCGCCCTGCCGGGCATTGTGCTGGCGACGATTTTCGTCACCGTGCCATTTGTGGCCCGCGAGCTGATTCCGCTGATGCAGGAACAAGGCACGCAGGAAGAAGAAGCGGCGCGCCTGCTCGGCGCCAATGGCTGGCAGATGTTCTGGCACGTCACCGTGCCGAACATCAAGTGGGGCCTGATTTATGGCGTGGTGTTGTGTACCGCGCGGGCCATGGGTGAGTTCGGTGCGGTGTCGGTGGTGTCCGGGCACATTCGCGGGGTGACCAACACCTTGCCGCTGCACGTCGAGATCCTCTACAACGAATACAACCACGTGGCCGCGTTCGCCGTGGCGAGCCTGTTGCTGATCCTGGCGCTCTTCATCCTGCTGCTCAAGCAGTGGAGCGAAAACCGTATCAACCGCCTGCGCGCCAGCGCCGCGGAGGAATAATTCATGTCGATCGAAGTGCGTAACGTCAGCAAGAATTTCAATGCGTTCAAGGCGCTGGACAACATCAGCCTGGACATTCAGAGCGGTGAGCTGGTGGCGCTGCTGGGGCCTTCGGGCTGTGGCAAAACCACTTTGCTGCGTATTATTGCTGGCCTGGAAACTCCGGATCAGGGCAACATCGTCTTCCACGGTGAAGACGTCTCCGGGCACGATGTGCGTGATCGCAACGTCGGTTTCGTGTTTCAGCACTACGCCTTGTTCCGGCACATGACGGTGTTCGACAACGTCGCGTTCGGTCTGCGCATGAAACCGAAAAACCAGCGCCCGAGCGAAAGCCAGATTGCAGGCAAGGTTCACGAACTGCTGAACATGGTGCAACTGGACTGGTTGTCGGATCGTTACCCGGAGCAGTTGTCCGGTGGTCAGCGTCAGCGCATCGCCCTGGCCCGTGCCCTGGCGGTGGAGCCGAAGGTGTTGCTGCTCGACGAGCCGTTCGGCGCCCTCGATGCCAAAGTGCGCAAGGAGCTGCGCCGCTGGCTCGCGCGGCTGCACGAAGACATCAACCTGACTTCGGTGTTCGTGACCCACGACCAGGAAGAAGCGATGGAAGTCGCCGACCGCATCGTGGTGATGAACAAAGGCGTGATCGAGCAGATTGGCTCACCGGGCGACGTCTACGAAAACCCGGCCAGCGATTTCGTTTATCACTTCCTCGGCGATTCGAATCGTTTGCTTCTCAGCGACGACAATCACGTGCTGTTCCGCCCGCACGAAGTGTCGTTGTCCAGGCATGAACTGGAAGATCACCACGCGGCAGAGGTGCGTGATATCCGGCCGTTGGGCGCGACTACCCGAGTGACGCTGAAGGTTGAAGGGCAGACGGATCTGATCGAGGCTGAAGTGGTGAAGGATCACGACAGCCTGATCGGCCTGGCCAAGGGTGAAACCCTGTTCTTCAAGCCGAAGGTCTGGCAGAAAGTCGCCAGCCTCTAAGATCAAAAGATCGCAGCCTGCGGCAGCTCCTACAGGGGTTTCGGTTGGTCACACATTTCGTGATCGACCAAACCCAATGTAGGAGCTGCCGCAGGCTGCGATCTTTCAAGCGGCCTAAGCCGCCGCTTTGCGATTCGGATTGACCCGCACCACCCCCGCCCGCAACTCGATCTCTTGTTTCAATTCCTGCCGCATCCCCAGCAAAAACGCCAACTCGGCGACGACAAACAGCGGCCCGACAACCAGCCCGCTGATGTCATCGACAAACGCTGGTTTGCGTCCTTCATAGTGATGCCCGACAAACTGGATCACCCAGCCCACCACAAACATCGCCAGGCCACTGCTCAGCCAGACCATGGTGCTCTGCTGCGCCAAAACATGCCCGGCCCAGACCGACAAACCCATGAGCACGGTCATTAACACCCCCAACTTCATCTCGAGGCGCAGGTAAAACCAAGCCGACGCCAGCGCGACGACAACGGCTGGAGATATCCACAACCCGCCCAGCGCCCATTGCGGCCGAGACAGCAGAACAGCCACCGCCACCACAATCAGCGGAATGCCGATAAAGTGGCTGGCAATGTTGCGCGGGTCGCGATGATAGGTGGCGTATTGACTGAGGTGGTCGACGAGGCTTTTCATTGTTGTTCCTCCAGTGGGGTTGGATGCATCATCCCTCGGGATCCGCGTTCGCTCTGTCGGGCAGGCGACACTCCAGGAGTGGTTATGCAAATTCGTGCACGGTTGCTCAGCGGCCAGTGGTTCAGTCATCTGCCTGGATCTTTTCAGGATAGCCTGCTGGCGCTGGCCCGGGAGCGGCGGCTGACGGCGGGGCAACGGCTGTTCCAGCGCGGCGATGCGCCGTGCGGTCTGTACGCGGTGCTCGATGGCGCCGTGCGCATTGGCGCGGTGAGCGAGCAGGGCAAGGAAGCGTTGTTGAGCCTGGTGGAGGCGCCGCACTGGTTCGGCGAAATCTGCCTGTTCGACAGTCAGCCACGTACCCATGACGCCTATGCGGTCGGGCCGTGTACCTTGCTGAATATTGCGCAGGCGGCGTTGCTCAAATTGCTCGACGAACAGCCGCAGTATTGGCGGCATCTGGCGTTGCTGATGAGCCACAAGTTGCGCCTGGCCTTTATTAATCTCGAACAGCTGAGCTTGCTGCCGGCCCCGGCGCGTCTGGCCCATCGCTTGCTGATGATCGCCGAAGGCTATGGCGAACTCGACGCACCACGCCGGGTGCTGCAACTGCCGCAAGAGCAACTGGCCGCAATGTTGTCGCTGTCGCGGCAGACAACCAATCAGATCCTCAAGGATCTGCAGGGGCAGGGGATTATTGGTTTGGCGTACGGCGAGATCGAAATCCTCGATGCCGCGCGATTGCGTGCACTGACCACGATTTGACTAACGCCTCACATCAACTGCGGAATCGGGCTTGCTCGCGAAAGCGGTGTGCCTGTAAACGCGTCCGTCGACTGACACTGCGCCTTCGCGAGCAAGCCCCCACATTTGATTGGCGTAGAGATCAAGAACCGCGATAGGTCGAGAAACCGTACGGGCTCAGCAGCAGCGGGATGTGGTAATGCTGATCGGTCTGCTTGACCTGAAAGATCACCGGAATTTCCGGGAAGAACGTCTCGTGCTTGATCTTCTGGTAGTACTCACCGGTCTTGAACACCACGCGGTATTCACCGGCTTCAAAAGTCTGTTTGGCCGGGAACAGTTCGGCGATTCGCCCCTGTTCGTTGGTGGTGCCCTGGGCCAGTGGCTGCCAGTTTTCACCGACGTGTTTTTCCAGGGTGACGTTGATGCCCGGTGACGGCAGGCCGTTTTCCAGGTTGAGCACGTGCACGCTCAGCGGGTTGCCAGCGGCCAGTGCCAGGCTTGAAACAGCGCTCAGGCCGAGGGCTGCAAGGGTCATGCGCAAGGTGGTCATGGTTGGATCTCCTTAGTGGAACGGGTGGTGGTCAGGCCGGCTTTGTCGGCGGCGGCGCGAGCGCAGTTTTCGTCTTGCTCACCGCCGCCGGAGCCTGCCACGCCCATGGCGCCGACCAGTTCGCTGCCGGCGAACAGCGGAATGCCGCCGCCGAGCAACAGCAATTCATCGAGTGTGTTGAGGTTGGCGGTTTCCGGGTTGCTGCGGGCGCGCTCGGCGAACAGCCGCGTCGGCGTCTTGGTCGAGAGCGCGGTGTAGGCCTTGCGCTGGCTGGCGGCGGTGTTGTGCGGGCCGACGCCGTCACCACGCAAGGTCACCAGCAGATTGCCGCCATGGTCGAGCACCGACACTGTGCCGGTGCAACTGCTCATCGCTTTGTCGGCCAGCCAGCGTGCGGTTTTCAGGTCGAGATCGGCGTGGCGCGGCAGTTCTGGCGTGGCGCTCGCGGCGCCGCTGAGGCCGAGGATCAGGCTGGCGACAAGGTATTTGACGGTCATGTGCAGGCTCCGATTGGGAAGGTCTGCACCTTAACCGGCGCACTTCGTCAGAACCCCGTCAGGCGGATTACAAGTTTGTAATGGGCAACGGCGCCGAACACGCCTAGCCTGTGTACCTGATCAATCGAGGTGTGCCATGCGTTTGCTGGTCGTAGAAGATGAAGCCAAAACCGCCAACTTCCTCGCCAAGGGCCTGGGCGAGTCGGGTTTTGCCGTGGATGTGGCGCTCAATGGTCTCGATGGCCGCTATTTCATCGAGCAGCAGGAATACGACCTGATCATCCTCGATGTGATGCTGCCGGGCCTCAACGGCTGGCAATTGCTGCAACTGATCCGCCAGCGCGGCGCCACGCCGGTGCTGTTTCTCACCGCCAAGGACGCCATCGAAGACCGCGTCCGTGGTCTTGAGCTGGGCGCCGATGATTATCTGCTCAAACCTTTCGCCTTCGCCGAACTGCTCGCGCGGGTGCGCACACTGCTGCGACGCGGGCCGATGCGCGAAGCCGAGTCGT
Organism: Pseudomonas sp. TSRC2-2; assembly: GCF_049897785.1. Taxonomy (NCBI): domain Bacteria; kingdom Pseudomonadati; phylum Pseudomonadota; class Gammaproteobacteria; order Pseudomonadales; family Pseudomonadaceae; genus Pseudomonas; species Pseudomonas sp. TSRC2-2. Next base: position 80,659 of record NZ_JAFCWZ010000007.1, read on the forward strand.
ACAGCATCGCCGATCTGGAAATCGACGTGCTGCGCCGCCGCGTCAGTCGTGGTGGCCAGCGCATCGCCCTGACCAACAAGGAGTTCGCCCTGCTGCAATTGCTCGCCAGCCGCCAGGGCGAAGTGCTTTCGCGCACGCTGATCGCTTCGCAGGTGTGGAACCTGAATTTCGACAGCGACACCAACATGGTCGAGGTCGCCGTCCGGCGTTTGCGCGCCAAGGTCGACGATCCGTACATGCCGAAACTTATCCACACCGTGCGCGGCGTCGGTTATCAACTGGAAGCGCCGGACGATGTGGAGTAAATCGATCGCCTGGCGTCTGGCACTGGCGTTCGCCGTAGTCTGCGCGCTGGTGCTGAGCGCAATCGGCGTTTTTCTCTACCGCTCGCTGGCCTCGGAATTGGCCTTTCGGGACGACATGGCCCTGCTTGGTCGTCTCGAGCAAGTGCGCGCCTTGCTCGCCGACAGCGACAGCCTCGACGCCTTGCAGGCACGGCCACGGCTGTACCAAAACATGCTCGGCAACCTCGACAGCCTGCTGCTGGTGCGCCGGGCTGACGGTTCCAGCGTGATCGCGATCAACCCGCGCCAGCGTGAGTTGCCGGCGCTCGATGCGTTACCGCAAGAGCAAATGCCGCAGCGCCGCGACGTGCTCACCTGGCAGGCGCACGACGGTGCCGAACTGGCCTTGCTGTCCGGCCAGGCGCTAGGCCCCAACGGTGAAACCCTGACCGTGATTGCCGGCAAGGTGCTCAGCGAGCGCGAGCAGATGCTCGGCATTTATCGCCTGCGCCTGTATTTGTCCGTCGGCCTCGGCGCGTTGCTCGCTTTTGCGCTAGGCCTGTTGTTGCTGCGTCGGGGACTGCAACCGTTGCATCAGTTGAGCGAGGCCGTACGCAGTATCGATCTGCGCAGCCTTGATCGACGCCTGCCGGTTGACGGCACGCCGACCGAGTTGCGCGAACCGGTGCACGCGCTCAACGCCATGCTCGTGCGGCTGGACGACAGCGTGCAGCGCCTGTCGCAATTCTCTGCCGACCTCGCCCATGAAATCCGCACGCCGCTGCACACCTTGCTCGCGAGCAACGGCCAGGCCCTCAACCACCCGCGCAGCACGGCTGAATATCAGGAAGTGCTGGCCTCGAACATGGAAGAGTTCGAACGGCTCAAGCGCATGGCCGAGAACCTGATGTTCCTCGCCCGCGCCGAACAGGCCGAACGCGCGCTCAATCTGCAACCTCTGGACTTGCGCAACGTTGGCGACGAGCTCTGCGATTACTTCGAAGCCCTGGCCGATGATCGCGAACTTCAGCTGCAAAACCGCATGCACGGCAAATTGCTCGCCGACCAGCAACTGCTGCAACGCGCCCTCGGCAACCTGCTGGCCAACGCTGTCCGCCATGCCGACCCCGGCACCCTGATCAGCCTGCAACGCCGCGACGAACCGGATAGGTGCTGGCTGCAAGTGCACAACCACGGCCCGGTCATCGCGCCTGAGCATCTTGGCAAACTGTTCGACCGCTTTTATCGCGTCGATCCTTCGCGTGCTGAACCGGGGGATTCGGGTGGGTTGGGACTGGCGATTGTGCAGTCGATCATGCAGTTGCATGGCGGACAGGTGCGGGTGAGGAGTGATGCTGACGGCACCGTGTTCGAGCTGGGCTTTTTGATGATTTGAAGGACGCCTTCGCGAGCAAGCCCGCTCCCACAGGGGAATGCATTTCAAATATGGGAGCGGGCTTGCTCGCGAAGAGGCCAGTCGATGCACGGCAAATGCCGAGTTACTCAACGCAACCCATCGCGAAACTGCCCCGGCGTCATACCCGTCCAGCGCTTGAACGCGCGGCTGAAGCTGCTGGTGTCGGCGAATCCCAGCAGATAACTCACCTCACTCAACGAGCATTGCGGGTCGCGCAGGTGCAGCAGCGCGAGGTTTTCGCGGCTTTCGTTGAGCAAGGTGTCGAAGCGGCAACCTTCATCCGCCAGATGCCGTTGCAGGCTGCGCAGGCTCAGGTGCAAGGCCTGGGCGATGCGTTCGGCGCTCGGTTCGCCTTCGGGTAATTGTTCTTCAATGGCATCGCGCACTTTGCGTTCCCAGGTCAGCGGCTTGAGCTGGGCGAGGGTGCGTTTGAGCACCGCTTCGTTGTGTTCGGCCAGTTCCGGGTTGGCGTCGTCGAGGTGGCTATCGAAGTCGGCGAGGGCGAATTCCAGGCGATCCTCGGCGCAGCCGAAATGCACAGATGCGCGAAAGACTTTGTGCCATTGATGGGCATCGGTCGGTTCAGGGCGGCGCAGATAAACCGCCAGCGGCGCGTAATCACGGCCGAGTCGATTGCGGCAGGTGCGCACATAGATCGCGGCGAAGGCGTCGATGGCTTCGAAGGCCGGCGCCGGGTTGCCTGGGGGAATTTTCAGGCGGAATTGATAGCGGTCTTCGTGGCGGCTCAGCTCCAGTTCCAGCGCATCGCTGACCACCGGGTGATAACGCACGATGCGCTCGAACACCTCGCGCAAACTGCCGCTGGCTACCAGCGCATAACCGAGCGCGTGGAAGGTAGTCGGGCTGACAAAACGCGACACGCGCAAGCCCAGCGCCGGGTCGCCGCTGGCCTCGACGGCAAGCGCCCATAAACGCGTGGTGCCGGACAGCGGATAGCGCGCGTTGGGGTCGTCCATCAGGCTCGGGTCGAGCCCGGCCTGTTGGCACAAGGCAAAGCTGTCCAGCCCCAGCGCGTCGAGTTGTTTGCGCAAGGCGCGGGTCCAGCTGGCAAGGGAGGTCGGTTCCTTCATGCGGATTGGCGCGTCCGGTCAACAGGTTGGCGTTCTTGGCTAGCGCGGATCGAACCACGGCGAGGCACGATGCATTCATCTTAGACCCGAGGATGGAAGCATGGACGGTACTTCTGCAAGCCCCGAACGACTGAATGCGGCGCAGCGCTCGGCACATATTCGCCAGGTGGTGCTGGCCAAAGGTGTGGAATTGCGTGAGCGCTACCCGATTCTTCAGCATCAGGATGCTCTGGGCACGGGGATTCTGGCGTTCGCGCTGGCCGGAATGATCGGCTCGGCGGCGCTGTACATCACCGGCCATATGGCTTGGTGGGTGTGCCTGCTGCTCAATGCGTTTTTCGCCTCGCTGACCCATGAGCTGGAACATGACCTGATCCACAGCATGTACTTCCGCAAACAGCGCGTGCCGCACAACCTGATGATGGCCCTGGTCTGGCTGGCGCGGCCGAGCACGATCAATCCCTGGATCCGTCGGCATCTGCACCTCAACCATCACAAAGTGTCCGGCACCGAAGCCGACATGGAAGAGCGCGCGATCGCCAACGGCGAGCCGTGGGGTTTTGCGCGACTGTTGATGGTGGGCGACAACGTGATGTCGGCGTTCATCCGCCTGCTCCGCGCCAAGACCTGGGCGCACAAGCTGAGCATCGGCAAACGCGTGCTCAAGGTCTACGCACCGCTGGCGCTGCTGCACTGGGGCGCGTGGTATGTATTTCTCGGCTTTCACGCGGCCAACGGCATCGCGCATTTGCTCGGCTCGCCCATCGAGTGGTCGGCCACCACGCTCTCGGTGATGCAGGTGATCGATATCGCCGCCGTGGTGATCATCGGCCCCAACGTATTGCGCACTTTTTGCCTGCACTTCATCAGCTCGAACATGCATTACTACGGTGACGTCGAACCGGGCAATGTGCTGCAGCAATGCCAGGTGCTGAACCCTTGGTGGCTGTGGCCGTTGCAGGCGTTCTGCTTCAACTTCGGCAGCAGTCACGGGATTCATCATTTCGTGGTCAAGGAGCCGTTCTACATTCGCCAGATGACCGTGCCGGTGGCACACAAGGTGATGCGCGAGATGGGCGTGCGCTTTAATGATTTTGGGACGTTCGGGCGGGCGAACCGGTTTGTTCGGCAGGCTGAGATGGTGAGCGAAGAGGTACGTTCAGCTCAGGCCTGATGGGTTGTTTTCAAGCGCCTCTTCGCGAGCAAGCCCACATTGGATCTGTGATCGACACAAATCCCCTGTGGGAGCGGGCTTGCTCGCGAAGGCGTCAGATCAGGCAACGTCAATCCGGCTGAAACGGCGAAGCACTGAGGATCACTCCGGTCTCCTCGACATAGCGCTGCCAATGCCCGATCAGATCAGTGAGTTTCAGCGGCTGACTCAACGCCAGATCATGAATCTCCCCCGGATCGCTAGCCAGATCATAGAGCTGCCAGGTCGCCGGCCCGACAGGCCCGGGAATCCACACGGCCTTCCACGAGCCCTGGCGAATCGCCCGTCGGCCGAACAACTCCCAACCGGTCACCGTGTGTTCGTCATGCACCTGCGCGGTCTCGCCGGACAAAAAGCCCAGCCACGACTTGCCGCGCAGTGGCGCCACCGCTTTGCCTTTCCACTGTTTGCCCGGATGCCGCACGCCAGCCAGATCGAGAATGGTCGGGGTAATGTCCATCACCGTGCCGAAACCATGGCTGATCTGCCCTTTGAGTGGCAGTTGCGGATAGTGCAGCAGCGCCGGCACGCGAATCCCGCCCTCGGTGGTGAAAGCCTTGAACAAGCGTGACGGCGCGGTTGCCACTTGCGCCCAGTTCGGCCCGTACCAGACGTAGGAATTGGCCCGGCCGATGTTGTCGAGGCTGTTGTCGTAATGCTGGTTGAGGTAGGTCATCAGCTCCGGGCCGAACTTGGGGAACGCTTCCAGCAGCGCGCCTTCGGCCCCGTTGTCGGACATGAACAGGATGAACGTGTTGTCGAGCTGGCCTTGCTGGCGCAGGTAATCGATGACCCGGCCGATGTTCCAGTCCATGCGCTCGACCATCGCCGCGTAGACTTCCATGGCGCGTGCGGAAATCTGCTTTTGTTCATTGCTCAACGCGTCCCATTGTGTGCTGAGTTGTATGAGTGGATGCGGTTCGACGTCCGCTTCGATCAGGCCCAGTGCCTTGAGTTTTTCAAGGCGCTCGAGGCGCAGCACTTGCGGGCCAGCGTCATAGCGGCCGCGGTATTTCGCGACGATCTCGGCCGGTGCCTGCAGCGGCCAGTGCGGCGCGGAGAAGGGCAGATAGGCAAAGAACGGCCGGGTCTGATCGCGCTCCTTGAGGTACTGCAGCAGCTTGTCGCCGAAGGCATCGGAGGAATAGAAATCCTTCGGCAACTCGTCAACAAACTGATCGTCCTCGATGTACAGCGCCGGGGTGGATTTCAGCAGGCCCGGCGTTTGCTCATCGTAGGTCGGCTCGAAACCATAGTGGTTGGCAGCGCCCGGCAACAGTGAAAACGAGCGCTCGAAACCGCGCGCATGGGGCGCCAGTTCGGCCTTAAGACCGAGATGCCATTTACCACTCATCAAAGTTTGGTAACCAGCCTCACGCAGCAGCTCAGGCAGCGCGACGACGCGGTCGTTGAGGTAGCCCTCGTAACCGGGTTTGCCGATCAGTTCCGGGGTCAACGCTTCGGCCATGGTGCCGATGCCGGCGATGTGGTGATCGGTGCCGGTCAGCAGCATCGAGCGCGTCGGCGAGCAGGTCGGTGCGGTGTGGAAATCGGTCAGGCGCAGGCCGTTCTCGGCCAGCGCATCGAGGTTCGGCGTAGCGATTTCGCCGCCGAACGCACCGATGTCGGAAAAGCCTAGGTCGTCGGCCAGAATCACTAGAAAGTTGGGACGTTGCGGCATCGCGAAACTCCTGTTCAGCAGGCAATGAACGTCAGCGGCAGATCGCGGATCTGCACCGGTGCGCTCGGTTGGTAATGGTCATCACTGGTCAGCTCGTGCAGCAGTTCTTCGCGCAGCTGATGAAAGTCGTAACTGCTGCGCTGGCGCGGGTGCGGCAGGGCGATGTCGACCACTTGCTTGATCCGCCCCGGACGCGGCTCCATCACCACCACGCGGTCGGCCAGAAAAATCGCTTCCTCGACATCGTGGGTCACCAGAATCGTGGTGATCTGTGCCCGCTCGCGGATCGCCAGCAGCTCGTCCTGCATTTGCTGGCGGGTCAGTGCGTCGAGGGCGCCGAAGGGTTCATCGAGCAACAGGATCCGCGGGCTGGCGACGAGGCCGCGCGCTATCGCCACGCGCTGCGCCATGCCGCCGGAGAGTTGATGCGGATAGGCTGCGGTGAAATCGCTGAGGCCGACCAGCTCGATAAAGTCTGTGATGCGTTGTTGTTTCTGCGCTGTGCTCAGCGGCTCATTGACCAGGCCCAAGCCGATGTTGTCGGCGACCGTCAGCCACGGAAACAGACGATGTTCCTGAAAGACGATGCCGCGCTCGCCGCCGATGCCGCTGACGGCCTTGCCATCGACACTGATCTGTCCGCGAAACTCGGTGTCGAGGCCGACCAGCAGACGCAGCAAAGTGGATTTGCCGCAGCCGCTGGAGCCGACGATGGCGACGAATTCGCCCTCGGCGATGTCCAGGTTGAATTCGCGAATTGCCTCCAGTTCGAAACCGTTGACGGCGAAGGATTTGCCTACGTGGTTAAAGCTGACAATCGGTGCGTTCATGCGTGTCTCCAGCGGGTCGCGCGAATTTCCAGGCGTTGGCCGATCAGGTTGAGCAGGGCGCCGGTGAGGCCGACCAGCAGCATGCCGGCCATGATCAGATCCATGCGCAGCAACTGTTGCGCGCCGATCATCTGGCTGCCGATGCCGCCATTGGACGGCATGAAATATTCAGCGCCGATGGTGCCCAGCCAGGCGTAGATCAGGCTCAATCGCAGCCCGGCGAAAATTCCCGGCGCAGCGCCGGGCAGCACCAGTCGGCGCAGACGCTGGCCGAGGCTCAGGCGCAGCACCTGGGCGGCCTCGTTGAGTTGCGGCGAGAGGTTGACGACGCTGCGCTGGGTGGCGATGAACAGCGGGAAAAATGCGGCGAGCGCGACGAACACCCACTTGGCCAGTTCTCCGAGGCCGAACCACGCGGTCAGCAGTGGCACCCAGGCGAAAATCGCAATCTGCCGCAGTGCGGCGAGTGTCGGGCCGACCAACCGTTCGCTGAAACGCGACAGGCCGAGGAGCAAGCCCAAGGCGAAACCGAGGCCGCCACCGATCAGCAAGCCGCCGAGGGTGCGGCTAAGGCTCAGCGCCATGCCGTTGACCAGCGTGCCGTCGAGCAGTCCGTCCCATGCCGTGCTCAGCACAGCCGCCGGGCTGACCAGAATATTCGCGTCGATCCACTGCTGATCATTGGCCATCTGCCAAAGCGCCAACAAGCCCAGCGGCAGCAACCACGGTTGCAGGCGTTGCCAGCCTTGGTAGCGCGGGCCGCGTGTGATGTGTGCAGTGGCCGGGTGCGGCCAGTGCACCAGTTTGCGGTCGAGCAGACCGATGCCGCGATCCATCGCCACGCCGATCAGACCGATGACCACAATGCACACGAACACGATGTCGAGCATGAACAACTGCCGCGCCCAGACCATCAGATAGCCGATGCCTTCACTGGAGGCCAGCAGCTCGACCGCCAGCAATGAGGTCCAGCCGGCGGCGAGTGCCAGGCGCACGCCGGCCATGAACGCCGGCAGCGCAGCGGGAAGCACCAGGCGACGAATCAGCAGACGCGGCGGCAGGCGCAATACGGCGGCGGCTTCGCGCAGTTTCGGTTGTGCATCGCGCACGCCGACCAGTGTGTGCAAAGTCACCGGCACCACGATGGCCTTGATCAGCACCACCAGTTTCAGCACTTCACCGATGCCGAAAAACACCATGAACAGCGGAATCCACGCCAGCGTCGGCACCTGCGCCAATCCAGCAAATGTCGGAAAAACCAGGCGCTCCAGACGTTGGCTGAAACCCAGCGCGGCGCCGAGCACCGCGCCGGTCGAAACGCCTGCAAGCAAACCCCAGAACAGCCGTTGCAGGCTGATCCACAAATGGCTCCACAGCTCGCCATGCGCCAGTTCCACAGCGCTGCTCCACACCAGCGATGGCGCCGGCAGGATCTGCTCGCTCATCCACTGATTGCGCGCGGCCAGCCACCACAGGACGAACAGGCTGACGGGCAGCAGCCAGGGCAACAGGCGTTGATTCAGACTGGGCCAGGTGCGACGGCTTTTCAGCGGCGGCGCGGCCAGCGGCAGACGGAGCAGGGATTGACGGGCCATGGGTGACCTCCGTTGTCGGGTTGGATCAAGATCGAGTCAAGAGAGAAGATCGCATTCCGCCTGTAGGGGCTGCCGAAGGCGGTGATCTTTAGCGGTATTAGCCACGTTAAAACAGTTATAAGGGAAAATAATAAATATCAATTTGGGAATAAGCGAAGCCATTTAAGGCTTGCAGCCCTTAACGCATCCAATGCATTCGAAGAATATTTTCGATGCTGTTAATGCATATCCCGCTGCAAGCCGCTCACATCGTCGCTTAGCTCATAAAGATATAAAAATGTGCATTTATAGTATTTAAGTGAAGGTGCGCATTCAGCCTACTTTCGCCTCCTCAGCGATCAAGGAGCCGCACCCATGAACCTCCCTTTCAAACGAATCATCCGCCTGCTGACCGCCCCGGCGCTTGCAGGCTTTCTCGCGCTCAGCGCCCAGGCCGAGGAGCTCAAGGAAATCCGCATCGCCGTGCCCGACCTCAGCGCCGGCACCCAACACAGTGGCGGCGGCATTGTCGATGTGCTGCGCGATCAGCAGATCTTTGAAAAGGCCTTCGCCGAGCAGGGCATCAAGATCCAGTGGAGTTTCTTCAAGGGCGCCGGGCCGGTGATCAATGAGGCGTTTGCCAATGGCCAGGTCGATCTGGCCTATCTCGGCGACCTCGCCGCGATCATCGGCAAATCCAATGGTCTGGACACGCGCCTGCTCAGCGCCACGGCGCGCGGGGTCAAGCAATACCTGGGCGTTGTGCCGGGCTCGGGGATCAAAACCCTCCAGGATCTCAAAGGCAAACGCGTGGCGATCTTCCGCGGTACGGCGACGCAGCTGTCGTTCGATGCGGCGCTTGCCAGTCAGGGCCTCAGCGAGAAGGACGTGAAGGTCATCAATCTGGATTTCAACGCGGCGGTCTCGGCACTCGCGGCCAAGCAGATCGATGCCTCGTGGGGCAGCTCCGCGCTGAGTGCGTTGCAAGCCAAAGGCCTGGCGGAATTGCCGCTCAACACCAAAGACCTCGGCGGCGCTGGCAGCGTGCAGGCGGTGTTGCTGGGTAATGGCGAATTTGTCGACGCCCATCCTGAGGTCATTGCGAAACTGCTCAAGGCGCAGCAGCAAGCGGTCGAATGGCTGACTCAGGAGAGCAACAAGGACGCCTATGTACAGCTGGTATCAGGGCTGGCCAGTTATCCGCCGGTAATCCTGGCTCAGGATCTGAAGGATCAGAATTTGAGCGAGATTTTCCCGTCGACGCTGGATCCGGTGTTCTTGAGCGGCCTGCAGGACAAGGTCGACCTGGCGGCGCAGCAGAAGCTCATTCGCAAACCGTTCAAGGTCAGCGATTGGGTGGCGCCTGAACTTTCTGCAGCCAGGCTTTAGCTTCCAGATCGTTCCCACGCTCCGCGTGGGAATGCAGCCGAGGACGCTCCGCGTCCTTTGTGACGCAGAGCGTCACGGGATTCATTCCCACGCAGAGCGTGGGAACGATCGGCGTCTGCCAAAGGTTTTTCAGACAGCGACGCTGACGTCCTGCCGATCCAACGCCACCAGCGTCTCGATCATTGCCCTCGCCGCTGGCGACAAGCGGAATCCGGTGCGGCTGACGATGCCGCAGCGCGCGTTCATGCTTTCGAGGTTCTGCGGCAGGTTGCGCCAATGCAACAGCACCAGCGAACCCTTGGCGACATCCTCGACAAACGCCTCCTCCGTGCCGACGCCGATCGCGTTGGATTGCAGCACCACTTTGACCAGCGCCGGAAAGTGCTCGGTTTCGATGGTCGGCGAGAAATCGATGCGCCCGCTGAGGTTCGCCAGCAGCTTGCGAATGCCCGGTGGAATCAGCGTCGCGGCCAGCGGATAGTCGAACATGTCGTTGGTCGACAGGCTTTCCTTGGCCAGCAACGGATGCCCCGGCCGGCAGAAAAACACGCCGCGCTTGGGCGTCAGCGGTTGCGTCTGGAAATTCGGGTCGGACTCGAAATGGCGGATGTCGGCGATGAAGAATTCGATCTCTTCGCGACTCAGCGCGCGGCTGAGTTTTTCCCAGTTATCCACCTGAAAACAGGTGCGCACTTTCGGGTGCGCATTGATGAATTGCGCCACCGCGTCCGGCACCAGTTTCACCGCCGGCGCCGGCCCGCAACCAAAATGCACTTCGCCGGCGTCGAGCTTGGTCATTTGTGTCACTTCAGCGCTGAGCAATGCCGCGCCCTGCACCAGGCTCAGGGCGTGTTGCAGCACCACTTGGCCTTCGGGCGTGGGGCGCAGATCCTTGTTGCCGCGATCAACCAACACGCAACCGAATTCCTGCTCCAGCCCCTGAATGCTGCGGCTGAACGCCGGTTGAGTGATGCCCATGGCGTCGGCCGCGCGGACAAAACTGCGGTGTTCGTTGAGGGCGATGAAGTAGCGCAACTGGCGAAGATCCATATGCTTTTCCGGCATCCTAAAAATAGCTCGAAGGCATTTGCGACGAGGGTTGCTTGAGGTTTTAAATGCAAGCTCTTATTCCGTCAACGAAGCATGTGAATATCTATTAGATATAAATGGAATATAGATAGAGCGTTGTTTCGCTGCCGTCAAAACCGCAAACCGTCGATGAGGGTCTTCCCATGAGCAATGCCGCACTCGCCGTAAAATCCGTTTCTCACGCGTTGGAAATTCACCCGGTAGCCGGTCGTATCGGTGCCGAAATCCGCGGCGTGCACCTGTCCGGTGAGCTGGACGCCGCCACGGTCGAAGCCATCCAGCAGGCGCTGGTCGAATACAAAGTGCTGTTCTTTCGCGAGCAGACGCAGCTCGACGATCAACGTCAGGAAGCCTTCGCCCATCTGCTTGGCGAACCGGTGGCGCACCCGACCGTGCCATCGCGCGAAGGCACCCGTTACCTGCTCGAGCTGGACGGCGCCGAAGGTCAGCGCGCCAACTCCTGGCACACCGACGTAACCTTCGTGGACGCCTACCCGAAAGCCTCTATCCTGCGCTCGGTGGTCGCCCCGGCATTCGGCGGCGATACGCTGTGGGCCAACACCGCAACGGCATACAGCGGCTTGCCGAGCGAGCTGCGTGAACTGGCCGACAAACTCACCGCCGTGCACAGCAACGAGTACGACTACGCCGGTGCGAAGCCGGACGTCTCGGCGGAAAAACTGGAGCGCTATCGCAAGGTCTTCACCTCGACCGTTTACGAAACCGAGCATCCGGTGGTGCGCGTGCACCCGATCAGCGGCGAAAAGAGCTTGCTGCTGGGGCATTTCGTCAAACGCATCAAAGGTTATTCACAGGCGGATTCGGCACACCTGTTCGGCTTGCTGCAGAGCCACGTGATCCGCCAGGAAAACACTGTGCGCTGGCGCTGGCAGGCCGGTGATGTGGCGATCTGGGACAACCGCTCGACGCAGCATTACGCGATTGATGATTACGGCACCCAGGATCGCGTGGTGCGCCGCGTGACGCTCAAGGGCGAGGTGCCGGTGGGGGTGAATGGGCAGCGCAGCCAGACTATCAAAGGTCCGGATATCGTCGGCGTCTGAATGATCGTTCCCACGCTCTGCGTGGGAATGCCTCGATGAACGCTCTGCGTTCGCTGTTGGGACGCGGAGCGTTGTGGGCTGCATTCCCACGCGGAGCGTGGGAACGATCGCTTGAACCTGTGGGAGCGAGCCTGCTCGCGAAGGGCTTTCACCACACTCCGATCTGAACGACCTTCTCGGTTTCCGGCTCGCCATAACGAAACCGCTGCCCGCGCAAATCGATCTCTTGATGGCTGATCGTCGTACGCCGCTTCAATCCGCGCAGCCATTCAAACAGATACCCCGCATGCTCCTCGCGCACCGCCGCGTACGCCGGGTCCTCACCCAGATCGCGCAGCTCCTGCGGGTCATTCAGCAGATCAAACAGCTGCGGTCGAAAGCCGTCGTACGCCAGGTATTTCCAACGCTCGCTGCGCACCATGGTCATGCGGCAACGGTCGATCGGCTGGCCGAGGCGTTGCCGCGCCGGGGCTTGAAAGGCGTAGTCGTATTCGCTGATTGCATAGCGACGCCAATCGGGATTTTCCCCGTGTAGCAACGGGATCAATGAGCGCCCTTCCAGTCGATGTTCCGCACTCGGTAATCCAAGCGCTTGAATAAACGTTGGCAACGCATCAATGGTTTCCGCCAGCCGATCATCGACAGTGCCGCGAGTGACATCCGCCGCCGCCCGAGGATCGCGAACAATCAACGGCACGCCTACCGCCTGCTCGAGCAAAAACTCCTTTTCGCCCAGCCAGTGATCGCCAAGGAAATCGCCGTGATCGCTGGTGAACACGATCAGCGTGTCGTCCCAGCGCCCATTGCTCTGCAGAAAATCGAACAGCCGCCCCAACTGATCATCCACTTGCTTGATCAGGCCCATGTAAGTGGGGATTACATTTAATCGTACTGAATCGCGGGAAAAGTTGAGGCTTTCCTCATGCTGACAAAAGGCAGTGTATACGGGGTGTTTGCTGGCTTTGGAGGGCGCCGCGCGGACTGGCTGCAGGATCGATTTCGTACTGTACAAGGCGTGGTATGGCGCCGGTACGATGTACGGCCAGTGGGGTTTGATGTACGAGAGGTGTAAACACCAGGATTTCTCGCCTTGCTCAGCGATGAAGTCGATGGCGCGATTTGTAGTGTAGACAGTCTCTGAGTGTTGCTCGGGAATTCGTGCTGGCAAATTCGCATGACGCATTTTCCAGCCGCTGAGGATTTCCCCGTTCTCGCCTTCGGCGGCATTCGCCCAGTCATGCCAGGGATTGCGCCCCTCGAAACCGTGTTCGCGCAGGTAATGGGTATAAGGGGCGGATTCGCGCTTGTCGTCGAACAGCGTGTCGTCGGGGTAGATGCCGTCGTGGCGCAGATAGGGTTCGAAGCCGACCTCGTTGAGCAATTCGGCTTGTGCGCTTTGCGGGTTGATCGCCAGGCGCTGCAAGGCGTCGACATTTGCCGTCGCATGGGTCTTGCCGACCAGCGCGGTGCGAATGCCGTGAGGTCGCAAGTAATCGCCAATCGTCAGCTCATCCAGCGGCAACGGCACGGCGTTCCATGCCACTTGATGGCTGCTGACATAGCGCCCGGTGTAGGCCGACATCCGCGACGGGCCGCAGATCGTGCCTTGGGTGTAGGCACGGCTGAAACGGACGCCTTCGGCGGCGAGGCGATCAATGTTTGGCGTGTGCAGATGCGGGTGTCCGTAGCAGGACAAGTAATCGCGGCGCAGTTGATCGCACATGATGTACAGCACATTGCGCACGGGGTTGGGCGGGGTGGGCATGGGGTTCACCGGTCAGTGGGACAGGTGAGGGTTTTCGCTGTCGGTGGGGGTTTTCGGCAAGTGCATTTGGGGAATGAAGATCATGCAGGGATTGCATCAGTGCCTGGCTGAAGCGATAGCGGTGGATCAGACGGCAAAATTCTCCAGCGAACACACCTCCTCATCCACCGCGTCAATCGCCTTGATCTGCTCGATCATCGCTTCGGCCAGGGGCGACAACCGATACCCGGCGCGGCTGACAATGCCATAGCGGGTGTACAGCTCCTCCAGGTCATCGGCCAGGCCTTCAATCTTCAAACAGACCAGCTCACCCTTGGCCAGATGCAGCGCATCGGAATACGCGCCGACAATCCCGATCGCTTCTGATCGCAGCACCACACTCAACAGACTCGAGCCGTTTTCGCATTCCACATTCGGGGTGAAATCCGGGCGACCGCTGAGGTCGACGATGACCTTGCGCAGGTTTGGCGGGCGGATGCTGACCGCCAGTGGATAACTCAGCAACTGCTCGGCAGTGATGCGTTCAAACGCTGTCAGCGGATGCCCGGCGCGGCAGCAGAAATGCCATTTGCGCGCTCGTAAGCGGTGGGTCTGGTAATCCGGGTCGGCCTCGAATTGCCGGGTGTCGGCGACGAAGAATTCGAATTCTTCGCTGAGCAGGCGTTTGCTCAGGCTTTGCCAGTCATCGACCTGAAACTGCACCCGCGCTTTCGGGTAGCGGCCGATGAACGCGCCGATCGCGCGCGGAATCAATCCGGCCGCCGGAGCCGGCCCGCAGCCAAAGCGCAACTCCCCGGCTTCGAGGCCGTTGAACTGGCTGATCTCGTTGGCCATCTGCTGCGCACCGCTGACCAGCCGCCGCGCATGTTCGAGCAGCACCTGGCCCTGTTTGGTCGGCGGCAATTCCTTGCGTCCACGGTCGACCAATTGGCAGCCGACGCTGTGTTCCAGCGCCTGAATGCTGCGGCTGAAAGCCGACTGCGACAGGTTCACTGCCTGCGCGCCGGCGACGAAGCTGCGTTGCTCAACCAGAGCGATGAAGTGACGCAGTTGGCGCAAGTCGATATGCATTTTTCACATAAAAAATATCCGGGAAATGCATTGGATATGCATTAGGTCGACTCCTTATAAAGGCAATCTCTTATGCAGTAAATATTTGTAAATCCATAAATAAATAACTGAAAAGAATATGCAGCGTTGAAAATGTCTGTGTGTTTTTTGACCAGGAGCCGCGTCATGAGTCCGTTGAATCTCGCGTTACCCCTATCCCCCCGACGGCTCAAACGCCTGCCTTTGGCGCTGTTACTGGCGGGCAGCGCCAGCTGGACTCACGGTTATGCTGCAGAAGCCGAAACCCCGCCACCGGTCCCGGCAGGCACAGCGGCGGCCAACGGTTCGCAGCTGGAAACGGTGACCGTTACCACCCGCCGCCGCGAAGAAAGCTCGCAAGATGTGCCGACGCCCATGAGTGTGGTCAGCGGGCAGAATCTGGAGACGCAACGGGTCTACCGAATTCAGGATTTGCAGCAACTGGTGCCCAGCGTCAACGTCGCCTACATGCATGCGCGCCAGTCCAGCGTGTCGATCCGCGGCCTGGGCAACAACCCGGCCAGTGATGGGCTGGAAGGCAGCGTTGGCCTGTACATTGATAACGTCTATCTAGGCCGTCCGGGGATGGCGGTGTTCGATCTGATGGACATCGAACAGCTCGAAGTTCTGCGCGGGCCGCAGGGCACCCTGTTCGGCAAGAACACCACTGCCGGGGTCATCAACATCAGCACCCGCGCGCCCAGTTTCACGCCCGAGCGCAGCATCGAAACCTCGGTCGGCGAGGACGGTTATTTCCAGACGAAGGGCACGATCTCCGGGCCGCTCAATGATCAACTGGCTGGGCGCTTTTCCGCGTATCGCACGCGCAGTGACGGCGACATCAAGAACGAATACGACGGCCACGACCTCAACGGCGGCTCCCGCGAGGGCTTTCGCGCGCAGCTGCTGTTCAAGCCCAATGAAGATTTCAACCTGCGCTGGATCGGTGATTACAACGAAGAAGATTCCAGCGCCGGCACCCGCGTGCTTTACAACACCGGGCCGACCATCAACGGCGTCAACCTGTATGAATCTCGGGCCAGCGCGGCCGGTGCGACGCTGGTCAACGGTCGGCACCGCAAGGTCAATCTCGACAACGACCAGCACGTCACCGTGCATCAGGGCGGCACGTCGGTGGAAGCCAACTGGACCTTGCCGAGCGACTTCACCCTGACGTCGGTCACCTCTTATCGTTTCTGGAATTTCACCCCGCGCAACGACGATGGCCTCAACGTGCCGGCCAGTTACAACGCTGGCGTGTCGGTGGAAGACAAACAGTATTCGCAGGAATTTCGCCTGGCCTCGCCCAAGGGTGAGTTCTTCGATTACGTGGTCGGCGCCTACTATTTCGGCTCGGATCTGGACAACAAATCCTTTGCCTATTACGGCCCGCAGGCCGACATCTGGAACGGCACGCCGGCCGGCAGCCTGGCCAATGTCACGAGCGTCGGCAAGGGGCACATCAAGACCGACAGTTTCGCCCTGTTTGCCCAGGGCACCTGGCACCTCAGCGATCGCCTGGATTTCACGGCCGGGGTGCGTGGCACCTACGAAGAGAAAAACGCCTCGGTCAGCCGCAACGCGCCGCTCGGCGGTGTAGCGGTGGCGGGCGCGGCAGCCAATGCGCGCCGCGGGCGTGCCGGCGCTTACGATTCCGGTGACTTGAATCAGTACAGCTCCAGCCCCTCGGGACTGCTTAATCTGAGCTATCGCATCACCGACGACGTGCTTGGTTACGCCACGCTGTCCCACGGCGAGAAATCCGGCGGGGTCAACCTTGCGGTCGGCTCCGCACCTACCGCTGGCGCCGACTCACTATTGATCGGCACCGAGCGCGCCAACAACGCCGAACTCGGATTCAAAAGCACCCTGTGGGATCACCGTCTGCAACTTAACGCCAACGTGTTCTGGACCCAGGTCAACGCTTACCAGACCAACGCCTATGACGCCGCCAACCGCGTGCAATACCTGACCAACGCCGGTTCGGTGCGCTCGCGCGGCATCGAGTTCGAAAGCACCGTGGTGCCGTTGCGTGGCCTGACGCTGAACTTCAACGGCTCGTACAACGATGTCAGCTACCTCTCTTACAAAGATGCGCCGTGCCCGCCGGAAGTCAGTCAGGCCCCGGGCGCGCCGGCCTCATGCGATCTCAGCGGCCATCAAGTGGTCGGCGCGTCGAAATGGATCGGCAACGCCAACGGCGAATACAAATGGAATCTGGACAACGGCTTAGAACCCTACGTCACCGGCAGCTATGCGTTCCGCTCCAAAGCGGTGGGCACGGTCGAGGATTCCGACTACGGGCAGATCCCCAGTTACGCGGTGGTCAACCTCTCCACTGGCCTGCGCGGCGATTTCAATCAGGGCCAGTGGGATGTCTCGCTGTGGCTGAAAAACGCCTTCGACAAAACCTACTACACGACCCTGTGGACCGGCGGCAACGGCGGCTATGAAGGCCTGCTCGGCACGCCACGGACCCTCGGCGTTACCGGTCGCTACGACTTCTGATCGAGCTTTCAAGGAGCTGCACCATGTTGCCCATCAAAAGCGCTTTACCTCTGCTGTTATCCGGCGCAGTCCTGAGCAGCGGCGCCTTCGCCGCGCCCAGTGTGTACCCGACCGGCGTCACCCGTTATGACCCGGACAAGGCGTTCAACCAGTACGTGATCTTCAGCGGCGCCGACAAGCAGACGCACCTGATCGACATGAATGGCAACGAAGTGAAAACCTGGGCGCAGGCCGGTTTCCCTTCAGCCATCATCGACCCGCAACTGGTCGGCGGTAAACGCGGCCACGTACTGCTGCAATTGAGTGACAAGGATCCCGGCAAGCTCGGCTCGGCGGGCAATGGCTTGGGCAATCAGAGCGTCGGCGAACTCGACTGGGACGGCAAAGTCGTCTGGCAGTGGGGCGACAAGGCACCCGGTGGGGCGGCGCAGCAGCATCACGACCAACGCCGCTTGAGCAATGGCAACACCGTGGTGCTGGCGAACAAAGTGCACAAGGTCAATGGCTTCAAGACGCCCGAAGTCATCGACGATGTAATCTACGAAGTCAGCCCCGACGGCGCAGTGAAATGGCAGTGGCTCGCCTCGGAACATCTGGGCGAATTCGGCTTCAGTGCCGAGCAGTTGAAACTGGTGCGCGCCAGTGACAACCCGGATTACCTGCACATCAACAACCTCAGTCTGGTCGGGCCGAACAAGTGGTTCGACGCCGGTGACAAGCGCTTCAGCCCGGACAATCTGTTGATCGATTCACGCAACGCCAACTTCATCGCCATCATCGATAAAAACAGCGGCAAAGTGGTCTGGCGACTGGGGCCGAACCTGCCGTTGATCAATCCGAAAACCGCGCAGAAACTGCCGCGCCCGGTCGATCAGTTCGTCGGTCAGCACGACGCGCGCATCATTCCCGCCGGACTGCCTGGCGCCGGCAATCTGCTGGTGTTCGATAACCAGGGTTCGGCGGGCTATCCGAACGTCACCCTCGGCTTGATAGCCGGTTCACGGGTGCTGGAAATCGACCCGCAGCAAAACCAGATCGTCTGGCAGTACAGCGCGGCCAATTCGAAGCAGCCGGGCTGGGCGTTCTATAGCTCGTTCATCAGCAGCGCGAGGCGTTTGCCCAACGGCAACACCTTGATCGACGAAGGCATGAATGGCCGATTTTTCCAAGTCACCGCCAGCGGTGAAAACGTCTGGGAGTACGTCAGCCCGTATCTGGGCAAAGCGCCGGGCAGTGACGCGATCAGCAATTGGGTATATCGAGCGTTGCCAGTGAGCTATGACTGGGTGCCGGCCGGTACGCCGCGCTCGGAAACTGCAGTGATCGCGCCTACCGTCGGCGTCCGGCAAACCAATGCCAGTCGTTGAACGAGCGCGGATGAATGCCGTGAACGAATACTTTTCATGCCGTAAAAGCATGCGATTTGTCGTCGGTTGCTGCAGCCCTTGTGGCGCGCGGCCTCGGTAAAAAAGGGCATTTTGTATATTCCTCGAAGGTCTATACATAACGTCAAAGATTACTTTCGGTGATAAGCGTCCACAGCCAATGATGATCCCGTCGACTACGCCGTGGGGGCATTACGAATGGCAAGTCGATCGCTTTGGTTAGTAGAACGAAAGAGACCGCAGGGAGTTGAACAATGGGCAATGTCCAGACCGTCGCCAGCGCAGGGGATTTGCTGTGGCGGCCAACGCCGGGTGGCGAACTGGTCGATCTTGGCCGGCCGCACCGTGTGCCGTTGGGGCAGTTGCGTTTGCAGCGTGCACCCAAGGGCATTTTGAGTCGGCGCGAAACCCTTCTGCTCGGTGTGCTCGCATTGGTCGTGCATGGCGCGGTGATTTACTGGGTCAGCCAGAAACCAACGCCAGCGCTGCCGGTGGTGCCGCCGGAAATTCCGCCGATGAGCATCGAGTTTTCGCGTCCGGCTCCGCCAGCGCCGCCGGTTGTTGCGCCGCCACCACCGGCGCCGGTGGTCGAACCGCCACCGCCGATGGAAGAGGAATTGGCGGTAAAACCGCCGCCGCCCAAGCCGATCGCCAAACCCAAACCGGTGGTGAAACCGCCGCCCAAACCCGCGCCCAAGGCACTAGAGCAGCCGCCAGCGCCAGCGAAATCGGCAGCGCCCGTCGCCGCACCAGCGCCAGCCGCGCCACCGGCACCTGCACTCGTTACCCCGGCGTCAGCCAACGCTGCGTATCTGAAAAACCCCGCGCCGGAATACCCGTCGCTGGCTCAGCGTCGCGGTTGGGAAGGCACGGTGTTGTTGCGAGTGCATGTATTGGCCAACGGCAAGCCGGGCGAGATCCAGATTGCCAAAAGCAGTGGCCGCCAGCAGCTCGACGACGCCGCGCTCAACGCTGTGAAGCGCTGGAGCTTCGTCCCGGCCAAGCAGGGTGATGTCGCTCAGGACGGCTGGGTCAGCGTGCCCATCGATTTCAAGATTCATTAAACCGAAACCAAATTCGCGCGAAATGTTTACACGAGGGAACACATCATGACGTTACTGGCATCTCCACTGGAATCCATCGAAAGTGCGGTGATCTGGCTGCTGGTGGTTTTTTCCGTCGCCACTTGGGGCCTGGCTTTGCTCAAGGCTGTGCAGTTCGGTCGTTTGAGGGCGCAGGATCGGCGCTTTCATAAACGCTTCTGGGCGGCGTCGAGCCTGGATGCCGCCGCCGAGCTGAGCGAAACCCAACCCGGTGCCGCAGCGCGGGTGGCGCAGGCCGGTTACGCGGCGATCCAGGTGGGCGAGGCGCCGCCGGCGAATGACCTGAGCCAGGCGATCAACCATCAGGATCGCCTCGAGCGCGCCCTGCGCCAGCAGATCGTCCGCGAACGGCGTTCGCTGGAAACCGGTCTGGCGGTGGTCGCGAGTATTGGCAGCACCTCGCCGTTCATTGGTTTGTTCGGCACGGTATGGGGAATCATGGAGGCGTTGAAAGGGATCAGCGCGGCGGGTTCGGCAAGCCTGGAGACAGTGGCCGGCCCGATCGGTGCGGCACTGGTCGCAACCGGCGTGGGTATTGCCGTCGCGGTGCCGGCGGTGTTGGTTTACAACTACTTTCTGCGCCGTCTGAAATTGACCGCAGCGGATCTCGATGACTTCGCCCACGACTTCTACAGCCTGGCGCAGAAGAGTGCGTTCCGCGTACTGATCCACCCGACCGCGCACAAGGTGGCGACGCCGGGCAACGCTGCAAAAGTGAAGGAGGCGTCTTGATATGGCCTTCTCCACGCAAGACACGGATGAGGTGCTCAGCGAAATCAACGTGACGCCGCTGGTGGATGTGATGCTGGTGCTGCTGGTGGTGTTCATCGTCACCGCGCCGCTGTTGACCAATGCGATACCGATCAACCTGCCGAAGACCGAAGCGGTGGCGCCGGTCGAGCAGAAGGATCCGCTGGTGGTGAGCATTGACGGCGCCGGCAAGCTGTTTATCAACAAGGACGAGATTCAGCCTGACTTGCTCGAATTCAACCTCAAGTCGGCCAAAGCGAAGGACCCGCAAGTGCGCGTGCAGTTGCAGGCCGATGATGGGGTGAATTACGGCGAAGTGGCGCGAGCCATGGCTTCGATCGAACGGGCCGGGATCACCAAGTTGTCGGTGATCACTGCGCGGTGACAGATTTTGTTTTTCCGGGGCCGTCTCCTTGGCAGGGTGCGGCCCTTTTTTATTCCGCAACTTTTGTCCCGCAGGCAGCTCCTACACGGTTCCTTATATTCAATTCAGGTATTAATAAATAGCTTCTTATTCCTTAACGGATATAACTCATCTCCCTATACTCGACCCGGAACAGACACGACGCAGGAGGGCTCCCCATGCGCAACGAATCAATCCGCTACCTGATTGTGCCGGGCTGGCAAGGATCGCCAGAAGATCATTGGCAAACCCATTGGCAGAACAGCCTGCCGAACAGCGCGCGGGTCGAGCAGGCCGATTGGCTGGCGCCGCGCCGTGAGGACTGGGTCGCCGCGCTGGCCGAAGCGATTGCCGCCGACAGCACACCGGTGATCCTGATCGCTCATAGTCTCGGCTGCATCACCGTCGCCCACTGGGCGGCGACTGCGCCGCTGCAATACCTGCGTCAGGTGCGCGGGGCGTTGCTGGTCGCGCCTGCAGACGTCGAGCGTCCTGCGTGCGCGCCGGCGCTGCGCAATTTCGCGCCGATTCCGGCCGATCTGTTGCCGTTCCCCAGTCAGGTCGTCAGCTCCGACAACGACGCCGCCGTCAGTGCGCCGCGCGCATTGGAACTGGCGCGCAACTGGGGCGCGGAGGCGGGGATTCTTGCCGGGGCCGGGCACATCAACGTCAAGTCCGGGCATCAGCGCTGGGAGCAGGGGTTTGCCTACCTCTATCGCCTGCAAAACCGCTTGGAACACCACGCCCGCCGTCGCGCCTGACCTTATTATTCAACGCCCCCGTCGGCTGGCGGTTTTGGGCGGGAGCCTGCCATGAGTTTGGAAACCTTCGGTCAGCCCTTGCTGACCTTTCCCGATGCGGAAAAAAGCCCCCTGAGCATTCGCGCCAAGGCGCTGGTGTTTGTCGACCCCCGCTCGCGTCAGTTGCGTGAAGAGCTGGAGCAACTGGCACCGCGCTCGATCTCGATTTTGATCCGTGGCGAGACCGGCACGGGCAAGGAGTTGCTCGCCCGGCATATCCATCGCGCCAGCGACCGCAGCGGTCTGTTCGTTTCGGTGAACTGCGGCGCGATCAGCCCGACCTACGCCGACGCCGAACTGTTCGGCTACGCCGCCGGCAGTCATAGCGGTTCGGCCAGCAGTCGCGCCGGCTGGTTCGGCTCGGCCAATGGCGGCACCTTGTACCTGGATGAGATCGGCGACTTGCCGCTGCCGATCCAGATCAAATTGCTCGCGGCATTGGAAAACCACGAAGTCACCCGTGTCGGTGCGCATCAGCCAAGTCCGGTGGATGTACGCCTGGTTGCGGCGACCAGCATCGATCTGGCCCAGGCTGTGGATGCCGGGAAATTCCATGAGCGACTCTATCACTACCTCAGCGAAGGTCATCTCGAGCTGCCAGCCTTGCGCGCGCGCACCGGCGATATCCTCTCGCTCGCCGAATATTTCCTCGGCATCTACAGCCAGCGTCTCGACCTGCCCGTGCCGCTGATCAGCGAAGCCGCGCAGAACGTGCTTGAAGAACACGGCTGGCCTGGCAACACCCGCGAGCTGGAAAATGTCATTCACTTTGCT
Organism: Pseudomonas sp. TSRC2-2; assembly: GCF_049897785.1. Lineage (NCBI taxonomy): Bacteria > Pseudomonadati > Pseudomonadota > Gammaproteobacteria > Pseudomonadales > Pseudomonadaceae > Pseudomonas > Pseudomonas sp. TSRC2-2. The sequence goes on from NZ_JAFCWZ010000007.1 coordinate 102,868, forward strand.
CTGCTGGTCAGCACCGGTGACGAGATCCTGCCGGAACACCTGAACCTGCCTGACGCGTCTGCGCCGCAGGTTCAGATCGAACGTCTGGTCAGGCAGACCCATATAGGTGGTAGCAGTGCAGAGCGTAAGGCCTTGAAAGATTGGCTGATTCGCTTGAGCGAGGCGGTGTGAACATTTTCTTCAACATGAACAAAATGGAATATGAAGCTGAATAAACGTTATTGTCCGGGAATAAAAAATCCGGGTATTGTCCGCCTCACGCCAGCGATATCACTTCACTGGCACACGTATTAAATGCCGTCGTCGCTGACGACCGTGATTTTCGATAAGGACACTGCATGAAAAAGGTTCTGTTGTTTACCGCATTGGCGGCTGCGCTGACGGCTTCTTTCGCCAACGCTGGCGAGAAACTGGTGGTTGCCGCGACGCCGGTGCCCCACGCTGAAATCCTTGAGCTGATCAAACCGACCCTGGCCAAAGAAGGCGTGGATCTGGAGATCAAGGTGTTCACCGACTACGTGCAACCGAACGTACAGGTTGGCGAGAAGCGTCTGGATGCCAACTATTTCCAGACCCTGCCCTACCTGAACAGCTTCAACCAGGGCAAATACAAGGACGACAAATCCAAGTATCTGGTGACCGTGCAGGGCGTTCATGTTGAACCGTTCGGTGGCTACTCGAGCAAGTACAAGACCCTGGCTGAACTGCCGGACGGCGCGACCATCGCCATCCCCAACGAAGGCAGCAACAGCGGCCGCGCACTCATCCTGTTGCAGAAGGCTGGCCTGATCGAACTGAAAGATCCGAAAAACGCTCTGGCCACGCCGAAAGACATCGCCAAGAACCCGCACAACTTCAAGTTCAAGGAACTGGAATCAGCCCTGCTGCCGCGCGTGCTGAAAGAAGTTGATCTGGACATGATCAACACCAACTACGCGCTGGAAGCCAAGCTTAATCCGCAGAAAGATGCGCTGGTGATCGAAGGCGCTGACTCGCCGTACGTGAACTTCCTCGTTGCCCGCGAGGACAACAAGAACAGCGACGCGATCCAGAAACTGGCCAAAGCGCTGACCAGCCCGGAAGTCAAAGCGTTCATCGAGAAGAAGTACAGCGGCGCGGTGTTGCCGGCGTTCTGATCTGACGCTTCGTTCCGATATGAAAACGCCGATGGCCAGTGATGGTCATCGGCGTTTTTGTGCTTTTTAGAGAAAAGATCGCAGCCTTCCGCAGCTCCTACAGGGGAATGCGGTCTCCTGTAGGAGCTGCCGAAGGCTGCGATCTTTTGATCTGGCCCTTGCTTCAGGCCACCCGCGTTTTCAAGGCCCGGCGCAGCGCCCTCAGCAATTTCACGATGTCCTGCGGATCCAGCCGCTGCGGCACTTTTACATCCATGTTGTTGTTCCTTGTGATGAATGGCCCGAGAGTCTGGCCAAAAGCTGTGGGTCCTTGGAGGTCTTTCGTGAAAAAAAGATATGTCCTACAACGCAAAGGAAAATAGCCTTCTTATTCCTTCCCGGCAAACCTGCAGGATAGTTTTTTGGGTGATATCAATATGCTTTAACGGTATTTAAATTCTTGTTTTTATACCTATAAAGTCAGTGCCTGCCGGACAGCCACCCGCTGTCCATGGATTGCATCACCGCCGCTTACCGAGCGGCGTCAGGACGCTTCATGACTTTCGACTACGCCTTTATCCTCAGCACCCTGCCGGCCTTTCTCAAAGCCGTGGGCGTGACCCTGCAGGTCGGTCTGATCGCGATCGGCACTTCGCTGCTGGTGGCGCTGCTCAACGCGACGATTCTGGTGTTTCGCACGCCTTATCTGCAAAAACTGGTCGGCTGCTATGTCGAGCTGGCGCGTAACACGCCGCTGCTGATCCAGTTGTTCTTCGTTTACTTCGCTCTTCCGGCTCTGGGAATCAAGGTCTCCGGTTACGCCGCAGCAATCATCACCATGACTTTTCTGGGCGGCGCCTACCTCACCGAAGTGCTGCGCGCCGGGGTCGATGCGGTGCCCCAGGCGCAACTCGAATCGGGGCGTTCGATTGGCCTGTCCCACGGCCAGTTGCTGCGCTACGTGATCCTGCCGCAGGCGGGGATCCTCAGCCTGCCGTCACTGTTCGCCAATTTCATTTTCCTGTTGAAGGAAACCACTGTGGTCTCGGCGGTGGCGGTGCCGGAAATCCTCTACACCACCAAGAGCTACATCGCGCTCTATTACAAAACCTACGAAATGCTCGCCGTGCTGACGCTGATCTGCGTGCTGCTGTTCTTGCCGCTGTCGCTATTGCTCAGCCGTCTGGAAAGGAGGCTTCAGCATGGCCAGTTCGGGTCTTGAGTTGCTTTGGGTGTCGTTGCCGCAATTGGCTAAAGGCGCCGGGCAGACGCTTTCAATCTCGTTTCTGGGCATCGCCATCAGCACGGTGGGCGGTGTGCTTTACGGTGTGTTGCGCACGTTGAACGTAACGTGGCTGAACGCGGTTTTGCGCGTTTATCTGGAGCTGTTCCGGGCGATTCCGGTGCTGGTCTGGTTGTATCTGCTGTTCTTCGGTTTGCCGATTTTCTTTGGCCTGAGCCTGCCGAGCTTCTGGTGCGCGGTGTTGGTGCTGTCGCTGTGGGGCGCCAGTGAGGTCGGCGAAGTGGCGCGCGGTGCGCTGCATTCGTTGCCGCGCGGGCAGCGCGAAGCGGGGCTGTCGATTGGTCTCAATACTGCGCAACTGTATGGCTACGTGCTGCTGCCGCAAGCGCTCAAACGCATGACGCCGCCGACCATCAACGTCTACACGCGGATCATCAAGACCAGTTCGCTGGCGGTGCTGATCGGCGTCGTCGACGTGATCAAGGTCGGCCAGCAGATCATCGAGCGCACCTACGAATCGGTGCTGATCTACGGCGCGCTGTTCCTGTTTTTCTTTTTTATCTGCTACCCGCTCTCGGCCGCCTCGCGCGTGCTGGAGCGGCGCTGGACGCAAGCATGAGCGCACTGATCGAGTTTCACGGTTTTAACAAATTCTATGGCGCGCAGCAGGTGCTCAATGGCATCGACCTGCAAGTGCAGAGCGGCGAAGTGATCGTCATTCTTGGCCCCAGCGGTTGTGGCAAAAGCACCTTGCTGCGTTGCCTCAATGGTCTGGAAGAAGCGCACAGCGGCAGCCTGAAATTCGTCGGGCGGGAGCTTCTGAACAAAGCCACTGACTGGCGCGAAATCCGTCAGCAGATCGGCATGGTGTTCCAGAGTTATCACCTGTTCCCGCACATGAGTGTGCTCGACAATCTGCTGCTCGGCCCGCTCAAGGTGCAGAAGCGCCAGCGTCGCGAAGCGCAACAGCAGGCCGAAGCCCTGCTTGAGCGTGTTGGCCTGCTCGCCAAGCGCGATGCTTTCCCGCGTCAGCTCTCCGGCGGCCAGCAGCAACGCATCGCCATTGTTCGTTCGCTGTGCATGAACCCCCGGGTGATGCTCTTCGACGAAGTCACCGCCGCCCTCGACCCGGAGATGGTCAAGGAAGTGCTGCAAGTCATTCAGGACCTGGCCCGCGAAGGCATGACCCTGTTGATCGTCACCCACGAAATGGCCTTCGCCCGCGCGGTGGCCGATCGCATCGTGTTCATGGATGCCGGCCGCATCCTCGAACAGAACCCGCCCGAGATTTTCTTTACGAACCCGCAAACCGCACGCGCGCAGCAGTTTCTGGAGAAGTTCTCCTTCGTTGCAACATCGCCAAAAACGAATCCGAAAAAGGAACTGGAACCGCTATGAAAACTGCCGCGTTGTTACTGCCTCTGCTCAGCCTCGCCTTACTCGCCGGTTGCGGTAAAACCGAAGAGCCGCCAAAGCCGAAAGTCGCCAGCGAAAGCGCTGCGCCCGCCGGTTATCTGGACAAGATCAAGGCCCGCGACAAACTGATCGTCGGCGTCTTCACCGACAAGCCACCGTTCGGCTTCGTCGATGAGGCTGGGCGCTACGTCGGCTTCGACACTGACATCGGCCGGCGTTTCGCCAAGGATCTGCTCGGCGATGAAAGCAAGGTCGAGTTCGTCGCTGTCGAACCCGCGAGCCGCATTCCGTTTCTGCAAAGCGACAAGGTCGACCTGATCCTCGCCAACATGACCGTCACCCCGGAGCGCAAGGAAGCGGTGGAATTCACCAACCCGAACCTCAAGGTGGCCGTGCAGGCGCTGGTGCCGCAGGGCAGTTCGGTGAAGGCACTCGATGATCTGGCGACGCGCACCACGATTGTCACCACCGGTACCACCGCCGATATCTGGCTGACCAGGAACCACCCGGACTGGAAACTGCTCAAGTTCGAAAAAAACTCCGAGTCGCTGCAGGCCTTGGCCAATGGTCGTGGCGATGCCTACGCGCAGGACAATCTGGTGCTGTTCAGCTGGGCCAAGCAGAACCCGGGCTATCGCGTGCTCGAGGAAAAACTGGGTGCCGAGGCGCCGATTGCGCCGGCAGTGAAGAAGGGCAATCTCGAGTTGCGTGATTGGGTCAACAGCGAGTTGGCCAAGTTGGGCGAGGAGAAATACCTGCTCAAGCTGTATGACCAATATGTGCGCAAGGAACTGAGTGATGACACCCGGCCTGAGAGTGTGATTGTTGAAGGAGGCAAGTGGCAGGGGTGATTTCCTGTTGATCGTTCCCACGCAGAGCGTGGGAACGATCGGAGTGGGTTAGTCCGGCCAGTGCCACGCCGGCTCATCCAGCACTCGCTGGCCGACAATCCCGGTCTGCCCCAGCGTCTTCTCCAGCACGATGCAATTGCACTCCGGATCTTCCTGCAATGCCGAGATCAGCCGCCGCGCATGGGACACCACCCACACCTGGCACTGTTGCGAAGCGCGAATGATCAGCCGCGCCAGCGCCGGCAGCAGATCCGGGTGCAGACTGGTTTCCGGTTCGTTGAGCACCATCAGCGACGGTGGCCTCGGCGTCAGCAACGCCGCAACCAGCAGCAGATAACGCAAGGTGCCGTCCGACAGCTCTGCCGCCGACAACGGCCGCAGCAAACCTTCCTGATAAAACTCGATGGCGAAACGGCCGCCGGCCTGCGCTTCGATATGCACCCGTGCGCCGGGGAACGCATCGGTGATCGCTGCACGCATTGCGTCGCCGTCACCGATTTCGATAATGGTCTGCAGCGCCGCCGCCAGGTCGCGGCCGTCGTGGTGCAGCACCGGCGTGCGTGTCCCCAGTTGCGGCTGACGCACCGGCGCGTCGGCATCGCTGCGAAAGTGATCATAGAAACGCCAGCGGCGGATGAACTCGCGCATCTGGAACACTTCCGGCGAGCTGCGCAGGCTGCCGACCTGATCGAACAGGCTGTCGAAATTCGGCGTGTGCTGCGCCAATACATCCCATTGGCGCTCGGTACGTGCGCGGATCAGCGGGCCGTCGCGATCCACCAGCAGGCTGGCGGGACGGTAATGCGGGCCAGCCCAGATACATTCGCGCTTGATCTGCGGATCGAGGCCGAAGCGCGACGGGATCGGTCGCGAATGTTCAGGGAGCATGAAATGCCCGTTGGAGTCGGGCAGACCGAGGCTGATCGAGTAACTGAAATCCTCACCGGCAAATCCCAGTCGCAGTCGCTTCACCCCTTGGCGCACCGTCGGCTGGATCGCCACTTCAGCGTTGCGCATGCGCCGGCTGATGGTTTCCGGCCCGGCCCAGAACGTCGAATCCAGCCCGCCTTCGCGCGCCAGCGCATTGACCACGCCGCCCTGCGCGGTTTCCGCCAGCAGGCGCAAGGCGCGGTAGAGGTTGGACTTGCCGCTGCCATTGGGACCGGTGATCAGGTTCAGGCGCCCGAGCGGAATCACCAGTTTGTTGATCGAGCGGTAATTGGCCACCGCCAGGGTATGCAGCATGGAATTCCTTCTCTGTAGGTGCCCCTTGTAGGAGCCGCCGAAGGCTGCGATCTTTTGATCTTGATCTTTAAAAACAAAGATCGCAGCCTTCGGCAGCTCCTAAAGGGAAATGTTGTGATCGCTCAGGCGAACGTTGAACCCTGTCCTAAGCTCACAGTCGTATCGTCACTTGCACGTTCGTACACAGGAAGGAGTCTGCATGGCAAGTCCCGGAATGAAAACAGCGGTCATGCTGAGTCTGTTCACGTTGCTGACCGCGTGCGGCGACAAGAAACCTGCTGAGGAATATTTGCCACGGGTCTTTGTGCAAGAGGTCGAACCGGCCAATTACGCCGCAGCGGTGACCCTCACCGGTGATGTGCAGGCGCGAGTGCAGACGCAGCTGTCGTTTCGCGTCGGCGGCAAGATCATTGAGCGTATGGTCGATGTCGGCGACCGCGTCACCGCCAGGCAGGTGCTGGCCAGACTCGATCCGAAAGATCTGCAGACCAACGTCGATTCCGCTCAAGCCCAGGTCGCCGCCGAACAGGCCCGCGTCAAGCAGACAGCAGCGGCGTTCGTCCGTCAACAAAAGCTGCTGCCCAAGGGCTACACCAGCCAGAGCGAATACGATTCCGCCCAGGCGGCGCTGCGCAGCAGCCAGAGCGCATTGAGCGCGGCGCAGGCGCAGCTGGCCAACGCCAGGGACCAGCTCAGCTACACCTCGCTGATCGCTGATGCACCCGGTGTGATCACCGAGCGTCAGGCCGAAGTCGGCCAAGTGGTACAGGCCACCGCGCCGATTTTCAGCCTTGCCCGCGATGGTGACCGCGACGCGGTGTTCAATGTTTACGAATCGTTGCTGGCCGAGCGGCCATCCGATCGTTCCATCGTGGTCAGCCTGCTCGATAACCCCGAGATCAAGACCACCGGCACCGTGCGCGAAATCACCCCTTCGGTATCGGCACAATCGGGCACCGTGCAGGTCAAGGTCAGCCTCGACAAGCTGCCGCCAGGCATGCAGCTTGGTTCGGTCGTGAGCGCCACCGCCAAAGGCACCGGCAAATCGGCGGTGGAACTGCCCTGGTCGGCACTGACAAAAAACATCAGCGACCCGGCGGTATGGCTGGTCGATGACAAGGGTGAAGCGCAGTTGCATACGGTCACGGTCGGTCGTTACCTGACCGGCAAAGTGATCATCAGCGAAGGCCTCAAGGGCGGCGAGAAAGTCATTGTCGCCGGCGGCCAGTTGCTGCACCCCGGCATGAAAGTCGAGATTGCCGAAAACACTTACAAGGATCTGCAGCCGGGAGCGCAGCCATGAAGCGCCTCGGCCTGTTGTGCATCGCGCTGCTGCTGGGCGCCTGCTCGGAAAAGGAAACACCGCCGGAACCGGTACGGCCGGTGCTGTCGGTCACGGTCAAGGCACTGAACGAAGAGAGCCTCGGGCGCTTTGCCGGCAGCATTCAGGCGCGCTACGAGAGCAACACCGGTTTCCGCGTCGGTGGACGTATCGCCAGCCGTAACGTTGACGTCGGCGCCGAGGTGCAGAAGGGCACCTTGCTCGCCACCCTCGACCCGTCCGACCAGCAGAACCAGTTGCGTTCGGCCCAGGGCGATCTGGCGAGGATTCAGGCGCAACTGATAAACGCTCAGGCCAACGCACGCCGGCAGCAAGCGCTGTTCGATCGCGGCGTCGGTGCACAGGCACAGCTGGATGTCGCCAACACCGAGCTTAAAACCACCCAGGCCTCGCTCGATCAGGCGCGGGCGGCGGTCAGCCAGAGCAAGGATCAATTGAGCTACACCGAGCTGCGCTCTGATCACAAAGCCGTGGTCACTGCGTGGAACGCCGAAGCCGGGCAAGTGGTGACGGCCGGGCAGCAAGTGGTGACGCTGGCGCAACCGGACATCAAGGAAGCGGTGATCGATCTGCCCGATACGCTGGTCGATCAGTTGCCCAGCGACGTGGTGTTCTCGGTGGCCGCACAACTGGACCCGAGCATCAACACCACGGCGATCATCCGCGAGATCGAGCCCCAGGCACAAAGCGCCACGCGCACCCGCCGTGCACGCCTCACCCTGACGGATACGCCGGACGGTTTCCGCCTCGGCACTGCAATCAGCGTGACCCTCAGTTCAGCGATCAAACCACGGATCGAATTGCCGCTGACGGCGCTGCAGGAATTCGACGGCAAAACCCGTATCTGGGTGATCGACACGCAAAACAAAACCGTCAACCCGCGAGACGTCAGCGTGGTCAGCCGCAGTGACAACAGTGTGGTGCTCGCTGGCGGCGTGCGAAACGGCGAGCGCGTGGTCAGCGCCGGCGTCAACAGTCTCAAACCCGGACAATCGGTAAAACTTGACGAGGACAGTCAATGAAAGGCTCTTTCAACCTCTCCGAATGGGCCCTCAAGCATCAGTCTTTCGTGTGGTACCTGATGTTCGTCGGGCTGCTGATGGGCGTGTTCTCGTACTTCAATCTGGGTCGCGAAGAAGACCCGTCGTTCACCATCAAGACGATGGTGATCCAGACCAAATGGCCGGGCGCGACCCAGGAAGAAACCCTTAAACAGGTCACCGACCGCATCGAGAAAAAACTCGAAGAACTCGACTCCCTCGACTATGTGAAAAGCTACACGCGCCCCGGCGAATCGACGGTCTACGTCTACCTGCGCGACACCACCAGCGCCGAGGACATTCCGCAAATCTGGTACCAGGTGCGCAAGAAGATCGACGACATTCGCGGCCAGTTTCCCCAAGGGATTCAAGGGCCGGGATTCAACGACGAGTTTGGCGATGTGTTCGGCTCGGTCTATGCGTTCACCGCCGACGGCCTGACCATGCGCCAGCTACGTGATTACGTGGAGCAGGCGCGCGCCGAGATTCGCAGCGTGCCGGGGCTGGGCAAGGTCGAAATGGTCGGCCAGCAGGACGAAACGATTTACCTGAATTTCTCCACGCGCAAACTCGCAGCGTTAGGCATCGATCAGCGTCAAGTGGTGCAAAGCCTGCAGTCGCAGAACGCGGTAACGCCGGCCGGGGTGATCGAGGCCGGGCCCGAGCGGATTTCCGTGCGCACGTCGGGGCAATTCGCCTCGGAAAAGGATCTGGCCGAGGTCAATCTCAAACTCAACGACCGTTTCTATCGTCTGGCCGATATCGCCGACATCCGCCGCGGCTACGTCGACCCGGCCACGCCTGAATTCCGCTTCGACGGCAAACCGGCGATCGGCCTGGCGATTGCCATGCAGAAGGGCGGCAACGTTCAGGAGTTCGGTAAGGCACTGCACGAGCGTATCGACCAGCTCACCGCTGACTTGCCGGTCGGCGTCGGCGTGCACACGGTGTCCGATCAGGCGGTGGTGGTGGAAGAAGCCGTCGGCGGGTTTACCAGCGCACTGTTCGAAGCGGTCATCATCGTGCTGGTGGTGAGCTTCATCAGCCTCGGCGTGCGTGCCGGCCTGGTGGTGGCCTGCTCGATTCCGCTGGTGTTGGCGATGGTCTTTGTGTTCATGGAATACAGCGGCATCACCATGCAGCGAATTTCCCTCGGCGCGCTGATCATCGCCCTCGGCCTGCTGGTGGACGACGCGATGATCACCGTGGAAATGATGGTCACACGCCTGGAAATGGGCGAGAGCAAGGAGGAGGCGGCGACGTACGCCTACACCTCGACGGCGTTCCCGATGCTCACCGGTACGCTGGTGACTGTCGCCGGTTTCGTGCCCATCGGCCTCAACGCCAGCTCGGCCGGTGAATATACATTCACCCTGTTCGCGGTGATCGCCGTGGCAATGATCGTGTCGTGGGTGGTGGCGGTGTTTTTCGCACCGGTGATCGGCGTGCACATCCTCAGCGACAAGGTGAAGGCGCACGATGCCGAGCCGGGTCGCGTTGGCCGGGCGTTCAATGGCGGGCTGCTGTGGGCCATGCGCAATCGCTGGTGGGCGATCGGCGTCACCGTACTGCTGTTCGTGCTGGCGGTGTTCTGCATGCGTTTCGTGCAGAACCAGTTCTTCCCCGCTTCGGATCGGCCGGAAATTCTGGTCGACCTGAACCTGCCGCAAAACGCCTCGATCGACGAAACCCGCAAAGCGGTGGACAAGCTCGAAGCCACGCTCAAGGGCGACCCGGACATCGTGCGCTGGAGCACTTACATCGGCCAGGGCGCGATCCGTTTCTACTTGCCGCTGGACCAGCAACTGCAAAACCCGTACTACGCGCAACTGGTGATCGTCAGCAAGGATTTCGAAGCCCGCGAGGCACTGAGCCAGCGCCTGCGCGAGCGCTTGCACAAGGACTTCGTCGGCATCGGCAGTTACGTTCAGGCCCTGGAGATGGGCCCGCCGGTAGGGCGTCCGATCCAGTACCGGGTCAGCGGCAAGGACGTCGATCAGGTGCGCAAATACGCCATCGACCTGGCCACCGAACTGGACAAGAACCCGCACATTGGCGAGATCATCTACGACTGGAACGAGCCGGGCAAAGTCCTGCGCATCGATATCGCCCAGGACAAGGCACGCCAGCTCGGCCTGTCTTCGGAAGACGTGGCGAACCTGATGAACAGCATCGTCAGCGGCTCGCCGCTGACTCAGGTCAATGACGATATTTACCTGATCAACGTGGTCGGTCGCGCGGTGGAGTCCGAACGTGGTTCGCCGAGAACCCTTGAGAACCTGCAGATCGTCACGCCGAGCGGCACCTCGATTCCGCTGCTGGCGTTCGCCACCGTGCGCTATGAGCTGGAACAGCCGCTGGTGTGGCGTCGTGACCGCTTGCCGACCATCACTATCAAGGCCTCGGTGCGCGACGAGATTCAGCCGACCGACCTGGTGAAACTGCTCAAGCCATCGATTGACGCCTTTGCCGCCAAACTGCCGGTCGGCTACAAAGTCGCTACTGGCGGTACGGTCGAGGAAAGCGGCAAGGCTCAAGGGCCGATCGCCAAGGTCTTGCCATTGATGCTGTTTCTGATGGCGACGTTCCTAATGATCCAGTTGCACAGCGTGCAGAAGATGTTCCTGGTCGCCAGTGTCGCGCCGCTGGGACTGATCGGCGTGGTCCTGGCGCTGGTGCCGACTGGCACGCCGATGGGCTTTGTGGCGATTCTGGGGATTCTCGCGCTGATCGGCATCATCATCCGCAATTCGGTGATTCTGGTGACGCAGATCGACGAGTTCGAGCAGAAAGGCTACGCGCCGTGGGACGCGGTGGTTGAAGCCACCGAACACCGACGCCGACCGATCCTGCTTACCGCTGCGGCGGCGAGCATGGGCATGATCCCGATTGCCCGCGAAGTGTTCTGGGGCCCGATGGCCTATGCGATGATCGGCGGGATCGTCGTGGCGACGCTGCTGACGCTGCTGTTCCTGCCGGCGCTGTATGTGGCCTGGTACAAGATTCGCGAGCCTGAAAAGGAATCTTCCTGAAGCAAGAACCAGAGATCGCAGCCAACGGCAGCCCCTACAGGGAAACGCATTCCAACGCAGGAGCTGCCGACGGCTGCGATCTTTTGATCTTCAATCAACTCGACGCCACACGCTCGCCAGCCACGGCTGCTGCTCGCGCGGCAACCCGGCGGGTCGGTAATAGTGCTCAAGCTCGACAAAGCCTGCCGCTGTCAGCAAAGCGCGCCAGGCGTCGAGATCGTGGTACGAGCCATAACGCGGCCCATTCCACCCTTCGCGGTTGTCCCCACGCGGATTGGAGCTGAACAACACGCCGCCCGGTTTCAAAGTGCCGTGCAATTGCTGCAACACGTGCGGCAATACCTGCAACGGCACATGAAACAGCACGGCATTGGCGAAAATCCCGTCAAAGCGTTCCGCCGGCAGATCAAGCTTGAGAAAGTCCTGCTGCCAGACTTCGCAGCCGCTGTCCTCGCGGGCCATGCGCGCAAACTCCTGCGAGCCATCGAGGCCGATCGCGACGTGGCCCATGCGCGTGAACGTCTGCAGGTCCCGTCCAGGGCCGCATCCGAAATCGAGAATCGTCAACGGCGAATCAGCCTGAATGTGGCGCAGCAAAGCCTCGATATTATGGCTGACATCGTGGTCGCGAGTGCCCTCACGGAAATCCTCGGCCACTGAGTTGTAATGACCAAGGGTCGTGGCGGTGATCTGTTCGAGGTCGCTGGGCGTCTGTTTCATGGTCGATGCTGTATGGGCGATGAGAGAGCGGACTATAAGCTTTTTCGCGGGCAAAAAAACGCCGCCTGCGCTGGTGCTAGTGCTAGTGCAGGCGGCCATGAGTGCCAGACTTCAGAGCTGCTTGGCTCCCAGGCAATCGATCGAACGGTCCATCATCGCTTTGGCCATCTCCAGCAGATGCCAGACCGAGAACACCATGGCTCGATCCGCGCCCCCAAGCTGGTCACCGCATTGATGGACGGTCACCGAGGCGCAGCGCAGCAGGTCGGCGACGTACAACTGCGCGTCTTCCAGCGTCACATCTTCGCTGATGCTGTAGACGCGTTTCTGTCCCGCCAACGTGACCTGAGTGCCGGCCAGATGCGAATCAACGGCGCGGCACAGTGCAGAGCGGTCCTTGAGCAAATCCTCGGTGAACCGCTTGCTGGAGGTAAGGCTGAGTGGCGGATCGGCAAGATTTTTTTCCATGGGCAAACTCCTGACTTCAAGTGGGAGCCAACCATTTCGCGAGTAAACGAGCAGGACGGCGGCTGCACGTGGATCAGTCGCCGGCCGCCGGTCATCGGCGCACCCGAAAGTGCCCTGCATGCAGCCAACATCGGACAGCTAACGCCTCTGCCGAGGTCAGGCCTGACTGCACGCCCAGCGAATCCGGACAACTGAATCCGGTCACCGCAAAACAGTGACGACCGGAGATTAGCTACAGGGTATTTCGGGTACAAGCGGGCAAATCATTCTAGGAATCGTCCTGCAAAGCCGCGTGGTTCGGGCTGGCGAAACGATAAAATTTGCGTAGGAAACATCTGATTTTCGCTAAGGGCATTGCCCAAAAAACTGCAATCACATGGGCTTGGTTGATGGCCACCTGCCGCTATCGACCTTAGCGCTTATTCAGCCCCCGCGCCAGCCTGTCGCCACCCAACTGAATTACCGCCACCAACGCCACCAGCAAGACAATCACCGTCAACATGATCTGGCTGTCGAAGCGCTGATAGCCGTAGCGGTAAGCGATATCCCCCAGCCCGCCCGCACCAATTGCACCGGCCATGGCGGATGAATTGATCATTGTCACCAGAGTGATGGTGAAGCCCCCGACGATTCCAGGCAGCGCCTCGGGCAACAGCACATGCCAGACGATATGCCAGCGTCGGCAACCCATCGCCTGTGCGGCTTCGATCAGGCCATGATCGACCTCGCGCAGGCTGACTTCGGCGATCCGCGCAAAAAACGGCGTTGCCGCGATTGTCAGCGGCACCACCGCGGCCCACACGCCATAGGTCGTGCCGACGATCAAACGAGTGAACGGAATCAGCGCGACCATCAGAATCAGAAACGGGATCGAGCGGAACAGATTGACGAAGGCGCCCAAGGCCCGGTTCAACACCGGCGCTTCGTAGATCCCGCCCTTGTCGCTGGTAACCAGAATCACCGCCATGGGAATACCCGCCAGCAGCGCGATCAGCGACGACACGCCGACCATCAGGAAGGTGTCGATAAAACCCTGCAGCAAGCGATCAAACCACATAACCCAAGACCTCGACCCGTTGCGCCCACTGTCCGGCGCGTTCACGCAATTGTTCGGTGCTCAAAGCCGAGCCGCTGACGGCCAGCAACAGCTGCCCCAGCGCATGACCCTGAATCCGTTCCACACCGCCCTGAAGCAGCTTCACTCGGCCACCCAATGCCGCGAATAACGCGGCCAGATCCGGTTCATCAGCGGCGCTGCCGGTGAACTGCAAACGCAATACAGCAGCGGCATCAGAAACCGTTGATTGCGCCTGCAAACGGCTTTGCAGTTCTTCCGGCAAGGCGTGTTGCAGCGGCGCGAGCAGGGTCTGGCTGACTGCGTGTTGCGGATTGCCGAACACTTGCCACACCGGCCCTTGCTCGACCACATGGCCATGCTCAAGCACGACGACGCGGTCACAGATCTCGCGGATCACCGCCATTTCGTGAGTGATCAGCACAATGGTCAGGCCCAGGCGTTTGTTGATCTCGCGCAGCAGGCCGAGGATCGACTGCGTGGTTTCCGGGTCGAGCGCCGATGTCGCTTCATCGCAGAGCAGAATGTCCGGGTCATGCACCAAGGCGCGGGCGATACCGACACGCTGTTTTTGCCCACCGGAGAGTTGTGCCGGATAGGCTGTGTGCTTGCTTTGCAGGCCGACCAGCTCTAGCAGTTCGCGAACCTTGTTCTCGCGCTGTTCCTTCGGCACACCGGCCACTTTCAGCGGTAATTCGACGTTCTGCCAGACAGTCTTGGCCGACATCAGATTGAAGTGCTGGAAGATCATGCCGATGCGCCGACGCAATGCGACGAGACGGTCTTCGTCGAATTCGCCGATGTCGACCTGATCGATGAGCACACGGCCCGAAGTCGGTTGCTCAAGACGATTGATCGTACGGATCAACGACGACTTGCCGGCGCCGCTGCGACCGATGATGCCGAACACTTCACCGCGCTGAATCGCCAGGTCGACGCCCTGCAACGCTGCGACCGGGCCTTGCCGGCCGTTGTAGGTTTTGCCCACGCCGATAAAGCGTACGTGGGCGCGATTCAGCTCGGGGTGCAGCTCGGTTTTTTCAGCGTTGTGTGGCTCTGGAAGCTCCAGTCGCCGTTGGATGGCGGCAGTCATGTTCAGCTTTCCCAACCGGCCTGGTAGAGCTTGCCGTGGGCCTTGTCCAGTGCCGCACGAACCGCCGGCGAGTGCTGATAGATGTCGACGAACTTGATCAGGCGCGGGTCGGTTTTGCTCTTTGGCTGGATGACGAACTGGATCACGTATTCCTTGTGATCGAGACCATCGAACAGCAGCGCCGAGCCGGCATCGAACGTCTTCGCCAGCCGAATATAGGCCGGGTAACCCTGAACCAGGTCGGCGTCGTCGTAAGCGCGCACCAGTTGCACGGCTTCGACCTGAAGGATCCTGATGTTCTTCGGATTGGCGACGATGTCGTCCTCGGTGGCCTTGTAGCCTACACCCGGTTTCAGGGTGATCAACCCGGCCTTGGCGAGCAATTGCAGACCGCGACCGCTGTTGATCGGGTCGTTGGCGATGGCAACGCTGGCGCCTTCGGGCAGCTCATCGAAGCTTTTGTACTTCTTGGAATACAGGCCGACGTTGTTGATGATTCCCGGGGCGAACGGCACCAGATCAAAACCTGACGCGGCTTTGGCGTTTTCCAGGAACGGGATGTGCTGGAAATAATTCACGTCGATGTCGCCAGCGGCGAGGCTGACGTTGGGCGCGATCCAGTCGGTGAATTCCACAAGTTCGACTTTCAGGCCTTGCCTGGAGGCTTCTTCGACGGCGGCTTCCAGCGGAATCGCAAACGCTGCGGTGGTGCCGATTTTCAGCGGCGCATCGCCAGCAAACACCGCCGAGCTGAACAGGCCGAAGGCCAGGGCCAGTGCTTTGACTGGGTGGGACAGGATTTTTCTGGTCATGGTGGTTTTTCCAGTCAGTGCATAAATTTTGGGTGTCTGGTCGGGCCTCTTCGCGAGCAAGCCCGCTCCCACATTCTGGAATGCGTAGCCCTGTGAGAGCGGGCTTGCTCGCGAAGCTTTTAGCGACGAAACGCGGAGCCGGTGTGTTGCTCGGGTAACTGCGCCTCACCGTGAAACAACTTCTCGCGCAAGGTCCCGCGGTCATACGCGGTTTTGTACGAACCGCGCCGCTGCAGCTCTGGAATCACCAGTTCGATGAAATCGACATAGCTTTGCGGCGTGACGATGCGGGTCAGGTTGAAGCCATCCAGCCCGGTTTCGGCGATCCACGATTCCAGTTCATCCGCCACTTGCTCGGGCGAGCCGACCACGGTGATGTAGCGGCCACCGAGGGCGTGCTGGTCGAGCAATTTGCGCCGGGTCCAGTCGTTGTTCTGCAGGGTTTTCGTCGCCGATTGAATGGCGTTGCTCTTCACGTACTGGATCGGTTCGTCGATTTCGTACTGGGCAAAGTCGATACCGGTGGACGCGGAAAAATGCGCCACGCCGGCTTCGGCGCTGGCGTAGCTGAGGTACTCGGCATGCTTGGCCCACGCCGCTGCTTCAGTGGTGCCGACGATCACATTGAGGCCCATGAACACCTTGATGTCTTGAGGATTGCGCCCCGCTTCAACGGCGCTGGCACGGACCTTGTCGACCTGCACCTTGGTCGACGGTTTGTTCTGGCCGCTGATGAATACGCACTCGGCGTGACGCCCGGCAAACAGCAATCCACGATCGGAAGTGCCGGCCTGAAACAACACCGGCGTACGCTGCGGTGAAGGCTCGCAGAGGTGATAGCCCTCGACCTGATAGAACTCGCCCTTGTGCTCGACCTTGTGGACTTTCTCCGGATTGGCGTAAATGCGCTTCTCGCGGTCGTTGAGCACCGCGCCGTCCTCCCAGCTGCCTTCCCAGAGCTTGTACAGCACCTGCAGATATTCTTCGGCCTGGTCGTAGCGGCGGTCATGTTCGACCTGTTCACGCAGACCCATGGCCTTGGCGGCGCTGTCCAGGTAACCGGTGACAATGTTCCAGCCGACCCGGCCACGGCTCAGATGATCAAGCGTCGACATGCGTCGGGCAAACAGGTACGGCGGCTCGTAAGTGAGATTGGCGGTGAGGCCGAAGCCGAGGTTTTTGGTCACTGCAGCCATAGCCGACACCAGCAGCAACGGGTCGTTGACCGGCAACTGGATCGACTCTTTCAGCGTGACGTCCACCGAGTTCTGATAAACATCGTAGACGCCGACGATGTCGGCGATGAACAAGCCATCAAACAGCCCGCGCTCCAGCAATTGCGCCAGTTCCGTCCAATATTCGATGGTGTTGTAGCGCGTCGAGGTGTCGCGCGGATGCGTCCATAAACCGTGGTTGATGTGGCCGATGCAGTTCATGTTGAACGCGTTGAGCAGGATCTTCTTTTTCGCAGCGCCCATCAGATCGTCCCTCGCAGCGGAGGGTTTTCATCGTTGAGGTAGTAATTGCCCACCGCGTGATACTTCCAGCGCACCGGGTCGTGCAACGTGTGCACGCGAGCGTTGCGCCAGTGGCGGTCGAGGCCGTGTTCGGCGAGGGTGGCCTGGCTGCCGGCCAGTTCGAACAAAGTGCTGCCCGCCGCCAGAGAGGTTTCCGTGCTGATCGCGCGTGCTTCGGCGACCGCGATCGAGGCCGCTGCAACAGTTTCGGCAGTGGTGTCAGCCTGTGCGGCGTCGAGAATTTCGCCGGCGCGTTCAAGCAGGGCTTCGGTGGCGTGGAGGCGGATACTCAGGTGGCCGAAGCTTTTCAGCGTCAGCGGATCTTCGGTGGCCTTGTCATTGCCGGAATCGATCCACGGACGGGTTTTGCTGCGCACGAAATGCAGAGCGTCTTCGTAAGCGGCGCGGGCGATCCCGGTGTCGATAGCGGCGTGAAGAATTTGTGCCAGCGGGCCGACCGTGGTCGGCCGTTCGAAAGCACTTTGAAACGGCAGCACGTCTTCAGCCCCGACATAGACGTCTTCGAACACCACCGAACCGCTGCCGGTGGTGCGCTGGCCAAAGCCGCTCCAGTCGTCGATCACGGTCAGACCTTTGCTGTTGCGGGGGACGAACGCGAGTTGCTGTACGCCGTTTTCATCGACCACCGACGTCGGAATGCGCTGCGCGTAAATCGCTCCGGTCGAGTAGAACTTGCGACCGTTGATGCGATAACCAGCGCCGTCGCGGGTGAGACTGGTGACGCGGTCGTGAGCGGTTTTGGTACCCAGCTCCGCCAGTGCATTGCCGAAGCGTTGGCCGGCGAGGGCCTCGGCGTACAAACGCTGTTTCTGTTCATCGCTGCCATTCACGCGCAGTACTTGCAGTGCGTAGAAATGGTTCTGCGGAATCTGCCCCAGCGAGCCGTCGGCCTGCGCAATCAGAGCAATGACCTTGGCCAGGGTGACGTTGGATACGTCCGCGCCGCCGTATTTTTTTGGCACGCTGATACCCCACAGGCCAGAGCGGGAAAACACTTCCAGTTCTGCCAAGGGCAGGCGGCGTTCGCGGTCGCGGATCGCGCTGTCGCGTTTGAAGTCTTCGGCCAGGTCGCTGGCAACAATCAGGGCTTGCTCATCGCTGGTGATGACCGCGACGTGATGGGAAAGCGTCATGTTTTTCCTCCAGATGTCTGGTCGTCTCAGATCCAGGAATGGCGAGCCGGCAAGGTGCCGTTCAGGCGATAGGCGCCGACCGCGTGATACTTCCAGCGCACCGGGTCGTGCAGGGTGTGCACGCGGGCGTTGCGCCAATGACGGTCGAGATTGAATTCGGCGAGGGTCGCGCGGCTGCCGGCCAGTTCGAAGAGCTTCTCGCTGGCCAGCAGCGAGATCTCGGTGGTCAGCACTTTCGCCTCAGCCACGGCGATCGAAGCGCGTGCGGCGGATTCGGCGGTCAGCGGCGCGGCGTGGACCTGATCGAGGACTTTGCCGGCCTTGCGCAGCAGCGCTTCGGCGGCGTGCAGTTCTATTTTCAGTTTGCCGATATCGGCGATCACGTAGAGGTCATCGCTGGCGCGCTCGACCTTGGCATCGATCCATGGTCGCGCGCGGGTTTTGACGAATTCGATGGCGTCGTCAATGGCGCCACGGGCGATGCCGGCGTCGATCGCCGCTTGAATCAGCTGCGACACTGCGCCTTGGGTATTCGGCTTCTCGTTGATCTTCCAGTTGTCGATGACCAGGCTCGACTCGACGCGCACGTTGTTCAGCAGGATCGTGCCGCTGGCGGTGGTGCGCTGGCCGAAGCCCGACCAGTCATCGACGATGCGCAAACCGGGGGTGCCGCGACGAACAAAAGCCAGTACCTGCTTGCCCTCATCATTGAGCGCTTTCACCGCGACCCAGTGTGCAAACAGCGCGCCGGTGGAGTAGAACTTCTGGCCGTTGATCAGGTAACCGTCGCCATCGGCGGTGATTCGCGCTTTGAGTTCCAACGTGTTTTTTGTGCCGCGTTCCGGGCCGGCATTACCGATGCGCCAGCCTTCCAGAACACTCTGGAACAACTGCTTTTTCTGTGCTTCGGTGGCGCTGCCGAGCACCAGATTGATGATGCCGAACTGGTTCTGTGGAATCTGCCCGAGCGCCGGGTCGGCGGCGGAAATGATCGCGAAGACTTCGGCCAGCGTGACGAAGGAAACCTGCGGGCCTCCGTATTCACGCGGGATGGCAATGCTACCGAGTCCGCTGCGGGTGAATTGTTCGATTTCCGACCACGGCAGTTTTCGCTGGCGGTCGCGTTTGGCCGCCTGCATGCGGGCCGCTTGCGCCAGCTCATGGGCGGCCTTGATGGCTTGCGCGTCGTTGCGCAGTACTTGCGCGGGCAACAACAGTGGGGCGATATCCAGATCGGACTGCACGTTTGCATCTGCAAGACTGGACATCAGTGCCGCTCCCTGGCTGCACGCAATGCCCTGGCGATCTGCACTGGGGTGATTGTGTTCCGGACCATACCTACCTCACATTTCAAGAAAAACGTCGCGAAGCGCGACGAATGAAAGAATGTCCGGTGGTCCGGTGCATATACCCTAAGCGCGTATAAAAATTAAATAAACTAACTTTTAGGAATATGTATAGAAGGCGGGATGTTCGGGCTGGTCATCGTGTTGCAAGTGAGAGGACGTGCCTCTCACCCCGACCGGAACTCATTTGGCGCGCGTTTCGGCGGCCTTGAATTCGGGCTTCAATGGGACTTTCACATATGAATTCACGCAACCGATTTTCAACGTACGCGGCGGCGCCCAGCGTGAATTGTTGCCGACCCGATCGAGGATGCAGTACGTCACATCCAGCCGCAGATCTTCGCCTGCTTCGACAATCACCGCCGGTGGCACCCAGACCTGAATCGGCAGCCCGACATCGGCGGCCGTAATCGGCGCCAGGTCCATGCGTGTATCGCCCCAGCGCAACGTGATGGCGTCGTCTTCGGCCATGTTCAGGTAAGGCTCGATGGTCAGCGGTACGCCGCGTTTGATCTGGCTGGGGTTTACGCCCTGACGGCGGATCGCTTCGGGGATGACAACCGGCGCCAGTCGCTGGTTTTCGTCTTCGCATTGCGCAGTGGGCTGACCACCCGGGCAATCGAGTTTGACCTGCACCCGGGTCGCGGCCGACAACGCCGGGCCCTGGCCGACCTGCATCACCCGGTAGTGAATGCGCGCGGTGCCGTTAGTGATGAAACTCTCCGGTACGCGCAGGCTGACCGAGTCGCCCACATCGGCCGCGCTCAGGACTTTTGACGCGACATAACATTTGTTCCAGAACAGTTCGATCAGGTCGCCAACGTCCATGTCGGGATAGGGCGGCACATCGATCAGCAGGTGGGCCGCTGTCGCCAGGTTGATGCCGGTTTTTTGTGCGCATACCAGCGTTGGCGCTGCAAGTTCGGGGGTGTGCGAAATGCGGGTCATCGGTTTCTCTCCTTGAAGTCTCGCAGCGAAATCCGTTTCTGGAAAACAAAAGGCGCGAATCAACTGGCAATAAAAGGACCAGTATTTACTCAGCATTAGTGCGGATTGTTTGAACTAAGTAGCGCCGGTTGCCGACTAGATAAAAGTCTGCGGAGAGGGGTGTCAATAGAAGGGATTAGTTAATCTGTGAATTACAGGTTAATCAGAAAGTTCCTACGTCACTGAGGTATTAAGCCTAGGCGCAGTAGTAAAGAGGGCTACAGGAAAACGCCGATTCGGCCGCATTTTTTAAGGGTTTGAACTTGGGCAAACGTGTGTGGATGTGAGCGTTCATGGATGAGTGGAACCATTGCGCAATGTATATCCGCGCACTGAGTAACAAATGTTCAAACGATTCGAGTAATGGAGAAAGGCATAACTTCCATCCGTGGAAGTTGGCCAGGATTGCACCGGTAGTTCTCAGGCATGGTTGAGAAACTTGCTAAGAAACTGTTGAGTGCGTTCTTCTTTCGGATTGGCAAAAAGTGCTTTTGCTTCACCTTGCTCGACAATGACGCCCTTGTCGAAAAACACCACGCGATTGGCCACGTCACGGGCAAAGCCCATCTCGTGAGTGACAATCACCATGGTGCGATTTTCTTCGGCAAGACCGCGAATGGTCGCCAGCACTTCGCCGACCAGTTCCGGGTCGAGTGCCGAGGTCGGCTCGTCGAACAGAATCACTTCCGGCTCCATCGCCAGCGCCCGGGCAATCGCCACGCGCTGTTGCTGCCCACCGGAGAGACGACGCGGATAAGCGTCTTCCTTGCCCGCCAGGCCGACTTTGGTCAGCAGCTTTTTGCCCAGGGCAATCGCTTGATCGCGAGGCATCTTCTTGACCACGATCGGGCCTTCTATGACGTTTTCCAGGGCGGTGCGATGGGGGAACAGATTGAAGTTCTGGAACACGAAGCCGACGTGTTGGCGCAAGTTGCGCACCAGACCCTGCTGCTGGTTCAGCGGGCGGCGGGTATCGATTTCGATATCGCCGACCTTGATCCGGCCGCTGGTGGGTTCTTCAAGGAAATTCAGGCAGCGCAGGAACGTCGTTTTTCCCGAGCCACTGGGGCCGATGATCGCGACGACTTCGCCCTCCTTTACCTCAAGGTCGATGCCATTGAGCACGACCTGACCCTTGAATTGCTTGGTCAGTTTTTCCACGACAATCATCGGGTCAGGACTCCTGGTCATGCCGATTGACACGCTCTTCCAACTTGTTCTGGAAGTGCGAAAGCACCGTGGCCAGAATCCAGTAGATCAGTGCGGCGGCAAGATACATGGTGAAGACTTCGAAAGTCCGGGCGGTGATCAGCTGAGCCTGACGGAACAGCTCCGGCACCTGAATGGTCGCGGCCAGCGCCGTGTCCTTGACCAGCGAAATAAAGCTGTTGCCCAGCGGCGGCAACGCCGTGCGCATCGCTTGCGGCAGGATGGCCCGGCGCAGGGTCTGCGCGCGGGTCATGCCGATACTCGCAGCGGCTTCCCATTGACCGCGTTCGATCGAACCGATCGCAGCTCGCAGGATTTCACAGGCGTAGGCGGCCATGTTCAGCGAAAAGCCGATCAGCGCTGCCGGCAAGGGATCAAGCTCCATGCCCAGTTGCGGCAAGCCGTAATAAATGACGAACAGTTGCACCAGCAGCGGCGTGCCGCGAAAGAACGACACATAAACGCGAGCTAGCCAACTCAGCAGCTTGAACCGCGACAGGCGCATCAGCGCCAGAGCGAAGCCCAGCGCCAATCCGAAAAACATACCGCCGAGGCTGAGAACGACTGTGAAATAAGCGCCCTTTAGCAGAAAGGGCGCGGAGTTCACGAGCAGGGCTGTGGTTTCGGCGATCTGCTGGCTCAACTGTGGGAAGTCCAGTCCGAATCCGAATTGAAAACCAGCTTCCATTATTTAGTGACGTCTGCGTTGAAGTATTTCTTCGACAGTTTTTCAAGGGTACCGTCAGCACGCAGTTCGTCGAGTGCCTTGTTCACCGCAGCCAGCAATTCAGGCTCGCCTTTGCGCAGGGCGATGCCGGACTCCTGACGGGAGAAAGCTTCACCGGCAGCGACAGTTTTTGGCGCTTTCTTGGCGTACTCAAGTGCGGCCAGACGATCGATAAGGATGGCGTCGATACGACCGTTGTTGAGGTCGGCGAACTTGGTCGGATCATCGTCGTATGTACGCACGTCTGCACCCGGCACGTTGGCGCGAACCCATTGTTCGTAGTTGGTGCCCAGGCCTACACCGACCTTCTTGCCGGACAGGTCGGCGGCGGTCTTGATGTTCAGGGCCGACTCTTTGCTTTTCAGCACGAGAGCCTGAATGCCGGAGACGGTGTACGGTTCGGAGAAGTCATACTTCTTCTTGCGCTCGTCGGAGATGGTGACCTGGTTGACCACCAGGTCCAGACGCTTGGACTCCAGCGCGGCGAGGATGCCGTCCCATTTGGTTGGCTGGATCTTGGTCTTGACCCCGAGTTTTTGCGCCAGCGCTTCGGACAGCTCGACTTCGAAACCGGACAGCTTGCCGTTCTCGTCAACGAAACTGAACGGTGGATAAGTGCCTTCCAGGCCGACGTTGAGAACGCCTTTGTCCTTGATCTGTTGCAGCTGCTCGCCGGCCACTGCCTGACCGATCAGGCCGGCGCTCAGGGCCAGACCCAGCGAACCGACCAGCAGAGTGCGACGTAGTGCGGAAAAATTCATGACAAGCCCCTGTGTTTTCTTATGGAAGACGCTTAAGGAAATGTAGGCAAATGGGTGATTTGAACGACAGCGCTATCCTGCCTTAAAGCAGCTTATGCGTCTCGCCCGAAATTCGCCTGCGGCGAGACTATATGATGTCGTTTATAGACTTGAAAATACTCAATATCTAAATTGTTATTCCTTTCTTGCATAATGATCGTTCCCCCGATCGGCGTGGGAATGCTTCAAGGCACGCCACGTTCCAGCTCTGGAAGGGACGCAGAGCGTCCCGGGCTGCATTCCCACGCGGAGCGTGGGAACGATCAGTTACAGGAAATCCTTGTAAGCAAACAACGCCGGCGCGCCACCGGTGTGCAGAAAGATGATCGGGCCGTTATCGAAGCGCTGCCGGCCAATGCCGTCGAGCAGACCGGCCATCGCCTTGCCGGTGTAGACCGGGTCAAGCAAGAGACCTTCCTGACCCGCCAACAGTTTCACCGCCGCCAGTGTGCCGGCATTCGGTTCGCCATAACGCGGGCCGAAATATTCATCCCACAGCTCGACCTTGAAGTTGCCCGGCACCTCGACGCCAAGCAGATCTGCCGTG
Source organism: Pseudomonas sp. TSRC2-2 (assembly GCF_049897785.1). NCBI lineage: Bacteria > Pseudomonadati > Pseudomonadota > Gammaproteobacteria > Pseudomonadales > Pseudomonadaceae > Pseudomonas > Pseudomonas sp. TSRC2-2. The sequence goes on from NZ_JAFCWZ010000007.1 coordinate 126,607, forward strand.
CGCTCGGCCAAACCCTGCACCTTCGGCCGCTGATCTTCTTCACTGCGCGAAACCGTCACGCCAATCACAGGCAGTTGCGGCAGCGCCTCACTCAGCGCCAGCGCCAGACCACTGTGAGTCCCGGCACTGCCAGACGCCAGCACGACTGCGGCGAAATCGAGGCCACTGTCCTTGATCTGCTCAGCCAACTCCAGCCCGGCGCGCACATAACCCAAAGCACCGAGCGCATTGGAGCCGCCAATCGGCACCAGATACGGCTTCTTGCCGTTGCTGCGCAAACGCGCGGCGAGGGCGGCCAGTTGTTCGTCGGCATTGTCGAGGTTGTCGACCATCTCGACCCTGGTATCGAACAGATCGAGCAGCAGCCGGTTGCCGTTACCGGTGTAATTGCCGTCGTCCGTGCCCAGCGGGTTTTCCAGCAGCGCCACACAACCGAGACCGAGCCTGGCGGCCAGCGCAGCGGTCTGACGAACGTGGTTCGATTGCAGCGCACCGGCGGTAATCAACGTGTCGGCGCCCTGCGCGAGCGCATCAGCGACAAGGTATTCGAGTTTGCGCAGCTTGTTCCCGCCCATGGCCAGCGGCGTCAGGTCATCGCGCTTGATGTACACCTCGCGGCCGAGCCAGGCGGACAAGCGTTCGAGCTTTTCCAGTGGCGTGGGATGGCTCAGCAGGTCGAGACGGGTAAAGCGTTGCAGCTGTTGTTTGATCATGAGTCTGTACTGGCGCAAAAGAATGAGAGGACTATAGGCAGGCGTTTTTACCCGGGCAACCGCCAATCGCTTATAGCCAAATGGACTGAGGCCAGCACTATCGGTTCTTAATTCGTCGGCCAGGGCATGCCGTAAAGTAGGCGCCGTTGACGCGGCCAGACAGTCCGGCCGCCCGTGAGGAGTCTTTACCGTGAGCGAGCGTTCCAGCCATTGGCAATTGCAGACCGTCGTCAGCCAACTGCGTAGCGCACGGGATCAGTGGCGTGCACAGAATGGTCGGGCTTCAGGAGAGCAGGGTGGCCGCGAATTGCCGTCCCGGGCGGCGATGGCGCAAATCCTTGAGGCGTTGTGCGGCGCGCTGTTCCCGATGCGTTTGGGGCCAGTTGATCTACGTGAAGAAAGTGAAGATTTCTACGTCGGGCACACGCTCGATGTTGCGCTGAATGCTTTGTTGGCACAGACGCGCCTGGAGCTGCGTTACGTCGCTCGACACAGCGCGCAGGATGACAGTGAAGTCGAGGCTCGGGCCATTCGGATCGTGCAGGATTTTGCGTTGGCCTTGCCGGGGTTGCGCACACTGCTCGATACCGATGTGCTGGCGGCTTACCACGGCGACCCGGCGGCGCGCAGTGTTGATGAAGTGCTGCTGTGCTATCCGGGCATTCTTGCGGTGATTCACCACCGCTTGGCACACCATTTGTACCGTGCCGGTTTGCCTTTGCTGGCGCGGATAAGCGCGGAGATCGCCCATTCGGCGACGGGCATCGATATCCACCCTGGCGCGCAGATCGGCCGCAGTTTTTTTATCGATCACGGCACCGGCGTAGTGATTGGCGAAACCGCGATCATTGGCGAGCGCGTGCGCATTTATCAGGCCGTCACGTTGGGCGCCAAGCGGTTCCCGGCCGATGAGGACGGGCAATTGCAGAAGGGCCATCCGCGCCACCCGATCGTCGAAGACGATGTGGTGATTTATGCCGGAGCGACGATTCTGGGGCGGATCACCATCGGCAAGGGATCGACCATTGGCGGCAACGTGTGGCTGACGCGCAGCGTGCCGGCGGGGGCGAATCTGACCCAGGCGAATCTGCAGCATGATGACGGGACGCAAAAATAGCCTGCAAACATGCGACCTGTAGGAGCTGACGAGTGAAACGAGGCTGCGATCTTTTGATCTTTGCTTTTAAACATCAAGATCAAAAGATCGTCCGAACGCGGCCCGAGCCTTCGGCAGCTCCTAGAGGTTCGGGCATCAGGCATTTTGCTGTTGAACAAATCCCCTCAGACCCGCGTCATATCCCTCCTTGGGCGCTGTAGGAAACCTACCACCCAGCCCTGCGATTAGTCCTTACCACCGCATTCATGGTTAACTTGAACGTTCATTCAAGTTAAACCGGTGGTTCGCTGCCCGCTCACAACAGGAGGCTTGCCTTTGCTGAGTCCGATCATTTCAGCCACGTTTCAACCCCTCGAGGTGCACGTTTCATGAGTGCATCGTCTACCCCCGCCAGCGGTCTGGTGCGCATGAATCCGCCGGTGTTCTACTTCGCCGCGACGGTCATTTTGCTGTTTGGTCTTGTCGTCATCGCCATCCCCGAGCAGGCCGGCGCCTGGTTGCTGGAAGCGCAAAACTGGGCGGCCAATACGGTCGGCTGGTACTACATGCTCGCGATGACCCTGTATCTGGTCTTCGTGGTGGTCACCGCCTTATCCGGCTACGGCAAGATAAAACTCGGTGCCGACCACGACGAGCCCGAATTCAGTTACCTGTCCTGGGCCGGCATGCTGTTCGCCGCCGGGATCAGCATCACGCTGTTCTTCTTCTGTGTCTCCGAGCCGTTGACGCACATGCTGCAGCCGCCGCAGGGCGAGGCCGGCACGGCTGATGCCGCGCGGCAAGCGATGCAGATTCTGTTTCTGCACTGGGGTCTGCATGGCTGGGGCGTGTTCGCCTTCGTCGGCATGGCGCTCGCCTATTTCGCTTACCGTCACAACCTGCCGCTGGCGCTACGCTCGGCGCTGTATCCGCTGATCGGCAAACGCATCAACGGCCCGATCGGCTACGCGGTCGATGGCTTCGGCATCATCGCCACGGTGTTCGGCCTCGGTGCCGACATGGGCTTCGGCGTGCTGCACCTCAATTCCGGTCTCGACTATCTATTCGGTATCGCTCATACCCAGTGGATTCAGGTCGGCCTGATCACCCTGATGATGGGCGCGGCGATCATCGTTGCCGTCTCCGGCGTCGATAAAGGCGTGCGGGTGATGTCCGATATCAACATGCTGCTGGCCTGCGGGTTGCTGCTGTTCGTGTTGTTTGCCGGACCCACGCAGCACCTGCTCAATACGCTGATCCAGAACGTTGGCGATTACCTCGGCGCCCTGCCGATGAAGAGTTTCGACCTCTACGCCTATGACAAGCCGAGCGACTGGCTGGGTGGCTGGACAGTGTTCTACTGGGCCTGGTGGATTGCATGGTCGCCGTTCGTGGGCCTGTTCATCGCACGGATTTCCCGTGGTCGCACCATTCGTGAATTCGTCTTCGGCGTGCTGTTGATTCCGCTCGGCTTCACCCTGGCGTGGATGTCGATCTTCGGCAACAGCGCCCTCGATCAAGTCCTCAATCACGGCATGAGCGCACTGGGCATGTCGGCCATCGACAATCCGTCGATGAGCATTTATCTGTTGCTGGAAACCTATCCGTGGAGCAAAACCGTCATCGCCGTGACGGTGTTCATCAGCTTCGTGTTCTTCGTCACCTCGGCGGACTCCGGCACCGTCGTGCTCTCGACCCTGTCGGCCAAGGGCGGTAACCCGGACGAAGACGGGCCGAAATGGCTGCGGGTGTTCTGGGGCGCGATGACTGCGCTGATCACCAGCGCGCTGTTGTTCTCCGGCAGCATCGATGCACTCAAGTCAGCGGTTGTCCTCACGTCGTTGCCGTTCTCGTTGATTCTGCTGCTGATGATGTGGGGCCTGCACAAGGCGTTCTATCTGGAATCGCAGAAGCAGATCGCGCAGCTGCATTCGCTGGCGCCGGTGTCCGGTTCACGGCGCGGCACTGGCGGCTGGCGCCAGCGCCTGAGTCAGGCCGTGCACTTCCCGTCGCGCGACGAGGTGTATCGCTTCATGGAAAGCACGGTGCGCCCGGCGATCGAGGAAGTGACCGCCGTGTTCGTCGAAAAAGGTCTGCACGTGGTCACCCAGCCGGATCCGGCGCATGACAACGTCAGCCTGGAAATCGGTCACGGCGAGCAACATCCATTCATCTATCAAGTGCAGATGCGCGGCTACTTCACGCCATCGTTCGCGCGCGGAGGCATGGGTTCGAAACAACTCAACAACCGCCGCTACTACCGCGCCGAAGTGCATTTGAGCGAGGGCAGTCAGGACTACGATCTGGTCGGCTACACCAAAGAGCAGATCATCAACGACATCCTCGACCAGTACGAACGGCACATGCAGTTCCTGCATCTGGTGCGTTGATCGGCGGCTGAGCGCCGGGTCTTTTCAAGGCTCGGCGCTCAAAGCGAACGCGCGTCGCTTTCGGCAGTTTTGTGAAACGTTTCAGCTATTGATCGAGTCTTTATTTTTCAGCGCACTCGTCGGCGTATGCTGGGTTCCTCGCAACGCCGTCGATACCTGAAACTGACAAGAGAGCATTCGATGACTTACACCGCTGCCGAAAACCGCTACGACTCCATCCCCTACCGCCGCGTTGGCCGCAGCGGTCTGGTGCTGCCAGCGCTGTCGCTGGGCCTTTGGCACAACTTTGGCGACAGCACGCCGATCGATACACAGCGCGCGTTGCTGCGCACCGCGTTCGATCTGGGCATCAACCATTTCGACCTCGCCAACAACTACGGCCCGCCGTACGGCAGCGCCGAAATCAATTTCGGCCGCCTGCTGCGCGAGGACTTCAAGCAGTATCGCGACGAGCTGATCATCTCCAGCAAGGCTGGCTGGGACATGTGGCCCGGCCCTTATGGCCAGGGCGGTGGGTCGCGCAAATACGTGCTGGCCAGTCTCGACCAGAGCCTGCAACGCTTGGGTCTGGATTACGTGGATATCTTCTATTCGCACCGCTTCGACCCGGACACCCCGCTGGAAGAAACCGCCAGCGCTCTCGCCACTGCAGTGCAACAGGGCAAGGCTTTGTACATCGGTATCTCGTCCTACTCAGGGGTGAAAACGCGCGAAATGGCCGCGCTGCTGAAAGAGTGGAAAGTGCCGCTGCTGATTCATCAACCGGCGTATAACCTGCTCAATCGCTGGGTAGAGAAGGATCTGCTCGATACCACCGATGAACTCGGCACCGGCGTGATTGCCTTTACGCCGCTGGCGCAGGGCTTGCTCACCGACAAATACCTCAACGGTGTGCCGGCCGATGCGCGAGTCAATCGCCCGGGCGGCGGTTCGTTGCAGGCTTCGCACTTGTCCGAGGCCAACATCGCTCACGTGCGAGCGTTGAACGAGATTGCCCAGCGTCGCGGGCAGAGCCTGGCGCAATTGGCACTGGCGTGGACGCTGCGTGATCCGCGGGTGACTTCGGCATTGATCGGCGCGAGCCGGCCGGAGCAAATTATCGAGAACGTTGGCGCGTTGAAGAATCTGAGTTTCAGTGCCGAAGAGCTGGCGGAGATTGACCGGTTTGCCCAGGAGGGCGGGATCAATCTTTGGGAGAAGCCTTCGACGGCGGAGTAAGCCTTCCGAAGACTGATCGTTCCCACGCAGAGCGTGGGAACGATCAGGCTCAGCGAAAGAACGGCACATCCCCCAACACCGTCGCCCGCTGCATCACCCGCCGCGCCGGGCGGTAGTCGTCCACTGCGTAATGCTGGGTCACGCGGTTATCCCAGAAGGCGATGTCGTCCTTCTGCCAGCGCCAGCGAATGGTGAACTCCGGCCGCGTTGCATGGGCGAACAGAAACTTCAGGATGGCCTCGCTCTCGGTTTCCGACAGCTCGTTGATCTTCGAGGTAAATCCTTCATTGACGAACAACGACCGTCTCCCACTGACCGGATGCGTACGTATCACCGGGTGCGACAGCGGTGGATTCTTGCGCCGCGCTTCTTCCCACTGCGCCAGCGCCTCGGGCGTGTTGCCGTAGCGCTCCAGCGGAAACGAGCGGGTGAAATCGTGGGTCGCGGTCAGGCCTTCCAGCAGGTTTTTCATTGGCGCCGACAACGCTTCATACGCCGCAATCCCGCTGGCCCACAACGTGTCGCCACCGAACTCCGGCAACAACTTGGCGCTGAGCACGGCGCCCATCGCTGGCGTCGGCAGGAAGGTCACGTCGGTGTGCCAGATCGCGTTGTCACGTACGTCGGTGACTGCGGTGTCGAGGATCAGAACTTCCGGTTGTTCCGGCACGTTCGGGTAGATCGGGTGAATGTGCAGGTCGCCGAAATAATGCGCGAAACGTGCCTGCTGCGCCGGCTCGATCGGCTGGTTGCGAAAGAACAGCACCTGATAGTTGAGCAGCGCCTGCTCGATGGCATCGCGGTGTTCCAGGCTCAGCGGCTGGCTGATATCGAGGCCGCTGATCTGCGCGCCGAGGGCCGAGCTTAACGGGATGATGTTGAGGCTGCTCATGGTCTTTCTCTTCAATTCGGTGAGACCACCCTTTGTAGGAGCTGCCGAAGGCTGCGATCTTTTGATCTTGCTTTTTAAGAAGATCAAGATCAAAAGATCGCAGCCTTCGGCAGCTCCTACAGGGGGGATTCAAAAGATGTTTTAGTGCGCCTGGCCGTGCCATGGCACGAGTTTGCGCTGCAGGGCGCGCAGGCCCATTTCCATGGCGAAGGCGATCAGGGCGATGACCAGAATCCCCAGCACCACCACATCGGTCACCAGGAACTGCGCAGCCGACTGCACCATGAAACCGAGGCCGCTGGTGGCCGCGATCAATTCGGCAGCGACCAGCGTCGACCAGCCAACCCCCAGACCAATGCGCACGCCAGTGAGAATGTCCGGCAACGCGCTTGGCAAAATCACATGACGAATCAATTGCGCGCGTGTCGCGCCTAACGACTGCGCCGCACGCAGTTTTGCCGGATCAACGGTGCGCACCCCCGTTGCGGTGGCGATGGCAATCGGCGCGAAAATCGCCAGATAGATCAGCAGCACTTTCGACAACTCGCCAATGCCGCACCAGATCACGATCAGCGGCAGATAGGCCAGCGGTGGAATAGGGCGGTAGAACTCGATCAGCGGGTCGAGCACACCACGGGCGATGCGGTTGGCACCGATCGCGATGCCCACCGGCACGGCAGTCAGAATCGCAAAAGCGAGACCCAGACCGATGCGGCTCAGGCTGGCACCCAAGTGCTGCCACAGCGTCGAATCCATGTATCCCGAAGTCGCCAGCAGCCAGCCCTTTTGCAGCACGGCGGCGGGTGGCGGCAGGAACAACGGTTCGATCAAACCAGTGGCCGTCACGGCCCACCAGATCGCCAACAAGGCGAACAAGGTCAACAGGCTGATCCAGCGCGTGCTGAGGCTGCGGCCCACCGGGATGCTCACCGAAGATGTTTTCACCGCCGCAGCGGTTGCGTCGTAACTGCTCATGCGCGCTCCTGCCGGGTTACGGCGCTGCGTTGCGAGAAGACTCTGCTCAGCACGTGCTCGCGGGTTTCGATAAACCGCGGATCGGATTTGATCGCACGGGCCGACTCGCCAGCGGCATAACGCTGGCCGAAGTTCAGCTGCAGACGCTCGACGATCTGCCCCGGATTCGGCGCCAGCAGGATCAGATCCGTAGCGAGGAACACCGCTTCTTCAATGTCGTGGGTAATCAGAAAAACCGGCTTGGCCGTGCGTTGCCAAACTTGCAGCAACAGCTCCTGCATCTGTTCGCGAGTAAATGCATCAAGCGCACCGAACGGCTCATCCATCAGCAGCACGCGCGGGTCGGCGGCGAGGGCGCGGGCGAGGCCGACGCGTTGTTTCTGGCCTCCGGACAATTGCCAGATGCGCCGTTCTTCGAAGCCAGCGAGATCGACCAGTGCGAGCATTTCACGGGCGCGCTGTTCGCGTTTGTCCTTGCTGGCACCGGCCAGTTCGAGGCCGAAGGCGACGTTGGCCAATACATCCTGCCAGGGCAGCAAGGCGTCGTCCTGAAACACCACGCCACGTTCGGCGCTCGGGCCTTTGACCGGCACGCCGTCGAGGGTGATGCGCCCGGCGCTCGGTTCGACGAAACCGGCAATCAGGTTCAACAGCGAAGTCTTGCCGCTGCCGGACGGGCCGAGGGCGACCAGCAACTGCTGCGGCCCCAGGGTCAGAGAAATATCCGCGAGCACCGGCTCCGGGCTGCCCGGGTACTGTGCGCTGATGCGCTCCAGCTGTAGCAAGGCCATCGCTGTTATCTCCCGATCAGTTGGTGATGTATTTGGCGCTGACGTATGGCGCGTAGTCCGGCAGCACGGCGTCGACCTTGCCCTGCTCCTTGAGGAACGCGGCGGTGTCGGTGATGGCTTTGGTGGTCGGCGCGCCAAGGTCGCTGACCTGATCAGCCGCCAGCGGGTAGACGTTGCCCTGCAGCAGCAATGGGATGTCGCTGGCTTTGGCGCCAGACAGCTTCACCAGTTTGTCGACGTTGCTCTGGTTGGCCAGCCAGGCCTGCGGATCCTTGCGGTAAGCGGCGTAGGCGTCGAGGGTGACCTTGGCGAATGCGGTGACGATTTGCGGATGCTTCTCGGCGAAGTCCTTGCGCACGATCCACGCATCGAAGGTCGGCGCGCCGAACTTGGCCAGTTCGCCGGAGGTGATCAGCACTTTGCCGTTTTCCTTGGCCACGCCCAGTGCCGGATCCCACACGTAAGTGGCGTCGATATCGCCGCGTTTCCATGCGGCGATGATCGCTGGCGGCGCGAGGTTGAGCACGGTGACTTTCGACGGATCGATGTTCCAGTGCTTGAGCGCGGCGAGCAGGCTGTAGTGCCCCGTGGACACAAACGGCACGGCGATTTTCTTGCCGATCAGATCCTGCGGAGTCTTGATGCCGGAACCTTCACGCGCGACCAGTGCTTCAGCGGCGCCGATCTGCGTGGCAATCAGGAAGGTTTCTACCGGTACCTTGCGGGTGATCGCGGCGGTCAACGGGCTCGAACCCAGGTAGCCGATCTGCACATCGCCGGACGCGATGGCGGCGATGATGTCGGCACCGTTATCGAATTTGCGCCAGCTGATATCGGCCTTGGTGGCTTTCTCGTAAGCGCCGTCGGCCTGAGCGACTTTGGCCGGGTCGACGGTAGTCTGGTAGGCGACAGTGAGATCGGCAGCCTGGGCCAGGAAGCTTGCAGCGGCCAGTGAGGCGGCGGCGAGCAGGCGAAGGGGGAATTCAGTTTCAAGTGAGAGCTCCAGATCAGGCGACCGAGTGTCGGCGTGAAAGGAGACTAAATGATCTAAGAATCGAAAAATAAATAACTTTTTCGAATGAGCTTATGAGCGGAAAAATCTAAGACAGGAGAGGATGTGAGCCTTTGACTGATCGTTCCCATGCTCTGCGTGGTAACGCCTCAAGGGACGCTCTGCGTCCAAAGTGACGCGGAGCGTCACAGGCTGCATTCCCACGCAGAGCGTGGGAACGATCAAAGGATGTTCTATATCAATTGCTGATCGCGAGGATGCTCGCCTGATACGCGCCGACAAACACATCAAAATCGCCGACCTCGTTCTGCTCAAGCTCGGCCTGCTGCGCCAGCGACGAGCGCGCCACTTCCTCGAACTTCGCCTGCTCATCCGCCGGCAACGGCTCGCTGCGGAAGAACTCGGCATGGGCCTGGCTCTGCCGCAGCGAGAACTGCGCAAAGCTTTCCTTGTGCTCGGCCATCGCCGCCAGTACCTGCGCCGACGGTGTCAGGGACGGATCGCTGACTTTCGCCAGTTGCGCATCCAGCGCCTGGCTGTGCGCATCGCCGCCGTGGCTCTGATCGAGCAGCGCAGCCAGCGGAGCGATTTGCTCAAGCAGTTCGCCAGCCCAGGTCTTCATTTCGACCGCTTGGCCGTCGCGCTGCAATTGCAGTCCCGGACGGCGGCCTTCCTTGACCACGCTGAGGAAGTTCGAAGTGGCGTTGCCGCACGAAGTATTGGTCAGCAACGGGCTGTCGTTCAACGCGCAGTACAGCAGGAACGCGTCGAGGAAGCGCGACTCGGTGAGGTCGATGCCCATCGGCAGGAACGGGTTGATGTCCAGGCAACGCACTTCGACGTACTGAATGCCGCGCGCCATCAAGGCCTGGATCGGCCGCTCGCCGGTGTAGGTCACGCGTTTCGGGCGGATGTTGGAGTAGTACTCGTTTTCGATCTGCAGGATATTGGTGTTGAGCTGCACCCACTCGCCATCCTTGTGCGTGCCGACTTCAACGTACGGCGCGTATGGCGTGGCTACCGCTTTGCGCAGGCTATCCGTATAGCTCGCCAGATCGTTGTAGCACGGCGTCAGGCCGGCCTGGGCGTTGCTCTGGTAACCGAGGTCGCTCATGCGCAGGCTGGTCGCGTACGGCAGATACAGCGTGTCCGGATCGAGCTGTTCGAGCTGATGCGAACGCCCGCGCAGGAAACCCGCATCCAGCGCCGGCGAGGCACCGAACAGGTACATCAGCAGCCAGCTGTAGCGGCGGAAGTTGCGGATCAGGGCGATGTACGACACCGACTGGAAGTCGCGATCGGTGCCGACGAAACCTTCGGCCTCACGCAGTAGCGGCCAGAGCTGTTCCGGCAGCGAGAAGTTGTAGTGAATCCCGGCGATGCACTGCATGGTCTTGCCGTAACGCAGGGCCAGGCCCTTGCGGTAAACGTACTTGAGCTGACCGATGTTGGAGGTGCCGTAATAGGCGATCGGGATGTCTTCCTCGGCCGGCAACGGGCACGGCATCGACGGGCTCCACAGGTACTCGCTGCCGAGTTTGCTGTAGGCAAAGCGGTGGATCTTGTCCAGGCTCGCCAGTGTGTCGGCAGGATCCGGCAGGGCAGGCGTGATGAATTCCAGCAGCGACTCGGAGTAGTCGGTGGTGATCTGTTCGTTGGTCAGCGCGGAACCCAGGGCTTCGGGGTGCGGCGTTTGCGCCAGGCGACCTTCACTGGTCACGCGCAGGCATTCACGTTCGATACCGTGCAGGCACTGCTTGAGCAGAGAGAGGTTGGCGCGCTCGCCGAGCAGAGCCAGGCGGCGGTTGAGAAGTTCGCTCAATTTGGATTCCTTCACGCGTCAGTCGCCCCAATATGGGGGTGGGCAGGACGGTCTACAAGGGTGAAGTTGAAACTGGCGTTATCGCCTGGTTTTTTGGACTGGAATAGTCCTTTCGAACCGCCTACTTCAATCCCTGAATCTGGCAGACGCACGCGAAGATCATGCAGTACCTGTGGGAGCGGGCTTGCCCGCGAAGAGGGAGTGTCAGTCAATATCAAGTCATCTGACACACCGCCCTCGCGAGCAAGCCCGCTCCCACAGAAAAGCTCGACGCTGCGATCACAGCGCCGAAATTAACTCAAAATGATGAACAACATCTACAAGACAGCGAAGGTGCCTTGCGCTTTTGCGACCAGTTTGTCGCCCTGCATCACCTCGGCTTCGACCACCAGCGTACGACGGCCCGGGTGGATCACCCGCGCCGTGCACAGCACCTCACCGTCGGAGACGGCGCGGATGTAGTTGATCTTGCATTCGATGGTCGCGCTCTGCTGATCAAAGCCATGGCTGCTGGAACACGCCATGCCCATGGCAATATCGACCAGACTGAACAGCGCGCCACCGTGCAGCTTGCCGCCACGGTTGCGCAGCTCGGGCTCAAGCGCCAGGGCGACTTGCGCCACCCCGGTCTCGAGACTGTGCAGGCGGCAGCCCAACAGCTTGAAAAAGGCGCTCTCGACGAGCCCGGCCGGCATGTCCATCAGCGTTTCTTCAATTGCTTGGCGTTGGCAAACAACGAGGCCATTGCGTTGTTCACCGGCGCGGCGGTAGCGGTTTCCTTGCGCGGCGCATTGCCGGAAGACTGGCGCGGTGCCGAGCCTGGACGCGAGCCACGGGCGCCGTCGACCTTCTCGCCCGGGGTGTCGCTCATGCGCATCGACAGGCCGACGCGTTTGCGCGGGATGTCGACCTCCATGACCTTCACTTTCACCACGTCACCGGCCTTGACCGCTTCGCGTGGGTCCTTGATGAACTTCTCCGACAGCGCCGAGATGTGCACCAGACCGTCCTGGTGCACGCCGATGTCGACGAACGCACCGAACGCCGTAACGTTGGTGACCACGCCTTCAAGGATCATTCCCAGTTGCAGATCCTTGAGGTCCTCGACGCCTTCCTGGAACTCGGCGGTTTTGAACTCCGGACGCGGGTCGCGACCGGGCTTTTCCAGTTCCTGGAGAATATCGGTGACGGTCGGCAGACCGAAGGTTTCGTCGGTGAATTTCTTCGGATCCAGGCGCTTGAGAAACGCCGCATCGCCAATCAGCGAACGAATGTCACGGTCGGTTTCAGCGGCAATGCGCTGCACCAGCGGATAGGCTTCCGGGTGCACCGCCGAGGAATCCAGCGGATTGTCGCCGTTCATCACGCGCAGGAAACCGGCAGCCTGTTCGAAGGTTTTCTCGCCCAGACGCGCGACTTTCTTCAGCGCCGCACGGGTCTTGAACGCGCCGTGTTCGTCACGGTGAGCAACGATGTTTTGCGCCAATGTGGCGTTGAGGCCGGAGATCCGCGCCAGCAGTGCCACGGAGGCGGTGTTCACATCGACACCGACGGCGTTCACGCAATCCTCGACCACGGCATCAAGACCCCGCGCCAGTTTCAGCTGCGAGACATCGTGTTGGTATTGGCCGACGCCGATGGATTTCGGGTCGATTTTTACCAGTTCGGCCAGCGGATCCTGCAGGCGACGGGCGATCGACACGGCGCCACGGATCGACACGTCCAGATCCGGAAATTCCTTGGCCGCCAGTTCCGATGCCGAGTACACCGATGCGCCGGCTTCGGACACCATGACCTTGGTCATTTTCATTGCTGGATATTTTTTGATCAGCTCGATCGCCAGTTTGTCGGTCTCGCGGCTGGCGGTGCCGTTGCCGATGGCGATCAGGTCCACCGAATGCTTGGCGCACAGCGCAGCGAGAATGGCGATGGTCTGGTCCCATTTGTTGTGCGGCACGTGCGGGTAAACCGTGGCGTGGTCGAGCAGCTTGCCGGTCGAATCGACCACCGCCACTTTGCAGCCAGTGCGCAGGCCCGGGTCGAGGCCCAAAGTGGCGCGCGGGCCGGCCGGTGCGGCCAGCAGCAAGTCGTGCAGGTTGTGCGCGAAAACGTTGATCGCTTCGGTTTCGGCGCCATCGCGCAGCTCGCCGAGCAGGTCGGTTTCCAGGTGCGTGTAGAGCTTGACCTTCCAGGTCCAGCGCACCACTTCACTGAGCCACTTGTCCGCAGGGCGGTTCTGGTTCTGGATGCCGAATTGCTGGCCGATCATGCCTTCGCACGGATGCATGGTGCCCGGTAGCTCGTCGCCGACCTTCAGCGCGGAGCTGAGAATGCCTTCGTTGCGGCCACGGAAAATCGCTAGGGCACGGTGCGACGGCATGCTTTTCAGCGGCTCGTCGTGTTCGAAGTAATCGCGGAACTTGGCGCCTTCCTCTTCCTTGCCGGCAATGACGCGGGCACTGAGGGTGGCTTCCTGTTTCAGGTAGTTACGCAATTTTTCCAGCAGGCTGGCGTCTTCGGCGAAACGCTCCATGAGGATGTACTTGGCGCCTTCCAGCGCAGCCTTGACGTCCGCCACGCCTTTTTCCGCATCGACGAAGCGCGCGGCTTCGGTTTCCGGCGATAGGTTCGGGTCGTTGAACAAGCCGTCGGCCAGTTCGCCGAGGCCGGCTTCGAGGGCGATCTGGCCCTTGGTGCGGCGCTTCTGCTTGTACGGCAGGTACAAGTCTTCCAGACGGGTTTTGGTGTCGGCGAGCTTGATGTCGCGCTCGAGAGCGGGGGTGAGCTTGCCTTGCTCCTCGATGCTGGCGAGGATGCTGATACGCCGTTCGTCGAGTTCTCGCAGGTAGCGCAGGCGCTCTTCCAGATGACGCAGTTGGGTGTCGTCGAGGCTGCCGGTGACTTCTTTTCGGTAACGGGCGATGAAGGGAACGGTAGAGCCTTCATCGAGTAGCGCGACGGCCGCTTCGACCTGCTGTGGGCGTACGCCGAGTTCCTCGGCGATGCGGCTGTTGATGCTGTCCATAAAACCACCTGACATAGTATGAAAAGCAGGCTCGCAGGCACGCAGATAAAGGCCTGGAGGCTGATTGAGCGGCTGGAAAATTGCCGCTGCCTGGATCAAGAGGCTGCCCATTGACCCGTGAAATCGAACAGTTGCTGCACAGGGCCGGAAAAAATACCGGCCACTTACGGTAACGATTCAGACGTTGCCTGGCGCAAAACGCCGCGCATTATAACCAGCGTTCTGTCATTCGGGGGCGTTGCAGGCTGTAGGCATAAACCCCGGTTTTCTGGCAGTGAAGGAAAAATCTGCTAACAATGCACACGGTGCGTATAACGGCAGCTACGCCATAATGCGCGCCGAGCTAAAAGGAGCATCCAATGAGCAGCACTGCACAAACTGCTGAAGGCGAAAAAATTCTCATCGTTGACGACGATCCGGGGCTGAGCAGCCTGCTGGAACGCTTCTTCGTCAGCAAGGGCTATCGCGCCCGTACCGTTCCGAACACCGAGCAGATGGACCGTCTGCTGGCGCGTGAAGTGTTCAATCTGGTCGTTCTCGACCTGATGCTGCCGGGCGAAGACGGCCTTACCGCTTGCCGCCGCCTGCGTGGGGCGAACAACCAGATTCCGATCATCATGCTCACCGCCAAGGGCGATGAACTGAGCCGTATCAAGGGCCTTGAACTGGGGGCCGACGATTACCTGGCCAAGCCGTTCAATCCCGACGAGCTGATGGCGCGTGTCAAAGCCGTATTGCGCCGTCAGGCCGCACCGGTGCCGGGCGCACCGGGCAGCGAAGACGAAAATGTCACCTTCGGTGATTACGTATTATCGCTGGCCACCCGCGAGCTCAAGCGCGGCGATGAGGTGCACATGCTCACCACCGGTGAGTTCGCTGTACTCAAGGCGCTGGTAATGAACGCGCGTCAGCCGCTGACCCGCGACAAGCTGATGAACCTCGCCCGTGGTCGTGAATGGGATGCGCTGGAGCGATCCATCGACGTGCAGATCTCGCGTCTGCGTCGGATGATCGAACCCGATCCGTCGAAGCCGCGCTACATCCAGACCGTCTGGGGCGTGGGTTACGTGTTCGTTCCGGATGGCACCGCCACCAAGTGATCGGTGATTTGTAGGAGCGGGTCTGCAAGGCTCTGGTCGCACGGCCATGGCCACAGACTCGCAATCCGCAATATGCGAGCATTGCTCGCTCCTGCAAGTGTGTAGCGGTTAAAGATGAAAACCCCCGTCTGGTTCCCCCAAAGTTTTTTCTCTCGCACCCTTTGGCTGGTGCTGATCGTCGTGCTGTTTTCCAAGGCGCTGACCCTGGTTTATCTGTTGATGAACGAGGACGTGCTGGTGGATCGCCAATACAGCCACGGCGTCGCCCTGACGCTGCGCGCCTATTGGGCCGCCGATGAAGAAAACCGTGCAAAGATTGCCGATGCCGCAACCCTGATCCGTGTGGTCGGCGCCGGCGTGCCGGAAGGCGAACAACACTGGCCGTACAGCGAAATCTATCAGCGCCAGATGCAGGCGGAGCTGGGGGCCGACACCGAAGTGCGTTTGCGCATGCACTCACCACCGGCGCTTTGGGTGCGCGCGCCAAGCCTGGGCGATGGCTGGCTGAAGGTGCCGCTTTACCCGCATCCGCTGCGTGGCCAGAAAATCTGGAACGTGCTCGGCTGGTTCCTCGCCATCGGCCTGTTGTCGACAGCGTCGGCGTGGATTTTCGTCAGCCAGCTCAACCAGCCGTTGAAGCGTCTGGTGTATGCCGCACGGCAGCTCGGTCAGGGCCGCAGCGTGCGCCTGCCGATCAGCGACACGCCCAGCGAAATGACCGAGGTTTACCGCGCCTTCAACCAGATGGCCGAAGACGTCGAGCAGGCCGGACGCGAGCGCGAGTTGATGCTCGCGGGGGTGTCCCACGACTTGCGCACACCGCTGACGCGCTTGCGCCTGGCGCTGGAATTGATGGGGGCTCACACCGATCTGACTGACGACATGGTTCGCGACATCGAAGACATGGACGCGATTCTCGACCAGTTCCTCGCGTTCATTCGCGACGGACGCGATGAGTCAGTCGAAGAAGTCGACCTCAGCGATCTGGTGCGCGAAGTGGCGGCGCCCTATAACCAGAACGAAGAGAAAGTGCGTCTGCGTCTGGAACCGATCCAGCCATTCCCGCTGCGTCGCGTGTCGATGAAGCGCCTGCTCAACAACCTGATTGGCAACGCCTTGAATCATGCCGGTAGTGGCGTCGAAGTGGCGGCGTATGTGTCGGGGGATACCAGCGCTCCGTATGTGGTGCTGAGCGTGATGGACCGTGGCGCCGGGATTGATCCGTCCGAGCTTGAGGCGATTTTCAACCCGTTCACCCGGGGCGATCGGGCTCGGGGCGGCAAAGGCACGGGGTTGGGGTTGGCGATCGTCAAGCGAATTGCGGCGATGCATGGCGGCAACGTCGAGTTGCGCAATCGGTCCGGAGGCGGGCTTGAAGCGCGCGTGAGATTGCCGCTTGGGTTGATGTTGCCTAGAGATGCCGTGTAACGGCTGAAAAAAGATCGCAGCCTGCGGCAGCGCCTACAGGAAACGCATGCCCATGTAGGCGCTGCCGAAGGCTGCGATCTTTTGCTTTACCCCTTGCCTTTGGTGCGGGTCATATTCGGCCCGCCATTTTTTTCCAGATGTTCGATGATGATCCCGGCCACGTTCTTGCCGGTGGTGGTCTCGATCCCTTCCAGGCCCGGCGATGAATTCACTTCCATCACCAGTGGGCCGTGGTTCGAACGCAGGATATCCACACCCGCCACTGCCAGGCCCATGACCTTTGCAGCGCGTAACGCGGTCATGCGTTCTTCCGGGGTGATCTTGATCAGGCTGGCGCTGCCCCCACGGTGCAGGTTGGAGCGAAATTCGCCCGGTTTGGCCTGGCGCTTCATCGCCGCGATCACCTTGTCGCCCACCACGAAGCAACGGATATCTGCACCGCCGGCTTCCTTGATGTATTCCTGAACCATGATGTTCTGCTTCAGGCCCATGAACGCTTCGATCACCGACTCGGCCGCCGTCGCGGTTTCGCACAGCACTACGCCGATGCCCTGAGTACCTTCGAGCACCTTGATCACCAAAGGTGCGCCGTTGACCATGGCAATCAGGTCGGGAATATCGTCCGGCGAGTGAGCAAAACCGGTGACGGGCAAACCGATTCCGCGCCGCGACAGCAGCTGCAGCGAACGCAATTTGTCCCGCGAGCGGGCAATGGCCACCGATTCGTTGAGCGGGAATACGCCCATCATTTCGAACTGACGCAACACCGCGCAGCCGTAGAACGTTACCGACGCGCCGATCCGCGGGATCACCGCGTCGAAACCTTCCAGTGGTTTGCCGCGGTAGTGGATCTGCGGCTTGTGGCTGGCAATGTTCATGTAGGCGCGCAAGGTGTCGATCACCACCATTTCATGCCCGCGCTCGATTCCGGCTTCGACCAGACGGCGGGTGGAATACAGACGCGGATTACGCGACAGCACAGCGATCTTCATGCAACACCTGTGGAGGAGGTAGATACCGGGAACACCGGCTTGTCTTGTACATACTTGATGCCCGGATTGACCACCAACTGGCCATCGATCAGGGCTTTGGAACCGAGCAACAGGCGATAACGCATCGACTTGCGGCAGGCCAGGGTGAACTCCACCGGCCAGACCCGATCACCCAGGGCCAGCGTGGTGCTTATCACGTAGCGCACCTGCGCATGGCCGTTGGAGCTTTTGATGGTTTTGCGCGTGACCAGCGGAGCTTCGCAGCGCCGGTGACGTAACTGCACGACCGTGCCGAGGTGCGCAGTGAAACGCACCCATTTCTCGCCGTCGCGTTCGAACGGCTCGATGTCGGTAGCGTGCAGGCTGGAGGTGCTGGCGCCGGTGTCGATTTTTGCGCGCAGGCCCGCCACTCCCAGGCCCGGGAGCGCCACCCACTCGCGCAGACCGACAACGGTCAAATGATCAAATGTCTTCAAAGAAAAAAACCAAGGGTTAACGCTTCCAGGCCTTGTCCGGCACCTGGGCCAACGCTTTGAATGCAGGTTTGGCGAACCAGTAGCCCTGCATCAGAAATATTCCACAGTCTGCGAGAAAATCCCGTTCCCCGGCGCTTTCTATGCCTTCGGCAATGACTGTAACGTCCAACTCCGCACACATTGTGACAATCCCCCGCACAATCACCTGACGGACGCGGTCTTGATCGACGTCACGGATCAGCGCCATGTCGAGTTTGATCAGATCCGGTTGGAAATCTGCCAGCAGATTGAGCCCCGAATAACCGGCACCGAAATCGTCGATGGCGGTCTTGAAGCCGAATTCGCGGTATTCACGCAGAATATTGGTCAAATGGCGATAATTATCTACGTGCTCGATTTCCAGGGTTTCGAAAATCAGCCGGTCGATTGGAAAGTTGTGTTTTCGTGCGGCCTCCAGCGTGCTGCGAATGCATAGCTCTGGACGGTAGACGGCGTTGGGCAAAAAGTTGATCGACAAGTGTGTCTGCATATTAAGGCTCGCCGCACCTTCGATGGCGCGGGTCCGGCAGAGCTGGTCGAAACGGTAGCGGTTGTCTTCTGTAACCTGATTTAACACGGACAACGCGCCTTCACCGGCCACGCCTCGCACCAGCGCTTCGTGGGCGAACACCGATTGGTCACGCAAGTCGACGATCGGCTGGTAGGCAAAGGAAAAATCGAAGTTCAGCGGCTCGCTCTGCTGGCAGCCCTGGCAACCGCCCTTGGGCGAGGTCAAAGAAGTTGGAAATTTAGTCACGCGGTCACTCCAGGCCGGTCAGGCGGCGAAGATCACAGTCTATCTGGAGGGCCGAGTTCTTGCGCCCGACAGAAACGGTAGTACAGTTCCGACTACTGGCTGAGCGAGGAATTCATATGGGACAGAAGCAGGAAGAGGACGACAAGGTCCGTCTTGATAAATGGCTATGGGCGGCGCGGTTCTATAAAACCCGTGCCTTGGCCAAAGCAGCAATTGAAAGTGGCAAGGTGCATTGTCGTGGCGAGCGGTGCAAACCTGGCAAGGAGCCACGCATTGGTGATGAGTTCGAGATTCGCACCGGTTTCGAAGTTCGTACCGTGAGGGTCGAGGCCTTGTCCATCGTGCGTCGTGGCGCACCCGAGGCGCAGACTTTGTATGCCGAGACCGAGGCGAGTATTGCCAAGCGTGAAGCGGCCGCGGCCATGCGCAAGGCCGGGTCATTGGGCGTGAGCACCGACGGCAAGCCGAGCAAGAAACAGCGGCGTGATCTGTTCAGGTTTCGCGGCAGCAATGACGAATAAAAAGATCGCAGCCTACGGCAGCTCCTACAGTTGAATGCGATCCTGTGCAGGAGTTGCCGAAGCTGCGATCTTTTCGAAACGTCACCATTTACCGGGCGGAAATGACGCTCATCCGCGACACCATCGGCAGCTTGCCCAGCAGCGCGAAAACCGGCGCGGTGAGCTTCAACCAGAAGTTCGCCGCGTGATGGGCAAATGGCGTGTAGTAACCCCAGCCCAGCGCCCATACCGCCAGCAGCACGCCCCCAATGTAGTCGTCCTGGCCCCAATGCGCCCCGGCGACCAGGCGCGGCATCATGAACAGCACGGCCAGGCCCCAGACCGTCAGAAACTGCCCGACCGTGCGGCTGAAGACGCCCATGAACAGTGCCCAGATCAACAGCACCGACGCGTGATCACCGGGAAAGCTCTGCCCCGAGCGGTCCTTCAGCTCCCAGGTTTTCTCCAGGTGGGGAAAGTAATCGCTGATGTGCACGGCGCCCTCAAGCACCATCGATGGACTGCTGTGCTGCCAGCCCATGTGATCGGCGAATTTGGAAAACAGCGCGCGGATCACCACCATCAACAGAAGAATCGAGAAAAAACCGAAGAATGCGCGGCGCACGTCGATCGCCCTGAAGATCCAGTCGCCCTTGATCAGCAGCGTCAGAAGAATGAGTCCGACGACGATGTCGAACGGGCGCAGACTTGCAATTGCCCAGATGTGGAGCCATATCGGGTTGCTGGCCAGCGGTGCATTCAGCGAACGGAACAGCCACTCGTCGAAAATCACACACAGCATCTGGCCCGTAGGCCATAACCAGAAAGCCAGTAGCGCCAACGGCACTACGTTACACAGAACCAGCCGGCCGAGGTTCCACCTTGATTGGAACAAACCCGGATTGTTCATAAAATGCCTCCCATGGCGAAAAAGCGCCGGCACCAAAAAAAGTGCCAGCAAGCGCAAATTTTCACGTTTTGTAACCATTTTGTCATCACATTCAGATACCCAGACCTATGACCGACCTAGCGGATACCGATTTCACACAGCGCTTCATCTTCGATGACAGCGATACTCGCGGCGAACTGGTAGCGCTGGAGCGCAGCTATGCCGAAGTCCTTGCCAAACACCCGTACCCGGAGCCGGTCGCGCAGTTGCTCGGCGAACTGATGGCGGCCGCTTCCTTGCTGGTCGGCACGCTCAAGTTCGATGGCTTGCTGATCTTGCAGGCGCGTTCGGAAGGGCCGATTCCGCTGCTGATGATCGAATGCTCCAGCGAGCGCGAAATTCGCGGCCTGGCGCGCTATAACGCCGAAGAGATCGCGGCGGACGCCACACTCGGCGACCTGATGCCGAACGGTGTTCTGGCGCTCACTATCGACCCGACTGTTGGCCAGCGTTATCAGGGGATTGTCGACCTTGACGGCGAAACCCTGTCCGATTGCTTCACCAACTACTTCGTCATGTCGCAGCAAGTCGGCACGCGCTTCAAGCTGTTCGCCGACGGTCGTCGTGCACGCGGCATGTTGCTGCAACAACTCCCCGCCGATCGCTTGAAAGACGAAGAAGATCGCGCCGCCAGCTGGCAGCACCTCACCGCGCTGGCCAGCACTCTGGGCGCCGATGAACTGCTCAGTCTGGACAACGAAACCGTCCTGCACCGGCTCTATCACGAAGAGCAGGTGCGCCTGTTTGATGTCCAGCATTTGCGCTTCAGCTGCAGCTGCTCGCGGGAACGCTCCGGCAATGCGCTGGTCAGTCTTGGGCTGGAAGATGCGCTGGCGCTGGCAGCCGAGCAGGGTGGCAAAGTCGAAATCGATTGCCAGTTCTGCAATCAGCAGTACCTGTTCGACGCGGCTGATATCGCTCAGTTGTTCGCTGGCGCGGGCGTCGATACGCCGTCAGATACCCGTCACTAAAACGGTTCAGCGCAGGTAAATTCACTGCGCAATGACGGAATATCGCCGTTACGACGGGAGGACCCTACTCTTTTTGGGCTTTTCTGGCATAATCCGGCCCACTTTTTTCGCGGTAGTAGTGCACGACTTTCTACTACAAAACGTTTGGAGCACACTCGGCCACTGGCCGACGGGGAACCTCATGACGCAAGCCAATAACGCCGTGTACACCGATCTGAGTGTTGATGATCTGGTAAAAGAAGCCCTGAATCGCGGTGAAGGCGAGCTTGCCGATACCGGCGCTCTGGTTGTTCGCACCGGTCACCGCACCGGTCGTTCGCCTGTCGACCGTTTCATCGTTGAAGAGCCTTCCACTCAGGCCGCTATCGCCTGGGGCCCGATCAACCGCAAGTTCCCGGCCGACAAGTTCGATGCCCTGTGGGCTCGCGTCGAGGCCTTCAACAACGCGCAAGAGCATTTCGTTTCCCACGTGCATGTAGGCGCGGCGGAAGATCACTACCTTGCCGTGAAAATGACCACGCAGACTGCCTGGCAGAACCTGTTCGGTCGTTGCCTGTTCATCAATCCGGCCCAGTACAACCCGGCTGGCCGTGAAGAATGGCAGGTGCTCAACGTCGCCAACTTCGAGTGCGTGCCCGAGCGTGACGGCACCAACTCCGACGGCTGCGTGATCATCAACTTCGCGCAGAAGAAAGTGCTGATCGCCGGCATGCGTTACGCCGGTGAGATGAAGAAAGCCATGTTCTCGGTGCAGAACTTCCTGCTGCCGGCCGCTGACGTGCTGCCAATGCACTGCGCTGCCAACATCGGCGAAGAAGGCGACGTGACCCTGTTCTTCGGTCTGTCGGGCACCGGTAAAACCACCCTGTCGGCCGACGAAAGCCGTTACCTGATCGGTGACGACGAGCACGGCTGGGGCGAAGGCGTTGTCTTCAACATCGAAGGTGGTTGCTATGCCAAGTGCATCGACCTCTCCGAGAAGAACGAGCCGGTCATCTGGAAAGCCATCAAGCACGGCGCGGTGCTGGAAAACGTCGTCATCGACGACGCCAAGCACGCCGACTATGCCGATGTCAGCCTGACCCAGAACAGCCGCGCCGCATATCCGCTGGAGCACGTTGCCAAGCGTTCCGAGAAGAACCTTGGTGGCGAGCCAAACGCGGTGATCTTCCTGACCTGCGACCTGACCGGCGTACTGCCGCCAGTGTCGATCCTCAACGAAGAGCAAGCGGCCTACCACTTCCTGTCCGGCTACACCGCGCTGGTGGGCTCGACTGAAATGGGTTCGGGCAGCGGCATCAAGTCGACTTTCTCCACCTGCTTCGGCGCACCATTCTTCCCGCGTCCGGCTGGCGAATATGCAGAACTGCTGATCAAGCGCATCCGCGGTTTCGGCTCCAAGGTCTACCTGGTCAATACCGGCTGGACTGGCGGCGGCTACGGCGTCGGCCAGCGCTTCAACATCCCGACCACCCGCGCAGTGATTGCCGCGATTCAGAGCGGCGCACTGATCGGTGCTGCCACCGAACACCTCGACACCATCAACCTCGACGTGCCACTGGCCGTTCCGGGCGTCGACACCAACCTGCTCAACCCGCGCAATACCTGGGCTGACAAGGCGGCGTACGACGAGGCAGCGAAAGCACTGGCCGGTCTGTTCATCGAGAACTTCAAGAAGTTCGAAGTGAGCGACGCGATCAAGGCGGCTGGGCCGAAGTTGTAAATATTGGTTTGCGATGATTGAAAAAACCGCCCTTTGGGGCGGTTTTTTTTATTCTCGATCTTGACCCGTAATGCCTTCACATGAAATTCGCGGGATGGAGCTTCGCCCCACCGGGATCGGGATGGCAGACAGGGCATCGCGCAGAGCCGGAACGGGACGAACTGTTTGCCGGACGTTGCTACCGATTTTTCAACGATTTTCAACGCAGATGCCCGTAACTGGAGATGTCCAGCAGGCTAGTGGTCAGTCCGGTTGCCGGCCGGTAGATCGTGCCTTTCACTGCCGAGAACGGCACGCCTTTGCTGCCGAGCGAAACATAGCGCTCGCCTTGATCCAGTTCGGTGAAATAAGTGTAGGACTGGCTGTGCATCTTCTTGTAACGCGCTTCGTCGCTGACGATGGCGCCGGTGAGGCGCAGCAGGTCGGCATCGCTCAGATTGAGGGTTTTGGCAAGTGACACGCCCCAGCGCTTGAGGGAGGTTTCTGCCAGATGGCGAACGATGCGTCCGGGCTCGATCAGAGCGTTGAGGTCGCTGCTGCTGCTTGGCTCGCCGCCAAGCGCTGTGGCGTTGCCCGCGAGGGTGGCGTGGCGACCGGCCATTGGGTAGATCGAGGTTTTGGTACCCGTGGCTGTTTGTGGAATCACGCAACTGAAACCTTTCGAGCGCTCGTCGCGGGCATAGAAAGCGATGAATTCCTTGACGTTGGATTGCAGTTTTACCCGGTTCTCCTGAAAGTTTCCGATTCCCGGAACTGGATCGATCGCAAAGATATTCACCGGAACATGTCTGAGGGCCGCGTCCTGGAACATTGCATTGGCGAGCATAAGACAACTGATGCCGCCACGACTCCAGCCAACCAGATTGACTTGCGTGGGAATAACGCCGTCCTTGCGGAAAGTCTTGATGATTTGTTCCTGTAATTTCTGTTGGGTGATGCTGCGATCGCCATAGTTATAATTGCGCCATAACCAGGAGCCTTCAACTTTTGCATCTTCAATAGGAATGCCTGCGTCTTTGAGACGGTTATATTCTGCTTTGGTCAGTTGTTTGCGCTGCCAGTCGCATTTACCTTTGATGATGTTTATGGCGTGTTGCACGTTTTCCTCCCATCCCCTACCAAACAGAGTGCCAGTCAGGCCGTATTCAGACGTCTTGGTGAACAGGTCATCGGCTTGCAGATTGCCGCTGCCAGGGCCATCGACGACACTCCACTCGGCAAATTCACGTCCGCTGTGGTGGGCAGCAAGCGTGGAGACGATTTCGCCATCCCAGAAGTTTTTATGACGTTGGTCAAACTTGTTAAAGCCGGTGCCGCAAAAAAATATCGTCAAAATTGTCATTTTTTTTGCCCTTCGTTTACTTGGAAGAGCATGCAATTTAGTTTGAGCGGATTGAGTTGATAAGTTTCTCGTTGTTTCGATTCTTGTAGTTGCACAAGCTTGTTTCTTGTGTTTTTTCTGTCTTGAAAGTTTATTGCGGTTAATTTTTTAACTGTTAGGAAGGCTTTATCTGGCTGACGATCCCTTGGGTGCGCTTGATCCCCTGTATTATTCCGTATCGTTTTGACCTGCAACCTTTTCTCGACTCGCTGCAATCGCCCGCTAGGCTTTGGACAAGGCAGCAGTCAACGGAGTGACAGCAAATGCACAACACCCTGGAACAGGTTTTTGGTTATCCACAGTTCCGGCCCGGTCAGGAGGCCGCCATCAGCGCGGTGCTGGCGGGGCGTTCGGCGGCGGCGATCTTTCCCACCGGCTCCGGCAAATCGCTTTGCTACCAACTGCCGGCGCTTCTGCTGCCGCATCTGACACTGGTGGTCTCGCCGTTGCTGGCATTGATGCAGGATCAACTGGCGTTTCTCAAACGCCACGGCATCTCGGCAGGGAGCATCGATTCGGCACAGAGCCGTGAGGATGCCAACGACGTAATGGCCCGTGCGCGTTCGGGTGAATTGAAAATTCTGATGATTTCCGTCGAGCGTCTGAAAAACGAGCGCTTCCGCAACTTCCTGCAGCAGGTGTCGATCTCGTTATTAGTGATCGACGAGGCGCACTGCATTTCCGAATGGGGCCATAATTTTCGCCCCGATTACCTGAAACTGCCGGACTACCAACGTCAGTTCAACATTGCGCAGGCCCTGCTGCTTACCGCCACGGCCACACCAAAGGTCATCGCCGACATGCAGGCCAGATTCGCCATCGCACCGGACGATGTGGTGACCACCGGTTTCTATCGTTCCAATCTCAACCTGCTGGTCGAGCCTGTACGCGGTCAGGACAAACGTCGGCGTCTGGTCGAATGGATGGCCGCACGTCCCGGGCAACCGAGTATTGTCTACGTGACGTTGCAGAAGACCGCCGAACACATTGCCGAACACCTTCAACGCAACGGAACGCAGGCCGAGGCTTACCACGCAGGCTTGCCCCACGATCAGCGTGAAGGCATACAGCATCGCTTCATGGTCGGTCAGTCCAACTGCATCGTTGCCACCATCGCCTTCGGGATGGGCATCGACAAGAGCGACATCCGCAACGTGGTGCATTTCGATCTGCCCAAATCCATCGAAAACTACAGTCAGGAAATCGGCCGTGCCGGGCGCGACGGGCAGCCCTCCGATTGCCTGGTATTGGCCAACCGCGACAGCCTCAATGTGCTGGAGAATTTCGTTTATGGCGATACGCCTGAGCGCGCTGGGATTCGTCATGTGCTCGATGAACTCAAAGCCTCAGTGCCGGAGGGGCAGTGGGAATTTTTGCTCGGGCCACTGGCCGATCAGAGCAATATTCGTTCGTTGCCGTTGAAGACGTTGCTGGTGCAGCTGGAACTGCGGGGTCTGATCGCGCCGCGTTACGCCTATTACGCCGAATACCGCTTCAAATATCTGCTTGAGCCTGAAGCACTGCTCCAGCGCTTCGAGGGCGAGCGAAGGGATTTCGTGGCGGCGATCATCCAGACATCGACTCGCGCACGTACCTGGGCCACGGTGGATTTCGAGGCGATGTACTCGCAGTATTCCGCCGAGCGCAATCGAGTGGTGACAGCGCTGGACTATTTTCAGGAAAAGGGCTGGGTCGAGCTTGAAAGCAAGCAGATGACCGAGGTGTACAGCCTGCTGCACAGCGATTTTGACAGCGATGCCCTGAGCGCTGAACTGCACGGGTATTTCACTCGGCACGAACTGACGGAGGTGGCGCGGATTCACGCCATGCTCGAGGTGTTCGCCACTGAGCGCTGCCTGGGTTATCGCCTGGCGGAGTATTTCGGCGATCTCAATGTTCCTGAGCGTTGTGGCCATTGCTCGGTGTGTCACGGCCAGACCGCACGATTGCCTGAGCCGCCAGCATTGCCGCCGCTTGTGGATAAAAACTTCGCGCAGCTGTGTGGGGAATTTATCCACAGGCATGAGCAACACACAGGCAGCTTCCCCACGGCCGAACGGCTGACGCGGTTCCTGTGCGGTATCAGCGTGCCGTTGTTCACCAGGCTCAAGGCTCGCGCGATACCAGGATATGCGGCACTGGAAGAGTACCGCTACGCTGAGGTCCGCGAGTGGGCGGACTACCATTTGCTCGATCAGGCGCGCAATTCTGGGCGAGCTGGATCCATCTGCTGAATATCGATCATCACGCTAATAAACTTCAAAAACCGCTGTTGCCTGATTAAGGTTGGAAGCTGTCTCAGGGCCACTTACAAGAGAACAACATGAGCCAGACATCCTTTGATATCCAGCAGGCTGCCGTGATCGGCGCGGGCACCATGGGCCGTGGCATTGTCATGTGCTTGGCCAATGCCGGCGTGAGCGTGCAGTGGGTCGATAACAACCCGCAGATGCTCGAGCAAGCTCTGACAACGGTCGCCGACACTTATGCACACAGCGTGCGTCAGGGCCGCATCGATCAGGCCGAGGCGGATGCGCGAATGGCTCGCGTATCAGCGGCGGCGGATTACGCGGCGATTCGCAATGTCGACCTGGTGATCGAAGCGGTGTACGAAAACCTTGAGCTGAAGCAGAAGATCTTTCGCGAACTGGATGGCCTGCTCAAGCCCGAGGCACTGCTGGCGAGCAACACCTCGGCGCTGGATATCGACGCCATTGCCGCCGCAACCCGGCGCCCGGCACAGGTCCTGGGCCTGCATTTCTTCAGCCCGGCGCACATCATGAAGCTGCTGGAAATCGTGCGCGGTGCGCAGACCTCGCCAGCAGCGCTGGAGGCAGCGCTGGCGCTCGGCAAGCGCATGGGCAAGGTCAGCGTGGTGTCGGGCAACTGTCACGGTTTTATCGGCAACCGCATGCTGCATCCGTATGTACTCGAAGCACGCAAGATGCTCCTCGAAGGCGCTTATCCACAGCAGGTGGATGCTGCGCTGCAAGGCTTCGGTTTCGCCATGGGGCCGTTTCGCATGTACGACGTGGTCGGCATCGATCTGGAGTGGCGTGCTCGGGAGCTCGCTGGCAAAGGTCAGGATGCGCCGCAGTTGCAGATCGATAACCGACTGTGCGAGATGGGCCGGTTCGGGCAGAAGTCCGGCAACGGTTACTACCATTACGAACCAGGCAGTCGCCAGGCCGAGCATGATCCCGAGGTGGATGCTCTGGTGCTACGGGTCAGCGAAGAGCTGGGATTTCAGCGTCGCGACATCGGCCCGGGCGAAATTCTCGAGCGCTGTCTGCTGGCGCTGGTCAACGAAGGTGCGAAGATTCTGCAGGAAGGCATTGCCGGCTCGGCCCATGACATCGATCTGGTGTACTTGAATGGCTATGGTTTTCCAGTGCAGAAGGGCGGGCCGATGGCTTGGGCGGATCAGCAGGGACTGGCGGATATTCATCAGCGCTTGCTGGCGCTGGAGGCGCGTCAGGGCGATCAATGGAAACCGGCGCGGCTGATTGGCGAGCTGGCGGCGCAGGGGAAGGGGTTTGCAGATCGTTAATTTGACAGGCTGTGCAGGCGCCTTTGCGGGCAAGCCCATTCCTACAGGTAAAGGGTCGTCCTCACGGTCAAATCCATTCTAGAAAATGCGAGAGTCCTGCATGAATCAACGCTCCGACTACCCCCACTTCCAGCCGATCACTACACGCTGGCACGACAATGACGCCTACGGTCATATCAACAATGTTACCTACTACAGCTTCTTCGATACGGCGGTGAACACGTATCTGATTCAGGTCGGGGGCCTGGATATTCATGACGGCGAAGTGGTGGGATTCGTGGTCAGTTCGGCCTGCGATTACTTCGCGTCCATCGCTTTCCCCGATCTGATCGAGATCGGGCTGCGGGTCGGCAAGCTTGGCAACAGTTCGGTGCAATACGAACTCGCGGTGTTCAAGGTCGGCGAAAACGAGGCGTGTGCGGCGGGGCGGTTCGTGCATGTATTCGTGGATCGGGCGAGCAATCAGCCGGTGCCGATTCCTGCCGGTTTGCGCGGGGCGCTGGAGAGGCTGGTCATCTAGACGCGAAAAAAAATCGCAGCCCAAAGGGCCGCGATTTTCGTTCAAGCCTTCGCCTTAGTGGTGGCGATAGTACTTGTGATGCTTACGATGGCCGTAGGCATGGCCGCGACCTGGATGACCACGGTCGCGGTAGTAGCGACGGTCATCATGGCCCCGGTCGTAGCGACGATCATCGTCGTCACTCTTGTTGCCCATGTAGTTACCCAGCGCGCCACCTGCACCGCCACCAGCGGCAGAGCCGATCAGGCTGCCGGTGGTGCCACCGAGGCTGCGACCAACCACGTTACCGCCGGCTGCACCCAATGCACCGCCGATGGCTGCTTCGCCACGGCTGCGCTTGTCTGCGCCGACTGCGCTACCACCCGCGCCGCCCAAGGCTGCGCCGATGGTGGAACCTGTATTGCCGCCTAACGACTGACCGACGACCGAGCCAAGAACCCCGCCCAATGCGCCGCCCACACCTGCTTCGGTGGTGCCTCCGGCAGAAGCGAAGCCACTGACCAGGCCAAGGGACAACAAGAGAATCGAGGAGAACTTCATAGAGGATGAGCCTCAAAGGGATGACGGCGCCGATCCTGAGGCTCTGCAATGGGCGTGACAATCAAAATCCGACGAATAACACGACTTGTATACAAGATTGCAAGTTACTGTTTTTTCAACGGAACTTAACCGATTTTCGCCGGTCTTTAACTACTTCGGACAGGCCGTTTTTATGCAAAAACGGCCTTTTTTGTGGGTGGTCGAAAAGTACAATCTCAAAGATCGCAGCCTTCGGCAGCTCCTACAGGAAACGGTGTAGGAGCTGCCGAAGGCTGCGATCTTTTGATCTTTATTTAAGCTGATTTGGCCATGATCAACCCGGTCTCACTCGCCGCTTCCAGCCGGATCGCAATGAACTTGGATGTCGGCGTGTGGCTGCCATCGCCCGTGCTCTCCAGTGGCACCAGCGGATTGACTTCCGGATAGTACGCCGCTGCCTGCCCGGCAGGAATGTCGAACGCCAACAAGGTAAAACCTTTCACCCGGCGTTCGCGACCGTCGTCCCAGATCGACACGATGTCGGCCTTCTGCCCCGGACGGAAGCCCAGACGAATGATGTCAGCCTCATTGGCAAACAGCACGTCGCGCTGGCCCTTCACGCCGCGATAACGGTCGTCGAGGCCATAAATCGTCGTGTTGTACTGATCGTGGGACCGCATTGATTGCAGGATCAGATCCGGCACCTGCCCGGTAGCACGGGTGCGCTCATGGACCAGATCTTTCGGCAACTGATTGGCGCGGAAATTGGCGCGGCCCGACGGCGTGTTCCATTTGCGGGCGCCAGCCGAGTTGCCCAGATAGAAGCCGCCCGGGTTTTTGATCTTGTCGTTGAAGTCTTTGAAACTTGGAATGGTGTCGGCGATCAGTTCGCGAATGCGCCCGTAATCGGCTACCAGCCAGTTCCAGTCCACCGGTTGGCTGCCCAGCGTCGCGGCAGCGATGCCGGCGATGATCGACGGTTCCGAGCGCATCTGGTTCGACAGCGGCTGCAACTGGCCGTTGGACGCGTGGACCATGCTGAACGAGTCTTCCACCGTCACCGCTTGCGGGCCTTCGGTCTGGATGTCGATGTCGGTACGGCCCAGGCACGGCAGGATCAGCGCGTCTTTGCCGTGAGCGAGGTGGCTGCGGTTGAGCTTGGTGCTGATCTGCACGGTCAGGTCGCAGTTGCGCAGCGCTTCGAAGGTGCGCGAGCTGTCCGGCGTGGCCTGGGCAAAGTTGCCGCCCAGCCCGATGAAGACCTTGGCACGACCTTCGGCCATCGCATGGATCGCCTCGACCACGTTGTGACCGTTATGACGCGGCACCTTGAACTGGAAGCGACGCTCGAGGGAGTCGAGGAACGCCACTGGCGGACGCTCGTTGATGCCCATGGTGCGGTCGCCCTGCACGTTGCTGTGACCGCGCACCGGGCACAGACCAGCGCCCGGCTTGCCGATGTTGCCGCGCAGGAGCATCAGGTTGGCGATTTCCTGAATGGTCGGCACCGAGTGGCGATGCTGGGTGATGCCCATCGCCCAGCACATGATCACGTTTTTGCCTTTGGCGTACATGCGCGCCGCTTGCTCGATCTCGATCAGCGTCAGGCCGGACTGCTCGACGATCTGCTCCCACGAGGTGTCGTCGACAGTGGCGAGATATTCCAGCACGTTGGCGCTGTGGGCATTGAGGAAATCATGGTCGAACACCGCTGGCTCACCAGCCTTTTGCGCATCGCGTTCCCATTGCAGGAGGAACTTGGCCATGCCGCGCAGCACCGCCATGTCACCGCCGAGCGCCGGGCGGAAGTACGCGGTGTTGGTCGGCTTGTCGCCGTTGGTGAGCATTTCGATCGGGTGCTGTGGATGCTGGAAACGCTCCAGGCCGCGCTCTTTCAGCGGGTTGATGCACACCACCTGGGCGCCGCGTTTCACCGCTTCACGCAACGGTTCGAGCATGCGCGGGTGGTTGGTGCCGGGGTTCTGGCCCCAGACGAAAATCGCATCGGCGTGTTCGAAGTCGTCGAAGGTCACCGTGCCTTTGCCGACACCGACGCTCTGCGCCAATGCCACGCCGCTGGCCTCGTGGCACATGTTCGAGCAGTCAGGGAAATTGTTGGTGCCGTAAGCCCGTACGAACAATTGATAGAGATACGCCGCTTCGTTGCTGGCGCGGCCCGAAGTGTAGAACTCGGCCTGATCCGGGCTAGGCAGATTGCGCAGGTGCTTGCCGATCAGGGCGAAAGCATCTTCCCAGCTGATTGGCTTGTAGCGATCGGTTTCAGCGTTGTAGACCATCGGCTCGGTCAGCCGGCCCTGATATTCCAGCCAGTAGTCGCTCTGCTCCAGCAACGCAGTGACGCTGTGTTTGGCGAAGAATTTCGCATCGACGCGACGCTTGGTCGCTTCCCAGTTCACCGCTTTGGCGCCGTTCTCGCAGAACTTGACCATGCCGCTCTCCGGCGAATCACCCCAGGCGCAACCCGGGCAGTCGAAGCCACCGTTCTGGTTGGTCTTGAGCATCATGCGCAGGTTCTTCAGGGCGTTGTCGCTGGTCAGCCACGCCTGAGCCACACTGATCAGGGCGCCCCAGCCGCCGGCGGCACCTTTGTAAGGCTTGTAGCGCGGGACAGGTTTCTGGTCGGCTTGATGATGTTGGCTCACGCTTGATTCTCCATCGCGGGGCTGTACACCCGCGGCGCACTTTTCTGCGGCAGGTGGATGAGATTGAGGTTGTGGCGCCGGGCCCATTGCACGGCCAGGCCGGTGGGTGCCGACAGGCTGACGAGGGTCTGGATGCCGGCACGCAAGACTTTCTGGATCAGTTCGAGGCTGCAACGGCTGGTGACAATCGCCAGCCCGCCCTCTGTGGATATCTTCTGGCGAATCAGTCCGCCGATCAGCTTGTCCAGCGCGTTATGGCGGCCGATGTCTTCGCGACCGAGCAATAATTCACCGCTGGCATTCATGAACACCGCCGCATGCACCGCGCCGCAGTGCTGGCCGAGCGGCTGGAACGCGCCGATGCGCTGGCGCAAACCGTCGAGCCATTCGATCGGTGGCAACGCTGCGCCCGGCAATACGTTGAGATCGGGCAAGGCCTGTTCGACCGCTTCGACGCCGCACAGTCCACAGCCGCTGGTGCCGGCCAACTGGCGCCGCTGTTGCTTGAGGTTCCAGAACGCACGGTTGGCGATGGTCACTTGCGCGTATTGCGCAGAGCCTGCGCCTGTCAGTTGCAGATCGTAGATATCGCTGGCGTCTTCGATGATGCCGCTGCCGAGGCTGAAACCGACGATGAAATCCTCAAGGTCCGTCGGCGTGACCAGCATCACTGCCTGGCTGATGCCGTTGTAGGCGATCGCCAACGCAACTTCCTCGGCCAGCGCGGTGCTGGCCGATGCCTCAAAAGGTAGATCGCTGTAGCTGTAGGTCTGGCTGGCGGCAGGCGCGGGCGTTTCAATTGCTGGCGCCGCGCAGGCTGGGCGCTTGGCGTTCATGGCATCACCGACGGTTTGATCTAGGTCAAGACTAGGCGCGGCAAGATGTCGCGTCTAATCGCTATTACCGATCTACCGATAGATGCCGTCGATCAAGCGTCTTTTGGCAATTTCTGATACAGCGCGAAACAGGCTTCTGCCAGCGCTGAGCGGGGGGCGCCACGGCGCATGATCAGGCCCAGCGGTGCGAGGGTATGAGCGTTCTCGATCGGTTGCAGACGCAGGTGATCGGCGAGGGTTTCCGCGCCGCCATCGAGCGGCATGATCGCGCAGCAAAAACCGCCGTGAACCGCTTGCAGCAGTTGATGCACGGCGTCGGTCTGCAGCAGCGGCTGCGGGGTCAGGCCGCGGCTGTGGAAGTTGTGGTCGATGGACTGGCGAAAATGCATGCCGCTGGTGAGCATGCACAGCGGCAGTTCGATCAGCGCTTCCCAGCTCAGGGGTTCTTCGCCGAAGTTGAACGAGCGCTCGTCGTAAAGCAGGCCCATGCGCGTCTCGTTGAAGGCCAGCGAATCGAAGCGCTCGTTGTCCAGGCGTTCAAGGTACGACACGCCGATGTCGATGCGATTGTTCGCCAAGTGTTCGAGCACCTGTTCGGAACTCAGCGACGACAGCTCGAAGCGCAGGTCCGGGTGCGCCGCATGCAGACGTTGCATCAGCGGCAACGGATCGAAACTCGACAGCGGCACCACACCCAGGCGCAGCGTACCGATCAGGTTGCCGCGACAGGCCGCCGCTTCCGCTTGCAAGCCGTCGTACGCCGCCAGCACCGTGCGCGCCCACGCCAGCACGCGCTCGCCCGGCGCGGTGAAGCCTTCGAAGCGCTGGCCGCGATTGACCAATGGCAGATCAAGTTCTTCTTCGAGGCTGCGCAGGCGCATCGACAAGGTCGGTTGAGTGATGTGGCAGCGCGCGGCGGCCTGGCCGAAATGGCGGGTTTCGTCGAGGGCGATGAGGAATTTCAGCTGCTTGATGTCCATCTTCGCTCCGGGCGGTTGGCGGGGTAGGGCGATTCTACCGCCTGCGGCGCGGCAGCGTCATTGGTCGGACTGGAACCGGGTTTGGCTGGGGTGGTCTAGGCTTGGGCGTCTGGAACCCAAATCAAGGAGTGTGCGCTATGAGTCTTTTGAGCTTTGTAAAAGAGGCCGGTGAGAAGCTGATCGATCTGTTGACCCCAGGCAATGCCAACGCCAGTGAGCAGTTGAAGGAACATATCAGCAAGGTCGGGCTGGGCAATCCCAACGTGCAGGCGACCGTGGATGGCGACAAGGTGACGGTGACCGGTGAAGTGGCGAGCCAGGAGGAAAAGGAAAAGATCCTGCTGGCCGTGGGCAATATTGCGGGCGTAGGCAGTGTCGATGATCAGATCACTGTGACCGGACCGGTCGTCGTGGCTGCCGAGTTTGTCGAGGTCAAGGCAGGTGACACGCTCAGTGCGATTTCACTGCGCGTCTATGGCAATGCCAACCAGTACCAGAAGATCTTCGACGCCAACAAGCCGATGCTCAAGGATGTGAACAAGATTTATCCAGGGCAAAAGCTGCGTATTCCAAAGTAACGCAGTCATGTAGGAGCTGCCGAAGGCTCGGGCCGCGATCGGCAGCTCC
Organism: Pseudomonas sp. TSRC2-2; assembly: GCF_049897785.1. Taxonomy (NCBI): domain Bacteria; kingdom Pseudomonadati; phylum Pseudomonadota; class Gammaproteobacteria; order Pseudomonadales; family Pseudomonadaceae; genus Pseudomonas; species Pseudomonas sp. TSRC2-2. The sequence goes on from NZ_JAFCWZ010000007.1 coordinate 160,552, forward strand.
TGCAGGAATCACAGTCCGGCGATGAGATCGCGGTAGTCCTCGACTGCGGCAAATTCTGCGGTGTCCTTCGGCCCTTTGCGGCTGTCCGGTTCTTTCACCGCGAGCAGATGCGCCACGCCAAAATCCCGTGCACTGCGCAGGATTGGCAAGGTGTCGTCGATAAAAAGGCTGCGCGCCGGATCAAAACCGATGTCGGCCTGAAGGGCATCCCAGAACTGCGGGTTCTCCTTGGGATAACCATAGTCATGCGAGCTGATCAGCCGCTCGAAGTACGGTGCCAGTTCGATCCGTTCCAGTTTCAACGACAGCGAATCGCGGTGCGCATTGGTGATCATGATCACCCGTTTGCCGGCACGCTTGATCGCGTCGAGAAAAGTATCGGCATCCGCGCGCAGAGCGATCAAGTGCGCGGTTTCCTGTTTCAATTCGCGCACCGAAAGCTTCAGCTCCGCGCTCCAGAAATCCAGGCAATACCATTGCAACTGGCCGGCGTGGCGTTCGAACAACGGCTGCAACTCCAGTTCGGCCATGGCCCGGCTGATACCGTGCAGTTCGGCGTAGCGCTGGGGCAGGTGCTCGAGCCAGAAATGATTGTCGAAGTGCAGATCCAGCAGCGTGCCGTCCATATCGAGCAGAACGGTATCAATGTCGGACCACGGTAAAGATGGCATGGCAACGTCTCGAACGGTGAAAGGATATCCGACGCAAACAATCGGGAAAGCCGCGTTATAGTAGCGCGTTCACGCCAAGGAGCTTTGCATGCGCCAGAAACCCACCGTACTCGCCCGCGAGATCGTCGCTACCAGTCGCCTGTTTCGCGTCGAAGAACTCAAGCTGCGATTTTCCAATGGCGTGGAGCGCACCTACGAGCGTTTGGTCGGCAAAGGTGCTGGCTACGGCGCGGTGATGATTGTCGCCATGCTCGACGCTGAACATGCGGTGCTGATCGAGGAATATTGCGGCGGCACTGACGAATACGAACTGTCTTTGCCCAAAGGCCTGATCGAGCCGGGCGAAGACGTGCTGGCGGCAGCCGAGCGGGAGCTCAAGGAAGAGGCCGGTTATGGCGCGCGCCAACTGGAACATCTGACCGAGCTGTCGCTGTCGCCCGGCTACATGAGCCAGAAGATCCAGGTGGTGCTGGCCACCGATCTCTACGAAGAACGGCTGGAAGGCGATGAGCCGGAGCCGATGCGGGTCGACAAGGTCAACCTGCGCGAACTGTCGACGCTGGCGCTCAACCCGCAATTTACCGAAGGCCGCGCGTTGGCGGCGCTGTATTTGGTCCGTGACCTGCTGAGCCAGCGCGGGATATTCAGCTATGAGTGAGACGTCGATGAATTATCCCCATCCGTTGATGGCACCGGTAATTGAGCTGGCTCTGCAGGCTGGCGAGGCGATTCTGCCGTTCTGGCGTGTCGGCGTTGAAGTCACGGCAAAGCCCGATGATTCGCCGGTGACGGCCGCCGACCTGGCTGCGCATCACCTTATCGTTGCCGGGCTGGCGGCGCTTGATCCGAGCATTCCGGTGTTGTCGGAAGAGGACGCCAATATCCCGCAGAGCGTGCGCGCCGGTTGGCAGCGCTGGTGGCTGGTGGATCCGCTGGACGGCACCAAGGAGTTCATCAGCGGTAGCGAGGAATTCACCGTCAACATCGCACTGATCGAAAACGGCCAAGTGGTGTTTGGCGTGGTGACGATGCCGACCAGCGGTCGTTTTTACGTCGGTGGCGCCGGGCTCGGTGCATGGCGTGGCGACAAGGGCGCAACGCCGGTGCCGATTCAGGTACGCGATGTGCCAGCGCCGGGCGAGGCGTTTACCGTGGTGGCCAGCCGTCGACATTCCAGTCCCGAGCAAGAGCGTTTGCTGGCCGGTTTGAGCGCCAGTCTCGGTGAGCTGCAACTGGCCAATATCGGCAGTTCATTGAAATTTTGTCTGCTCGCCGAAGGTGCTGCCGACTGCTATCCGCGTCTGGCGCCGACTTCGCAGTGGGACACGGCGGCAGCTCAAGGTGTGCTGGAAGGGGCGGGAGGCGAGGTGCTGGATCTGAACGGTGAAGCGTTTTGTTACCCAGCGCGGGAATCGCTGTTGAACGGGTTTTTTCTGGCATTGCCGGCGAAGGCTGCGTGGCGTGCGCAATTGTTGGAGTTGGCACGCTCCTGAGATCTTTTGCTTCAGCGGTGCAAAACGTACTGCCCGGTAAATCTCACCGCATCGTCTGCACTTCCCACATTCAGGATCCGGGTATCCAGCGTCAACCGCGCTCGCCCATAACGCCGGTACATCGCCAGAAACTTCTTCCATATTGCCGCATCAGGCGCCGGGCAAATCGCCACGGCGTCTCCGGTCACCGGCAGCGGATAACTGATCTGCCCTTCCTGAATGACGATGTGTCCGTCGCCAATTCCTTCTTCCTTCAAACGCAAATGCAACCAGCCCCAACCGGCCAGCACCGCGCCGCAGTACAGGCTGCCGCCAAACATGGTGCTCTTGTGGTTGATGTTGGGTGCGAGCGGCAGGTGCAGGCTTAATTGTTGCTCGCGCCACTCGAGCACCTCGAGACCCATCTCGGCAGTGAGCGGAATGTCGTGGTGCAGCACCGTTTGCAGGTATGCGCTTTCGCTGCTCATTCGCTCTCTTCCCCATGGCTGCTGTCGCCGAAATTCAGGCCATGTTTGCGCAATTTGTCGTGCAGGGTTTTGCGCGGAATGCCCAGGGCTTCGGCGAGGCTGCGCACCGAGCTGTGCGAGCGCGCCAGTTCGGCGGCGATCAGCGATTTCTCGAAATTTTCCACCTGCTCGCTGAGGCCGCCGCTGACTAGTTCGACAGGCGTGCCGCCGCTGCCATCAGCACTATTATCCAATGCCAGCTCCAGTCCCAGCGCAAACCGCTCGGCGGCATTTTGCAGCTCACGCACATTGCCCGGCCAGGTGTGACGCAGCAGCAGAGCGCGTTGTGCCGGTTGCAATGGGTGGGGCGGCAAACCGTGGCGAGCACTGGCTTCGTCGGCGTAATGCTGGAACAGCACCAAGGCGTCTTCGCCTCGTTCGCGCAGCGGCGGGATGCGCAACGGCGCGACGTTGAGACGGTAATACAGGTCGGCGCGGAAGCGGCCCTGGTCGGCGGCCTGACGCAGGTCTTCCTTGGTCGCGGCAATGACGCGAATGTCCAGCGGGATCAGTTGGTTGCCGCCCAGGCGTTCGACGACACGCTCCTGCAACATGCGCAGCAATTTCACTTGCACGTCCATGCTCATGCTTTCGATTTCGTCGAGAAACAGCGTGCCGCCGTTGGCAAATTCGAATTTGCCGATGCGACGTTTCTGCGCTCCGGTGAAGGCGCCGGGTTCGTGGCCGAACAGCTCGCTTTCCACCACCGATTCCGCCAGCGCGCCAGCGTTGATCGCCACGAACGGGCCGTTGCGCCGGCTCGACAAGTCATGCAATGCACGGGCTACGACTTCTTTGCCAGCACCGGTTTCGCCGAGGATCAGCACGTCAGCCTTGGTCGCTGCCAGCGCACCGATCTGCTCGCGCAGGCGCAGCATCGGCGTCGAATGGCCGACCAGTCGCGCGCTCAGTTCGTTGCGATCGCTCAGGGCCAGACGCAGGCTGCGGTTGTCCAGCACCAGTCGCCTTAGCGAGAGGGCACGGCGGACGCTGTCGAGCAGGGCATCGCTGGCAAACGGTTTTTCCAGAAAATCGTAAGCGCCGGCGCGCATCGCTTGCACCGCCAAGGGCACGTCGCCATGGCCGGTGATCAGCAGCACCGGCAACTCGGGATCCTGCGCGTGCAGTTCACTGAGCAGTTCGAGGCCGTCCATACCCGGCATGCGAATGTCGCTGACCACCACACCCGGCCAGTCACGCTCAAGTTGCGCAGCCAGGCCCTTGGCTTCGGACAGCGGCAGGATTTTCAGGCCGGCCAGGTCCAGGGTCTGGCCGAGGGCCTGGCGCAAGTGCGGATCGTCGTCGATCAACACTACCTGGATGCGATTGTCGATGGTCATGCACTTCGATCCTCGGACGGTTGCAGGCTGACCCCGGGCGCGCCGGCGCGCAGGCGCAGGGTGATCAGGGCGCCGCCTTGCTTATGGTTGGCGAACGACAACTCACCGCCGAAAGCGCGCATCAGCGTTTCGCAAATGGCCAGCCCCAGACCCAGGCCTTGCGTGCGAGTCTTGGTGGTGTAAAAGGGCTCGCTGGCGCGGCCAAGGGCTTCCATGCAGAACCCGGGGCCGTTGTCGCGAATGTACAGATTGACGCCGTCGGCGGTGGCTTCGGCACTCAGCCACAATTTGCGCGGCGGGCCTTTTTCAGTCAGGGCATCGAGAGCGTTGGCGAGCAGGTTACCGAGAACCTGGCGCAAGCGGGTTTCGCCGGCCTCGACCCACAGCGTCGCGGCGGGCAGGTCGCGGATCAGTTCGACTTCCATGCTGCGCCGACGTTTGGCCAGCAAGGCCAGCGCATCGTCCAGCGCCGGTTGCAGGGCGACGCTCTCCGGGGCGTGGCGGTCTCGACGGGCGAAGGCGCGCAGGTGGGCGATGATCGAGGCCATGCGCCCGGTCAGTTCGCTGATCAACTTGAGGTTGCCGCGCGCGTCGTCGGTGCGCTGATGATCGAGCAGCACTTCGGCGTTTTCCGCGTAGCTGCGGATCGCCGCCAGCGGCTGATTGAGTTCGTGGCTGATGCTTGCCGACATCGTCCCCAGTGCCGACAGTTTGCCGGCCTGAACCAGATCATCCTGCGCGCGAACCAATTCCTGTTGCGCGGTTTCGCGTTCCAGCACTTCCTGCTTCAGGCGTCGGTTGAGGCCTTCAAGATCGCTGGTGCGCTCGGCAACCCGGCCTTCGAGCTCACGTCGCGCCTTGGCCTCGAAGGCGATGCGCTCCAGATAATGGCGACGGCGCTGCATCATCAGACCCAGCAGCAGCATCACCACCAGCAGCGTCGCCCCGCCAATCGCGACGACGGTGCGCACCGGGCGGTCGATCAGCGTGCGCGGCGCGAGGATGCTGACGCTCCAGCCGGTTTCGGCGATATCGTGGGTCTGGATCAGCCAGGCGTCGGGGCTGAGGTTCAGCGGCCGCGGCTCGCGCGTCGGGTACGGCTGGATCGCAGTGATCGCCGAGCGCTCTGTATCGCTCAACTCGCGGGTCGAGCGGAAACGCCATTCGGGGCGCGAGGTGAGGATGACCACGCCGTTATGGTCGGTCACCAGCAGTTGTTCCGGGGTTTTGCCCCACAGGCTTTCGGTGTGGTCGAGGTCGACCTTGATCACCAGCACGCCGATGATCTTCTCGCCGTTGCGCACCGCGGCGGCGAAGAAGTAGCCGCGTTTGGCGGACGTCGTGCCGAGGCCGAAGAAGCGCCCGAGGCGCCCGGCCATGGCTTCGCTGAAATACGGGCGAAAGGCGAAATTGCGGCCGACGAAACTGTCACGTTTGTCCCAGTTCGACGCCGCCAGCGTCTGGCCAGAGGTGTCCATCAGGTACATGACTTCTGCGCCAGTCTGCGCGGCGATGTTTTTCAGCAGGCGGTTGGCGTTGCCTTGGGTGACGCCGTCATCCGGCGCGCCGAGGACTGCGCGCAGGGCCGGCAAGTCGCCGAGAATCTGCGGCAACACTTCATAGCGATGCAGGGTGCCGAGCAGGTTGGCGACGTAAAGATCGAGGGTCTGGCGATTCTGCCCGGCGAGTTCGCTGCGGTAATAGCGCTCGGCGAGGTGTTCCAGCGGCCACAGCAGCGGCGCCAGGCACAGGGCCAACAGCGCGAGGCTGCGCCAGCGGGGTCTGCGAGGGAGAGATGCTTTCATGAGCCGGTAGCGCCTGTAGGGACAGGCGCATTATGCCTTTGCTCTGTACGAAAACTGCCTGCGCATCGATCATGCTGCGTTAAAAACAGGCTCGGAATGCTCATTTAGGTACCTGGACTCCGCTTCCTCGCCTGTTTTTGCCTTGCCTGATCACCGCTCGGCGAGTTTTCGTACAGACCTGGCCTCAGGCGAAGACGTCAGCGTCCTTGAGCAGCGCGGCTGCCTGGTCCTTGGCCGACAGCTTCGGCGCTTCGTCCAGTTGCCAGTCGATGCCCAGCGCCGGGTCGTCCCAACGAATGCTGCGTTCGGAGGTCGGGTCGTAATAGTTGGTGGTCTTGTAGAGGAATTCAGCAAAATCACTCAGCACCACGAAACCGTGAGCGAAACCTTCCGGCACCCACAGCTGACGATGGTTTTCCGCCGACAGGCGCACCGCCACCGATTTGCCGAAATGCGGCGAGCTGCGACGGATGTCCACCGCCACATCAAGCACTTCACCCACGGTCACGCGAACCAGTTTGCCCTGGGTGTTCTGCAACTGGTAATGCAGGCCACGCAGCACGCCTTTTTGCGAGCGCGAATGGTTGTCCTGGACAAATTGCGTATCGAGACCGGTGGCGTCCTGAAACGCCTTGGCATTGAAACTCTCGTAGAAAAAACCGCGCTCGTCGCCGAACACCTTGGGTTCGATGATCAGAACACCGGGCAGCTCGGTGGTGATGACATTCATGAGGATTTCCATTGATGAGTGTGAATGGCCGACATTCTTGCGCAAAGTGCTGCAGGGCGCGAGTGCGGACTGCGCCGCAGCCTCAATCGACCTCACCAAAAAACCAGTGTTCCTCTTCGCAAGTCTGGCCATCCCAGCCTTCTACTTCGTAGCGCAAGCCTCGTTCGCCCATCCCCTGTGGCAAAACGAGCCCCCAGTCTTGCGCCAGGCTCTTACCGGTTTCGATGTATTCGCTGTCGCGGGCAGGGATATGACTGCGGTGGTATTGCAGATCCGTATAGATACAGATTTCGCTGGAAAACATGCCGGGAACACAAACGGCTGCGACCACCCTGCAGTCAAGTGCATGCTCCGGCCGAGCCAGGCGAAGATGCTGCGCCGCGTCGATCAAGTGCTGAGCACATTGTCTTTTCAGATCGGTTGTCGCCTGTTTTCCTTCGACCATCGCCATGTGGATCGGAATTTTCCAGTTCCAGTATTTATCCTCGAGAGTCAGGCCGGCCGGAAAGCATCCCTCGAAATCAGCGGACCACGCGGCCAGAGCTCGCATGCGGCGAGGGATGTTACGGACTTTTTTGTTCGTGAGGGCGAGGCGACGATGGGACATGACGTGAGCTTGCATCCGTGCTGTGAAATTCGGGGCGCAGGTTGCCCAGAGCTGCGCTGAAACACAATCTGAAAGTCTTGTAGGAAAGTTTGCCTGGAAGGCTTTTGCGATCACATTTCCATTTTCGTTTAACCGTCAACGTCCTGAGGGGTTGCGCAACCGCTAAGGCAATGGCGATATAAGCGCCTAATAAAATTTCAGGGGTCGTTTCATGCCGCTCGCCACGTTGATACATCGCGCCAGTTTGCCCGGTCCGCAGGTTTCAGAGGCGCAGGCGCTGCAATGGCTGGCCGAATATTACGGAATTGGCGGCACGTTGCAGGCGCTCGGCAGCCAGCAGGATCTGAATTACCGCGTCGACAGCGCAAATGGGCGCTTCGTGTTGAAAGTCTGTCGTGGCGATTACGCGCTTGTGGAGCTGCAAGCCCAGCACGCCGGGCTCAAGTATCTGGCCGAGCACTCGCCGATCAAGGTGCCTCGCGTGATTGCTGCCAATAACGGTGAAGACCTGTTGTCGCTGCAAGCCAATGGCGAAGCGGTTCATGTGCGGTTGCTGGAGTACATCGACGGGCAGCCGTTGACCGATTTCGATCATCTTGGCCAGGACGTGGTCGCCGGGTTTGGCCGGCTCTGTGGCGAGATGGATCTGGCCCTGGCAGGTTTCGATCACCCGGGCCTTGAGCGCACCTTGCAATGGGATGCGCGTCACGCCGATGCTTTGATCAGTCATCTGTTGCCAGTGATCAGCGACGAGCCGCAGCGTGCGGCGATCAGCGCTGCTGCCGAACAGGCCCGGCACCGCTTGCGGCCGTTGCTGGACAAGCTGCCGGTGCAGACGATCCACATGGATATCACCGATGACAACGTCGTTTGGGCCCGCGATGCTCAGCGGCATTGGCAGCTGCAGGGTGTGATCGATTTCGGTGATCTGGTGCGCACCTGGCGCATCACTGATCTGTCGGTGACCTGTGCGGCTTTGCTGCACCACGCCGATGGCGATCCGTTTGTCATCCTGCCGGCGGTCCAGGCTTATCACGCGGTCAATCCGTTGCAGTACGCTGAGCTGCAAGCGCTGTGGCCATTGATCGTGGCGCGGGCGGCGGTGCTGGTGCTCAGTGGCGAGCAGCAGGTGAGCATCGATCCCACCAATACCTACAGCCGCGACAACCTCAGCCATGAGTGGGAAATTTTCCGCGTCGCGACCTCGGTGCCCCTGGCGCTGATGGAAGCGGCCATTCTGGCGGCCCTCGACCAGCCCCTGCCGAGTGGCGAAAACATTCAATTTGCGCCGCTGCTGCCCGGCCTGGTCGGGCGCGAATTTGCGCTGATCGATCTGGGCGTGTTGAGCCCGCACTTCGAGGCTGGCAACTGGGAGCAGGAGGGCATCGATCAACGCTTGCTGACAGAAGCGGCAGCGGTGCATGGGCTGGCGGCGACGCGTTATGGCCAGTACCGCTTGTCACGCACCCGGCCGGACAGCGCGACTGAGCCGGACACGTTCCCGTTACATGTCGAATTGCGTGTGCCCATCGGGGCCGAAGTGCAAGCACCGTTCGCCGGCGTTCTGAATCAAACGTCGGACGGTGCGCTGCAACTCGATGGCCCGCAGTTCAGCGTCCGCCTGTGGGGCGTGACGCCGATTCCTGGCCATGGCGCAGCACTGAAGAAAGGCCAGAAACTCGGTGCGGTCACGGCGCCGCTGCTCGTGCAGTTGTGCCGGGAAGCGGAGCTCGACGCGCCGCTGTTCTGCACGCCGACCCGCGCATCAGCCTGGCGGACTTTGTGCCCATCACCGGCGACCTTGCTCGGGCTGGCCTGCGATGCCGAGCCTGAGCTGGACGCGAAAACCCTGCTCGAACGCCGCGACGCCAGTTTCGCCCGCACGCAAAAACACTATTACGTCGACCCGCCACGTATTGAGCGCGGCTGGCGCAATCACCTTATCGACATGCAGGGCCGTTCGTATCTGGACATGCTCAACAACGTCGCGGTGCTCGGCCACGGTCATCCGCGGATGGCGGCGGTCGCGGCGCGGCAGTGGTCGTTGCTCAATACCAACTCGCGCTTCAACTACGCAGCAGTCGCCGAGTTTTCAGAGCGCTTGCTCAAGCTCGCACCGCCGGGCATGGATCGCGTGTTCCTGGTCAACAGCGGCAGCGAGGCCAATGATCTGGCGATTCGTCTGGCCTGGGCCTTCAGCGGCGGGCGCGACATGATCAGTGTGCTTGAGGCGTATCACGGCTGGACAGTCGGCGCTGATGCGGTTTCGACCTCGATTGCCGACAACCCGAAAGCCCTGGAAAGTCGCCCGGAATGGGTGCATCCAGTGACCGCACCGAACACTTATCGCGGCGAATTCCGTGGCCCGGATTCGGCGCCGGATTACGTGCGCAGCGTCGAACATCATCTGCAGAAACTGGCTGAGCAGAAGCGCCAACTGGCCGGTTTCATCTGCGAGCCGGTCTACGGCAATGCGGGGGGTATTTCTCTACCGCCGGGCTATTTGCAGCAGGTGTATGAACGAGTCCGCGCGCAAGGCGGGGTGTGCATCGCTGACGAAGTGCAGGTCGGTTACGGGCGCATGGGCCATTTTTTCTGGGGCTTCGAAGAGCAGGGCGTAGTGCCGGACATCATCACCATGGCCAAAGGCATGGGTAACGGCCAGCCACTTGGCGCGGTGATCACTCGCCGGGAAATAGCCGAGGCGCTGGAGGCCGAGGGTTATTTCTTCTCATCGGCGGGCGGCAGTCCAGTCAGTTGCCAGATCGGCATGGCGGTGCTGGATGTGATGGAGGAAGAAAAACTCTGGGAGAACGCCCAGGTGGTCGGCGGCCACTTCAAGGCGCGGCTCCAAGCATTGATCGATAAACATCCGCTGGTGGGTGCGGTGCACGGCTCCGGGTTTTATCTGGGCCTGGAGCTGATCCGCGATCGGCAGACGCTGGAGCCGGCAACCGCCGAGACCGCGTTGCTGTGTGATCGTCTGCGCGAGTTGGGGATTTTCATGCAGCCGACCGGCGATGACTTGAACATCCTCAAGATCAAGCCGCCAATGGTGACGTCGCGCCAGAGTGTGGATTTCTTTGTCGATATGCTGGATCGGGTGCTTGCTGAAGGCCTGTAAGCACCGCACATCCTCCTGTGGGAGCGGGCTTGCTCGCGAAAGCGGTATTTCAGTCACCCTCTCTAGTGACTGAAATACCGCTTTCGCGAGCAAGCCCGCTCCCACGTTTGTTTTGGACGATAAATTCGATTTGTATCGGTATTTTCTGGGTTTATTTAGATAGAAGGCGTTTCAGTCGCTTTTAAAGCCGATATTTATCGGTTATAAAGTCGCCATTGCTCCGGGGTGGCGATCGCTTGTCCGGTGCGCGCGTTTTCTTTTCGGTCGAATTCTTTGACCGTCAAAGCACTAGCCCGGAGATGATTCATGAGCCGTATCGTTACCGTCGCCGCCACGCAGATGGCCTGTTCGTGGGATCTTGAAGCCAACCTCGAAACCGCTGAAAGGCTGGTCCGCGAAGCTGCCGCCAAAGGCGCGCAGATCATCCTGATTCAGGAGCTGTTCGAGGCGCCGTACTTTTGCCAGAAACCGAATCCGGATTACTTGCAACTGGCGACGACGGTTGAAGAGAACGTCGCCATCAAGCATTTCCAGACAATCGCCAGAGAGTTGCAAGTAGTGCTGCCGATCAGCTTCTACGAATTGGCCGGCCGGGCACGCTTCAACAGCATCGCGATCATCGACGCCGACGGGAGTAATCTGGGGATTTATCGCAAGAGCCACATCCCCGACGGCCCGGGTTATCACGAGAAGTATTACTTCAACCCGGGCGACACCGGTTTCAAGGTATGGAACACCCGTTACGCAAAAATCGGCGTGGGCATATGCTGGGATCAGTGGTTCCCGGAAGCTGCACGCAGCATGGCGCTGCAGGGTGCGGAAATCCTCTTCTATCCGACTGCCATCGGCAGCGAGCCACACGACAAGACCATCTCATCGCGCGATCATTGGCAGCGTGTGCAGCAGGGCCATGCCGGTGCCAACCTGATGCCGCTGATTGCCAGCAACCGCATCGGCAACGAAGAGCAGGACGGCTACGACATCACCTTCTACGGCTCGTCGTTCATCGCCAACCAGTTCGGCGAAAAAGTGCAGGAGCTGAATAAAACCGAAGAAGGTATTCTTGTGCACACGTTCAACCTCGACGAGCTGGAACATATTCGCAGCGCGTGGGGTTCATTCCGCGACCGCCGGCCAAATCTGTACGGCGCGTTGAAAACCCTCGACGGTTCCCTGGAGTCCTGATGACCACATTGAAAAGTACCCCACGCGCCGACGGCTTCTTCATGCCGGCCGAGTGGGCGCCACAGACCCAGACCTGGATGATCTGGCCCGAGCGCCCGGACAACTGGCGCCTGGGCGGCAAACCGGCGCAGGCCGCACACGCCGCGGTGGCCAAAGCTATCGCCCGCTTCGAGCCGGTGACCGTTGCGGTCTCCGCTGGCCAATACGAAAACGCCCGCGCGCGCCTCGATGTGCCGAATATCCGCGTGGTGGAAATGTCCAGCGACGACGCTTGGGTGCGTGACAGCGGTCCGACCTTCGTCATCAACAACCGTGGCGAAGTGCGCGGCGTGAACTGGGATTTCAACGCCTGGGGTGGTTTCGATGGCGGCCTGTATGCGCCGTGGAACCGTGATTCGCAAGTCGGCGGCAAGATCCTCGAAATCGAGCGCAGCCCGCGCTACCGCACTGAAGGTTTCGTGCTCGAAGGCGGTTCGATTCATGTCGATGGCGAAGGCACGCTGATCACCACCGAAGAATGCCTGCTCAACCGCAATCGCAACCCGCACCTGAGCCGCGAAGAAATCGAAGCGGTGCTCAGCGACAACCTGGCCGTGGAGAAGATCATCTGGTTGCCGGATGGCTTGTTCAACGATGAAACCGACGGCCATGTGGATAACTTCTGCTGCTACGTGCGCCCGGGCGAAGTTTTGCTGGCGTGGACCGACGATCCGCAGGATCCGAACTACCCGCGCTGCCAGGCTGCAATGAACGTGCTGCAAAGCAGCACCGACGCCAAGGGTCGCCCGTTCACGGTGCACAAGATGCCGATACCGGGGCCGCTGTATGCGACCGAAGAAGAATGCGCCGGGGTTGACGCGGTGGACGGTTCGCAGGAGCGCAATCCTTCCGTGCGTCTGGCGGGTTCCTACGTGAACTTTCTGATCGTCAACGGCGGCATCATCGCGCCGAGCTTCGATGACCCAATGGACGCGCCGGCCAGGGAAATTCTGCAGAAGCTGTTCCCGCAGCACGAAGTGGTAATGGTGCCGGGGCGCGAACTGTTACTGGGCGGCGGCAATATTCACTGCCTTACCCAACAACAACCGGCGCCGCACAAAGAGTGAGGTCAGACGTAACAGCCTGAGCTGGCAGATAAAAAAGCCTGACGTTTGTTAACGTACCGGTCAGGAACACCAAGCCCGCAGCCCGAAAGGACTGCGGGCTTTTTTTGCCTCCACTGGTCGTCCCGGTAAAAACCTTGGCATACCTCTTGTATTGCTTCTGTTGCACTAGGGAGGGAGAGGAACTTCAACAGTTCTGTCATGAATCTTGGATAACGTAGCCGCTCACGAACGGGAGAGAGCGCTGAAATGAACGCCGAAGTGAACGTAATCAGCGAGCGGACTTTGCATCCCATGGCCGTCAACGGCGAAACGCTCCAGCGTGTGGCGCACTGGTTGAAATCCAATGGAACGCGTCAGATCAGAGAACCTGATCCGCGCCGGATGATGATCGAGCGCTATCCCGCTGACCTGTTCAGCGAGGCCGAACTGGATGCGTTGTGGGCTGTGATGGAAGGATAGGAAGAACAACAGGGATTGGAAAAAGCGCTGCCGGGAGGGCGGCGCTTTTTTATGCACGACACAAATACCATCGCGAACATTGAATCTGTGGAGCAAGCCCCCTCCCACCAGATGTTATGTGCAATCAGAAACTGTAGGTGCCGGTCATCACGACACTGCGTGGCGCACCCGGTTGGATCTGATACTGGCTGGTCGCTGAGGCGTAATACTCGCGATCAGCAATGTTGTTCAACGCCGCACGCAGATCCCAGTCCTTCATCCGGTAACCGACCAGCGCATCCCAGCGACCATATCCTGGCAATACCACGGTGTTGGCATTGTCGGCATAACGCTGGCCAACGAGGGTCAGGCCGGTCTCGCCGTACCAGCCCATTTCCGGTTTCCAGGTCAGGAACAGACTGGCGTTGCGCTTGGCGACGTTGTTGATGCGCTTGCCTTCCAGGCCGTTGTTGTCCTTCTCGATGGTTGCGTCCTGCACGCCGACGCCACCGCGCACGTACCAGTTGCCGACGAGGTTGCCGGTGGCGGTCAATTCGATACCGCGTGAGCGTTGCAGACCGGACATTACCGTCAGGGTCGGGTCGTTCGGATCGGCAGTGCGGCGGTTGTAGAGCTCAAGATCGTAAACGGCCAGGGTGGTACTCAAACGGTCATCGAGCCAATCGCTCTTCACGCCGATTTCTTTCTGCTTGGTCAGTTCGGGGCTGAGGTCGTTGGTATTACCGGCCGCGCCCGGTGTGATGCCAATCAAGCCGCCGCCCACCGGCGAGAAAGTCTTCGACCACGAAGCGTAGAACGAGTGATTCTGCAGCGGCGTCCAGACCAGACCGACGCGTGGGCTGGTGCTGTGGCTGTCGCGATCCTCAGAGAAATTGCGCAGTTTGTTGGTCGATTCGATAGCGAAGGTGTCGTAGCGCAAACCACCGAGCAGTTGCCATTGGTCGTTCAAGCGCAGTTGATCCTGCACGTACACCGCGCGGCTCTCCACTTCGGTATGGCTGCTGCTGGCCACCTGCATGCTGCCGGTGTGGCGAAGATCGCGGTTGGGGCTGTACAGATCGAGCGACGGAACGGGTTGCGCACCGGGCGTTCGGCCGGTGGCGGCGTTATACAACGTCGGATCGCGGCGTTGACTGCCGATCTCGACGCCGGTCAACAGGCGATGCTCGAGGCCGAAAGTATCGAAGCCACCTTCCAGTTCGAGGTTGTTGTAGACGTTGCGGGTGGTCAGGTCCTGCTGCCAGTGCTGACGCGTGACCTTGTTGGTCGCTGGCGTGTAGCCGGTGAGGTAGGTGTTGTCGAAATCGCTGTCGAGCTTGAATACGCCCAGTGTCTGGCGCAGTTGCCAGCTGTCGTTGAGCTCAAAAGTGAGTTTCGAACGCAGCGATTGCGCCTTGTCGTCGATGAAGTCGTGATCGTTGCCATACGTGGTATCACGACCTACGTCCGCCGGCCGGCCGTTGACGCCGGGTATGCCGCGATCCGGCGTGCGGTTGTAGCGGCTGTATTCGTACTGCACCAGCCAGTTCAGATCGGGGGTCAATTGCCAGCTCATCGAGGGTGCGAACAATTGGCGATTGCCGCTGACGCCATCGCGGAAGCTGTTTTCGTCCATGTTGCCCATGTTCAGGCGCAGGCTGATGTTTTCGCTCGGGTCGGTGCTGAGGTCGGCGTAAAGACTGCGCAAATCTTCGCTGCCGCCCTGGGCCTCGATCGTCGAGCGGCGGCCGAACTCGGGCATTTTGCTCACGCGGTTGACGATCCCGCCTTGGCTGCCGCGGCCGTACAGCACTGCGGCCGGGCCTTTGAGCACTTCGACGCGCTCGACATTGTGCAGGTCGCGCTTGTATTGGCTGTCGTCGCGGATGCCGTCCAGATAAAAGTCGTTGCTGGCATCGAAGCCACGGATGCGCAGGCTGTCGAAGCGGGTGTCGGCGCTGCTGCTGACGTTGGGCATGCCGCTCAATGCGTCGCCAATATCATTGGTGCCGTAGTTGGCGACGTTCGAAGTCTTGATCGAATCGATCGCCTGCGGCACATAACGCACCGGCGTGGCGGTGCGCGTCGCGGTGTTACTGAGCCTTACTCGCGGGTCATCCGCCTGCGCTTCGGCGTTGATCGCAGTAGCGGGTAATTCGGTTGCAGCGAAGGCAAAACCGCTGGACAGCAAAGCACAAAGCCCAAGGGTCAAGGGCGTGAGACAGAACGGGGCAGGCATTTAACAGCGCATCCGAGAGGGTGGGAGAATTCGATCGCGCGGATGGTAATGCTTTGCATTTGCTTCCGTTAATTATTCCTTATTACTTCACTTGGTTGATTGTTTCAACTTATGTCTGCTTTGATCCAACTTTGTCAGATTCACAGGTCGGCCGGGTTCGGAAGAAAATTGTAATACATCCCCTTTTCCAGTCAGGCGTAGGTACGCAACGTCTGTCACGCAGCGGATTCACTGGCTCCACGCATTTAACAGCAAGCCGCCAGCGCAAAATTTCCATTTCTTAGACGATTTCTGCTTGTTTCTAGACGATTCTTGAAATTGACACACTGTTCAGGGCGCGGCTACGATTCGGCCCAACGCCTGTGGCTAACCGCCATGAATCAAAACAAGGAGCAGGCCCGCCATGAATCATCGGTGGCGGGTCTTTTTGTTTCGGGGTGAATACAAGAGTGCAAAAGCGCCGTTTCAGCCGTTCGACACAGCGCGTTTCAACCCGTGATAAGGAAAACAAAATGTTGAACAAGCGAATCAGTCTGATCGCACTGGGGATGTTGAGTGCTACACAGGCCATGGCAAACGACCAGGCCGAATCCAAGGGCTTCGTTGAAGACAGCAGCCTGAAAGTGCTGCTGCGCAACGCCTACATCAATCGTGATTACAAAGACGGAAACAAGGACAAGGCCGAATGGGGCCAAGCGGCCATCGGTACGTTCTCGTCGGGCTTCACCCAAGGCACTGTCGGTGTCGGTGTGGACGCTTTCGGTCTGTACGCCTTGCGTCTGGACGGCGGCAAGGGCCGCAGCGGCGCTGGCGGTATCGATTTCTTCAGGCAGGAAAATGACGGTCGCGCGAACCACGACATCGCCAAGGGCGGCGCCGCGGTCAAATTCCGTTTCTCCAACACCGTGCTGACCTACGGCGACCAGATGCCGGCCCTGCCGGTGCTGAGCTACGACAACGTGCGTCTGCTGCCGGAAAGTTACACCGGGACTCTGGTCACTTCCCGTGAGATCGAAGGTCTGGAATTGAACGCCGGTCGTTTCACCGCCGAGTCGCGCAAGAGCGATGAAGGCCGTGACAGCGGCGGTCTGAAGTCGATCAACGTGTTGGGCGGCAGCTATCAGTTCACCGAAAACTTCAAAGGCGCTCTGTATGCGTCCGACGTCGAAGACGTCCTGAAGAAACAATACGTGAATGCCAACTACGTCATCCCGTTCAACAAGGATCAGTCGCTGACCCTGGACTTCAACGGCTATCGCACCAAACTCGACAGCTCGTACGTGCGAGAAAACACCGTGCCGGGCGAAAGCATCGTCACCGGTCGCGACAACAAGATCTGGAGCCTGGCAGCCACGTTCGCCACCGGCCCGCACTCGTTCACCGTGGCGCATCAGCGTTCCACTGGCGACAGCAACCTCGGTTACGCCTATGGCGGTTACCAGAAAGATCAGGGTCGTGTCGGCGACGGTGGTAACTCCATCTACCTGGCCAACTCCTACTGGTCCGACTTCAACGCCGAAGACGAACGCAGCTGGCAACTGGGCTACGGCCTGGACTTCGGTTCGTTTGGCGTTCCGGGTCTGAGCTACAACTTTGCTTACGTACGTGGCGACAACATCACCACCTCCACCAGCGAAGGCGGCACCGAGCGCGAAATCTTCAACCAGTTCAAGTACGTCGTGCAAAGTGGCCCGGCCAAAGACCTGAGCGTGAAGCTGCGCAGCTCGATCCTGCGCGTGTCGCAGAAATCCAGTGAATACAACGTCAGCGGTAACGAGGTGCGTGTATTCGTGGACTACCCGATCAACATCTTCTGATGATCGATCCGCTGTAAGAGAAGTGAGAAAACCCCGATTCGCTCGGGGTTTTTTTTCGACGTTTTTTCGACGGAAACCGGAAAAACCAGTGTTTTTGTCATGTGAAAGTTGTTTTTAAAGCGCTGCAGATTTCGTTTCAAGCAGTGTTTCAAATGCCTGAAATTCTTTCTCATGGACGCCATTTCTCCACCTAATAGATTAGGGCGTTCAACGCAGCGGAGAATTGGTAATGATCGTTTTGAACAGAGAAGTGGGCGAATCGCTACGGCGCGACAAATTTGTCAACGTCCAGGGTGGTGACTTCAATCTCTACGGTCATTTTGCCGACTTCGTCAGACTGACCAAAAGTTGGGAAAACATGGAGCCTGACAGTTACTACGGTCAGGCCGAAGCCGGCATGCGCTACCGTCGTTACAGTGACTTTGAATACAACCCGAAAACCCGCGGACTCACCCAGCTTGAGCATCGCCCCTATGTGCAATCGAAAGAGAACAATGCCTATGTCGGCGGCGTGGTGCGCCACTTCCAGGACTTTTCCGAGGAAGTGATTACTTCGCCGGTGATGCGCAGCCTGATCGACACTGATTTCGAAGTGTACAAAAGCGTGCTGCCGGAAGAGTTGCACGATGAAATCTGGCAGTGCCAGATTCATCAGATCCGCATCGAGATCAAACCTGGCAAACAGCTGGAAATCACCCCGGAAGGCATTCACTGCGATGGCTATCCGTTCAGCGGTGTGCACTTCTGGGGGCGCAATAATGTCGAGGGTGCGGAGAGTCGCTTACGACGTCCATCAGCAGCAACTGGCAGCGACCACTTACGAGGAAATTCTCGATACCACTTACTTCCTCGATCGCGACATGCGCCATTACGTGACTCCGGCGCGCAACACCCACACTCATGCCATGGCGTACCGGCAGATTCTGGCGATTTCCTTCTCGCGGCCCGGGACCGCTTTCGACATTGTTCGCTAATCAGATCACCCCAATCGACGGCGTCGAGTGCTCAACGCCCGTGGTATTGCGCCGCGCTACCGCCAAGGATGCCCCGCGCATGGAACGCTTCTTCCGCCAGTTCGACGAAGTGTCGTTCTGCCAATGGCAGGACGCCAAATGCCTGCGCGGTGTATTGATCCAGAAAACCACCACGGCGTATCTGGCGTTCGATGTCGACGGCGAAATCGTCGGCGCGGTGCTGGGCGGCATGCTCGGCAGTCGCGGCACGATCAATCATCTGGCTGTCAGCCCGCGCTATCGCAGCCAGGGTGTGGGCCAGCGCCTGGTCGAAGCCGCGTCATCCGACATGAAGCGGGTCGGGGTGCTGCGGATGTTTCTGTTCGTCGACGATGCTAACCTCGCGGGCAAGCGATTCTGGACCGCCCAGGGTTTTTGCGAACCTCACGGCGAACGAACATTTGAGAGGGATCTATGAATGAAAGGTCCGGCAGCGCGCCGCTGATGGCGACTCACCAGCCGTCGCGCACGTTTGCCGAAGCCAGCCCGGTGGTCGCCGGGTACTTCACCGTGTCGTTTGTCTTCGGGCTGATGGCGGTCAACGCCGGGCTGCCGATGTGGCTGCCAGTGGCGATGTGCTTGTTTGTTTATGCTGGCGCTTCGCAATTCGCTGCGCTGGCGCTGATCTCCAGCGGCGCATCGCTGACCACCATTGTGCTGACCACTTTCCTGATCAATGCGCGGCACATGCTGATGTCGGTGTACATGGCCAAGGCCTTGCGAGCCCTTGGTTTGAGCCGCATGGAGCGTTGGGCATACGCTGGTGGCCTGACGGATGAATCCTTCGCTTTGCACAGCGTCAAACTCGGCACAGGCGCCCCGGTCAATGTGCGTTACCTGATCGGTTTCAACCTGTTCTGCCACACCTCCTGGGTGCTCGGCGGTTTGCTTGGCGCGGTCTGCGCGCAATACGCGGCGCATCTGATCAAATATCAGCTCGACTATGCGCTGACGGCGATGATGCTCTACGTGCTGGTCTCGCTGTGCAATACGCGCAACAAGCTGATCGCAGCGGCCGCTGCCGTCGTCTGCATGGGCGCCCTGAGCTTGATCGGCAGTTCGCCCTTCAACGTATTTATCGCCACGTTCGTGGGCTGCGGAGTAGGTGTATGCCTGACCAAACGTTCCTGATTCTGGTGGTGGTGCTGATGATGGCCGTGACCTTTCTGCCGCGCGCCTTGCCGCTGCAGATCAACACCGAACACTGGCCGCCGTTCGTGGCGCGGGCGTTGGAATATTTGCCGGTGGCGATCGTCGCTGCGATCAGCCTCACGCCCCTGTTGATCAAGGACCGGCAGATTCAGCTCGATCGCCCGGAATTCTATGCCGCGATTCCGACGTTGCTATGTGCGTATTTCAGCAAAAACCTCTTTCTCAGTGTGGCGGTGGGGACGGCTGCGTACATTGCGCTCGGCTCGTTCATGTAACGGCAAATCGACGACATCGCTCAGCGCCTGGCTCGACAACTCCGGATTGTTCACCGCCAGGCGCACTTCGAGAAAGTCCTCGAAACCGGGAAAAATTGTCAGACCGTTCTTCTGCGCCGCTTCACGCGAGACCATGCCGACTGCGTCCATCTGCGTAATCAGCGACAACGTCAGGGTTTCGCTGCAGGAATAGACCATGCGCTGGCCATTCTCGTGGTTGCCCAGCCCAGCGTCGAGAAAACGCAAAAAGCTGTGGGAATACGGACAGTCTTCCGCAGGACGCACCTGGAATTTGTTGCCAAGCAAGGTCAGCGGATCGTTCTCCTGTCCGCAATGGGCACCGACCACCTGTACCTGCACGTCTGGCAGCACGATGCTCGGCAGTCCCGGGCGTTGTGGGCCAATGAGCACGGCAAGGTCGAAATCTTCGTTCTTCAGCTTGCTGAGATTTTCCATCGACTCGGCGTAGCTGAATTCCATCTGGTAATCGGCAAACACCTCGATCAGACGTCCGATCATGCGCCGGTTGAAGTCAGGCGACAGCGTGTTGTTCAGCGCCACCTTCAATGTCCGCTGTCCCGGCACCTTCAGCGCCTCGACCTTTTCTTCCATCTGTCGCGTGGCGATCAACACTTTGTCGATGTAAGGCGTGAGCTCCGTGCCTTGCGGTGTCAGCGTCAGGCCCTTGTTGGAACGACGAAACAAGCGGAAACCGAACTGTTCTTCGACCTTGTTCAACTGTGCAGCCAAGGCCTGCACGGTCAGGCACGAATGCTCGGCTGCAGCCGACAACGAGCCGGTCTGCACGATGCGCATGAGGTTGCGTAAGGTTCTGCTATCCATGGGTAATGCCCTCTGAAGTGGGCTGGGTATTGTTGTTTACGAAACGACCGAAACGGCGCCATATGCCGGCTATATTCCTGCACCTGAGCATAGTTGTCGCGGATTTAGTAGTGAATTGATTTCCCCGCCGATGGCTGGAGGCTGACGGAGGATCGGGTTTTTTGGCTGGGTGGGGGTGATGGAGATCAAAAAAGGACGGAATATTTTTGCAGGAAAGACGGTTTGTTCAGTCTGCTTTAGCGTCCGTTTGTGTATTGATTTTTAGCAAAAGTACCGATATGTACTACTCTCACGACACGATGATTTCTCTGGAGGCGGCCCGATGCCAACTTCATCTACAGCGTTAAACCCGCGCGAACAACTTGACGCCCCCGAAGCTGGCCGCGTTGCGCTGAAGTTCTTTTTCAACCTCATGGAACATTGGGGCTGCAACGCCGAGCAACAGCGCACCCTGCTCGGAGGAGTCGGCAACACTACGTTCTATAAATACAAGCACCTGCCAAACATACGCCTGCCCCATGACACCCTCGAGCGCATTTCTTACTTGATGGGCATTCACAAGGCGCTGAGCATCATCTTCAGCAACAGCCGCGAGCGCGCTTACGCTTGGGTCAGCAGCCCCAACATGGCGGCACCGTTCAATGGCAAAACTGCCATCGACTACATGCTGGCGGGCCGGGTGGTCGACATTGCCGATGTGCGCCGCTACCTCGACGGAGTGCGCGGTTGAAAACCCCGGCGCTGGTCGATGTGCCGTGGCCGCGGGCCTATCGCATCGTCAACAGCAGCTTCCCGCCGATTGCGCTGTTCGAGGACGTCCTCGACCCCGAAGACCTCGAAGTGGCCTACGCCATCGAAGCGCTGACCAATGATCGGCTGATCGAACAGGCCGGCGTACTGGCTCGCGTGCGCCCGGAAGATCGTCTGTCCGGCCCCGGTTCCAGTCCGGTGATGGCCGCGTTCACTCATGTCGGTAAACGCAGCCGTTTCAGCGACGGTACTTTTGGCGTGTACTACGCCGCCAGCAGCCAGGCAGCGGCCATCGCCGAAACCTGTTTTCATCAGGAGCGCTTTCTCGCCGCGACCCACGAAGCCGACCTCGAATTGACCATGCGCACTTACGTCAATCAGGTGATCAAACCGCTGCATGACGTTCGCCGGGGCTTCGATCATTTGCATCAGCCCGACCCCGAAGCCTACGGGCCATCCCAGGTATTTGCGCGGCAATTGCGCGATGCTCAATCCTGGGGCCTGCTCTACAACAGCGTGCGTTTGCCTGGGCAGGAATGTGTTGCGGCGTTCCGGCCTCCGGCGGTTTCGATTCCGAGGCAGGGCAAGCATTTGCGCTATGTCTGGAATGCGAGTCAGGGCAAGATTTCGTTTGTGTTTGAGGTCAGTCAGCTCTGAATTATCGCTTTGACTTCGTCGAGGGTTTTGACGGGAATGACGCTGGATGGAATTCGCGAAGTGGACGACAAGTTGTAAACGGCAAACTTACTGCCGACGACTTTCTCCGACATGAGTTTCAGAGATGGAAGAATTCTGGAATGAAAATGCTGGTCCAGCCCGCACGGGGAGATGGAGCTGCCATCAGTCTCGTAAAAGCGCCCGGCAGACTGGTTCATATCCGCTCCCACCAAAAACACCTTGGAGAAACCTGCGTGACAGGCAATCTGGAGTGCGAGGTACAAAACGGTGCGAGCATCAAAGAAACCGTTAGCGAGGTTTTTGCTGAATCCGATACTCCGGTTTCGGCTACCCAGAACAGCGCGATTACGTACCAGATCCTTGTCGATATGCAGTAGCCATTCAGTCAGTGTTGGCTTGGGCGCTTTCTTGAGCAGATAGAGATCGCCCATCGGTTCAACGGCAAGTTCCTCAGCCTGGTTCCCCCACAAAGCTACTCGCTGACTAATGCGCATCGCATAGGCAAACAGTTCAGGCTGTTGCTTTGAAAAACTGGTATCGGTGCAGGCGTAGAAGAACGGTTCAATGCCCGTTTCCATGAACATTGATATCGCGCCGTTCACCGTGATCATTGGAATGCCGGCGAACTCTCTGATCGGAAAATCCTTCGCGGAGTTGCCCGAAGCAATGATGAATACAGCGCCGTGAGCAATATTGCGGCAGTCAGCAAAGTCATTGATTCGCCGGGAGCGCGCGGAGCCGTTTGACGTTTCTGATGTTGAATTCATCGGATTTTTAAGTCCATGTCATGCGTTCAGTCCATTTGTTACGAGATGAAGGGGCGTGACTGCTCCACAGCTCAGTACCTGTTTAGGGATTGCCGCAGTCGGCATTTAGTTCCCATTCGGCAACCGGGTGTGAGGTGCGCAGGTTTTCGGCAGGCACTGAAACGCAAAAAGCCCTCGTATCTACGAGGGCTTCATAGGGTGACTTAGATTGATGGCTTGCAGATGTTCTCGAGTTTGAATCCGCAGGCGGGCCGGCGGTTGGAGTGCATGCTTTGGATGTGTGTCAAAGGACGTGTGGCTAATCGGGCGACGTGTGAGTGGAAGACTATTTGCACTGGAAATGAAATTGTCGAAATACCCACGCCCCGGAAACAACAAAGCCCCTGCATTTCTGCAGGGGCTTTGTTTTGTATGGTGCCGGCACCAGGAGTCGAACCCGGGACCTACTGATTACAAGTCAGTTGCTCTACCAACTGAGCTATACCGGCGTGTGGGCGACGATTATAGCGATTGGGCTGATTCTGTAAACCCCTGAATTCAGACTATTTTTGAGCGAAGATCAAATTGTCTTTCACGCAGGGTTGCCGTGCGCGGCGTTGCACTGCTCGAAATGCCGAGTCGGATGGCCTGCGTGCGTGGAAATATCGGACTTCTGTGCTTGTGAATCATTGAATTGACGCGGTTATACCTTTCAACGGGCAGGTTATGCACATATGGATAAGCAGGAGGGTGTTCGAATTCATTTTCATGAATTCATTCTCATCTTGTCCGCAAATCGCTGTTCTCGCAGTTCTTTATTGATGCGAGCAAAAAATGATCAGTGCTTATGGTTGCTTGAAACAGGCAGGGATACTGGATCCAAGAAGTTTCCATCAACAGAGTTATCCACAGGCTTCAGGGTGTTCTCAACGCTCGGCCAGCAGCAGTAAGTTGCGTGGTGTGAGCATTGATTGGCAAAAGATGCCGAGGCGCACGTCATATCCTTGCTCGGTGAGAAACAGCGCTCGATCAAGATTCAACCAAAGCTCCAGTGGCCGTCGGAACAGCCCGCGGAGTAATTCGAGGTTCCGGACTTCGGCCAACCGCTGCCAGCCGGCGGCTTCCAGCGCCTGCCAGTCGGGCGTGCCCGTTGTGGATAACTCTTTCAGCGCTGCCAGATCGCGACAGTAGTCAGCGAAGGGTTTGTCCAGCCAGCCGCTGGGCAGGGATGGGGTTGGCAGGTATTCATTTACGCCGCGCACTTGCCGTTGCAGCAGATCAAACCCCAGGCGTCTTGCCATGGAGGTGTCGCGCTGGCGTCGAACTCGTGCACCGGCGGTGACGGTTTCGCTCATCGGCAGCGCCAGGTCTTCGAGCGATAGCTGTAGGGCGGATCGCAAACCCGCTGAGGACAATGCCTGGTACTCGCTGCGACTGATGCGGTTGTAACAGCAGGGCGCGATTGCCATTTGCCGACATTCGGCGGCACTCGCCAATTGCATCAGACGTACGTGCAGATCGCCGCAGGCGTGCAGGGCGACGGGGGTGTGTCGAGCGCTTAAAATGGTCGCTGCGTCTGCTGCCAGAACATCCTGTTCAACATGCAAAGCGTGCAGATGATGACGCTGGCTCAACGTCTGGCCGCTGATGACCAAAGCCGGATCGTACTCCACGCAAGTCAGTTGCTGCCCTTCACCCAGTAAGCGCCGCCCCAGGTGCCCTTTGCCCGAGCACCAGTCCAGCCAATGCGTGGGCTGCGCGGTGAACGACAACCGACTGGCAAACGCCTCGATCTGCTGCCACTTGCGTCCAGGCACATCGACATTCAATCGATGACCTGCGTTTTCCAGCACATGTGAAGGCAACTCACCGACCGCGCTCAACTTCGCCGACAACGTCGCCAATGAAGCAAACGGCTCAGGCGCATCGACAAGATCAGCAGGATGGTTATGCGCGCGTTCCGCATCTTCCAGCGATCGCTCGCGCAGCCACGACGACAAGGCCGGGTAGGACGCTTCCCAGGCAAGCGAAAGATGCGTGAACGGCCGAGGTTTCCACAGCGCCTGATGTTCAATCAGAAAAGTATTCAGCGCCGTGAAACGGGCGAGTAAGTCCTCGCCCGTCAGCACATGGGAAGTTTCAGCGGCCCTGGCAGGCATCGACGCGCAGCCAGCGCTCCAGCAGCTTGAAGCCGCGAACCAGCACGTAAGCCATGACCAGATAGAACACGCCGGCGGCGAAGAAGATTTCCACCGGCAAGTAGGTGCGAGCGATGATTGTGCGGGCCATGCCGGTCAATTCCAGCAGGGTCACGGTGCTCGCCAGCGCGCTGGCCTTGAGCATCAGGATCACTTCGTTGCTGTAGGCCGGCAGGCCGATGCGCGCTGCCCGGGGCAGGATAATGTAGAACATCGCTTTCGGCCTGGACATGCCCAAGGCCCGCGCGGCTTCGATTTCGCCCGGCGGAATTGCTTGTATCGCGCCGCGCAGAATCTCGGCGATGTACGCCGCCGTGTGCAGGGTCATGGTCACCGTCGCACACCAGAACGGATCGCGCAGGTACGGCCACAAAGCGCTTTCACGCACGGCGTCGAACTGCGCCAGGCCGTAATAGACCAGAAACAGCTGCACCAGCAGCGGCGTGCCACGGAAAAAGAAGATGTACGCGTATGGCAGCGAGCGCACGTACCAGCGTTTCGAAGAGCGGGCGATGCCCAGCGGAATGGCGAGCAGCAGGCCGGCGATGACAGCGATGGCGACCAGTTCCAGCGTCAGCGTCGCGCCTTGCGCCAGTTTCGGCAGCCACTTGATGATCACTTCCCAGTTCACTGAGCGCTCCTCGCAAAGCCGCGTGCGGCGCGTTTTTCCAGGAAGTGCATGCCGGTCATCGCCAGCACCGTCAGGCCCAGATACATGACGGCCGCGACCATATAAAAGGTGAACGGCTGTTTCGACACAGTCACGCCGATCTGCGCGTGACGCATGATTTCTTCCAGGCCGATAACAGAAACCAGCGCGGTGTCTTTCATCAGGATCATGAACAGATTGCCCAGGCCCGGCAGGGCGATGCGCCACATCTGCGGCATGATCAACCGGGTAAAAATGCGCCATTTCGACAGGCCCAGGGCCTGGCCGGCCTCACGATGGCCCTTGGGAATGGCGAGAATCGCGCCGCGAAATACTTCCGTGGCGTAGGCGCCGAAGCACAGGCCCAGGGCGATCACGCCGGCGGCGAAGGCATTGAGTTGCAAGTCGGGATTGCCGAAGTATTCACCGAGCGCGCGCATCAGGTTGACCGTACCGAAGTAGATCAACAGCACCCAGAGTAATTCCGGGACGCCGCGCACCAGCGTCGAATAGATGCCGCCAAGCCACTGCAGCGGCTTGTACGGAGAAGTTTTGGCCAAGGCGCCGAGCAGGCCGAGCACCAGGCCCAGGCACAGTGCGGTCAGGGCCAGTTGGACGGTCATCAGCGCACCAGCGGCAAGCGCCGGGCCGAATCCGTAGAGGTCGATAATCATGGGTTTCTGTTCAAATTGCGGGAGGCAAAGTCGGGAGTCGGCGTCGCTTGATCACGGCGCCGGTCCCACAGGTCAGATCAATAGATGCTGAACGGAAAATACTTGTCGTTGATTTTTTTGTAGGTACCGTCAGCGACGATTTCCTTCAGTGCGGCGTTCAGCTTGTTGCGCAGCTCGTTGTCACCCTTGCGCACCGCGATGCCGATCTTGTCGCTTTCCACCACCGGGTCGCCTTTGAACTCGTAGTTCTTGCCGGCGTCGGTTTTCAGCCAGTCATAGTTGGCGTACTTGTCGGCGAGGATCGCGTCGACACGACCGGATGTCAGGTCGAGGTAGGCGTTTTCCTGGGTGTCGTAGAGGCTGACCGAGATGTCATCACCGTAGGTGTCTTCCAGCCAGGTGCCCGCCAGCGTCGCACGCTGGGTGCCGATCTTCTTGCCTTTGAGCGAGTCCTTGTCGGTTTTGAAGTCGACATTTTTCGGCGCGATGAACTGCAGTTTGTTCGAGTAGTACGGGTCGGTGAAGTCCACCGCGGCCTTGCGCTCTTCGGTGATCGACAGCGAGGAGATCAGGAAGTCGAATTTCTTCGCGTTCAGGGCCGGAATGATGCCGTCCCAGTCAGAGGTGACGACCGAGCATTCGGCTTTCATCTTCGCGCACAGGGCGTCGCCGATTTCCTTGTCGAAGCCGACCACCTGACCGCTGGCGTCTTTATTGTTGAACGGCGGGTAGGCCGCTTCGATGCCCATCTTCAGGGTTTCAGCCATGGCACCGGCGCTGAACGCGAGGGTGACGGCGGCGGCGAGAAAGACCTTCTTGAAATTCTGCATGCATGTTGCTCCGTTAGCGGTTGCTGGACATGAATTGTTTGCAGCGCGCCGAAAGCGGGTTGTCGAACACCTGCTGTGGCGATCCTTGCTCTTCTATAAGGCCCTGATGAAGGAACACCACTTCGCTGGAGACCTGACGGGCGAAGCCCATTTCGTGGGTCACGAGCAGCATGGTGCGGCCTTCTTCGGCCAATGCGCGGATGACACTAAGTACTTCCTGAACCATTTCCGGGTCAAGCGCGGAGGTGGGTTCGTCGAACAGGATCACTTTCGGCTGCATCGCCAGTGTGCGGGCGATGGCTGCGCGCTGTTGCTGGCCACCGGACAATTGCGCCGGGTAGGCGTGGCGCTTGTCGGCGATGCCGACCTTGGCCAGCAGGGCTTCGGCAACTTCGATGGCCTCGGCCTTGCTCTGGCCGAGCACGCGGCGCGGGGCTTCGATGACATTGTCGAGCACGCTCATGTGCGGCCACAGATTAAAGTTTTGAAATACAAAACCAATCTCCGAGCGCAGGCGATTGATCTGCTTGCCGTCGGCGGCAACCAGTTCCCCATTTTTGGCGGCTTTGAGCTTGAGTTCTTCACCAGCCACCAGGATCTGGCCCTGGTGGGGGTTTTCTAGCAGGTTGATGCAACGCAGGAACGTGGACTTGCCGGAACCGGAAGAGCCGAGGATCGAGATCACGTCGCCGTCGCGGGCGGTCAGCGAGATGCCTTTGAGCACCTCAAGCTGTCCGTAGCGTTTGTGCAAGTTGCGGATTTCAAGCGCGGGCGTGGCCTCAGCCATGTGCGTTCCTCATATATGTTGCGCTCCTGCTGTTGGCGGGCCTTCCTGGCGAGGCGGCCAAGCTAGCATAGCGTTTCAATGGCAGCCAACAGCGCTACGAGCGGTAAACGGGTGGCAGGTGGCGGGTTGTCGCATCGGCGCAGCAGACTGTCGCCCCATCAACAACCGAACGGGTGTTTGACGTGCAAACCCTTGGGTGCCGCGTAAAAAAAGGCGCGATGTTGCCAGCTTTGGCGGGGTGTTGGAAGCGCTATCCGGCTGAACGTTCCTTATTCGCCCTTTTTCTGTGCGACACACACTTTTTCTGTGTGTTTCTGGTGCGCTGATTTGTCCTTAAAGTGAGTCGCCGGGTAACGCTCTGGCGAATAGCCATTAAACTCAAGGACTTGCATCGGATGTCGTAACCCCCGGCCCCCAAGGACTTGAAACATTTTGGCGCAAATATTGAGTGCAGAATAAGGAACAGCCCGTTGGATTCTTTTTACGAGAAAGAATTTTCAGACCGGCCGGATGCACTCGCTTTCCTTGCAAAGGTAGTCTCTATGAGCAGTACCCCAAGCTCCACTGGCCTCGAACAGGGGCTCAAACCGCGTCATGTGACCATGTTGTCGATCGCCGGTGTGATCGGCGCCGGTCTGTTTGTCGGCTCCGGCCACGCCATTGCTGCCGCCGGCCCGGCCGTGCTGCTGGCTTACGCCGCTGCCGGTACTCTGGTGGTGCTGGTGATGCGCATGCTCGGCGAAATGGCCGTCGCCTCGCCGGACACCGGTTCGTTCTCGACTTACGCTGACCGCGCGATCGGCCACTGGGCCGGTTTCACCATCGGCTGGTTGTACTGGTGGTTCTGGGTGCTGGTGATTCCGCTGGAGGCCAATGCCGCCGCAACCATCCTCCACGCATGGTTCCCGGGCGTGGACATTTGGGCCTTCGCTCTGGTCATCACCATGCTGCTGACCGTGACCAACCTGTTCAGCGTGAAGAACTACGGCGAATTCGAGTTCTGGTTCGCCCTGATCAAAGTGCTGGCGATCATCGGCTTCATCGGCCTCGGGCTGGCGGCGATTTTTGGCTTCCTGCCGACCAGTCAGGTCAGCGGTGTGTCGCATCTGTTCGACAGCGGTGGCTTCCTGCCTAATGGCATGGGCGCTGTATTGGGCGCGATCCTGACCACCATGTTCTCGTTCATGGGCACCGAAATCGTCACCATCGCGGCGGCGGAATCGAAAGACCCGGGCAAGCAGATCTCCAAAGCGACCAACTCGGTGATCTGGCGGATCGGCCTTTTCTATCTGGTGTCGATCTTCATCGTCGTGGCGCTGGTGCCCTGGAACGATCCTACGCTGGCCAACCTGGGTTCCTACCAGACCGTACTTGAGCGCATGGGCATCCCGAACGCCAAGATGATCGTCGATATCGTCGTGCTGGTCGCGGTGACCAGTTGCCTGAACTCGGCGCTGTACACGTCTTCGCGCATGTTGTTCTCGCTCGGCAAGCGCGGCGATGCCCCGGCCATGTCGACCCGCACCAACAAAAGCGGGACGCCTTACTGGGCGGTGATGTTGTCGACCGGCGCCGCGTTCCTCTGCACTTTCGCCAACTACGTGGCGCCGGCCGCGGTGTTCGAATTCCTCCTGGCCAGCTCCGGCGCCATCGCGCTGCTGGTGTATCTGGTGATCGCCTTCTCGCAACTGCGTATGCGCAAACAGCGCATGGCGCGCGGCGAGAAGATCGTCTTCAGCATGTGGCTGTTCCCGGGCCTGACCTGGGCGGTGATCATCTTCATCGTCGCGGCGCTGACCATCATGCTGTTCCAGGAAGCCCATCGCGTGGAAATCCTCGCCACCGGCCTGCTGAGCCTGCTGGTCGTGGCTGCCGGCCTGCTGGTATCGCGCCGTCGCAAGCTGGAAAAGCGTGGTGCGGTGGTGTTGAACTGAGTCGCAACGCGTGATGTGAAAACGGCCGCTGTCAGGGATGACGAGCGGCCGTTTTTGTTTCTGCGCAGGATTTATTCGCTCTTTTCTTCCGGCGAGTCCACTGATTTGCCATAAGCATCCAGCGCCACCCCGAAATCGGTGATGAACTGCGGTTCGCTCAGCCAGGCCTGGGCTTCTTCGATCGTCATGCCGTCGGCCCACATGCGGTAGTCGATGAGCATGTCGGCGGCCAGGTGGGTGGCGGCCATGCCTTCGTTGTCGGCGTTTTCCATGTCCAGCAGTTCAGGATGGTCGACGATGATGAAGGCCAGTTCGCGCAGCAGCGTCAGCAGCATGTCGTTGCGGCTGACGGCTTCGGCGTCGCGCATTTTGCTGAACATCGCCAGGGTGTATTCCGGGATCGGCTCGGCGAGGTGGCCGAGGTCTTCGTCCTGATCCAGCGGCTTGCGACCGACCATGCGGATTTGCTTGGCTTTGGCCTTGGCGCGTTTGGCGCGTTTGTGTTGCTTGTTCAGGGATGCCATGGGAACTCAGTTCTTCTGTTGGGTTTGTGCGGCGATCGCGTCGGACGCCGCTACATAGTCGGCCTGGAAGGCCGGGGATTCGATCCACGCCAGTGCGCCGGCCTCGTCGGTTTCCTGCGACCACTGGCGATACTCGATCAGCGCGGCGAGGATGAAATCCATCGCGCCTTCTTCGCCTTCCTGCTCATACACCAGTTCCAAGAGCGGATCTTCGAGGAAGGTCGTGCACATGGCTTGTTGGCTGATCTTCTCGGCGTCGATCATTTTCTTGAACAGCTCGGTCAGGTCTACCGATTCGAAGTCGATGCGGTCGTCGTTTGGGTCCAGTTCGACCGGCGTCTCGGCGCGTTTGGTGCGGTTCTGCTTGGCCTTGGTCTTGGCCCGGGCGGCGCGTTTTTGCTGCTTGTTGGCGGAGGCCATGGTGTGTTCCGTCGTGCGTTGGGAAGGGCTCAGCTGCGCGGGACTTGCCGTCCGGGTGTGTCGGGGGCCAGTGCGCCGGTCTGCAGCCAGGTCAGAGCGATGGGCCATAGTGTGGCTTGGTATGCGCTGCGAAAAAAGGCGAAATGTCCGACTTGTTGCTCGCCGATGTCCGGCGGCTCGATACGCAGGTGGGTTTTTGCCGCGTTGCTGAAGTAGTCGAGCAGGCGTTCGATGGCCGGGAGGGTGCCGTAAGGGTCGTCGCTGATGCTGATGGCCAGAGTTTGCGCGCGGACGTTGGTGAAGGGCAGGGCACCGGTCTTCTGCATCAGAACGCGACCGCTCGGGCGCTGTTCGAAACGCGCGGCAGGCGTGCTCCAGTCGCGTACAACGCCCTTGGGCGTGTCTTCCAGCCAGCCGAGCCGCTTACCCGGGAAAAAGCCGCAGAGCAGCGTCAACAAAGGCATGACCACATGCCATTTGCCCAACATGCGCCAGCGCTGCTCGGGAGCGTAATCGCGCCAGTACGCAAACTGCGCGCCGACAGTGACCAGCCGTCGGATGACTCTGCCGGATTCGGCCAGCCCCGCCGCGCAACCGCCGAAGCTATGGCCGACCACATCGATCGGCTGCCCGGGAAACTCCCGCTGCGCACGTTTGAGCATCGCCTGGAAATCCAGCGCGCCCCAATCGGTCCATGACGCGTTCAAGCCTTTGATCGAAGCGCGGCGCGATTCGCCGATGCCGCGGTAGTCGTAGGTCATCACGTCGAAGCCGTGGCTGAACAGGTAAGCCGCGAATCGTGAGTAGTGACGGCAACGCACGGACGTGGCGGCGTTGATGATGACCACCGGGCGTTGCGGGTCGGGCGAGGTGTGGCGCCAGGTGAAACCGCCCAGTGCATAGCCGTCATCGGCGGTTTCCTTGAAGGAAATACCTTCGCTTGCAGTCAGAACCGGTTGGCTCAATTCCACATCTTCCAGTTCGGTTGTGTGCTGACTGCTCATGGCGCGTGACCTCGGCGGAGAGTTGCCAACGATAGTCTCAGTGGTGCCTGTGAACAATCCAGCCGGTTTATTCAGGGGATTGGGTGAGCAAGCGTTCTTCAATCAGCGCCTGTTCGCGGTTCAGCTCGGCGCGTAACTCTTCTTCGCTCGGCAATATCGTTTTGTAACTGCTGGCGAACAGTTGCTCATTGCCCTTGAGCATCGAATAACGCGCAACCGAGTCGTTGCTCTCGGCGCTCAGAATGATGCCGACAGTCGGCTTGTCGCCCTCGCTGCGCTTGAGCTCGTCGTACATGCGTACATACATGTCCATCTGCCCGACGTCGCGGGCGCTGAGCTTGCCGCGTTTGAGGTCGATAATCACGAAGCACTTGAGCAGGTAGTTGTAGAACACCAGATCGATGTAGAGGTCAACGCCGTCAGTGCTCATGCGTTGTTGCCGAGCGACAAAGGAGAAGCCTTTGCCCAGTTCAAGCAGAAAGCTTTGCAGGTGATCGATGAGAGCTTGTTCGAGGCCGCTTTCCCTGACTTTGCCCGCCGAGGGCAGGCCGAGGAATTCGAGCATGACCGGATCGCGAATGAATTCCCGTGGATTGCATTTCATCGCGTTGATGTTGGTGGTCGCTTCCTCGACCACTTCGGTTTTGTCCTGACTCATGAGCAGGCGCTCGTAATAGAGCGTCAGGATCTGCCGATCAAGGGCGCGGCTCGACCAGTTGAGGTCGGCACATTCGTTCATGTACCACAGGCGCCCTTTCTCGTTTTCGACGCGTAGCAGGCGACGGTAATGGGTCCAGCTCAATTCGGGACGCAGTGCGTCTCGAATTGGAAACTTTTGATAAAACAGGCGCATCTTCCACAAATTGGTTTCATCAAACCCTTTACCGAACTGCCCGGTCAGGTCCCTAGCCAGTAGGCCAATCAGCTGCTTCCCATAGCCCGCACGCTGAGCGCCCTTCTGTTCGAATTCGACAATATGCCGGCCGATCTGCCAGCAAGTCTGCACTTGAATCGTATCAACCGCGCGCAGCACTTTTTGCCGCGCCTGGCGAATCAACTCGCCCAGTTCGCCCAGCAGTGAATCGACTTTCGGGTCTTGCGTGTCAGCAGGTATGAGCTGGCTCATCGGGTCTTCCGCGTCAGAGTGAACAGACGCAAAAGCATGACGATTGTCGCCGTTTGAGTATGTCGGGGGAGACGGTGAAGTCCGCAGGAAGAGGAGATGGCGATTGCAGGACGTTGCCGAGGACCGAAGCTTTGCCGGGCTGACGTCTGTAGTCCATTTCGTACGCTTGAGGACAACCGTTAACGCGAACCTGATTTGCGTTTGGTTCTGGCCGCGGGTTTGTCGATGCGCGTCAGTCTGTGCCACGCCAGGCCTGCGGCCATCAGTAACATGCCGAACAGACCTTGAAGTACGACATGAAACCAGTACGCGCCCGGCTGCATGGCGAGGGTGTAGACCTTGGCCGGCCCGCCGCGCGTGGCGGTGGTGATCGTCTCGTGGATAACGCCGTCGATGGCCGAGTAGCCCAGCAACGCGCCGGTACCGATCAGAAACAGGCAAATCATCATTGCCAGTCCTCTGGACACCAGACCTTCCCGGGGCGGCGGCGGATGGGGCAGGGGCACGCGGGTTCGTTTCTGGTTCATGGCGGGGATGACCCTCTTCCGTAAGGGGGGCTGATGGTAGCGCGGATCAAGCGGTGCGAAACCAGCCTCATTAAATCGCAGGCATAAAAAAACCCCGAATCTTGCGATTCAGGGTTTTCGGTATTTGGTGCCCAGAGACGGAATCGAACCGCCGACACGGGGATTTTCAATCCCCTGCTCTACCGACTGAGCTATCTGGGCAACGGGGCGCATTAAAAGGGTTTTTCGGATTTACGTCAACGACTTTTTGAAAATTTCTTAAATTAATTCCGTCGCTTACGAAATCTGCGGGTTATTCGGCTGGCGGCACGTAGCCTTCGGCCTTGGCGTATTCCTCGCCGGAGAAGTACTTGTCCATTTCGCCCTGCAGGTATTTGCGATCTTCGGCGTTCATCATGTTCAGGCGCTTTTCGTTGATCAGCAGGGTCTGGTGTTTCTGCCAGTCGGCCCAGGCCTTGGCCGAGACGTGGTCGAAAATGTCCTGGCCCTTGGCACCCGGGAACGGGGCGCGTTCCAGCGCGGGCAGTTCTTCTTTGTACTTGCGGCACATTACGGTGCGGGTCATGGCGATTCTCCTGCATTCAAGACGGCGGCCGCGCGTTCGAGCAAGGTCTTGACCGGGGCAGCAAGGCCCAGGCGCGGCGGGGTGGCGAGGTTATACCAGAGCCAGTCGGCCTCGGCCACGTGATGACTGGCCTCCTGCACCTGAACCAGCCAGGGTTCGATGGACAACTGGAAATGGCTGAACGTGTGAACCAGGCTCGGCAGTGCTTGCTGCTGGCCCATGGTCAGCGAGTGCTGATCGGCCAGATGTTGCAGATCTTCCAGATCATCCAGTTCCGGCAGGCTCCACAAGCCGCCCCACAGACCCGTCGAAGGCCGGCGATAAAGCAGAATCGCGCCTTCGCCGTTGGCGAGCATCGGCATCAGCGTGCGCTTTTGCGGGATGGCTTTGCGCGGCTTGGGAATCGGGTAGCGGGTTTCCAGGCCAAGCATGTGCGCTTCACAGCCGCGCTTCAGCGGACACAGCAGGCAGCTCGGCTTGCTGCGCGTGCAGAGTGTCGCGCCCAGATCCATCATCGCCTGGGTGTAGGCGTTGACCCGATCATGCGGGGTGAAGCGCTCGGCGTTGGCCCACAGCTGCCTGGCGACTTTCGGTTCGCCGGGGTAGCCCTCTTGCGCAGTGAAGCGCGCGAGCACGCGTTTGACGTTGCCGTCGAGGATCGGCGCACGCAGGCCCATGCTGATGCTGGCGATCGCCCCGGCGGTGGACAGGCCGATGCCTGGCAGCTCGGTGAGTTTTTCCACGTCGCGCGGGAATTCGCCAGCGTACTGGCTGACGACGATCTTCGCGGTCTTCTGCAGATTGCGTGCGCGAGTGTAATAACCCAGCCCCGTCCACAGATGCAGCACCTCGTCTTCCGGGGCTTCGGCCAGTGCCTGGACCGTCGGCAGCGCTGCCATGAAGCGCTCGAAGTAATTGAGCACCGTGCTGACCTGAGTCTGCTGCAACATGATCTCGGAAACCCAGACCCGATACGGATTGATGTCCTGCTGCCACGGCAAATCGTGGCGGCCATGGCGGTCGAACCACTCCAGCACCGCCGTGGAAAACTGCTCCGCTGTCATCGCTTGAACAGTCCCTTCAATGCGTTTTTCAGTTCCGGGCTGACTTTGTCGCCCAGTTTCTCGTCGATCTTTTCGCTGAGCTTGTTGCCAGCCATCTTGCTGGCGACCTGACCGAGACGGTCATTGTCGATGCGGCAGGCCTTTGCGCCCAGTTCCAGCGGGCCACGGCAGCGCAGGGGCCACTCGATACCGACGAATTTGTCGCCGACCTGACAGGCCGGATCGGGCATGGCGCTGGTGTCGCCCTCGACAATGATGCCGACGCGGTAGTCCATACCCAAAACGCGCAGATCGATATCGCCGTCACCGTTGACGGTCATGCCGGGAATGCGCACTTTCAGGTCAGGGTTGTTGGCAACGCCGTTGCGCACGGTCAGATTGCCCTTGAGTTCTTCGAACGGAGTGTCCTTGCCGCGTGGTTCGCCGCTCAGGGTCTTGCGATTGAGCGTGGCAATGCCTTTGCACAATTGCTGTTCAAGGTTGGCGTTGAGCAGCACGCCATTGTTGATGACGAAACTGGCGTTGCCGTTGAGCGTATCGATCAGCGCCTGTTGGCTGTTGCCGCTGCCGGTGAAGCTGCTGGTCAATGTCACCAGGCCTTTGACCGGCGGGTTCTTGCCTTGGCTTTCGATGATCTTTTGCGCAGGGACACGATTGAGGCGGGTCTGCAGGTTCAACACCGGCGCGCTTGGGCGCACGTCGAGCGTGCCATTGGCGACGAAGCCGCCGTTGTACAGATCACCGCTCAGGTTAGTCAGCGTCAGCAAGCCGCCCTGGCCGGTGGCTTTGAGCGCGGCATTCTGGATCGGCAGTTTGTCGAGAGTCAGTTGGCCAAAGGTCAGGTCGGCATCGACGTCCAGTTTGGCCAGGCGTTCGACCGGCAGCAGGCGCTCGGTGCTCCAGGCTGTTTTGCTCGGTTTGTCTGGCAGCGGCGTGGTGCCTGCCACGGCGCCGGCCTCGGTGCTGGCGACTTCGGCCTGACGTGTTTGCGTGGCGCTGTTGGCCTGCTCCGATTTCGGCGGCAGGTAACGGTCGGCGTTGAAGGTGTCGGCTTTGAGGATCATCCGCAACGATTGCTTGGCAAAGTCTTCGACGGCGATACGGCCGCTGATGCTGCTGTCGTCGAGCTTCAGGTTGATGTTGTCGAAGGCGATGCTGCTGGGCGTCGCCGCGATGCGGCTGACCAGTTCAACCTTGCTCAGACTGCCCTCAGCCATGGCCGGCAGTGTCTGGCCGACGCTGTCGACGAATTTCGCCAGATCGAACTGGGCAATGGAAATGCCGCCGCTGATCTGCGGCGTCTTGTCGAGGTCGTTGGCTTTCAGTTCGCCCAAGGCGCGAAGCTGGTTGGCGGAGATCTTGATGCCGGTCCATTCGGCGACGTTAGCTGCTTTGTCCAGCAACAACTGGCCCTGAGCAGAGAAGGTCATGGTCTTGCCTTGCAGCGGATCGCCAGCGAGTTCGCCAGTGAGTTTCAGGTCTTCGAACTTGTAGCGCTGCAGTGCGCGCTCGAAGCGCAGCTCGCCGTTGAGCTCGGTGCGTACGCGCAGCACCGGTTGGTTGGTGCCGAGGAATGCAGTGGCTTTCACCGGGATATTGGTCGAGTCGTGGACCGGGCCGGTGCTCAACTGGATGCTTTCGGCGCTGAACTGCTTGCCGGTCAGCTCGTCGGTGTACTCAACGCGGGCGTTGTTGACGGTCAGGCTGTCGATGTCGAGGCGGATCGGTTGCGCCGGTTTTTCCACGGCGACGGTCGGCTCGCTGGCGGTCGCGCCCGGCGTGGCGGGTGGAGTCGAGCCGGGCGCCACTGGGACCTTGCCAATGTCTTCCCAATTGCCGTGGCCGTTCTTGTCACGGTTCAGGCGCAGGTTGAGGCCTTCCACACGCACGTCACTCATCTGCACCTCGCGGCGCAATAGCGGCAGCACGCGCACCGACAGGCCGAGCATCTGCAGGTCGGCAAACGGTTCGGCAGGTTTGGCCAGGGTGGCGACGCTGGCTTCGTGCAATTCCAGGCCGAGCCACGGGAACAGGCTCCAGCCGATATCGCCATTGAGCGTCAGCTCGATGTGGGCCTTGTCGCGGGCTATCTGGCGGATCTCGTCTTTGTAGTCGTTGGGATCGAAGAGGTGGGTCAGGGCAAAACCTGCCGCCACAATGATCAGCAACAGCCCGAGAAGTACCAGACCCAGGATTTTGCCGAACGCTTTCATGGGCGAGTCCTTGTAGTTAGTCGAATTTGGTCATTTGGCCGGGGAGTATAGCGCTGCAAGCACCCGGTTCGGTGTGGCGTCAACTGCCGAGGGTCGGCAACGGTACCTGCCACTTTGCCACCGGCGTCTGTGTTTGAGGGTGCCCGGCTGGCGCCGGAAAGCGCAATCAGGCCCCCGTTTGCGACGCCTTTTTCGGCGCTTGGTTCACCCGCTGTTCAGCCACACCGAGGCGATGGGTAACTTTTCGCACGCATAAATGGGACAAGTACCAAATGCACATATCTGTCGTCAGACACCTCAACAACATCCGGCATGGTAACCCCGTTGAAATGCCGACTGCAGGCGCTGCGGGACGCTGCGATCTTTTGATTTTGGCATTTTTCAAATACATCAAAAGATCGTAGCGTTCCGCAGCTCCTTCAGGGGACGGACGCAGCTGACAGAAAAAAGGTGATATCAGTTTGGTTTTTCTGTCACCTGAGAATGGTAACCTTCGCCAGTTCGTCCGCCCGTCTGCGACTTAACGTCGCGCCTTCAAGGAGCTTCACCTCAAAAAACGGTCATGCCTGCGTGCATAAGGCCGAGGGTGAGCAGTGGCTGGCGAACCATACTAACAATTGGGGGATACACAATGAGCACGAGCATCACGGCGGACGGCCTCAAAGCCGACCAGCCTGCGTTCCTGTCCAAGGAACGCATCATCGCCAAGCCCGGTTTCAACCGCTGGCTGGTTCCACCGGCCGCTTTGGCCATTCATCTGTGCATCGGCATGGCCTACGGCTTCTCGGTGTTCTGGTTGCCGCTGTCCAAGGCACTCGGCGTTACTGCGCCGGTGGCTTGCGCGCCGGACATGAGCTTCATCGCACAGGTATTTTCGTCGAACTGCGACTGGCCGATCTCCATGCTCGGCTGGATCTACACGCTGTTCTTCATCTTCCTCGGCTGCTCGGCAGCGATCTGGGGTGGCTGGCTGGAGCACGCCGGTCCTCGTAAAGCGGGCGTGGTCTCGGCCTTGTGCTGGTGCGGCGGTCTGCTGATTTCTGCGCTGGGTATCTATACCCATCAGATCTGGCTGATGTGGATCGGCTCCGGGGTGATCGGCGGTATCGGTCTGGGCCTGGGCTATATCTCGCCGGTGTCGACCCTGATCAAGTGGTTCCCGGACAAGCGCGGCATGGCGACCGGCATGGCGATCATGGGCTTCGGTGGCGGCGCGATGGTCGGTGCACCGTTGGCCACTGCGCTGATGAGTCACTTTGCTTCGGCGGAAGGCGTAGGCGTATGGCAGAGCTTCGTGGCCATGGCTGCGATCTACTTCGTGTTCATGATCGGTGGCGCACTGTCCTACCGCGTGCCGCCAACCGGCTGGAAGCCTGAAGGCTGGACCGCGCCGGCGAAGAAAGCTTCCAACGCCATGATCACCAACCGTCACGTCCACGTGAACGTAGCGTGGAAAACCCCGCAATTCCGTCTGGTGTGGCTGGTGCTGTGCCTGAACGTATCTGCCGGTATCGGCATCCTCGGCATGGCTTCGCCGCTGTTACAGGAAGTGTTCGGCGGCAAACTGCTGGGCGTTGACGTGCCGTTCGGTCAACTCGACGCTGGCCAACTGGCCTCGATCGCGGCGATCGCTGCGGGCTTCACCGGTCTGCTGAGCCTGTTCAACATCGGTGGGCGCTTCTTCTGGGCCTCCTTCTCGGACTACCTGGGCCGCAAGAACACCTACTTCGTGTTCTTTGCCTTGGGTTTTGCCTTGTACGCGCTGATTCCGAACATGGGCCACCTGGGCAACGTTGCGCTGTTCGTGGCGGCGTTCTGCATCATCCTGTCGATGTACGGCGGTGGTTTTGCCACGGTGCCGGCGTATCTGGCGGACCTGTTCGGTACGCAAATGGTCGGTGCGATCCACGGTCGTCTGCTGACTGCCTGGGCTGCTGCCGGTGTACTCGGTCCGGTGCTGGTCAACTACCTGCGTGAATATCAGTTGAGCATCGGCGTTGAGCGCGCTGCCGCTTACGACATCACTCTGTACATCCTCGCCGGCCTGCTGGTGCTGGGCTTCCTGTGCAACCTGATGGTGCGCCCGGTAGCCGACAAGTACTTCATGACCGACGCTGAACTTGCCGCCGAACAAGCGCTGGGCCACGACAAGGGTGCTGATGCCAGCACCGTTCTGGAATGGAAAGCCGCGCCGGGCAGCAAGCCGTTGGCCATCGCGGCATGGCTGGTAGTGGGTATTCCGTTGGCGTGGGGTGTGTGGGTGACCCTGCAGAAGACGGCGGTACTGTTTCACTAAGGCGTTGGCCTGAGAATCCTCAGGCCGCCGCCAAACCTGTGGGAGCGGGCTTGCTCGCGAAGGCGTCCTGTCAGTCGACATCAATGTTGGCTGATCCACCGCTTTCGCGGGCAAGCCCGCTCCCACATTTGTTTCTGGCATGCCCGTAATGGCTTGTATGGACATGTCTACCCGCGACCGCCGGGCGTTCTATCCGTCAACCATCTCACCTCTCGTGTTTCTGTTTGCTTCCTGCGTGCCTATAATGGCTGCCTTTTTCGCCCAATGATTTTGCGGAGCTGGTGATGGCCGAACGTAAGGCGTCTGTCGAGCGCGACACTCTGGAAACCCAGATCAAAGCCTCGATCAACCTTGATGGCACCGGAAAGGCCCGATTCGATATCGGTGTCCCTTTTCTTGAGCACATGCTGGATCAGATCGCCCGTCACGGGTTGATCGATCTGGATATCGAATGCAAGGGCGATCTGCATATCGACGACCACCATACGGTGGAAGACGTCGGTATCACCCTCGGCCAGGCGTTCGCCAAAGCCATTGGCGACAAGAAAGGCATCCGTCGCTACGGCCACGCCTACGTGCCGCTCGATGAAGCGCTGTCGCGCGTGGTGATCGATTTCTCCGGTCGCCCGGGCCTGCAGATGCACGTGCCGTACACCCGCGCCACGGTCGGCGGCTTCGACGTTGACCTGTTCCAGGAGTTCTTTCAGGGCTTCGTCAACCATGCGCTGGTCAGCGTGCACATCGACAACCTGCGCGGCACCAACACTCACCACCAGATCGAAACCGTGTTCAAGGCTTTCGGCCGCGCGCTGCGCATGGCCGTCGAGCTGGACGAGCGCATGGCCGGGCAGATGCCTTCGACCAAAGGCGTTTTGTAATGCAGACGGTTGCAGTTATCGACTACGGCATGGGCAACCTGCACTCGGTGGCCAAGGCCCTGGAGCATGTCGGCGCCGGCAAGGTGCTGATCACCAGCGATGCGAACGTGATTCGCGAAGCCGACCGCGTGGTCTTCCCGGGCGTTGGCGCGATTCGCGATTGCATGGCGGAGATCCGTCGCCTGGGTTTCGATTCGCTGGTCCGTGAGGTCAGCCAGGATCGCCCGTTTCTCGGTATCTGCGTCGGCATGCAAGCCTTGCTCGATACCAGCGAAGAGAACGAAGGCGTCGACTGCATCGGCCTGTTTCCCGGCGCGGTGAAGTTCTTCGGCAAGGATCTGCATGAAGATGGCGAGCACCTGAAGGTCCCGCACATGGGCTGGAACGAGGTCAAGCAGAACATCAGTCACCCGCTGTGGCACGACATTCCGGACATGGCGCGTTTTTACTTCGTGCACAGTTACTACATCGCCGCCGCCAATGCGCGGCAAGCGGTCGGTGGCGGTCACTACGGTGTCGATTTCGCCGCAGCGCTGGCCGATGGCTCGCGTTTCGCCGTGCAGTTCCACCCGGAGAAAAGCCATACCCATGGCCTGCAGTTGCTGCAGAACTTCGCCGCGTGGGACGGTCGCTGGTAAATGGCCGCCAAGAAGTCCAAGCCGCCGATTCTGAACCTCACTCCCGAACAGGAGAACGAGGCCAATCGCAAGATCCAGCGGTTCATGGAAGAACGCTTCGAACTGGACCTGGGGTCGTTCGAAGCGGCGGAAATTCTTGAGCTGTTTACCCGCGAGATTGCTCCGCACTATTACAACAGGGCGATTTTCGATGTGCAGACCCACCTCAAGGAACGGTTTGAAAGCATCGAAAGCGACCTGTGGGCGCTCGAGAAAAACTGATTCCCGAGCCAAGCTGAACATTCCAATTTTAAGGTTTGCCAGATGCTGATTATTCCCGCTATCGATCTCAAAGACGGTGCTTGCGTACGTCTGCGCCAGGGCCGCATGGAAGATTCCACGGTGTTCTCCGATGACCCGGTGAGCATGGCTGCCAAGTGGGTGGAGGGCGGTTGCCGTCGTCTGCATCTGGTCGATCTGAATGGTGCTTTTGAAGGCCAGCCGGTCAACGGTGAAGTGGTCACCGCGATCGCCAAGCGTTACCCGACCCTGCCGATCCAGATCGGTGGCGGCATCCGTTCGCTGGAAACCATCGAGCACTACGTCAAGGCCGGCGTGAGCTACGTGATCATCGGCACCAAAGCCGTTAAGGATCCGGCGTTCGTCGCTGAGGCCTGCCGCGCCTTTCCGGGCAAGATCATCGTGGGTCTGGATGCCAAAGACGGCTTCGTCGCCACCGATGGATGGGCGGAAATCAGCACCGTGCAGGTCATTGACCTGGCCAAACAGTTTGAAGCCGACGGCGTCTCGTCGATCGTTTATACCGACATCGCCAAAGACGGCATGATGCAGGGCTGCAACGTACCGTTCACCGCTGCGCTGGCTGCGGCGACGAAGATCCCGGTGATCGCTTCCGGCGGCATCCACAACCTGGGTGACATCAAGTCGCTGCTCGACGCCAAGGCACCGGGCATTATCGGCGCGATCACGGGCCGGGCGATCTACGAAGGCACCCTCGACGTCGCCGAAGCGCAAGCTTTCTGCGATTCGTACCAAGGCTGAGGACTGACCATGGCGCTGGCCAAACGCATCATCCCTTGCCTGGACGTGGACAACGGCCGGGTCGTCAAAGGCGTGAAGTTCGAGAACATCCGCGACGCCGGTGACCCGGTGGAAATCGCCCGTCGCTACGACGAGCAGGGTGCCGACGAGATTACCTTCCTTGACATCACCGCCAGCGTCGACGGTCGTGACACCACGCTGCATACCGTCGAGCGCATGGCCAGTCAGGTGTTCATCCCGCTGACCGTCGGCGGTGGCGTGCGCACCGTGCAGGACATCCGCAACCTGCTCAATGCCGGCGCGGACAAGGTCTCGATCAACACCGCTGCTGTGTTCAACCCGGAGTTCGTCGGCGAAGCTGCGCAGCATTTCGGCTCGCAGTGCATCGTCGTCGCCATCGACGCCAAGAAAGTCTCCGGCCCCGGCGAAACCCCGCGCTGGGAAATCTTCACCCACGGCGGGCGCAAGCCGACCGGCCTCGACGCAGTCGAGTGGGCGAAGAAAATGGAAGGCCTCGGTGCCGGCGAGATCCTCCTGACCAGCATGGATCAGGACGGCATGAAAAACGGCTTCGACCTCGGCGTGACCCGCGCGATCAGCGACGCGCTGGGCATTCCGGTGATCGCCTCCGGCGGCGTCGGCAATCTGCAGCATCTGGCTGACGGCATTCTTGAAGGCCACGCCAGTGCGGTGCTGGCGGCGAGTATTTTCCACTTTGGCGAATACACCGTGCAGGAAGCCAAGGCTTACATGGCGCATCGCGGCATCGTGATGCGCTGATCAGGTTGAGTCTGAACACGGTCGGGCGCAAACCCATGCGGGTTGCTTGCCGCCCGACGGGTCAAGGTTTTTGCAGTATTTCTGTGCGCACGGCAGAGGTATTGAAGTCGCGATCCATGGTGTAGCTGCACAGCGTCAACGGCAGGGCTTCGTTGGGTACCAGAAAGCTGTCGCCTATCTTGGCGTAGCTTCTCGAATCGATGCCGGCGCAATCTGTTGAATCGACTGCCCCGACGTATATCTGAGTCCAGATATTGCGATCGGTGGTTTGACGATATTCGATCAGCAGTTCTTCAGCGCCGTGCTTGATGTGAGGCGCCGGTTCAGAAAGCGACATCCCGCCTGGATTAACCAGCCGCGCCGGCAGAATTTGTGTGTTGCGTAATTCGCCCGCGATGAGTTGTTGCTCAACTGAGTCGACACCCACCAGGCACAGATAATATAAGCCTGCCATGCTGCCGATCGGTGCATCAACAAGGCCGGTGCTGAGATTGATCGGGTTGCTGTACTCTTCTGGCAGGTAACAGGCATGGGCGTCGCGCACGGTTTTGAATCGAAAGAATTTCGTGCTCATTGAAAAGTTCACGTCCCAGGCTGGACTCTTTTCGTATTCCTTCTGAGGTGCTTTATAAAGCGTAACGTCTGAGTTGGTTCTGGCTCTGAAATTGAATTCAGGCTTTAGCGAGCAGGCAGGCGCATTCATGTTGAAGCGACCTTCAGAAAAACAGGGCATCAGATAATCGATCGGGAAACTCTGGCTGGCCTGATCAGGCAAAACGGATCGGCGATCAGGCTTTGCACAAAGTCCATGCCAAAAGCACAGGTCGCCCGTTGATATCCCATAAGTGGTTCCCGACAGGACGCCGGTAACTTCTCCCGTAGCGATATCAATGACGGGAGAGCCGGATGACCCCGGTTCAATGCCTTTGCAATCCTGTTTCTGGTAATTGGTATGAACGGTCAGATACTTGATCAGTGTCGTGTTTGCTGGCTCTTGAGTACAGGACGATAGCCTCAGGCCCGGCGCACTTGAGGGCGCGCCGATAACCGTGACCTGGGTAAGTTGCTCAGGTGCTTTGGGCGCCGCCTTGAGCGGGTTGATGCCGGCGGCGATCACCGCTTGCAGCGAACTGTTCAATTGCATGACCGCTACATCGGTGCCGGCCAGGCTGGCCCAGTTGATCTTTTGGATGTCGTAACGCCTGCCCTCCAGCTGCGTGTCTTGAAAGTAATTGAATTGTATCTGGCCCTCATAGGAACGATCCGCGACCGTTCCAATCCAGATGGACGCGCAATGTCCGTTGGTAAGGATATACGCCGGGCCGTTTGCGTTATTTTCAGAGTCGCGGCTGTCGACGAGAAAAGCCGTGCAATAGCGAAGGTCTCCTTTGAAGATCTGTCCAATACCATTCAAGTGATTATTCTGGCCAAGAGAATTGTTCAAAAGAACCGGCTCTGCAGGTGCAGGGACTGCATATGAACAAGACGTTAGAGCGAAGGTGATTGCCAGAAAGGCAATAATTGCTGCTATCTTTGATGTGTAGTTCATGACCGATCCTTAGTCGAGGGGTGGAATAATAAAGCCTGGTTCCAATTACTCTAATTTGAATCTTTCATTGTTATGTTATTTGTGCTGTAGCCAAATGTAAGTTATGTGGTTATTGCCAGGAGTTTCAACTCTGTTTGTTGTTGGCGTAGTTAAGAAAGGCCCGCCGAAGGAATAACTTATCGCCGCCTCCGATTGGGCCGAGGCGCATTGATTTCATACAGGCCAGTGGACAGCATGGCGCACCCAAGGCACTCTTGGGCACGCCATGGATTCCGGTAGCCCGACATGATCAAACGCCTGCTTGTTGTTCTCGCCAGCGCCTCATTGTTGCTCATCAGCAATGCCCGGGGCGAAACCAGTCCCGCCACCGATCTGGTGCTGCTCACCGAAAACTTCCCGCCGTACAACATGGCGAAAAACGGCAAGAATTTCGCTCAGGGCGAAAACATCAA
This sequence comes from Pseudomonas sp. TSRC2-2, assembly GCF_049897785.1. Taxonomy (NCBI): domain Bacteria; kingdom Pseudomonadati; phylum Pseudomonadota; class Gammaproteobacteria; order Pseudomonadales; family Pseudomonadaceae; genus Pseudomonas; species Pseudomonas sp. TSRC2-2. The sequence goes on from NZ_JAFCWZ010000007.1 coordinate 205,219, forward strand.
CGGCATTGCCACTGACATCGTTCGCGAGATGTTCCAGCGCGCCGGCCTCACTTACAGCCTGACCCTGCGTTTCCCCTGGGAGCGCGTCTACAAACTCGCGCTGGAAAATCCCGGCTACGGGGCCTTCGTCATGGCGCGCCTGCCCGATCGCGAAAAACTGTTCAAGTGGGTCGGCCCGATCGGCCCGGATGACTGGATCCTGCTGGCCAAGGCTGACAGCAAGATCACTCTCGAGACCCTCAATGATGCGCGCAAGTACAAGATCGGCGCCTACAAGGGTGACGCGATTGCCGAGACACTCACCAAGCAAGGCCTCAAACCGGTAGTGGTGCTGCGCGATCAGGACAACGCAAAAAAACTGCTTAATGGTCAGATCGATCTGTGGGCCACGGGTGATCCTGCCGGCCGTTATCTGGCGCGGCAGGATGGCGTGACCGGTCTGAAGACCGTGCTGCGCTTCAACAGCGCCGAGCTGTACCTGGCGCTGAACAAGGACGTTTCCGATGAGGTGGTGAACAAGCTTCAGACCGCGCTGGATCAACTGCGCAAAGAAGGCGTGGTCGATGAAATCATGGCGCGCTATCTGTAGCGGCGGACGGGTCGGGCTCTGGCAGCGGGGCGCTGATTTCGTTCTCGCTCAGAGACGGCTGCACAGCCTGATCTTCGACTGCCTCCGTATCTGGCGCGACGATGATTTCGGGCTCGGTTGCCGCGTACTGGCTGATGTGCAGGCTATTGCCATCGGTGTAGCTGAAGCCGTCCGTCACTGAGGTGCCGTCGGCGCGCACCAGTCTGTAATCGCTCTGCACCAGATAGGCCGCCACTGAGCGGTTTTTGTCCACCACCGCAACCACTTCGATTGCCGCCGTATTGAGCCAATCATTCGCATGCACTTCGCATTGGGTGAAATCATGGCCCAGGCGTGCGGAAAACATCAGCGCGCTGTGCTGACCGGTTTTCCATTGGGCGCCGAATTCGACGGAAGTCGTTTGGGTGAAAGTCCGCAAGCCCGCAGTGCGTTGAGCGCGAGGCGCAGTCCATCTGAATATCTGACTGTTGTTGCCACTGTTGCGTGCGTGTCCGACGAGCACGTACCGATCCTTGCGTTCCAGCAGGTAGGAAGGTGCATGACGCAACTGCTCGGCGACGGTGTAACGCGGATCCTTAACCGTGAACCAGGGCAGAACGGCGCTGTAAGTAGGATCGTCCACTGCGTCTACAGGGGTCGGCGTTTCCCCGCAGAGAATCGGTGGCGATGGGCGTGTGTAAAGCTGCAGGCCAATCTGCAAGCGCAAGCAATAGACGGGGAAACTGGCAGGTCGGGTGTAGTCACTCAAGCTGAAAAAACTGCCCGATGCTAAATAGACCTCGCCCGGTGAAGCCGCTGGAGGAACGGCGCTCCAGCTACTGATGCGCTGCCGGGCTTTGCTGCCTTTGTCGTCCCAGATCAACTCGCTTGAATTCGAAGCAATCACCAGGTCTGCACGAACGCAGCGGACCGCGTTCAGCGACGGTTTTTCATGATCATTCGAACATACCGACCCCAGCGCCACGTAGCCTGCGGGAGGCAGCGGTCGCCAGATCGACAGATCTCGTTTTGAGCCTGACCCGGAATCCTTCCAGACCAACTCATAATCATCGGGGCGCCGCAGCGCCCGGCCTTTGGTGGGGTCAGTGCTGGCGATATCTGCCTCACAAGCCACCGCCACCACTCGTTCGCCATTGATGTTGCCAACGCCTCTGGTGACGACATCGCCCAAGGGGAAATAACCGGGCAGCGCGTCGGGAGCCGGGGTCGGGCGCCAGAACGACGCAGGTCTGGACGACACACCGTCGGTATCCCAGATGCGCAGGAATTCTGTTGTGAAGTTGATCAGCAGGTTATCGATGCGGATCGGTTCAGCTCGCCCAACGGGCGGGATGATCGGGGCATTGCTTGTCATGGGCACTCCTGATAGTTGAAAGCGACTCAAAGGAGCCGCGACCTGTTGCAGGTCTCACTATCCGGAACGAGGCGGGGCGTTCGGTGGTAACTATGTATTGCAAGGTGACCGGGTGTTACCGGTAAACGCCGTCCTTGCCATGGCCAGCCATGGCACGGTTGCTGCGCACGCTGATCATCTGCCTGATATCGATCCAATCGATGCCTTGCGCCTTCAGCTTGGGCAACTCGCGCTCGAGCACCGCCAGCGTCTGCGGATACGGATGGCCGATCATTACCGCTGAACCTTGTTTATGGGCCAGGGCGATCGCGGTTTGCAACTGAGTGGCGATCGCCGCTTCGGTACGTTCGTCATCGAGGAATACGTCTCGCGAGACACTCGCCAGATCGATTTTATGCGCCTGCTGCGCGGCGACCGTTTGAGCGCTGGTGCGGCTGTCGACGAAGAACTTGTGCCGGCGCTGCAACTCAGCCATCAACCACGCCATCGCCGCTGGCTGCGCGGTCATGCGGCTGCCCATGTGATTGTTGATGCCGGCGGTGAATGGCACTTTTTCGAACGCCGCATTCAGGCGTTTCTGCAGCTCTTCGATCGGCAGTTCCGGATGCCAGGCATCCGGCCCGGTGGCCGGGTCCATTGGCATGTGCAGGATGACGAGTTTGCCCGCGCGATGGGCCTCGCGGGCAAACTCGGTAGCGTGCGGCGTATCCGGCATGATCGCGGTGGTCACCGGGCCGGGCAGGGCGAGCACGCGACGATCCCGGGGCAGGTTCTGCCCCAGGTCATCGATGATCAGCGTCAGGTAGGCTTTGTGTGGTTTCGGGCTGGCGGGCTCTGCGTGAACAGTACCCGCCAGACTGCACAATAGAACGAACAGAAAACGCAGCGACATCCTCAACGGCCGGATGTGATGCTCAGCCCTTTGAGCAGGCTCAGGGCTTGGGCGAGCTGATAATCGTCATCCTGCGGCATGGCTTTGGCCTTGCCAGCCGAACCGCTCGGTTTGTCGGCGCCGCCGTTGCCGTTGCCCAGGTGGCCCTGCAGATCGGCTTCCTTGAAGTATTCGCTGTCGACTTCGTTGGTGATTTTCGCGCGGCGCACTTCGATGTCCGGGACGATGCCCTGGGCCTGGATCGAACGGCCATTGGGCGTAAAGTACAGCGCGGTGGTGATTTTCAATGCTCGGTCGTTGTTCAGCGGCAGCACGGTTTGTACCGAGCCCTTGCCGAAACTGGTTGTGCCCATGACCACGGCGCGTTTCTGGTCCTGCAGGGCGCCTGCGACAATTTCCGAAGCCGAAGCGCTGCCGCCGTTGATCAGCACGACCATCGGCACTGCTTCGCTTTCGTCCTTGCCGGTCGCGGAGAAGCGCAGTTCGGAATTGGCGATGCGGCCCTTGGTGTAAACGATCAGGCCTTTGGTGATGAAGTGGTCGACCACTTCCACCGCCGATTGCAGCACGCCGCCCGGGTTGTTACGCAGGTCGAGAATGATGCCGTTGAGCTTCTTGCCGTTGTCCTTGCGCAGCTTGGCCAGCGCCTTGGAGACTTCGTCACCGGTCTTGACCTGGAACTGGGTAATGCGGATGTAGCCGTAACCCGATTCGAGCAGCTGTGCCTTGACGCTCTTGACCTGAATCACCGCACGCGCCAGGGTCACGTCGAACGGCGTACCGCCATCGCGCACAAGGGTCAGGGTGATTTTCTGGCCGATCTTGCCGCGCATCTTGTCGACGGCTTCGGTCATGGTCTGGCCGCGCGTAGGCTGGCCATTGATCTTGACGATGAAGTCGCCGGCCTGAATACCCGCTTTCGACGCCGGGGTGTCATCGATCGGCGAGACGACCTTGATGAAGCCATCCTCGGCGCCGACTTCGATGCCCAGGCCGCCGAATTCACCGCTGGTGCTTTCCTGCAGCTCGGTGAAATCTTCCGGGCCGAGGTAGGCCGAATGCGGGTCAAGGTTGCTGAGCATGCCCTTGATCGCGTTTTCCAGCAGGGTCTTGTCGTCCACCGGTTCGACGTACGCGGCTTTGATCCGGTCCATGACCTCGGCGAAAGTACGCAGCTCTTCCAGCGGTAGTGGCGCCTTGGCGGTTGCAGCAGTGCCTGCCGGAGCCACGGCCGGTGCCGGTTGCGCGGCGAACGCCAGAGGCGCGCCGATCACCAGAGCGATCGTCAGGGCCAGCGAGGTAAGGCGGGACAAATGCAGCATGTCGAACGAACTCCTGAATTAGGTGGTGCGCTTATCCTTGCGCACGACACCATTGCGCCGGATCACTCGGGTGACCCTGCTGACGAATTGCGAAATACAGCGCGGGCGTGTCCTGACCGCCACTGTTACCGACAGTGGAGATCGACTCACCCGCTTTGACCACATCACCCGCCGACTTGAGCAGCGTCTGGTTGTGGCCGTACAGACTCAAAAAACCGTTGCCGTGATCGAGGATCACCAGCAGCCCGGCACCGCGCAGCCAGTCGGCGAACACCACGCGACCGCCATGGACGGCATGCACCTGACTGCCAGCGGAGGCGCTGATCATCACGCCGTCCCACTTGGTGCGGGCATCGTCGCCGCGGCTTTCACCGAAGCGTGCGAGTAATCGACCATCAACCGGCCACGGAAGTTTTCCCCGGGTTGCAGCAAAAGGCCCGCCAAACGTCTCGCCGCTGCTCGATACCAGCGCGCCGGGGCTTGATCTGGCGGGTTTTCGTGGGGCGTCGCTGGTGTCAGCCTGCGCCTCACGCAAGCGCTTTTTTTCCGCTTCCTGCTGGGCGATCAGCGCTTTCTGCCGCGCTTCTTCTGCCTCACGAGCCTGACGGGCCAGGGTTTCTTCGATGGTTTTAAGGACTTTAGACAGGTCTGCCTGATCCTGCTCGCGGGCGGCGAGTTTCTGGTCGCGGGCTTTCACGTCTTCATTGAGTTTGGCGAGAACCTGCTGGCGTTCCTTGCGAACCTTCTCGAGTGCTTCGCGCTGAGTGTCGAGATCGCTTTTCTGCACCAGCAACTGCGCCTGCTGCAGACCGATGTCTTTTTCGACATTGGCCAGTTGGCGCAGGGTTTCGTTGAAGTTTTTCAGCTGCTCCAGGCGAGCCTGGCTCAGGTAATCGTAATAGGTCAGGGTGCGGGCGAATTTCTCGGGGTTCTGCTGGTTGAGCAGCAGCTTGAGATATTCCTGCCGGCCGTTCTGATAGGCCGCACGGGCCTGAATCGCGATCAGTCGCTGCTGTTCAGTGCGCGCGCTCTGGAGTTTTTTTTTCTCTGCATCGAGCCGCTGCAGCTCGGATTCGCTTTTCTGCAGTTCTTTCTGCAGGGCGTCGACCTGCTTCTGCAGCTTGCCCATCTCGGTTTCAGTGCCCTTGAGCTCTTTCTGCACGCCGGATTTTTCTTCCTGCAACTTGCCCAGAAGCTTTTTCAGCTCGGCAATGTCCTGACGCGTGGCGTCCAACTGCTGTTGGGTTTGCGCGCGCTCGTCGGCGAAGGCCGGCTGGAGCAGACAGGTCAGAGCAAGGGCGATCAGGACGCGAAGCATAGGGGCGGGCGGCACCAGGGTAAGGGACGGCCTAGTATGCCCGCCCGAGGCTGCAAAAAAAACGCCCAATTGGGGCTGTGTGATAACTGGACAGAAAAACACCAAAATCCACTGTGGGAGCGGGCTTGCTCGCGAAAGCGCTGTGTCAGGCGACATTGATATCGACTGATCCATCGTATTCGCGAGCAAGCCCGCCTCCACAGGGATTAGCGGCGTTTATACGAGGATGGAAGTGCCGGTCATCTCTGTCGGTTTTTCCAGGCCCAGCAGCATCAGCATGGTCGGCGCTACGTCGGCCAGTACGCCACCCTCACGCACCTTGAGGTCGCGTTTGCCGACATAGATGAACGGCACCGGCTCGGTGGTGTGCGCGGTGTGCGCCTGGCCGGTGGATTCGTCGGCCATCTGCTCGACGTTGCCGTGGTCGGCGGTGATCAGTGCTTCGCCGCCGACTTTTTCCAGAGCGTCAACGATGCGGCCGACGCAGGTGTCCAGGCATTCGACCGCTTTGACCGCTGCGTCGAACACGCCGCTGTGGCCGACCATGTCGCCGTTGGCGTAGTTGACCACGATCACGTCGTAACGCTGGTTTTCGATGGCATCGACGATGCGGTCGGTCACCTCGGGTGCGCTCATTTCCGGCTGCAAGTCGTAGGTGGCGACTTTCGGCGACGGAATCAGGATGCGCTCTTCGCCCGGGAATGGTTCTTCGCGACCGCCGGAGAAGAAGAAGGTCACATGAGCGTATTTTTCGGTTTCAGCGATGCGCAGCTGGGTCTTGCCGTTTTTCGCCAGGTAATCGCCGAGGACGTTTTCCAGGCTGCCGGCGGCGAAGGCCGACGGTGCCGGGATGCTTGCGGCGTACTGGGTCAGCATGACGAAACCGGCCAGTTTCGGCTGACGGGCGCGCTCGAATTCCTTGAAATCGTCTTCGACGAACACCCGGGTCAGCTCGCGGGCGCGGTCGGCACGGAAGTTCATGAACACCACGGCGTCACCGTCTTCGACTTTGACCGGCTCGCCGATGGAAGTGGCTTTGACGAACTCGTCGCTTTCGCCACGGGCGTAAGCGGCTTCGAGGCCTTCCTGAGCGGTGGCGGCGTTGAATTCGCCCTTGCCATCGACGATCAGGTTATAGGCCTGGGCGACACGATCCCAACGGTTGTCGCGATCCATGGCGAAGTAGCGGCCAATGATGCTGGCGATCCGGCCTTTACCGAGTGCCTGGAAGGACGCGTCGAGCAGTTCGATCGACGAAGCAGCGCTTTTTGGCGGCGTGTCGCGGCCATCGAGGAAAGCGTGCAGGTAGATTTTCTCGGCGCCGCGCTTGAAGGCCAGTTCGGCCATGGCAATCAGGTGATCCTGGTGGCTGTGTACGCCGCCATCCGACAGCAGGCCCATGAAGTGCACAGCCTTGCCGGCGGCCACGGCCTTATCCACAGCGGCGCAGATGGTGGGGTTTTCGAAGAACTCGCCATCGCGAATCGCTTTGGTCACACGGGTGAAGTCCTGATACACCACGCGCCCGGCGCCGAGGTTCATATGGCCGACTTCGGAGTTGCCCATCTGGCCGTCCGGCAGGCCGACGTCCATCCCGCTGCCCGAGATCAAGCCGTTCGGCACCGTGGCCCACAGACGATCCAGGACAGGTTTCTTCGCCGCGAACACGGCATTGGATTCGGGGCTGTCGCTGTGACCGAAGCCGTCGAGAATCATCAGGACCAAAGGTTTGGGCGTAGTCGTCATGGAATCCACTCGTGGCTGATAAATGAAGAGGGCGATGCAAAACGGAGTTGGAGTTTAAAGCGAAGTTCCGACCACGTCACCGCCGGACGGGGTTTGGCCGACCATAGTGGCTGTGTATACTGGCCGACATTTTAACGCCCTGGAACCTCCTTCGATGGTTGCTCACCTGATTGAATTTGCCACTAACCACTACATTCTTGTCGGTATCTTCGTCGTACTGCTGGCTCTGTTGCTGGCGCATACGATGCAGGGCGGCGGTAAAAGCCTGAGCACCGGCGAGCTGACCGCACTGGTCAATAAAGATGCAGGCGTGGTGGTAGACATCCGTCCGGCCAAGGATTACGCCGCAGGCCACATCGTCGGAGCGGTGAACATCCCGCAGGACAAACTGGCTGCCCGTGCCGGCGAGCTGGAAAAGCACAAGTCCAAGACCATCATTCTGGTCGATGCCCTCGGTCAGACCGCCGGCACCCACGCCCGCGAACTGATGAAATCCGGCTTCACCGCCGCCAAGCTGTCCGGCGGGATTTCCAGCTGGAAAGGCGACAACCTGCCATTGGTGAAGTGATATGAGCCACGTCGTCGTCTACTCCAGCGATTACTGCCCTTACTGCTCGCGCGCCAAGCACCTGCTCGCCAGCAAAGGCGTGGCCTTCGAAGAGATCAAGGTCGATGGCAAGCCGCAGCTGCGCGCCGAAATGACCAAAAAGGCCGGGCGCACGTCCGTGCCGCAGATCTGGATCGGCGACAAGCACATCGGCGGTTGTGATGATTTGTACGCCCTGGAGCGCGCCGGCAAACTCGACGCGCTGCTCAAGGGCTGAACGGCTGCACCCACGTACAGCACTCCCTAAAAGACCCAAGATCGATAAGGATCTGAGATGACTGACCAACAGAACACTGCAGCCAGCGAAGAAGAAACCGCACCGCAATTTTCCTTGCAGCGCATCTACGTACGCGACCTGTCCTTCGAAGCCCCGAAAAGCCCGGCGATCTTTCGCCAGCAGTGGGAACCGGCGGTCGGTCTGGATCTGAACACTCGCCAGAAAGCGCTGGAAGGCGACTTCTACGAAGTGGTGCTGACCCTTTCCGTGACCGTGAAAAACGGCGAAGAAGTGGCCTTCATCGCTGAAGTACAACAGGCCGGTATCTTCCTGATCAAGAACCTGGACGCGGCTTCGATGAGCCACACCCTCGGTGCGTTCTGCCCGAACATCCTGTTCCCGTACGCGCGCGAAACCCTGGACAGCCTGGTCACCCGTGGTTCGTTCCCGGCACTGATGCTGGCCCCGGTGAACTTCGACGCCCTGTACGCGCAAGAACTGCAGCGCATGCAGGAAAGCGGCGAGACGCCAACCGTTCAGTAAATACCAGCGTTGACGCAAGTCCAATGTGGGAGCGGGCTTGCTCGCGAAGGCGGCGTGTCAGGCGACAGTGATGTCATCTGGTGCACCTTTCGCGAGCAAGCCCGCTCCCACATTTGCTATGCATCGTTATTTGAAGTCGTTCTGCCGCCAGGCTTCGTAAACGGCGACTGCAACGGTGTTGGACAGGTTCAGGCTGCGGCAGCCTTCGCGCATCGGCAGCCGCAGGCGCTGTTCCGGCGGCAGGGCATCGAGCACTTCGGCGGGCAAACCGCGGCTTTCCGGGCCGAAGACAAACGCATCGCCGGGCACGAACGCCGCGTCGTGAAACGGTCGCGAGCCCTTGGTCGTAAAGGCGAACAAGCGTGGATTGCCGAGGCTTTCCAGACAACTGGCCAGATCGGCGTGGCGCTGCAACGTGGCATATTCGTGGTAGTCGAGACCGGCGCGGCGCAGGCGCTTGTCGTCCATCTCGAAACCCAGCGGTTCGATCAAATGCAGGTGGCAGCCGCTGTTGGCGCACAGCCTGATAACGTTGCCGGTATTCGGCGGAATTTCTGGTTGAAAAAGGATGACGTGAAACATGCACGGCTCCGAAGGTAAAGATGAGCGGCATTCTACGCCGCCTGTGGACAACCGTTCGAAACTATTGCCGCGGGTGATCGGTTCGTTGGCGATTGTCGGCCTGATGGTGGGGCTGATGATCGGCCGTCTGACCACGCCGGACCCCAGCGTGCTGCAGCAGGTCGAGGTCAGCGATGGCGGCCTGGCGGTGTGGTTCAACAACGAACCGAAGCTGCATGGCGAGATCATCGACGGCAGCGTGGCGCTGCTGTTTCAGGCTGAAGGGCACGCGCAAAAAGGTCAGCTGAAACTCAATGGCCGGGACGTCAACTGGCGCACGCGCAAGAGTGATGGCGGCTTGCTGTTGACAGTGCTGGCGGCACGGCCACTGAAAGGCGAGTGGGTCGGCAGCGAAGTCGACGGCCGTTGGCGGCTGGAGATCCGTTTGCAATCGAACTGATCGCAATCCTGCCATCGTTCTCGAGCCTCCCTACGCTTTTTGACGTCGTTTCCCACTACGTCTGTCTGTCTTTCCACTCTTCTTCAATGCTTGCACACGCTATCTTGCGATCCTCTTTTAACCCGGCAGGATGCCGAAAGCGCTCGTCCCTCGCACGACTGTCAGGGGCGACTTTTTTCAAGGATGGAAAACATGCCAATAAAACCACCTACCGGTGGCAGCTCCCACGCGAAAGTAGATGCTTCGACCAGCCCGAGCCGACCGACCGGGGCGGACATTCCGCTCCCCGGGCCATCGGGCCAAAGAGGTTTTGGTTCAGGACGTTCCCTCGATCACCTGGGGCCGCGAGCCGGGGCATCCAGCGCTGTTGACGCAGGTGCAACTGGGGTGACTCCGACGGTCATTATTCATGCTGCCCCCGTTGAAACGCGTTTGCTTGCGCCTCAACCGACGCTGGACGATTACGTTGTCAACGCCCGGGCGTTACTTCCGATGGCCAACACCGAAGGCTTAAGGGTTTTCAACAATCGTACTTACGTTGAGGTGGCCGAGGGCGCTTTCGTTCTTGTCGCCGTGGACCCGACGACTGGATTGCATCGTGCCCGACGGCCAAGCGAGCTGCTCCCAGGGCCGGTGATGCTGCGTAATGCGGATAATGGTCTTTGGTACCAGCGCACGCTCGTCAAGCCAACCACTCGAGAACAGGTCCGAAGATACCTTCCGGAAACGACCGATCTGGCCGCCGATGCCTTTATCGCCCGCTTTGGCGACAAGGATGTGGCAGAGGTGGAGCTGAGGCGGATCGAGCGTGCGAGCCCCGAGCTAGAACGGGAGCACGGTGGTATCAGCGAGGAAATGGCGAGCAGGATATGCAGGCTTCATAAGTGGCAAGGCGAGCCCGCTGAGCATGTCTATCGCGAAGGCCGACTGGTGGGTTTCAAGCTGGATCTCGATTCCGGTTCTCTTCCAAACGCTTTTCCTCATTTGGAAAAATTCAACTCTGTTGTTGCCCTGACCCTTAGCTCCGGTCAAGTTCTACACTCGCATCGTTTATCTGCGCTGTTTCCCAACCTTGAAAGTCTGACGGTAAATGGCCGTCCATCCATTCTCCCTGGTGGTCACTCGGCAGCGAGGCTCAAGCTTGAGGGAAGCGTCGTTCGTGACTTGGCTGAGCTTCCTCATTTACGCTGGCTGAGCCTGCAAAACTGCAATCTGCCAACCGAGTTCTCGCTGGCAGCCATGCCTGAACTGCGAGCACTGACACTTGGCAACATTCAGGGGGTGCCTGATCTGAATGCCGTAGTGAAAGGCCTGCCAGGACGGTTGAGCTTGCAGATCCTCGATCTGAACCGGAATGCTTCCTTGAAAGTGGCACCTGACGTGACGGGGATGACCGAGTTGCGCGTATTGGATCTGACGCAGACCGGCATAGAACAACTGCCACCAGGGCTTGAGGCTGACAACGGGCCGTTACGACTGGAGGTATTGAGGCTTGGCGACAACCGGCTTTCTAAAATGCCTTCAGTTACAGGCCGAACTGCGCTGCAGGAGCTGGACCTTTCCAATACCGGTCTGGACAGATTTCCCGAGGGCATCACGTCCGAAATTCCCCGGAAAGTCCTCAATCTTTCAAAAAACCGCATTACATCGATTCCTGAGTCCGTTGAAGTCAGAGCGGGCTTCAATCTCATGGGCAACCCCATAACGGATCTGGCGAGCCACCGGCGGCTGATGGACGCGCGTATAAAAACAGGCACCGACATTTGGCTGGGGGAAATGAGTGTTGATCGCTCGCCAAATGCCTGGTTACGACATTTGCCGATAGAGCAACTGTCTGAAAACTTGAAACTTTGGGACCGTGTTGACATCGATTCCTTTGGGTTCGTGGCGAGGCAAATTGCCGTGGACTTGGCGCGTACGCCTGGATTTCAGGTTGAACGCCCGGTTTTGCAGCAGCGGGTCTGGCGGTTTTTCGAGAGCTACAGCAAGGCTGACCCTGGCGTTCAGGCCAGGTTGAGGGGCATTTTGGAAAATGAACCGGGCCCCTTGAAAAAGCTGGAAAGGCTGGAGGCAGAAACAGGCCTGCCAAGCGAATCATCGCCGGCGCGCTCGGTATTGCGCGGTGATACAGTCAGCGACGTAGGGCACTTGCTGGCTGCCGCTGAGCCCACCACCCGAGCGCAGGTCCGACAATACTTTCCGGAAACGAGCGATCAACAAGCCGATCATTTTCGCTTGCACTTCAGTGACAAGGATGCAGCAGAGGTGGAGCTCAAACGGCTCCAGCTCGGACTTGTTCAACTGAACCAGGAACTCAGCCGTTGGACGAACTCCTTCGCGTATGACGCAAATAAGTTGGGCCCCACGTTGCGCCGTCTGTACACCTGGCAAGGAGAGCCTGACGAGCTGGTCTTTCACGATAAGCGGCCGGTGGGTTTCAAGCTATCTTCGAGTCTTTCGAGGTGGCCAGACCATCCGTCACTGTCAACACAATTCAACTCCATCGTTTCCCTTGAGCTAACGGGGTTAGCCGTGCCTCTGCCGGAGCGGTTTTTTTCTGCGTTCCCCAATCTTGAAAGTCTGAAATTGATTTTCGGATATGGCATGTCTTCTGCCGATCCCGGCCTCAGGTTCACCGTGGAACCGGGAAACCCTGGAGTATCGGGAAGCCTTGCGCAGTTACGAGACCTGACGCTGCAAAGGGCTAACTTGTCGCCTGATTTTTCGGTGGTCGGCATGACCGGGTTACGCGTCCTGGATCTGGAGCAGAACGCAATACAGCATCTGCGAGGACTCGATGCCGATAACGGGCCGTTGCGCTTGGAAGTATTGAAACTCAGTAGTAATCCGCTCTTGGTTGCGCCTTCAGTCAAAGGGATGACAGCGCTGCAGGAACTGGATCTTTCCTTTGCCGGGTTAGACAAATTTCCAGAGGGCATCACCAACGAGATCCCCGGCAAAATCCTGAATCTGGCGAACAACCGCATTACATCGATTCCCGAATCCATTGAGATCAGAACCGGCTTCAATCTCATCGGCAACCCGATATCGGATCCGGCTTCACTTCGACGGCTGATCCATGCACGTATCACAACGGGTACCGATATCTGGCTGGGAGATGCAAGCGATGACCGGTCGGCAAACCTTTGGCTGCGAAATGTGCCGCCGGGAAAGGAGTTGACTGAAAAACTCCAGCTCTGGGACAGCTTCGGTCCTCGCTCGAGCTTGATGGACGCGATGAGGCAACTGAGTCGAACACCAGAATTCCATGTCGAGTATCCGCTTTTGCAGCGGCGGGTCTGGTCGTTCCTCAAGATTTACAGCGAGCGCATACCTGGCGAGCAGGCACGGTTCGACAATATTCTGACCTTCGAATGGAGCCCAGGGAAGATGCTGGACAGGCTGGAGGCCGAGATTCGGGAAAATGACCCGGGACGGCAAAATCAGCCCCTTCATCATCTGCCCAAGCGTCCCAGAACAGGTCTGGAATAACGCATTGGCGGGCAGCAAGATACTGCGCTCCATCGATAACGGCATGATGCCGAAACCCGCGCGCCGCGCATGAATGCACGGCGTGTCTTTTCAAGGACGAAAAACATGCCAGTCAAACCACCTCGCGGTGGCGTTAGCCAAGTGGATGTCGATGTGCACATCCAGTCGAATCGCAAATCCGACGCGAATGCCACGCCGAACACAAATCCCGGCCGCAATAGCGCGGACCCATTGTCTCCTGCCGTTGACCCGAAGCCGCGAAACAAGACCCTCGTGGATGATGCTGATCTTGATGCAATCCAGCCGGCGCCCAGCGTGTCGGTGCGTTCGGCGCCGCCTGCTGCTGAAATCCCGCTGGTCGTGTCCAGACCACTGGAAAACTACTGGATAAAGTCTGCAACTGAGCTGCCTGAAGCTGACGGCGAAGGTTTCAGGCTGTACAGGAATCGTCAATATGTGGATGTGCCGGATGGCGGGATCGTTCTTGTCGGAATCGAGCCGGATACAGGCCTGTACCGCGCTCGGCTGGCGAGCGAGTTGACGCCCTCCGGTCCGTTGCTGCTGCGTGATGTCGAGAGCGGCATCTGGCATCCGCACGATGACTTCAATGCGTACACCGTTCCGCTGACAGATGCCAATCTGCAGCGCTTTCGCACCGAGCTGGATTTCAGCGGCGTCGAGCCTGGCAGCGACGGGCTGTTTCGCCATGATGGCAAACGCTATGTGGTCATCCACGAGCGTGTTTATCAAGTAATGCAGGACCTGGACGCTTCCAACCCTGTGCATAAGGTCTGGCGTCTGGTTAATCCCAAGGATCCCGTCGCTAGCGAGAGCGCCAACATCTACCGCGCCAGTCGCAGCGGTGAGACGCGAGCGATCGTGCGCAACGAGCAGGGCACTTGGGTTTCCATCCTGACTGGATTGAGGGGGGGCATGGAGCGCAATGAACCGGCCCAGGCCAACCCGCTCAACTTTCATCGACCCTGGCTCGACAACCCCGGCCCGGCAGCAATCCAGCCACCGGTTGTTGCAGCCACGCGGGCACAGGTCAAACGCTACTTTGCCGATGCAACCGATCAACATGCCGATGACTTCATTGCGCGTTTCGGGGAAGCGACGGTGGCAGAGGCGGAACTCAAGCGGCTGCATCTCGAGTTCCCCTACCTGGACCGCGAGATTACCAAGTGGGAGATCGCCTATAAGGGCAGCGATAGCGCCGAACGCGTTCGACGACTGGATATCGGTGCCCGCATGCGGCGGCTGTACAAATGGCAGGGAGATGCCACGGAGAAGGTCTACCGTGATGGCCGGCTGATCGGTTTCAGGCTGGATCTGAACGTTGGGCACCGCGGAAATCTGACGCTACCTGTGTTCGTCACGCGTCTCGGTTCTGTGGTTGCACTCCGGCTGGAGGGTGCTACCTCGAACAATCTGGGAAACCTGTTCTCGAGGTTTTCTCACATCGAAACCCTTGAGGTGCACAACGTCAGTGGGAAGAACAATGGGCTGCTGTCGCAGATCAATATACTCGCAGCATTGCGGGTTCTGGAAATACGCGGAACCTCTCCATGGCTGCCGTCGATCAGTCACGAGCATTTCAGCGGTTTGAGCCGTTTGCAGGAATTGAGCCTGACCAATTGCAGTATCTGGCCCAACCTCAAGCTGTTAGGTATGGATCAATTGCGAGTATTGCGCCTGCGCTCATGTAGTCTGCACCTGTTTCCCTACGGGCTGACCTTTTCGCCCGTGGCGCCGCGTCTACGGGTGCTTGATCTGTACCATAATCCGGGCTTGGCGGATGCACCCAATGTCAGCCTCATGTCTGAATTGCGAGAACTCAATCTGGCGCATACCGGTATCCGGCAACCGCCCGTAGGGCTTGGTCTTGCGAACGGTCCGAAGCAGCTTGAGATCCTGAATCTGTCAAATAACCCGCTGGTCGTGGCGCCGTCGCTTAAGGAAATGCCCGCCTTGGTGGAGGTGGATCTCAGTCGGACGTTCATTCAGAGTTTTCCGGAAGGCGTCACCTCCGAAGTGCCGAAAACACGCTTGAATGTTGCCTTCACCTCGATCCTGGCGATCCCCGATACCGTTGAACTGAGAACGGGGATTGAACTGGATGGCGCGCGGATTACCGATCCGACTTCCCTGCGGCGCCTGATTGCTGCGCGGCGCCAGACAGGTCGCGATGTCTGGCTGGATCGAGGACATCGTAGTGAGGGGATCAACCCTTGGTTGCACAATGTGCCTGCAGCGCAACACTTTGAAAAAATCGCTTTGTGGAACGCGCTCTCCGATCAAGAGAACTCGACAATGATGAAACGCTTCGCTGAGCTGGTACGCACCCCGGAATTTCGGGTCGAGCGACCGCTAATGCAGCGCCGTGTCTGGGCGTTTCTTGAGCATTTCAGAAAAGCCAGTCTCGGCGAGCAGGAAGTTTTGCGGGATTTGGCGGTCACTGAGCCCAGCCCAGGGAGGATGCTCGACAGGCTGGAAGAGGAAGTGAAGAAGTTTGATCCGACCTGGCAACATCAGCCGGCCCATCATTTGCCCAGGCGCCCGAAGCTCGATTGAGCCTCGGCCGGTGGAATAAAAGCGGGAATCCCTGACCTGCCTGTATCAAGGTTCCCAAAAGGGGTGGGCTTCGCTGTGCGTCGGCCCGGTGTAAAGAGGGAACCCCCGGCCTGCCTGTACCAGGGATCCCAAAAGGGTGGGCTCATCCGTTGCGGCCTGAACCCGATGTAAAGAGGGGAATCCCCGGCCTGCCTGTACCAAGGTCCCCGAAACGGGTGGTGAATCGAATCACCTGAAGAACGTATTGCAGGCGCCGTGCCAGATTTTAATTTGCTGAAACAAACAAACGATTCGGAAACGCGAAAGCCCCGGAATTCGGGGCTTTCATTATTTTTGAAGGGTGAGCTTTTAAGGTTTTGAGGTGGTCATTCGAAAGACCGGCAGTGCCCGATCACAGGTCATCGTGCATCCATGCGGTGCACGGTGAACCAAATGTGGGAGCGGGCTTGCTCGCGAAGGCGTCGTGTCAGTCACCCTATATTTCAATGACCCACCGCATTCGCGAGCAAGCCCGCTCCCACAGGGGATATCGGGTGCTCGCCTATTATGTGTTAAGCCTCTTCCCCCTCATCATCATCGCCACCATCAACCTTCATCCCCAGTTCCTTGATCTTGCGCGTCAGGGTGTTACGCCCCCAGCCCAGCAACACCGCAGCATCACGGCGGCGGCCCGCTGTGTGCTTCAGCGCCGTCTCGATCATGATCCGCTCGAACGCCGGCACGGCGCTGTCGAGCAGGCTCGACTGGCCGCGCGCCAGCGCCTGATCGGCCCACTGACGCAGCGCCTGCTCCCAGTTGGTCACCGGCGCTGAATCCTGCGGCAGGTTCAGCAGTTCTGGCGGCAAGTCGCTGATGTGCACTTCACGCCCCGAGGCCATCACCGTGATCCAGCGGCAGGTGTTTTCCAGCTGACGCACGTTGCCCGGCCATGGCAGGTTTTTCAGGTATTCCTCGGTCTCGCTCTTCAGCAGCTTGGGCTCGACCGCCAGTTCCTGCGCGGCGCGGCTGAGGAAGTGTCGGGCCAGGGTCGGGATGTCTTCGCGACGATCCGACAGGCGCGGGATGTGGATGCGGATCACGTTGAGGCGGTGGAACAAGTCCTCACGGAATTTGCCGGCATGCACCAGGGTTTCCAGGTTCTGGTGGGTCGCGGCGATGATGCGTACATCGACCTTGACCGGCACATGGCCGCCGACGCGATAGAACTCGCCATCGGCCAGCACGCGCAGCAGACGCGTCTGCGTGTCGGCCGGCATGTCGCCGATCTCATCGAGGAACAGCGTGCCGCCATCCGCCTGTTCAAAGCGGCCGCGACGCAAGTTGGCGGCGCCGGTGAACGCGCCTTTCTCATGGCCGAACAGCTCAGACTCCATCAGATCCTTGGGGATCGCCGCCATGTTCAGCGCAATGAACGGCGAAGCCGCGCGAGGGCTGTGACGGTGCAGGGCGTGAGCGACCAGTTCTTTACCGGTACCGGACTCACCGTTGATCAGCACGGTGATGTTGGAATGGCTCAAGCGGCCGATAGCACGAAACACTTCCTGCATCGCCGGCGCTTCGCCGATGATTTCCGGAGTGCGGGTCAATGCCGGTACGACTTCCAGGCCTTGCTGTTCCTGGGCGTGCTGATTGGCACGCTTGACCAGCGAAACGGCTTCATCGACGTCGAACGGCTTGGGCAGGTATTCGAAGGCGCCGCCCTGATAGGAGGCGACAGCGCTGTCCAGATCCGAGTGAGCGGTCATGATGATGACCGGCAGCCTTGGGTGCTGTTCGCGAATCCGCGCCAGCAGATCCAGGCCACTGGCGCCCGGCATGCGGATATCGGAAATGATCACGTCTGGCTGCTGCCGTGCCAGACGACTCATCACGCCATCGGCGCTGTCGAAGCTCTGGGTGGTCATGCCTTCCTGCTGCAAGGCCTTTTCCAGAACCCAACGGATAGAACGGTCGTCATCGACGATCCACACGGTTTCACTACGGCTCATGTCGATGTGGCTCCTTGTTCCAGTGGCAGGAAGATCGAGAAGGTGGTGTGGCCTGGATGGCTCTCACACTCGATCAGGCCCTGGTGCTGACTGATGATGTTCTGGGTGATGGCCAGGCCGAGCCCGGTACCGTCCGGGCGACCGCTGACCATCGGAAAGAAAATGGTTTCCTGCAGTTCCGCCGGGATGCCCGGGCCGTTGTCGATGATCTCGATCTTGGTGACCAGGCGATGACGGATGTGGCCGATGGTGAACTGGCGCATGGCGCGGGTGCGCAGGCTGATGCGGCCCAGGCGCAGCTCGTTCTGGCTGCTGATCGCCTGCATCGCGTTGCGCACGATGTTCAATACGGCCTGGATCATTTGCTCGCGGTCGATCAATACGTCAGGAATGCTCGGATCGTAATCGCGCACCAGCGTGATGCAGCCCTGGCTTTCGGCTTCGACCAGTTGGCAAACGCGTTCGAGCACTTCGTGGACATTGCACATGGCAAGCGACGGCAATTTGTTCGAGCCGAGCATGCGATCGACCAGATTGCGCAGGCGGTCGGCCTCTTCGATGATCACATTGGTGTAATCGCGCAGGCTGTCTTCCGGCAGTTCGCGGGCCAGCAATTGCGCCGCGCCACGAATGCCGCCGAGCGGATTCTTGATTTCATGGGCGAGGCCGCGCACCAGCATCTTGCTGGTTTCCTGTTTGGACAACTGCGCCTCTTCCTTGGTGATCCGCAGCAAGCGGTCACGCGGGTGCACTTCAAGCAAGAGCAAGGTCTCGCCGTTACTGAGAATCGGCGTGACAGCGTAATCCACAGTCAGGGTCTGGCCGGTGAGGGCGGTGAGCATCGCTTCGCGCTTGGTAAACGGGTGCGCCTGCTCGACCGCCTGGCGCAGGGAATTGAGCGCCTCGGGGGATTCGGTAAACAGCTCGCTGATGAACTGGCCATGGCTGCGTTGGCCGCTGACGGCCAGCAGCATTTCCGCCGCCGGGTTCATGTACTCGAGACGCAGTTCGGCATCGAGCAGGATGGTCGCCGTGGTCAGGTTGTCGAGCAGCAAACGGTGAATAGCGTCGCTTATGGTCATCTGGACCCCTTTTGGAGCAAGGCGTGCGCGAGAACAAAGCGCTGATGTCGGGAAAATGCAAAAACCAAACCAAGGCTCCGAAAAGAAGCGCTTGACCCCTGAAACAGGCGTTTGACGCGCGTTTGTATGGCACGGAGCCAGCTCATACGGGAAGTTTCGAACCAAAATGGGTTGGCATGTAGGCGGGATGCAGTTTAGTGCACCAATAGAGTGCGGATGGCTGGCGGACGTTAAAAGAAGCGCAGAAACGGATTTTTCGGCTCTGCAGGTTTGTCCTTGAGCGGGCATTCCGCACGCACGCCGTAGTCTTCTGCGACGCAGGGTTGAACCTTGCGTTTCTGCGCCAGGGAAATGCGCAGCATGTGGAAAGGCTGATTGGCGGTGCGTTCGACGGTTTGCCCGGCGGCGTCGAGGATTTCGATCGAAAGGCTGTGGCTACCGCGATCAATGTTACTCAGGGCAAATACCGGGCTGACGCCGGGCTCGCCCGTGGCCTTGCCATCCAGCAGCAGCCGGTAACGATGGCCGCTTTGCAGGCCGGGTTCGCTGGTGACGCTGACGATCAGCTCGCCGGCGCTGCTGCGCAAAGTGACGTCGGGCTCCGGGATCAGGATGCGCAGCATGTCGTAATGGAAGGGTGGTGCTTCAGCGGATTTTTTCGCCGTGGTGATCGGCGCGGCGGTGTTGGCAGGCACTGCCATGCGATTGCTCGTCGCGATCGGCACTCGCTGTGCGTTGGCACGTGGCTGATCGGTGTAGACGCGGTTGCCCTGCGCGTCGATATAGGTGAAGACCTCGGCCCGGGCGGGCAGCGCAATCAGCGCCAGGATGAGTATCAGCCCTGCACGGATCATGGCGTATGCACGCGTTGCACGGTGAAGGCTGCGGGCGGGCTCTGCTGAATGACGGTCTGGCCGTCGATCACTTGCACGGCCAGGCGATGCTCGCCGCGATCGATATTCACCAGTTGCAAAACCGGCACGTTGCTCGGCTGGCCGTAGGGCACATCGTCCAGCACCAGTCTCAGCTGATGCGGCGGTTGCAGGCGCGGCTTGATCAGAACATTGACCGTGAAGGTGCCGTTGTTGGCGCGCACGGCCTCGTCAGTCGGCAGACCGGTGAGCTCGAGGATTTCATAGGCGTTGCGCGGCGGTTGCGGTGCTTGGGCGCTGGATGATTGCGGCGCGCTCGGCGCTTGCGGCTCGACCCGATTGAGTGGCGGCAACTCGACCGGTTGCGCCTGCACGCCATCCGGCGGCTGATTGCTGTACGCGGTGTTGCCGTTGGCGTCGGTGTACTTGTAGATCTGCGCAGCGGCGGGCAGGGCGATCAACAGCAGAATGTAGAGAAACGTGCGACCCATGAAATCGACCGGGATTGAAAACGATGGGTAGCAGCATAGGACAGCTGCGGCGGTTGGCCCAACTGGCGACACATCCAAAGATCATTCAAACACCACAAATCCCCTGTGGGAGCGGGCTCGCTCGCGAAGGCGTCGTTTCAGGCAACTGTTTATTTCAATGACCCACCGCTTTCGCGAGCAAGCCCGTTCCCACATGAGAAATGCGTAGCGTCACAAAATCCGGGCAATAAAAAAGGCCTCCCGAAGGAGGCCTCTTTCTGTCACGCCACTTTACGCAGCGCTACCGGATCAGCAGCTGTAGTACAGCTCATATTCCAGTGGGTGTACGAAGGTGCGAACCTTGATTTCCTCTTCCGATTTCAGCGCGATGTAAGCGTCGATGAAATCGTCGGAGAATACGCCGCCCTTGGTCAGGAATGCGCGGCCCTTGTCCAGCTCTTCCAGGGCTTCTTTGAGGCTGCCGCACACCTGTGGGATTTCTTTCGCCTCTTCAGGCGGCAGGTCGTACAGGTTCTTGTCGGCCGCATCGCCTGGGTGGATCTTGTTCTGGATACCGTCCAGACCAGCCATCAGCAGAGCTGCGAAGGCCAGGTACGGGTTGGCAGCCGGATCCGGGAAGCGTGCTTCGATACGGCGGGCTTTAGGGCTCGACACGTAAGGAATGCGGATCGACGCGGAGCGGTTGCGAGCCGAATAGGCCAGCATCACCGGAGCTTCGAAGCCTGGGACCAGACGCTTGTAGGAGTTGGTCGCCGGGTTGGTGAAGCCGTTCAGGGCCTTACCGTGCTTGATGATGCCGCCGATGAAGTACAGAGCGGTATCGGACAGACCGGCATAGCCTTCACCGGCGAAAGTGTTCTTGCCGTCTTTCCAGATCGACATATGCACATGCATGCCCGAACCGTTGTCGCCGTACAGCGGCTTCGGCATGAAGGTCGCGGTGCGGCCGTAAGCGTCGGCAACGTTGTGTACAACGTATTTCAGGGTTTGAACTTCGTCGGCCTTCTTCACCAGGGTGTTGAACTTGACGCCGATTTCGTTCTGGCCGGCAGTTGCCACTTCATGGTGGTGAACTTCAACCGATTGACCCATTTCTTCCAGTGCGTTGCACATGGCGGTACGGATTTCGTGGTCGTGGTCGAATGGTGGAACCGGGAAGTAGCCGCCTTTCACGCCTGGACGGTGGCCCTTGTTGCCGCCTTCGATGTCCTGGTCGGACATCCACGAACCTTGCTCGGAGTAGATCTTGAACATCGAGCCGGAAATGTCCGACTTGAACTTCACCGAGTCGAAGATGAAGAATTCTGGCTCTGGGCCGGCGAATACGGTGTCACCGATACCGGTGGCTTTCAGGTGCTCTTCGGCGCGCTTGGCGATCGCACGTGGGTCGCGATCGTAGCCTTGCATGCTCGAAGGTTCGATGATGTCGCAGACCAGAATCAGAGTCGGGTCTTCGGTAAACGGATCGAGCACGGCAGTGTCGTCGACCGGCATCAGGATCATGTCGGAGGCTTCGATGCCTTTCCAGCCGGAGATGGAGGAACCGTCGAACATCTTGCCGACTTCGAAGAAGTCGTCATCCAGCGCATCGCGAGCCGGCATGGTCACGTGGTGCTGAGTGCCTTTGGTGTCCGTGAAGCGCAGATCAATCCACTTGACGTCATGATCTTTGATGAGTTGAACCGACTTCGACATAGTGTCCTCCGGGTGAATTAGGGCGGGTAGTGGATGCCCTTAATAATGGTGATGCCGGCGCGAATACTCTGCCAAGGCAACCTGCCTCACAAGGGAGCAAATTGCATGCCAGTGCCCCAGCATGGGTTTTTTGCCCCGAATTCACGCTTATTAAGGTGCGTGAGGTACTGAATCGACAAATCTCGCCCCGTAATGTTGCGTTTAAATTGAGAAATGACCCGTTTTGGTGCGCGCAAAACCTTCTGCACATAAACTGGTTAAACCTTGAGCAATTTCCGCTATAATCCGCGCCCCCCTTTTTCGGCTGGCCGTTCGCGCGCTGTTTTCATGAAACTAATCGTAAAAGTCTTCCCCGAGATCACCATCAAAAGCCGACCTGTCCGGACGAAATTCATCCGCCAGTTGGCCAAGAACATCCGCACCGTGCTCCGTGACCTGGACCCGGCCGTGGTGGTGAACGGCGTGTGGGACAATCTCGAACTGGAAACCCGTGTAACCGACCCCAAAGCCTTGAAAGAGATGGGTGAGCGCCTGACCTGCATGCCGGGGATCGCGCACTTTCTGCAGATCGACGAGTACCCGCTGGGCGACTTCGACGACATCACCGAGAAGTGCAAGCAGCACTACGGCGATGCGCTGGCCGGGAAGATTTTTTCGGTGCGCTGCAAGCGTGCGGGCAAGCATGCATTCAGCTCGATGGACGTCGAAAAATACGTCGGCAGCAAGCTGCGTCGCGAGTGCGGAGCGGCCGGAATCGACCTGAAAACGCCGGAAATCGAAGTCCGAATCGAAGTTCGCGACAAACGGTTATTTGTCATTCACAGCCAGCACAACGGCATCGGCGGCTACCCGCTCGGTGCCCTGGAGCAGACGCTGGTGCTGATGTCCGGCGGCTTCGACTCCACCGTAGCGGCTTACCAGATCATGCGCCGCGGCCTGATGGCGCACTTCTGCTTCTTCAATCTCGGCGGGCGTGCCCACGAATTGGGCGTGATGGAAGTCGCGCACTTCATCTGGAAGAAGTACGGCAGCTCGCAACGCGTGCTATTTGTCAGTGTGCCGTTCGAGGAAGTGCTGGGCGAAATTCTCGGCAAAGTCGATAACAGTCATATGGGCGTGGTTTTGAAGCGTATGATGTTGCGCGCCTCGTCCGAGATCGCCGAACGCCTGCATATCGATGCGCTGGTGACCGGTGAAGCGATCTCCCAGGTGTCGAGCCAGACGCTGCCGAACCTGTCGGTGATCGACTGCGTGACCGACAAGCTGGTGCTGCGTCCGCTGATCGTCGCGCACAAGCAGGACATCATCGACACGGCCAACGAGATCGGCACTGCCGATTTCGCCCGGCACATGCCGGAATACTGCGGCGTGATTTCGGTCAATCCCAAGACCGCCGCCAAACGCGGTCGGGTAGAGCACGAAGAGAAAGAATTCGACATGGCGGTGCTCGAGCGTGCGCTCGCCAACGCCAAACTGGTGCCGATCGATCGGGTGATCGACGAATTGGGCCAGGATTTGCAGATTGAAGAAGTCAGCGAAGCGCTGGCCGGTCAGATCGTGATCGACATCCGTCACCCGGATGCCGCCGAGGATGACCCGCTGGAGCTCGCCGGCATAGAGGTACAGACGATGCCGTTCTATGCAGTGAACGCACGTTTCAAGGAACTGGACCCTACTCGCCAGTACCTGCTGTATTGCGACAAAGGCGTGATGAGTCGCCTGCATGCCCACCATTTGCTCAGTGAGGGGCATGCCAATGTGCGCGTTTATCGACCGAGCTAAGTGCCCGGGGCTGTTTGCCTGTGGCCTGCGTCACCGGCCCCCCGACACCGCCGTCAAGCTGTAACGGCCATGCCGGACACTACTGCTAATCGCTGCCATGACTTGTCAGCAAACCGAATCCTCTGATCGAGATACACAAGTGATCGAAAATCTACGCAACATCGCCATCATTGCCCACGTTGACCACGGTAAAACCACCCTGGTAGACAAACTCCTGCGTCAATCCGGCACCCTGGAGCGCAACGAGCTCAACGACGAGCGCGTGATGGACTCCAACGACCAGGAAAAAGAGCGCGGTATTACCATTCTGGCGAAGAACACCGCCATCAACTGGAACGGCTACCACATCAACATCGTGGACACCCCGGGCCACGCCGACTTCGGCGGCGAAGTTGAACGCGTAATGTCGATGGTCGACTCCGTTCTGCTGCTGGTTGACGCTCAAGACGGCCCTATGCCGCAAACCCGTTTCGTGACCAAGAAGGCTTTCGAAGCCGGCCTGCGTCCAATCGTGGTGATCAACAAGGTTGACCGTCCAGGCGCGCGTCCGGACTGGGTTCTGGACCAGATCTTCGACCTGTTCGACAACCTCGGTGCGACCGAAGAGCAACTGGACTTCCAGGTTGTTTACGCTTCGGCCCTGAACGGTATTGCCGGTCTGGACCACACCGCCATGGCGGAAGACATGACTCCGCTGTACCAGGCAGTAGTCGACCACGTTCCGCCTCCGGCCGTTGACCGTGATGGCGCGTTCCAGATGCAGATCTCCGCGCTGGACTACAACAGCTTCCTGGGTGTTATCGGCGTTGGCCGGATCGCTCGTGGCCGCGTCAAGCCGAACACCCCGGTTGTGGCGATCGGTGCCGACGGCAAGCGCCGTAACGGCCGTATCCTGAAACTGATGGGTCACCACGGTCTGCACCGCATCGACGTTGAAGAAGCTGCAGCAGGCGACATCGTTTGCATCAGCGGTATGGATTCGCTGTTCATCTCCGACACTCTGTGCCACCCGGACACCGTCGAGGCGATGAAGCCGCTGACCGTTGACGAGCCAACTGTTTCCATGACCTTCCAGGTCAACGACTCGCCATTCTGCGGTAAAGAAGGCAAGTTCGTGACGTCCCGTAACATCAAGGACCGTCTGGACAAAGAGCTGCTGTACAACGTTGCACTGCGCGTTGAAGAAGGCGACTCGGCTGACAAGTTCAAGGTTTCCGGCCGTGGTGAGCTGCACCTCTCGGTACTGATCGAAACCATGCGTCGCGAAGGCTTCGAACTGGCCCTGGGCCGTCCTGAAGTAATCATCCGTGAAGTTGACGGCGTGAAGCAGGAACCGTTCGAAAACGTCACCATCGACATCCCTGAAGAAGCTCAGGGCAAGGTGATGGAAGAGATGGGTCTGCGTAAAGGCGACCTGAGCAACATGGTGCCGGATGGCAAGGGCCGTGTTCGTCTGGAATACAACATCCCTGCTCGCGGTCTGATCGGTTTCCGTAACCAGTTCCTGACCCTGACCAACGGTGCTGGCATCCTGACCTCGATCTTCGATCGTTACGACACCGTCAAGTCGGGCCACATGTCCGGTCGTCAGAACGGCGTTCTGGTTTCGGTTGAAACCGGCAAGGCACTGACCTACTCGCTGGAAACCCTGCAGGCTCGCGGCAAGCTGTTCGTAGAACACGGCCAGGAGATCTACAACGGTCAGATCGTTGGTCAGAACAGCCGCGACAACGACCTGGGTGTAAACCCGACCAAAGGCAAGAAGCTCGACAACATGCGTGCTTCGGGTAAAGACGAAACCATCGCTCTGGTCCCACCTGTTCGCTTCACCCTGGAACAGGCTCTGGAATACATCCAGGAAGACGAGCTGTGCGAAGTCACGCCTAAGTCGATCCGTCTTCGCAAGAAGATCCTCGACGAAAGCGAGCGTACCCGCGCTGCCAAGAAAGCCAAGGCGTAATTCAGCCCTGGAATAGAAAACGCCCCCGGTCGCGAGACCGGGGGCGTTTTTGTTTGCCCGGCAATCAAGGCAAAAAAGATCGCAGCCTTCGGCAGCTCCTACAGGGATACGCATTCCCCTTTAGGAGCTGCCGAAGGCTGCGATCTTTTGATCTTCAGAATTTCTCGATCGAGCGGGAATTCTGCACGCGCTCAACTTCTTTGGGCTTGTAGGCGCAATACCCCGGCCGCGGGCCGATTTTCGGGTGGTTGCGGCAGGTGTCCGGGCGTTTGTCATAAATGGTGCACAGGCGGCTTTTACGATCCAGGTAATAGCAGTCGTTGTTGCTCATGCGCTGCAGGGTGAAGATCCCCGATTTCTGATTGAAGCGCTCGACCAGACCTTCCTTCTGCAGACGTTTGGCGATGTTCTTCGGCGGATCGCCCAGTTCGAACTCGTCAACCACACCGATGCGCACCAGGTCCTTGATCTTGACCTCGACCGGCAGCGTGCAGCAGCTGGAGATACAGGAGCCGCACATCGGCGCCGAGTATTTGGCCCACGTATCGAGACGATCAATCTCGGCGGCGGCGATCAGGTTGGGCTTCATCATCGGGAGTTACCAGGCGTGTGTGCATCAGGGCGCGCGATCATACCGGGAGCGGTGGAATTTTGAACAACCTTTCGCCGGATATTTTCACAGCAACCGCATTTTGCCCGACAGGACGGCACGGCCCCTGCATTCACTGGCTCATCCGCCAAGGTTATGTCGCACTGGCGCACAGTCCGGGCAAATACTGCCGAACCAGAGCCGATACCGCCGGTCAGACCGTCTAGGCTCAGAAAATTCCCGCTCGCTCGAGGTCCTGTTGATGACTCAAGAACCACTAGTTCGCGAAGCAGAGGTGGCCGCATTCCGCGACGCCGTCCTGACCAAACTCACCTACGCCGTGGGCAAAGACCCCGATCACGCGTTCGACCATGACTGGTTCGAAGCCATCGCCCTGGCGGCGCGTGATCACATGGTCGAACACTGGATGGACCACACCCGCCAGATCTACCGCAAAGGCCAGAAGCGGGTTTATTACCTCTCGCTGGAATTTCTCATCGGTCGCCTGCTCTACGACAGCCTGAGCAATCTTGGCCTGCTCGACGTTGCCCGTGAAGCGCTGACAGAGCTGGGCGTCGATCTGGAGCGCATCCGCCTGCTTGAGCCTGATGCGGCGCTCGGCAACGGCGGCCTCGGACGCCTGGCGGCGTGCTTCATGGAAAGCATGTCGACCCTCGGCATCGCCGGCCATGGTTATGGCATTCGTTATGAACACGGCTTGTTCCGTCAGGCGATCGTCGATGGCTGGCAACAGGAGCAAACCGAACACTGGCTGGATTTCGGTAACCCATGGGAATTCGAACGCCCTGAGGTTGTGTACCCGATCGGCTTCGGCGGCAGTGTCGAAACCGTCACCGATGCCTCCGGCAAGACCCGTCAGGTCTGGTCGCCGGCGGAAACCGTGCGGGCGATTGCCTACGACACGCCGGTCGTCGGCTGGCGCGGGGCGAGCGTCAATACTTTGCGCCTGTGGCGCGCGCGGGCGATGGAAGATTTGCATTTGGAGCGCTTCAACGCCGGAGACCACTTGGGCGCCGTGGCGGAAGTGGCCCGCGCCGAAAGTATTTCCCGCGTCCTCTACCCGGCAGACAGCACTGAAGCCGGGCAAGAGCTACGCCTGCGCCAGGAATACTTCTTCGTCGCCGCTTCGCTGCAGGATCTGCTGCGCCGTCACCGCAACATGCACACCTCGGTGCTGACCCTCGGTGATCACGCGGCGATCCAGCTCAACGACACTCACCCATCGATTGCGGTGGCCGAGTTGATGCGCCAGCTCGTCGACGTTTACGACGTCGCATGGGACGCGGCATGGCAAGTCACCGTCGACACGCTGTCGTACACCAACCACACGCTGCTGCCGGAAGCGCTGGAAACCTGGCCGGTCGGGCTGATGGAACGCATGCTGCCACGGCACATGCAGATCATTTACCTGATCAACGCGCAGCACATCGATTCGCTGCGGGCCAAGGGTATCCACGATTTCGACGTGTTGCGCGCGGTGTCGCTGATCGAAGAAGACAACGGCCGCCGCGTGCGCATGGGCAACCTCGCGTTCCTCGGCTCGCACAGCGTCAACGGCGTGTCCGGTCTGCATACGCAACTGATGCGCAAAACCGTATTCGCCGAACTGCACAAGCTCTACCCGGAGCGGATCAACAATAAAACCAACGGCATCACTTTCCGCCGCTGGCTGTATCAGGCCAATCCTGAACTGACCTCGATGCTGGTCGATGCCCTCGGCCCCGATGTGCTCGACCATCCCGAAGAGCGCCTGCCCGAACTCGAACCGTTCGCCGAAAAAACTGCATTCCGCAAAGCCTTCGCCGAGCAGCGTTTGCACAGCAAGAAGGCGCTGGCCTATCTGATTCACGAGCGCCTGGGGATTGCGGTCAATCCGGCGGCGATGTTCGACGTGCAGGTCAAACGTATCCACGAATACAAACGTCAGCTGCTCAACCTGCTGCACACCGTGGCGTTGTACCAAGCGATTCGTGCCGAGCCGGAAGTCGACTGGGTGCCACGGGTGAAGATCTTCGCCGGTAAAGCAGCGGCGAGTTATCACCAGGCCAAGCTGATCATCAAGCTGACCAACGACATCGCCCGAGTTGTGAATAACGACCCGACGGTGCGCGGTCTGTTGAAAGTAGTGTTCCTGCCCAACTACAACGTCAGCCTCGCTGAGAGCATCATCCCGGCGGCGGACTTGTCCGAGCAGATTTCCACCGCCGGATTCGAGGCGTCGGGTACCAGCAACATGAAGTTCGGCCTCAACGGCGCGCTGACCATCGGCACCCTCGACGGTGCCAACGTGGAAATGTGCGAGCGCATCGGTGCCGAGCACATGTTCATCTTCGGTCTCAGTGCGCAACAGGTTGAAGCGCGCAAGCAGAACCACGAGTTCAGCGCCGTGCCCGACATCGCCGCGTCCCATCGTTTGAACGATGTGCTGCAAGCGATTCGCAGCGGCGTTTTCTCACCGGACGACACCTCGCGTTACACCGGGCTGATCGACTCGCTGATCGACTATGACCGCTTCCTGGTCTGTGCCGACTTCGACTCCTATTGGGAAGCGCAGAAGCGCGTCGATGCGCACTGGCACGATTCGCAGAACTGGTGGCGTTCGGCGGTGCTCAACACTTCGCGAATGGGCTGGTTCTCTTCCGACCGGACGATACGCGAGTACGCCACGGATATCTGGAAAGCGCTGGAGTAACTTCCTGCCTGGCTCGATATAATCGGCGCGCCGGAAAAGATCGCAGCCTTCGGCAGCTCCTACACAAAGTGTTCGCATAAACCTTTGTAGGAGCTGTCGCAGGCTGCGATCTTTTTGCGACAGGCTGCGCTAATCTTCCCGGATTGGCCTTTGCGCTCAGGGATATCGACCATGCAATGGATGTTCATGTTGATCGGGCTGGTGCTCGGTGGACTGCTCGACGAGTCATTCAGTGGCGCGCTGTTGGGCGCCCTGCTAGGGCTGGTCATCGGCCAGGCGCTACGCATTGCGCGCCTCGGCGCGCAAACGGCGGAGCAACAGCGCCAGCTCGAGCAGGTGCGCGAAGCCTTGCAAGGCGTGGCTCAGCGGCTGTTTGTGCTGGAGGGGTCGCCCTCGCATGCGCCGACACCGACACCGACACCTGAAGCCGAGCCAGTCGTCGAACCCGTCAACGTGGCTGAGCAGGCCGCCCCTACCCCTGAGCTGATCTGGGAACTGCCGCCCGAACTCGAACCGATTTCCGCCGTCGCCGGCGAAACCAGTCAGCCGCTGCCCGTCGATGCCTGGCGTGCCGAACCGGCTCCTGCTGCGCCAGCACAACAACCTGCCGAACCCCGTGGCCCGAACCTGATCGAACGTGGCATCAGCGCTGCGCGCAACTGGCTGTTCGGCGGCAACACTGTGTTGCGCGTGGGTGTGGCGCTGCTGTTTTTCGGTCTGGCGTTTTTGCTGCGTTACGCCACCGAAGGCATGGTGGTACCGATCGAGTTGCGTTACGCCGGCGTCGCGGCAGCGGCGTTGGCCCTGCTGGCGCTCGGTTGGTGGCTACGCCGACGGAACAGCCACTATGCATTGATGCTGCAAGGCACCGGGATCGCGGTGCTGTACCTGACGGTGTTTGCGGCGATGCGTTTGCATCCGTTGCTTGATCCGTCCGCCGCGCTGGGCTTGCTGGTCGCGGTGACGGTGTTCTCGGCAATTCTGGCGATCACTCAGGATGCACTGGGGCTGGCGGCAGCCGCGGCATTGGGCGGTTTCGCCGCGCCGATTCTGACGTCTACCGGCGAAGGCAATCATGTCGCGTTGTTCAGTTATTTCGCTTTGCTCAACGCAGGCATTCTGGCCATCGCCTGGTTCAAGGCCTGGCGTCTGCTCAACCTGATCGGCTTCGTCAGTACGTTCGGCATCGGTTTCGCCTGGGGCCTGCGCTCCTACACGCCGGAACTGCTGTGGAGCACCGAGCCGTTTCTGATCCTGTTTTTCCTCATGTACCTCGCCATCGGCCTGCTGTTCGCCCGGCGCAAGTTGCGCGACATGCCGGACGCGCCGGCGGAGGCCGACCGTGAAGCGTTGCTGCAATGGTCGGCGCGCAAGGGCGATTACGTCGACGGCACGATGTTGTTCGGCCCGCCGATCATTGGCTTCGGTTTGCAGTTCGCGCTGGTCCAGCACCTCGAATTTGCCGCGGCCTTCAGCGCTTTGGCGCTGGGCATGATCTACATGGCGCTGGCCAAAACGCTGATGGGCGGGCGCGCGATGCTGCTGGGCGAAACCTGTCTGGCGCTGGGGGTGATTTTTGCCAGCCTGGCGATTCCGCTGGGGCTCGATGCGCGCTGGACTTCAGCGGCGTGGGCCGTGGAAGGCGCGGGGATTTTCTGGCTCGGGTTGCGTCAGCATCGTCCGTTCGCCCGGGCTTTTGCCTTGTTGCTACAACTGGGTTCAGCGCTGGCGTTTCTCAGCCAATTGCAGCTCGGCGAGAGCAGCCTGCTCGACGGCGCACCGTTGGGCGCGCTAATGCTTGGCGCCGCGTTGCTGTTCAGTTTCCTTCAGCTGCGCAAGGCTACGCCTGAGCTGACATCGCCGTGGGAAAGGCACGGCCTGCCAGTGCTGGCATGCCTGGGCCTGACGTTCCTTTATCTGCTCGCACCGTTGTTCCTGTTCATCCAGGGCACGGCGATCAGTTGGGCCTTGGCCGGGTTGGCGACGTTGTTTGTTGGCTTGCGAATTCAATCGCGCACGTTCCTGTTTACCGCGTTCGCCGTGCAGTTGCTGGGCGGTGCGTTGTTCCTGTTACGCCTGCAAACTGGCGGTGAAGATTCGGCGGCGGTGTTCAGCGCTGGCTGGAGTGGTTTGCTCAGTGCGTCGTTGATTGGCGTGGCGTTGATCGCCGGCATGCTGCTGGCGGCGCGGGACGAGATGGTGCGCAGCGACGTGCGCCTGCTGCGCGGCTTGTCGGTGGTGCTGCTGGCCGGCTTGGTACTGATCAATCTGGCGGTGCTGTTCGTGCTGCCGTGGCAAACCGCGAGTGCGGTATGGGCGGCCAGCGGTTTGCTGATCATCTGGCTGAGCCTGTACCTGCAACAGCGTCTGAGTTTCGTTTTCGGGCTGCTGTTGCAACTGGTCGGCGGCGCGGCGTTTCTCCTCGCCGGCCCCGAATTGTTCGGGCCGCTGTCCAGCGAAGGGCTGAAACCGCTGGCCCATGGCGGCTTCTGGACGCCGCTGGTGCTGGGGCTGGCCGCGCTGATCGGTGCGTGGCGCTTGCAACTGGGCAACCATGTCACTGCTTTCGATGCCTTGGGTTTGCAGCGCTTGTCGCAGGTGCTGCTGGTCTGGGGCGCCGGTTGGTGGACGCTGGCGTGGGTCAGCGAAATCCTGCGTTTCGTCTCGCCGAACCTGCAAGGCACATTGTTGCTGCTGGTTGCTGCGATCAGTGTGGCGCTGTGGACGCTGTTGTCACTGCGCTTGAAATGGCCGGCGCTGGGGTTGCTCTGCACCTTACTGATTCCTGCGGCGGCGCTGGTTTTGCTCGGCGCTTGGCATTCGCGCTACCACCCGGCCGCCGACTTCGGCTGGCTGGCGTGGCCGGTGCTGTTCGCGGTGCATTTCTTCAGCCTGCGTCGCCTGGCGTGGATGCTGCCGGTGCGCGCGTTGAGCGCCGCCCATGTGCTCGGTTGCTGGCTGCTGATCGGCGTGCTGGCGCTGGAGTTGCGTTACGGCTTGCTGCTGTTGTCCGAGCAGTACAACGCCTGGCGCTGGCTGGGTTGGGCGATTCTGCCGAGCCTGTATTTGCTGTTGATGGCGGCACCGCGCAGCTGGCCGTGGCCGGTCGCCGCGTTTGGTCGCGAGTACCGCTTGTACGCAGCGGCACCGCTGGCGGTGCTGATGCTGGCGTGGTTCTGGCTGGCCAATGGCGTCAGCGATGGCAATGCCGAGCCGTTGCCTTACGTGCCGCTGCTCAATCCACTGGAGTTGGGACTGCTGTTCGCGCTGTTCGGCGTTTATGTCTGGTCGCGGAGCGCGGTTGCGCAGCTGTCGATCCGCCAGGACTACGCCGACCACGCCACGCAATTGATCGCCGGGGTCTCGCTGTTCGCCTTTTGCACCGCGCTGGTCACCCGCGCTGCGCATCACTGGGCCGGCATCCCGTTCGAGCTCGATCAGCTGCTCGCGTCGATGCTGGTGCAGGCCGGCCTGTCGATCGTCTGGACGTTGATGGCGCTGGGGCTGATGATCGGCGGCCATCTGCGCCATCGACGCGAAGTCTGGCTGATCGGTGCGGCGCTGATTGCGCTGGTAGTGGCGAAACTGATTTTTGTCGAATTGAGCAACCGTGGCGGCCTCGCCCGGATCGTCTCGTTTATCGGCGTCGGCGTGTTGCTGCTGGTGGTTGGCTACTTTGCGCCGCTGCCACCCAAACGCGTCGAGGCTGAACCGGCGGCGGACAAGCCCGCGCCGGAAACCGAAGGAGTTGCCTCGTGAGTCGCATGCTGAATCTGGGATGGTTGGTGCTGGGCGTGGTAATGGTGGCCGGCGCTCAGGAAAAACCGGCGGACTTCGCCACGCAGGTGCCGTTGTCGGTGAGTGGCAATGGCCCGTGGTATCGCCTCGAATTGCCGCTGAGCGTGCAATTGCAGGCGCGCCAGACCGATCTCAGCGACTTGCGTGTGTTCAACGCCGCCGGCGAAGCGCAGGCCTATGCCTTGGCTCGCGAATCGGCGCAGACCCGCGACGACGGCAAGCTGCACGAGGTCAAATGGTTCCCGCTGTACAACGCCGCCGACGCCAGCGAGCGCGCGCCCAATGTGCGCGTGCAGTCGACCACCAACGGCACGCTGGTTGAAGTGCAGCCGTCCTCGCAACTGGAGGCGGGCGAAGAAGTGCTGCGCGGTTGGCTGCTGGATGCCAGTGCGATCAAGGCACCGTTGCAGCAGTTGATCCTCGACTGGACCAGCGAGCGCGACGGTTTCCAGCGTTTCAGCATCGAGGCCAGCGACGATCTGCAGCACTGGCAATCCTGGGGCGAGGGCCAGGTGGCGCGGCTGACCTTTTCCGATGAGCGCATCGAACAGCACGAAGTGACTTTGCCGGGGCAGACCGCGCGCTACGTGCGCCTGCTGTGGGAGTCGCCGGGTTCGGCGCCGATCCTGACTTCGGCACAACTGAAGAGCAGCGACCCGCGCAATCTGCCGCTGCCACTGGTCTGGTCGTCGAGCGTGGCCGGCAGCAGCACCAAGGCCGGGGAATACATCTGGCAGCTGCCGATGGGGCTGAATGTCGAGCGGGTGCAGGTTGAGCTGAAACAGCCAAACAGTCTGGCCCCGGTTACGTTGGCCGGCCGGCGCGAGAGCCACTTGCCTTGGCAGACATTGAGCAGTGGCCTGCTGTATCGCCTGAGCCAGAACAATCAGGACGTGATGCAGAACGAAATCCCGCTGTCCGGGCAGACCGTGCAGCAACTCAAGCTGACCGTGGATGAGCGCGGCGGCGGGCTGGGTGAGCAGGCGCCGGATCTGAAATACGCAGTGCGCGCCACGCAGGTGATTTTCCTCGCCCGAGGCGATGGGCCGTACAGTCTGGCCTTGGGCAATGCCACGGTGAAAACGGCGAACCTGCCGTTGACCACGCTGATTCCGGATTTCAAACCGCAGATGCTGGCGACGCTGGGCAAGGCCTCGGTGCAAAGCGAAGCCGTGGTGACGCAGACTTCGACGACGACCGCAGCCGCGGTGGCCGGGACCAACTGGAAGAAAATCGGGCTGTGGGCGGTATTGCTGTTGAGCGTGGTGTTTCTGGGGGCGATGGCGTTCAGCCTGTTGCGCAAGCCGCCCGCCAATACCGGAGCATGAGCGGCTGCGCGCCATTCGCGAGCAAGTCCGCCTCCCATAATGGATCTGTGCACTATGCAGATCGAATGTGGGAGCGGGGCTTGCTCGCGAAGGCGGCTCCTCAATCAATACATTTGCCAAGCCAATCACCTTCGTCCGATTTCGAACTACGCTCAATCCGACACCTGAACTCTCCACCGACAATCACGTCTCATACAGGCAAATACACCCAGGCGCACGTTAGCCGGCGTCTTCGCTCGCTAGGTTTTCAGACTCCCTGTAAACTGCGCGGGTTTTCAGCCCCCCATTCCACCGGAGCCGTCCATGTCCCGCGTTACCTTGAGTCGCTATTTGATTGAGCAGACCCGCAGCAACAACACTCCTGCCGATCTGCGCTTTTTGATCGAAGTGGTGGCGCGTGCCTGCAAGGAGATCAGCCACGCCGTATCCAAAGGCGCCCTGGGTGGTGTTCTGGGCAGCATGGGCACCGAGAACGTGCAAGGCGAAGTGCAGAAGAAGCTCGACGTGATCTCTAACGAGATCCTGCTCGAAGCCAACGAATGGGGCGGTCACCTGGCCGGTATGGCGTCCGAAGAAATGGACAATGCCTACCAGATCCCGGGCAAATACCCGAAAGGCGCGTACCTGCTGGTGTTCGACCCACTCGACGGCTCGTCGAACATCGACATCAACGCCCCGGTCGGCACTATTTTCTCGGTATTGCGTTGCCCGAACGAATACCTGAGCCAGAACGAGCCGCTGAACGAAAAAGCCTTCCTGCAGCCAGGCACCCAGCAAGTGGCCGCCGGTTACGCCATCTACGGCCCGCAGACCATGCTGGTGCTGACCTTGGGCGACGGCGTCAAAGGCTTTACGCTGGACCGCGAAATGGGCAGCTTCGTCCTGACTCACGAAGACATCACCATCCCGGAAACCACCCAGGAATTCGCCATCAACATGTCCAACCAGCGTCACTGGGAAGCCCCGGTGCAGCGCTATGTTGGCGAACTGCTGGCCGGTGAAGAAGGCCCGTTGAAGAAGAACTACAACATGCGTTGGGTCGCGGCGATGGTTGCCGACGTGCACCGCATTCTGACCCGTGGCGGTCTGTTCATGTACCCACGCGACAGCCGCGAGCCGTCGAAACCGGGCAAACTGCGTCTGATGTACGAAGCCAACCCGATGTCGTTCCTCGTCGAACAAGCCGGTGGCGCGTCCACTGACGGTCACCAGCGCATTCTCGACATCCAGCCGGAAGGCCTGCACCAGCGCGTTGCGGTATTCCTCGGCTCGAAAGAAGAAGTCACCCGCGCCACGGCCTACCACAAGGAATAAACCATGCACGCGCCCTGGCAGCCGTTGCTCGACTGGTGGTTCGGACACGCCGAATCAGCCAGCGAAGTAGCGGCCGCAAAGGGCAAGTTGTGGTTCGGCAAGCGAAACAGCCAGGACCTCGAAGCGCAGACGCGTTTCGGGGTCTTTGTCGATCAGGCCCTGGCCGGCGAATTGGCCGAGTGGACGCAATGTCCCGAAGGTTGGCTGGCGGTAGTGCTGCTGCTTGATCAACTGCCGCGCATGATCTATCGCGACACTCCCAAAGCCTTTTCCGGTGATCTGCGCGCACAGAAGCTTGTCGCGCAAGGGGTGGCGGCGGATTTTGATCGGCGCCTGAAGCCGATTCAGCGGGTATTCATTTATCTGGTATTCGAACACTGCGAAAACCTCGCGGTGCAGAACGAAGCCGTTTCCAGATTTATTGGATTGGTGGCTGAACAGCCAGAGTCGGAGCGGGCAGTGTTTGCCGATAACCTGGACTATGCCGAGCGGCATCGGAAAGTGATTGCGCAGTTTGGAAGATTTCCGCATCGCAATGCGGTGTTGGGGCGGGAGTCCACTGCTGAAGAGTTGGTATTTCTTTCGAAGCCTGGGTCGCGGTTCTGAACGCAGAAAAGATCGCAGCCTTCGGCAGCTCCTACATGAGTAACGCGTTCATTCTGTAGGAGCTGCCGAAGGCTGCGATCTTTTGATCTTTATATACGGAAGCTGCCAACCAGCTGCTTGAGACGCGCCGCCTGCTGCTCAAGATCCGAACAGGCGCGCAACGTTGCCTGCAAGTTCTCCACGCCTTCCTGATTCAGCGTGTTGATCTCGTTGATGTCAACGTTGATCGACTCGACCACGGCCGTTTGTTCCTCGGTCGCAGTGGCCACCGACTGGTTCATGCCGTCGATCTCGCCGATGCGCTGGGTCACGCTGCCCAGGCGCTCGCCGGCCTGATTGGCGATGCCGACGCTGCTTTCGCTCTCGCGCTGGCTCTCGGTCATGATGGTCACCGCCTGGCGGGCACCGACCTGCAACTCTTCGATCATCTTTTGCACTTGCTGCGCCGAATCCTGGGTGCGGTGCGCGAGGTTGCGCACCTCGTCAGCGACCACGGCGAAACCGCGTCCGGCTTCACCGGCGCGCGCGGCTTCGATGGCGGCGTTGAGCGCGAGCAGGTTGGTCTGCTGGGAGATGCTGGTGATCACTTCGAGAATCTGGCCGATGTTCACCGTGTTGCTGTTCAGCGTTTCGATGTTGCCGCAGGAGTCGCTGATCTTTGCCGACAGCTGTTGCATGGCGTGGATGGTTTTATTCACCACTTGCTGGCCGTCGACCGCGAGGCTGCGCGCATCGCTGGAATGCTGCGAGGCGAGGGCGGCGTTCTGGGCGATTTCCTGGGCGGCGGCGCCGAGCTGATTGATCGCCGCGGCGACGCTGTTGGTGCGGCTGGCCTGCTGGTCGGAGTTGTACATCGACGAGTTCGAGGCAGCGACCACACGCAGGGCGACCTCGTTGACCTGGCCGGTGGCCGACGACACTTCGCGGATCGAAGTGTGAATGCGTTCGACGAAGCGGTTGAACGACGTGCCCAGTGCGCCGAATTCATCGTTGCCATGAATCACCAGACGCTTGGTCAGGTCGCCTTCGCCTTCAGCGATGTCATGCATTGCACGGCCCATGGTCAGCAGCGGCTGCATCAACACACGAATGAGCATGCCGAGCAGGCCGATGATGATCAGCACGGCGATGACCATGGCGATCAGTGCCGAGGTGCGGAATTCGCTGAGCATCGAGAACGCGGTGTCTTTGTCGAGCACCAGCGCCACGTACCAGTCAGCCGACGGCACGCCGTTGACGTGGGTGAAGGAAATCAACTGGGTATTGCCGTCAAACTCGACTTCTTTCAGGCCCGGGCTGACGTGTGGTGCGCCGTTTGGATAAGCCTCGGCGAGCGTCTTGAGCACCAGTTTGCTGTCCGGGTGGATGAGGATCTTGCCTTCTGCGCTGACGATGAATGCGTGCCCGTGGCCGCCGAAGTTCAGCGAGTTGATGATCGCGCTGACGCTGCTCAAATCAATGTCGGCCCCGGCCACGCCGAGCATCTGGCCCTGACGCTGTACCGGGGTGGCGACGGTGATCACCAGTTTGCCTGACGAAGCGGCGATGTACGGTTCGGTGACGATGGTCTGTTGTGCGCTGTTGGCCGCTTTGTACCAGCCACGCGCGCGTGGGTCGTAGTCCGGCGCGCGGTTGCCCGCTGGCACCGAGAACATCACGCCGTCAGCACCACCGAAGTAGCTCAGCTGGAAATTGCCGGTGTACGCAGGCAGGTCAATGATGCGCTTGAGGCTGGCGGGCGCATTGCCGTCGACGGCGACCTGCTGCGACAGCGATTGCAGCAGTTGGATACGGCTTTCCAGCCAGGTCTGGATGTTGCTGGTGGTCAGGCTGCCCAGCTCCTGCATGGTCGCTTCGGTGCTGCTGCTCAAGGCCTGACGCTGGCGATAGTCGTTGAAAAAGATGAAACAGGCGAACGCAACGGCCACCACAAGGGCGGCAGCCAACAGGATTTTGTGGCTGAATTTCATGTTTCTGGTCATCGAGTGAACTACCGCGAATGGGCTGGTCAGGAAAGGGCGGCAATTTGCCATATTCGGCAGCGTTGCGCTGCTCTTATTTCGACCGCGCCGCGCCAAAGATTAGGCGCGTGTGCGCAAAGTCGACGAAATGCTCGACGGCTTCACAAAGTTTTTGATTTATCGGCAAAAGCCAGACGGGCGGGCTGATAAATAGGCGTTCGCTCACGGAACCAGATGACACTTTGCTCTTCTAAGCTTCTGGTTGGCACCATGCCATCCCCCCTCGTTTCAGGAGTTTCACCATGTCGCTGCGATCTATCGCCCTGCTGTCGTTTTGCGTGCTGTTGGCCGCATGCAGCAAGGTCAATCAGGAAAACTACTCGAAGCTCTCGGCCGGCATGGCCAAGTCCGAAGTGGAAACCCTTCTCGGCAAGCCCACCGATTGCTCGGGCGCGCTCGGTATGTCCAGCTGCACCTGGGGCGACAAGAACAGCTTTATCAGCGTGCAGTACGCCGGTGACAAAGTGCTGATGTTTTCCGGCCAAGGCCTGAAGTAAACCGGGGCTTCGCGCCCACGGAGAAAAAAATGAAGCGGTTATTGCTGATCCTTTTTGCTGGCCTGGTACTGGCTGGCTGCGCCACTTCCGGCGTCGACCCGTTGGCGCCGAAGACCGTCGACAGCGTCAATCTCAAGCGTTATCAAGGCACCTGGTATGAACTGGCACGCTTGCCGATGTACTTCCAGCGCCACTGCGCGCAATCCGAAGCCCACTACAGCCTCAAGCCTGACGGCAACATCGGTGTGCTCAACCGTTGCCTGACCCCGCAGTGGCAGTGGGAAGAAGCCAAAGGCACGGCTTATCCACAGGTGCCGGGCAAGACCGACAAACTCTGGGTCGAATTCGATAACTGGTTCTCGCGCCTGGTGCCTGGCGTGGCGAAGGGCGAGTACTGGGTGTTGTACGTCAGCGACGATTACAAGACCGCCATCGTCGGCGATCCGAGTCGCAAGTACCTGTGGCTGCTGTCACGCACGCCGACCGTCAACGGCGTAGTGCGCGAAGAGCTGCTGAGCAAGGCGCGGCAGCAGGGTTACGACACCACACGCCTGATCTGGCGCGCGTCGGATCGGCAGATGGCGAAGACTTCGAATTAAGCTTCGATACACATCAAATGTGGGAGCGGGCTTGCTCGCGAAGAGGGTGTATCAGTCGAGATGAATATTGACTGATGCACCGCTTTCGCGAGCAAGCTCGCTCCCACAGTCGTTTTGGGTCAGCCTAAAAGATCGCGCAAAACCTGGGTGAAGGCTCGGGCGCTATCCTCTTCGCCGGCATGCCGGCCATCGCGCACCACCCACTGGCCATTGACCAGCACATCACGCACTTGCCGATCGCCACCGGCGAACAGCCAGCGATTCAGAATCCCGTCCCCCGAAGCCGTCGCCAGATACGGATCGTTGCCGTCAAGCACGATCCAGTCCGCGCGCTTGCCCACTTCCAGCGCGCCGATCGGCTGCCCCAGCGCCTGCGCGCCGCCGTCCAGCGCCGCGTCATACAGGGTGCGACCGACCATCGGTTGCTGCGCGCCATACAAGCGATTGCGCCGCTGATCGCGCAGGCGCTGGCCATATTCCAGCCAGCGCAACTCTTCCACCACGCTCAGCGAGACATGGCTGTCGGAGCCAATACCCATGCGCCCGCCCTGGGCGAGAAAATCCACCGCCGGGAAAATCCCGTCGCCAAGATTCGCCTCAGTGGTCAGACACAACCCGGCGATTGCGCGACTGTCGGCCATCAGCGTGACCTCTTCGGAATTGGCGTGCGTCGCATGGACCAGGCACCAACGCTGGTCGACTTCGATGTTCTCGTACAGCCATTGCAACGGACG
The DNA here is from genome assembly GCF_049897785.1 of Pseudomonas sp. TSRC2-2. Classification (NCBI taxonomy): domain Bacteria; kingdom Pseudomonadati; phylum Pseudomonadota; class Gammaproteobacteria; order Pseudomonadales; family Pseudomonadaceae; genus Pseudomonas; species Pseudomonas sp. TSRC2-2. Next base: position 244,963 of record NZ_JAFCWZ010000007.1, read on the forward strand.
ACGACCGCTCCAGCTCAGGCAGTCGTCGACTTCCTTTTGCTGTTCGGCGATGTGGATATGCACCGGGCAGTGTTTGTCACTGGCCGCCAACACCTCGCTGATCTGCTGCGGGGTGACTGCGCGAAGCGAATGGAAACACAGACCCAGCGACTGCGCTTTTTGCTGCGCCAGTATCGGCTGCAAACGCGCTTGCAGATTCAGATAGTTTTCAGTGCTGTTGATAAAGCGACGCTGGCCATCGTTTGGCATCTGGCCACCGAAACCGGAATGGCTGTAGAGCACCGGCAGCAGGGTCAGACCAATGCCGCTTTCGCTGGCGGCCTGGCTGATGCGCACCGCCAGCTCGGCCGGATCGGCGTAAGGCTGGCCGTTGCTGTCGTGGTGCACGTAGTGAAATTCGGCGACCGAGGTGTAACCGGCCTTGAGCATTTCGATGTACAGCTGACGGGCAATGATGCCGAGCTGGTCGGGGCTGATTTTTCCGACGAGGCGATACATCAGATCGCGCCAGGTCCAGAAACTGTCGTTGGGGTTGCCGGCCACCTCGGCCAATCCAGCCATGGCGCGCTGGAAGGCGTGGGAGTGCAGATTCGGCATCCCAGGCAGCAACGGCCCGCAGAGCCGTTCGGCGCCGTCTGCAGTGGAATCGGCCTGGATTCGGGTCAACAGGCCGTCGGCACTGACGTCGAGACGTACATTGTTGGCCCATCCATCAGGCAGCAGCGCGCGTTCGGCAAAGAAGGCGGACATCGTTCGGCACCCCATCGTGTGTAATTTGTATATACATATACAGACGTTTGCCTGCCCGGTAAACTCCGGCAAGCTAGTCACTTTCATCCAATGAACAGGGATCAACCGTGCCGACTCCGCCTCCAGTTTCTCCGTTGGCCGCGAACATGGGCGACAGTCCGGCGCCCTTGTACGCCCGCGTCAAACAGATGATCACCCAGCAGATCGACAGCGGTAACTGGCCGCCACACTACCGCGTGCCGTCCGAAAGCGAACTGGTCAGCCAGCTCGGCTTCAGCCGCATGACCATCAACCGCGCCCTGCGCGAGATGACCGCCGACGGCCTGTTGGTGCGCATGCAAGGCGTCGGCACGTTTGTCGCCGAGCCGAAGAGCCAGTCCGCGCTGTTCGAAGTGCACAACATCGCCGATGAAATCGCCTCGCGCGGCCATCGCCACACCTGCCAGGTCATCACCCTGGAAGAAGAGGCCGCCGGCTCCGAGCGCGCGTTGGCACTGGACATGCGCGAAGGGCAGAAGGTCTTCCACTCGCTGATCGTGCATTACGAAAACGACATTGCGGTGCAAATCGAAGACCGTTTCGTCAACGCCCTGGTCGCGCCGGAATACCTCAAGCAGGACTTCACCCTGCAAACGCCCTACGCCTATCTCAACCAGGTCGCGCCGCTGACCGAGGGCGAGCACGTGGTCGAGGCGATTCTCGCTGAGCCGTCCGAGTGCAAATTGCTGCAGATTGAAAAGGGTGAGCCGTGCCTGCTGATTCGTCGTCGGACCTGGTCGGGGCGTCAGCCTGTGACTGCGGCGCGACTGATTCACCCGGGTTCGCGCCATCGACTGGAAGGGCGGTTCCATAAATGAATTTCGAACTGAAGGTTCTGCGCGCCACAGGCTACCCGCGCATGCCGTGGAAAAACGGCGGCGGCAGCACCGAAGAAATCACCCGTGACGCCGGTGCCAGTCTCGACGGTTTCGGCTGGCGCCTGTCGATCGCCGACATTGCCGAATCCGGCGGTTTTTCGACGTTCGCCGGTTATCAGCGGGTCATCACCGTGTTGCAAGGTGACGGCATGACCCTGTGCGTCGACGGTGACGATACCCGCCCACTGTTACCGCTCGACCCGTATGCCTTCAGCGGCGAAAGTCAGGTGTCGTGCACGCTGCTGGGCGGTGCGATTCGCGACTTCAATCTGATCTACGCGCCGCAGCGTTACAGCGCGCGGTTGCAGTGGCTGGAGGGTAAGCAGCGGTTTTTCAGCTCGGCATCGACGGTGCTGGTGTTCAGTGTCAGTGACTTGCTCCAAGTGCGGGTTGGTGACGGCGCGTCTAAATTGGGGCGGCATGATTGTTTGCAACTGGACGGTAATTCGGGGCTTATTGAAGTCTGCGTTGATGCTGGCTGTTGTGTCATTGAACTGACTGCACGCTGATTCGAAAATCCAAAAGATCGCAGCCTTCGGCAGCTCCTACAGTGGGATTGAGTACACCCTGCAGGAGCCGCCGAAGGCTGCGATCTTTTGATTTTGGTTGTTCCCAAAATCCGCACCAACTTGTTACCGAACGCCCCAGCGTGGCGCAAAACCACGTTCGCTTGGCCATATCGCATCGCCTCGTAATACCCATCCAGAAAATTTCATCCACGCCAGAACCCGCGACTCAGGCGCTCTCCAGCCTTGCCTGTGATTTTTCCTGAACGCCCATTCAGCGAGTTGGCCGCTTGATTGCATATGCTTGTATGTACAAGTAAAGACGTATGCGTATGAGTCGTCCGAGACTCTCCGCAGCGTCCACTGATTCGCTTGTCGCGCATCGAGGCGCGCAGGCTGCTGCCCACTGCCAGGGTTGGTTTGAATTGATCGCTGAGGAGTCTTTTTCGTGACTGACAATACCCAGAACAGCAACAAGTTTCGTGATGTGCAGATCCGCGCCGCCCGCGGTAACACGCTGACCGCCAAGAGCTGGCTGACCGAAGCGCCGCTGCGCATGCTGATGAACAACCTCGACCCGGAAGTCGCCGAGAACCCGAAAGAGCTGGTGGTTTACGGTGGCATCGGTCGCGCCGCGCGTAACTGGGAGTGCTACGACAAAATCGTCGAGAGCCTGACCAGCCTGAACGACGACGAAACCCTGCTGGTGCAATCGGGCAAACCCGTGGGCGTGTTCAAGACTCACGCCAACGCGCCACGCGTGCTGATCGCCAACTCCAACCTGGTGCCGCACTGGGCGAGCTGGGAGCATTTCAATGAACTCGACGCCAAAGGCCTGGCCATGTACGGCCAGATGACCGCCGGCAGCTGGATCTACATCGGCAGCCAGGGCATCGTTCAGGGCACCTACGAAACCTTCGTCGAGGCCGGTCGCCAGCATTACAACGCTGACCTCAAGGGTCGCTGGGTACTCACCGCCGGCCTCGGTGGCATGGGCGGCGCGCAACCGCTGGCCGCCACCCTGGCCGGCGCCTGCTCGTTGAACATCGAATGCCAGCAGGTGAGCATCGACTTCCGTCTGAAAAGCCGTTACGTCGACGAGCAGGCCAAAGACCTCGACGACGCCCTGGCGCGTATCGACAAATACACCAAAGAAGGCAAAGCGATCTCCATCGCTCTGCTGGGTAACGCCGCAGAAATCCTCCCGGAACTGGTCAAGCGTGGCGTGCGCCCGGACATGGTCACCGACCAGACCAGCGCCCACGACCCGCTCAACGGTTACCTGCCGGCGGGCTGGAGCTGGGACGAATATCGCGCTCGCGCCAAGACCGAACCGGCCGCTGTGATCAAAGCCGCCAAGCAATCGATGGCGGTGCATGTGAAAGCCATGCTGGAGTTCCAGAAACAAGGCATTCCGACCTTCGACTACGGCAACAACATCCGTCAGATGGCTCAGGAAGAAGGCGTCGAAAACGCTTTCGATTTCCCGGGCTTCGTGCCGGCCTATATCCGTCCGCTGTTCTGCCGTGGCATCGGCCCGTTCCGCTGGGCGGCGCTGTCGGGTGATCCCCAGGACATCTACAAAACCGACGCCAAGGTCAAAGAGCTGATCCCCGACGATGCGCACCTGCACAACTGGCTGGACATGGCCCGCGAGCGCATCAGCTTCCAGGGTCTGCCGGCACGTATCTGCTGGGTCGGTCTGGGCCAGCGCGCCAGGCTCGGTCTGGCCTTCAACGAAATGGTCCGTAGCGGTGAGCTGTCGGCGCCGGTAGTGATCGGTCGCGACCACCTCGACTCCGGCTCGGTTGCCAGCCCGAACCGCGAAACCGAATCGATGCAGGACGGTTCCGACGCCGTCTCCGACTGGCCGCTGCTCAACGCGCTGCTGAACACCGCCAGCGGCGCGACCTGGGTGTCGCTGCACCACGGCGGCGGCGTCGGCATGGGCTTCTCGCAGCATTCGGGGATGGTGATTGTCTGCGACGGCACGGACGAAGCCGCCGAACGCATTGCTCGCGTGCTGCACAACGACCCGGCGACCGGCGTCATGCGCCATGCCGATGCCGGTTACCAGATAGCGATCGACTGCGCGAAAGAGCAGGGGCTGAATCTGCCGATGGTCACCGGTAAATAACGCAAAAGCACTGTAGGAGCTGCCGAAGGCTGCGATCTTTTGATGTTGATTTTTAAGATCAAGAGATCGCAGCCTCGTTTCACCCGACAGCTCCTACAGGTGTGCGAACCAACCCAAATAACAATCCACAGAGGTTGAATCATGGCGGTTAACAACGAACGTGCAGGCAGTACACCGTTGATCGAAAGGCGTTCGATCGACTACATCCCGGAAGCGGAAAGACACGGTCGTCTGTTCAGTCAGTTCACCCTGTGGATGGGCGCGAATTTGCAGATTACCGCGATCGTCACCGGGGCCCTGGCCGTGGTGCTGGGCGGTGATGTGTTCTGGTCGTTGATCGGTCTGCTGATCGGGCAATTGCTCGGCGGTGGCGTGATGGCGCTGCATGCTGCGCAAGGGCCGAAACTCGGTCTGCCACAGATGATCTCCAGTCGCGTGCAATTCGGCGTTTATGGCGCGGCGATTCCGATCGTGCTGGTGTGCCTGATGTACCTGGGCTTCACGGCTACCGGGACGGTGCTCTCCGGGCAAGCGCTGGGTCAGTTGTTCGGTGTCAGCGACAGCGTTGGCATCCTGATTTTCGCCAGTGTCATCGTGCTGGTCACAGTGCTCGGCTATCGCGTGATCCACTGGATCGGCCGCGTCGCCAGTGTCATTGGCGTGATCGCTTTCGTGTTCCTGTTCTGGCGGTTGATGAGCCAGACCGACGTCGGCGCGCTCCTGCAGATCCGCCACTTCAGCTGGAGCAGCTTCCTCTTGGCGGTATCGCTGGCGGCGTCCTGGCAGATCGCTTTCGGCCCGTACGTGGCGGACTACTCGCGCTACCTGCCGAGCGCCACTTCATCGGTGAAAACCTTCTTCGCCGCCGGTGCCGGTTCGGTGATCGGCGCCCAGGTCGCGATGATTCTCGGCGTGTTTGCCGCCGCATCGGCCAACGGTCAATTCGCCGGTCATGAGGTCGCCTACATCGTCGGCCTCGGCGGTACCGGCGCCACCGCCGCGCTGCTGTATTTCAGCATCGCGTTCGGCAAGGTGACCATTTCGACGCTCAACTCCTACGGCAGCTTCATGTGCATCGCCACCGTCATCAGTGGCTTCAAAGGGCACCTGACGGTGACTCGTATGCAGCGGCTGGTGTTCGTGCTGTTCATTGTCGGCGCGGCGACGCTGATTGCCCTGCTCGGGCAACACTCGTTCCTCGGTGCGTTCAAGTCGTTCATCCTGTTTCTGCTCGCCTTCTTTACGCCGTGGAGCGCGATCAACCTGGTCGACTACTACTGCATCACCCGCGAGCGCTACGACGTGCCGGCGCTGGCCGATCCAAACGGTCGATACGGCCGCTGGAACCTGCTCGGCATCAGCGTTTATGTGTTCGGCGTGCTGGTGCAGTTGCCGTTCATCTCGACCAAGTTCTACACCGGGCCGCTGGTCGCCGCTCTCGGTGACGTGGATATCTCCTGGATCATCGGTCTCTTGCTGCCGGCCGTCGTCTATTACCTCTGCGCGAAAAAGTGGCACAGCGCAGTGCCCGATCGCCTGATTCTGCCGGTCGAGCAGAACAGCACCCAACAAGCAAAAACGAGCGGGGCCGGTCGCGCTGCGGCGCAGGCCTGATCTGGACGTGGACCGGGCTGGATGCCTCTTGAACTGCCGTAAGCCCATTCATGATTAGGAGCGTCACGACAATGAAATCGAACAAGACCCTGCTGACCACATTGCTGTCCATGGGCCTGTTGGCCAGTGCCGGTGCGACGCAAGCCGCCGGCTGGTGCGAATCGGGCAAACCGGTGAAATTCGCCGGGCTGAACTGGGAGAGCGGCATGCTCCTGACCGACGTGCTGCAAGTGGTGCTGGAGAAAGGTTACGGCTGCAAGACCGACAGTCTGCCGGGCAATTCCATCACCATGGAAAACGCCCTGAGCAGCAACGACATTCAAGTGTTCGCCGAAGAGTGGGTCGGCCGCAGCGAGGTCTGGAACAAGGCCGAGAAGGCCGGCAAGGTCGTTGGTGTCGGCGCACCGGTAGTCGGCGCGGTCGAAGGCTGGTACGTGCCGCGTTACGTGATCGAAGGCGACGCAAAGCGCAAGCTTGAGGCGAAAGCCCCGGACCTGAAAAACATCGCTGATCTGGGCAAGTATTCCGCCGTGTTCAAGGACGCTGAAGAGCCATCCAAGGGCCGTTTCTATAATTGCCCGGCCGGCTGGACCTGCGAGCTCGACAACAGCGAAATGCTCAAGAACTATGGCCTCGAAAACAGCTACACCAACTTCCGTCCGGGCACCGGCCCTGCGCTGGATGCGGCGGTGCTGTCGAGTTACAAGCGTGGCGAGCCGATCCTTTTCTACTACTGGTCGCCAACCCCGCTGATGGGCCAGATCGATGCGGTCAAACTGGAAGAGAAACCTGGCGTCGACAAGACCGTGAGCATCAAGGTCGGCCTGTCGAAAACCTTTCACGACGAAGCTCCAGAGCTGGTCGCCGTGCTGGAAAAGGTCAACCTGCCGATCGACTTGCTCAACCAGAACCTCGGGCGCATGGCCAAGGAACGTATCGAGTCGGCAAAACTGGCGAAAATCTTCCTCAAGGAACATCCTGAAGTCTGGCATGCGTGGGTCAGTGCAGACGCAGCCAGGAAAATCGACGCGGCCTTGTAGGTCAGGATTCCCCGGCTGCCAGCTACGGCAGCCGGACGCTGATCGCAACCCCTTGATTGAGAGTCCCTTATGTTTCCCGAAAGCTTTACCTTTTCCATCGCCGACTGGGTCAACGGTTGGGTCGATTCGCTGGTGACCAATTACGGCGACGTATTCCGCCACATCTCCGACACGCTGCTGTGGGCCATCGTCAGTCTCGAAGGCCTGCTGCGTGCGGCGCCGTGGTGGCTGATGCTGGCGATTGTCGGTGTGATCGCCTGGCACGCCACGCGCAAAGTCGTCACCACCGCCGTGATTGTCGGTTTGTTGTTTCTGGTGGGCGCGGTCGGTCTCTGGGACAAACTCATGCAGACCCTGGCGCTGATGATGGTCGCGACGATCATTTCAGTGCTGATCGGCATTCCGCTCGGGATCCTCTCGGCGCGCAGCAATCGCTTGCGTTCGGTGCTGATGCCGCTGCTCGACATCATGCAGACCATGCCGAGTTTCGTTTACCTGATTCCGGTGCTGATGCTCTTCGGCCTGGGCAAGGTGCCGGCGATTTTCGCCACGGTGATCTACGCCGCACCGCCGCTGATTCGTCTGACCGATCTGGGTATTCGCCAGGTCGATGGTGAAGTGATGGAGGCGATCAACGCCTTTGGCGCCAACCGCTGGCAGCAACTGTTCGGCGTGCAACTGCCGCTGGCGCTGCCAAGCATCATGGCCGGGATCAACCAGACCACGATGATGGCCCTGTCGATGGTGGTGATCGCCTCGATGATCGGCGCCCGTGGCCTGGGTGAAGACGTGCTGGTGGGCATTCAGACCCTCAACGTCGGTCGTGGTCTGGAGGCCGGGCTGGCGATCGTGATTCTCGCTGTGGTCATCGACCGCATTACTCAAGCCTACGGTCGGCCACGCCACGAGGTGAACAAATGAGCAACGCAAGCGTGAGCAAGATCGAAGTGCGCAACGTCTTCAAGATTTTCGGCAACCGCGCCAAGGATGCGCTGGCCATGGTCGGCCAAGGCAAAAGCAAAGACCAGGTGCTCAACGAAACCGGTTGCGTGGTCGGCGTGAACGACTTGTCGCTGAGCATCGGCACCGGCGAAATCTTTGTGATCATGGGCCTGTCCGGCTCGGGCAAATCCACCCTGGTGCGCCACTTCAATCGCCTGATCGATCCCACCAGCGGGGCGATTCTGGTTGATGGCGAGGACATCCTGCAGTACGACATGGACGCCCTGCGCGAATTTCGCCGACACAAGATCAGCATGGTGTTCCAGAGTTTCGGCCTGCTGCCGCACAAAACCGTACTCGATAACGTCGCCTATGGTTTGAAAGTGCGTGGCGAGAGCAAGCAGGTCTGCGCCGAACGCGCGCTGCACTGGATCAACACCGTCGGCCTCAAAGGCTACGAAAACAAATACCCGCACCAGCTCTCCGGCGGCATGCGTCAGCGCGTCGGCTTGGCCCGCGCTTTGGCGGCGGACACCGACATCATTCTGATGGACGAAGCCTTCAGTGCACTCGACCCGCTGATCCGTGCCGAGATGCAGGACCAATTGCTGGAGCTGCAAAAGACCCTGCACAAAACCATCGTCTTCATCACCCACGACCTCGATGAGGCGGTGCGCATTGGTAACCGCATTGCGATTCTCAAGGACGGCCGGTTGATTCAGGTCGGCACGCCGAGAGAGATCCTGCATTCACCGGCGGATGAGTATGTTGACCGGTTTGTGCAGCGGCGGGCGGCGGTGGTTTAAAGAGATTTGCGGTGATAGTGCCGGCCTCTTCGCGATCAAGCCCGCTCCCACATGTGTTCGGCGTTGTGCCGAAAATTTGTGAACACCACAAATCTAATGTGGGAGCGGGCTTGCTCGCGAAGGCGGCGGTGAAGCTGCATCGATATTTGGATGAGGTTAAAGATGTCCCAGGCTGAAAAAATCATCATCACTGGCGACCACCTGCATTGGCAGGAGGTGGTCGCTGTCGCCCGTCACGGTGCGCCGCTGGAATTGTCCAGCGACACGTGGGCGCGCATCGACAACGCTCAGGCCATCGTCCAGCGCATCGTCGCCAGCGGCGAGCGCGCCTATGGCGTCAACACCGGTCTGGGCGGCCTGTCCAACGTTTCGCTGCAAGACGAACAGCTCAGCCAGCTCTCGCGCAACACCTTGCTCAGCCATGCCTGCGGGGTTGGCCCGGTCCTGAGTGATGAGCAGACCCGCGCAATCATCTGCGCCGCGGTCCACAACTACAGCCACGGCAAATCCGGCCTGCATCGGCGCGTAGTCGAAGGGCTGCTGGCGCTGCTCAATAGCCGTATCACCCCGCAGGTGCCGTCGCAAGGTTCGGTGGGTTACCTGACGCACATGGCGCACATCGGTATCGCGCTGCTGGGCGTGGGCAATGTCAGCTATCGCGGGCAGATCATTTCGGCGCAACAGGCGTTGGCCGAAGAAGGCCTGGAGCCCATGCATTTGGGGGCAAAAGACGGTTTGTGTCTGGTCAATGGCACGCCGTGCATGACCGGTCTCAGTTGCCTGGCGATTGCCGATGCAACGCACCTGCTGCAATGGGCCGATGTCATCGGTGCGATGAGTTTCGAAGCCCAGCGCGGCCAGATCGATGCGTTCGATGCCGAGATCATCGCGCTCAAGCCGCATCCGGGCATGCAGCAGGTGGGCAACAACCTGCGCGCCTTGCTCGATGGCAGCGAAGTGATCGCCGCGAGCAAGGGCATTCGCACGCAGGACGCGCTGAGCATCCGCTCTATCCCGCAGGTGCACGGCGCCGCGCGTGATCAACTGGAGCATGCGATCAATCAGGTCGAAGCCGAACTCAATGGCTGCACGGACAATCCGCTATTGCTCGGCACGCCGGACAATTTCCGGGTGATGTCGCAGGCCAACCCGCACGGCCAGTCGGTGGCGATGGCGGCAGATCTGCTGGCGATTGCCATGGCTGAAATCGGCTCGATTGCCGAGCGTCGTCTCGATCGCCTCGTCAACCCGCACGTCAGCGGTCTGCCGGCGTTTCTGGTGGCCAATCCGGGGGTCAATTCCGGGATGATGATCGTGCAATACGTCGCCGCTTCGCTGTGTGCGGAAAACCGCCAATTGGCGCAACCGGCGGTACTCGACAACTACATCACCTCGGGCCTGCAGGAAGATCACCTGAGCATGGGCACTAACGCTGCGCTGAAGCTGCATCGCGCGCTGGAAAACTGCACGCAGATCCTCGCCATCGAATACCTGCTGGCGGCGCAGGCGCTGGAATTCCTCAAGGAGCAGCGCTTTGGCGTGGGCACTGACCGCGCCTGGCGCCTGCTGCGCGAAACGGTCCCTGCCTACGATGAGGATCGCTGGTTGGCGCCGGATATCGCTGCCGCTGCGACCGTGCTGAAAGACCCGAATCTGCTGCACAACGTTCTACCGAATCTGCACTGACAACTACCCATACCAGCGTGCCAAGGCGTGGATCGTTCACGAGACGAAAAACGACGGATAACGGAATGCTCCGGAGCGACTGGTAGTTAATAACAATGCCTAACAGGAGCATTTTAATGACTGTGCTGAACCTGATCCCCGGCCAACTGAGCCTGGCCCAACTGCGTGACGTCTACCAGAACCCGGTCACCTTGACCCTCGACAACAGCGCCAGTGCGCAGATCGAGGCCAGCGTTGCCTGCGTCGAGCAGATCCTCGCCGAGAACCGCACCGCCTACGGCATCAACACCGGTTTCGGCCTGCTGGCCTCGACGCGCATCGCCAGTGAAGACCTGGAAAACCTCCAGCGTTCGCTGGTGCTCTCGCACGCTGCCGGCGTCGGCCAGCCGATCAGCGATGAGCTGGTGCGACTGATCATGGTGCTCAAGGTCAACAGCCTCAGCCGCGGTTTTTCCGGCATCCGTCGGCAGGTGATCGATGCGCTGATTGCGCTGATCAATGCCCAGGTCTATCCGCATATTCCGCTGAAAGGTTCGGTCGGCGCATCCGGCGATCTGGCGCCGCTCGCGCACATGTCGCTGGTGCTGCTGGGCGAGGGCAAGGCGCGCTACAAGGGCGAATGGCTTGAAGCCACCGAAGCACTGAAAGTCGCCGGCCTGACGCCGCTGACTTTAGCGGCTAAAGAAGGTCTGGCGCTGCTCAACGGCACTCAGGTTTCCACGGCATTTGCCCTGCGCGGTTTGTTCGAAGGTGAAGACCTGTTTGCCGGTGCCCTGGCGCTCGGCAGTCTCACCGTAGAAGCCGTGCTCGGCTCGCGCTCGCCGTTCGACGCGCGCATTCATGCAGCGCGTGGGCAGAAAGGTCAGATCGATGCCGCTGCGGCCTACCGCGATCTGCTCGGTGAGCGCAGCGAAGTCTGCGCCTCGCACCAGAACTGCGACAAGGTCCAGGACCCGTATTCGCTGCGCTGCCAGCCGCAAGTCATGGGCGCCTGCCTGACCCAGTTCCGTCAGGCCGCTGAAGTGCTGGCGGTCGAAGCCAACGCGGTTTCCGACAACCCTTTGGTATTCGCCGCTGAAGGCGACGTGATTTCCGGCGGTAACTTCCACGCCGAGCCGGTGGCCATGGCCGCTGACAACATGGCCTTGGCCATCGCTGAAATCGGCTCGCTGAGCGAACGGCGCATCTCGCTGATGATGGACAAGCACATGTCGCAACTGCCGCCGTTCCTCGTCGCCAATGGCGGGGTGAATTCCGGGTTCATGATTGCCCAGGTCACCGCAGCGGCACTGGCCAGCGAAAACAAGGCGTTGTCCCATCCGCATTCGGTAGACAGCCTGCCGACCTCGGCCAACCAGGAAGACCATGTGTCGATGGCCCCGGCGGCGGGCAAGCGTCTGTGGGAAATGGCCGAGAACACTCGCGGCATTCTCGCCGTGGAATGGCTGGCGGCGGTGCAGGGGCTGGACCTGCGCAATGGCCTGAAAACCTCGCCGAAGCTGGAACAGGCGCGGGCGATCTTGCGCAAGGAAGTGCCGTTCTATGAGAAGGATCGGTTCTTTGCGCCGGACATCAATGCGGCGACTGAGTTGCTGGCGTCGCGGTGTCTGACCGAGCTGGTGCCGGCGAAGCTTTTGCCGAGCCTTTAACCCTACCCACTGATCTTTCCCACGCGCAGCAAAGGAATGCCTCAAGGGACGCTCCGCGTCCAGTGACGCGGAGCGTCACGGGCTGCATTCCTTTGCTGCGCGTGGGAACGATCACTATAAGAGGAACCGGGATGAAAACCCTCTGGCAACACTGCCAAGTCGCAACCATGGCCAACGGCGCCTATTCGATCATCGAGGATGCCGCGATCGTGACGTCCGGCACGCTGATCGAATGGATCGGCCCGCGCGCTCAATTGCCGTCCGGCGAATTTCCGGCGGTCAATGACCTGCAAGGTGCTTGGGTCACCCCCGGTCTGATCGACTGCCACACCCACACCGTATTCGGCGGCAACCGCAGCGGTGAGTTCGAGCAGCGTCTGCAAGGCGTCAGCTATGCCGAGATCGCCGCGCAGGGCGGCGGCATCGCCAGCACCGTGCGCGCAACCCGTGAAGCGAGCGAAGACGAGCTGTTCGCCAGCGCCGCCAAACGTCTGAAAAGCCTGATGCGCGACGGCGTGACCACGGTGGAAATGAAATCCGGCTACGGTCTCGATCTGGCCAACGAACGCAAGCTGCTGCGGGTCATCCGGCGCCTGGCCGAAGAGCTGCCGATAAGCGTGCGCAGCACTTGCCTGGCGGCGCACGCGTTGCCGCCGGAGTACAAGGATCGCGCCGACGATTACATCGATCTGGTCTGCGAGCAGATGCTCCCGGCCCTTGCCGCTGAAGGTCTGATCGATGCCGTGGACGCGTTCTGTGAATACCTGGCGTTTTCGCCGGAGCAGGTCGAGCGGGTCTTCGTCGCCGCGCAACAACTCGGACTGCCAGTGAAACTCCACGCTGAGCAGTTGTCCTCGCTGCACGGCTCCAGCCTCGCCGCACGCTACAAAGCCTTGTCCGCCGATCACCTGGAGTTCATGGACGAGGACGATGCCATCGCCATGGCCGCTGCCGACACCGTCGCCGTGTTGCTGCCGGGCGCGTTCTATTTCCTGCGCGAAACCCAATTGCCGCCGATGGATGCGCTGCGCAAGCACAAGGTGAAGATTGCCATCGCCAGCGACCTCAACCCCGGCACCTCGCCGGCGCTGTCGTTGCGCCTGATGCTGAACATGGCTTGCACCTGTTTGCGCATGACCCCGGAAGAAGCTCTGGCCGGGGCGACCATCCATGCCGCGCAGGCGCTGGGCATGGCGCAGACCCATGGCTCGCTGGAGGTTGGCAAGGTCGCTGATTTCGTGGCGTGGGACATCGAGCGTCCGGCGGATCTGGCCTATTGGCTCGGTGGCGATCTGGACAAGCGCGTCGTGCGTCACGGCGTTGAATCGAATTTCTAGGAGGGCGGTTGTGGACAAGGTTCTGAGTTTCAAACAAGGTCGCGTGCCGCTGCTGATCAGCATGCCCCACGCCGGTGTGCGTCTGACCCCGGCGGTTGAAGCCGGGCTGATCCCGGCGGCGAAGAGCCTGCCGGACACTGACTGGCATATTCCGCAGCTCTACGACTTTGCCGAGGAGCTGGGCGCCAGCACCCTGGCGGCTGAGTATTCGCGCTTCGTCATCGACCTCAACCGGCCGTCCGACGACAAGCCGTTGTATGCCGGGGCGACCACCGGGTTGTATCCGGCAACGTTGTTCGACGGCATCGCGTTGTTTCAGGCAGGTCTGGAGCCGTCGACACAGGAGCGGGCGACTTATCTGCAGCAGATCTGGACGCCATACCATCGCACGCTTGAGCAAGAGCTGGCGCGATTGAAAGCCGAGTTCGGCTACGCGCTGCTGTTCGATGCGCACTCGATCCGCTCGATCATCCCGCACCTGTTCGACGGCAAGCTGCCGGACTTCAACCTCGGCACCTTCAATGGCGCCAGTTGTGATCCGCAACTGGCGACTCAACTGGAAGCGATCTGTGCGCAGCACGCGCAGTTCACCCATGTGCTCAACGGTCGGTTCAAGGGCGGGCACATCACCCGCCAGTACGGCGACCCGGCGCAGAACATCCACGCCGTGCAGCTGGAACTGTGCCAGTCCACCTACATGGAAGAGTTCGAACCGTTCCGCTACCGCGCCGACCTGGCCGAGCCGACGCGGGTGGTGCTCAGGGAATTGCTGCAGGGCTATCTGGCCTGGGCAAAATCTCACTACAGCGCGTAACCCTTGTGGGAGCGGGCTTGCTCGCGAAGGCGGTGTATCAGTCACTGTTCATGTCGACTGACACGGACCCTTCGCGAGCAAGCCCGCTCCCACAGGTCGATGCATTTGATCGTTCCCACGCTCCGCGCGGGAACGATCAGGCCCCGGGGCATGCTCATTGACGCAAATCGGGTTTATGATGCCCAACGGCAGAATAATACGAGTCCCCCCAGGGATGACCTCGACCCCTTACGGAGCGCGCAATGCAGACTTTGTTTCCGCAGATCAAACCCCACGCCCGGCACGATCTGGCTGTCGATGACACCCATACGCTGTACGTCGATGAAAGCGGCTCGCCGGAGGGATTAGCGGTCGTGTTCATTCATGGTGGCCCAGGCGCCGGCTGCGACGCCCAGAGCCGGCGCTATTTCGATCCGAATCTGTATCGCATCGTCACCTTCGACCAGCGCGGCTGCGGTCGCTCCACCCCGCACGCCAGCCTGGAAAACAACACCACCTGGGATCTGGTCGAGGATCTGGAGCGCATTCGCAAGCACCTTGGCATCGAAAAATGGGTGCTGTTCGGCGGCTCGTGGGGTTCGACCCTGGCCCTGGCGTACGCACAAACCCACCCGGAACGGGTCCACGGTCTGATTCTGCGCGGGATCTTTCTCTGCCGTCCGCAGGAAATCGAATGGTTCTATCAGGCCGGCGCCAGCCGCCTGTTCCCCGATTACTGGCAGGACTACATCGCGCCGATCCCGCTGGACGAACGCGACGACCTGCTCAGCGCTTTCCACAAACGCCTGATCGGCAACGACCAGATCGCCCAGATGCATGCGGCGAAAGCATGGTCGACCTGGGAGGGGCGTACCGCGACCCTGCGGCCGAACCCGCTGGTGGTCGATCGTTTCTCCGAGCCGCAGCGCGCACTGTCGATCGCGCGGATCGAGTGTCACTACTTCACCAACAATGCGTTCCTTGAGCCAAACCAGTTGATCCGCGACATGGGCAAGATCGCCCACCTGCCCGGCGTGATCATCCATGGCCGCTACGATGTGATCTGCCCGCTCGACAACGCCTGGGAATTGCATCAGGCCTGGCCGAACAGCGAATTGCAGGTCATCCGAGACGCCGGCCACGCCGCATCCGAGCCGGGCATCACCGATGCGCTGGTGCGCGCCGCGAGCAAAATGGCCCAGCGCCTGCTCGACCTGCCGCTCGAAGAAGCATGAAGGCGCTGTTGCAACGCGTACGCGGTGCGCGGGTAGAGGTCGCCGGCGAGGTAGTCGGCGCGGTCGATCAGGGTTTGCTCGTGCTGGTGGCGGTAGAACCCGACGACACGCCTACCAGCGCCGACAAACTTCTGCATAAGCTGCTTAACTATCGGGTATTCAGTGATGCCGAGGGCAAGATGAATCTGTCCCTGGCGGATGTGGGTGGCGGGTTGCTGCTGGTCTCTCAGTTCACCCTCGCCGCCGATACCAAAAGCGGCCTGCGTCCGAGCTTTTCCACGGCCGCACCGCCGGCGCTGGGTGAGGAATTGTTCGACTATCTATTAAGCAAAGCGAAACAGATGCATGGCACTGTGGCATCAGGTAGATTCGGCGCCGATATGCAGGTGCACCTGGTCAACGACGGCCCGGTAACCTTCCTGTTACAGACCTGACAGTGCCTGAAACACCTTTTTCGGAAATTTCGACTGTTTTTAGGCTGTTTTCGCGATAAATACTTTGTTACCCCTGATGCGTTGTCATCCGGGCTACTAGATAATCGCGCGCTGCGGGGATCGACATTCGTTGATCCGTTTTGACTTAGGTAGAGACTTGTCTGGATCCGATTGGGGAATCATTTTGCCCCGGCGGAGTCGGAACATTGCTCGCCAACTTGGCAAGGGTGCCCTGAAAGGTCGGTTTTTTACTGCCGAAAACCCTACAGGCACTTCATCTGGCCGTTGGTTTATTGATCTGTTTTCGGCGAGGGTTGCTCGTGATTGTTAGTCCCTGTAATGCAGCAAAAATGTCTGCCAAACGCATGCGAAGTGCTCTGGTAGCGGGTTCGGCGCTCCTGTGCCTGCTCAGCGCCGGTCAGCTTTGGGCGTTCAATCTTGACGACGTATCGGCCAAGGCCAAAGAGCTGGCCGGGCAGAAGTTCGAAGCCCCGCGCAGCAACCTGCCGAACGAATTTCGCGAAATGAAGTTCGCGGACTATCAGAAGATCCGCTTCCTCACCGAAAAGGCTGAGTGGGCCGATCAGAAGACGCCGTTCAAGCTCTCCTTCTATCACCAGGGTATGCATTTCGATACGCCGGTGAAAATCAACGAAATCACCGCGAATACTGTCTCGGAGATCAAATACGATCCGAGCCGCTTCGATTTCGGCGACCTGAAATTTGATCCGAAAGCCACTGAACAACTGGGCTACGCCGGTTTCCGTGTGCTGTACCCGATCAACAAGGCCGACAAGCAGGACGAAATCATGACCATGCTGGGCGCGAGCTATTTCCGCGTCGTCGGCAAAGGGCATACCTACGGTCTGTCGGCCCGTGGTCTGGCGCTCGATACCGCGCTGCCGTCGGGCGAAGAATTCCCGCGTTTTCGCGAATTCTGGATTCAGCAGCCCAAGCCTGGCGACAAGCACCTGGTGATCTTCGCTCTGCTCGATTCGCCACGCGCCACCGGTGCCTACCGCCTGATCCTGCGTCCGGGCAGCGACACCATCGTCGACGTCAAGGCGCAGATGTTCCTGCGTGACAAGGTCGGCAAACTGGGCATCGCGCCGCTGACCAGCATGTTCCTGTTCGGCGCCAACCAGCCGTCGAAAGTCCTCAACTACCGTCGTGAACTGCACGACTCCAGCGGTCTGTCGATCCATGCCGGCAACGGCGAGTGGATCTGGCGTCCACTGAACAACCCGAAACATCTGGCCGTGAGCAACTTCAGCGTCGAGAACCCGCGTGGTTTCGGTCTGCTGCAGCGTGGCCGTGACTTCAGCCACTACGAAGACCTCGACGACCGCTACGACAAGCGCCCAAGCGCCTGGATCGAGCCGAAGGGCGAGTGGGGCAAGGGCACTGTCGATCTGGTAGAGATTCCGACCGCTGACGAAACCAACGACAACATCGTTGCGTTCTGGAGCC
Source organism: Pseudomonas sp. TSRC2-2 (assembly GCF_049897785.1). Classification (NCBI taxonomy): domain Bacteria; kingdom Pseudomonadati; phylum Pseudomonadota; class Gammaproteobacteria; order Pseudomonadales; family Pseudomonadaceae; genus Pseudomonas; species Pseudomonas sp. TSRC2-2. The sequence goes on from NZ_JAFCWZ010000007.1 coordinate 262,279, forward strand.
CGGAAAAAATGCCGGAGCCAGGCCAGCCGCTGGACTTCGCCTACCGCATGCACTGGACCATGGACGAAGCAGCGATCCACGCGCCGGACAGCGCCTGGGTGGCACAGACTCTGCGTTCGACCGGTGACGTCAAGCAATCGAACCTGATCCGTCAGCCGGATGGCAGCGTTGCCTATCTGGTCGACTTCGAAGGCCCGTCACTGGCAGCCCTGACGCCGGATGCCGACGTGCGCAGTCAGGTCAGCGTTGGCGACAACGCCGAGCTGGTCGAGAACAGCGTGCGCTACAACCCGGAAACCAAGGGCTGGCGCCTGACTCTGCGGATGAAGATCAAGGATCCGAGCAAGGCAACCGAAATGCGCGCCGCCCTGGTTCAGCCTGTCGTGACAGCCGATCTGGGCAAATCCGTGCCGGCCTCCAACTCGTCGGTCGCCAAGGCTGACAAGGTGGCCGCCAAGCAACAGGAAAAACTCGACAAGGAAGCCAAGGCCGCCGAAGCCAGACAGGCTGAAGCCAAGCCTGCCGCCGATGCCAAGGACCAGGCCAACAAAGACGCCAAGCAGCCAGTCGCTGCCGACGCGGCCCCAGCCACACCGGAATCGGCACCGACTGAAGAAGTCCTGACCGAGACCTGGAGCTATCAGTTGCCTGCCGATGAGTAACTCTCAAGTACAGCCAGAGACTCTGTCCGAGTATCTGGCGCATCTGCCGATGACCGACGAGCAACGCGCGGAACTCGCGGGTTGCCGGTCGTTCAGCGAGCTGCATGAACGCCTGTCGTCCTCGACATTCGACGCTCCTGCCGAAGCCGCCCAGGCTTCGGTGGGCAAGCGTCTGACCCTGAGCACGGCCGAAGAACTGGCCGAAGCGGAAATGCTGGTGCTCGACGCCAGTGGTCGGGTCAGCCTCAAGGCCACGCCGCCGATCCACCGTACCAAGGTTGTGCCTGAACCATGGCGCACCAATATTCTGGTGCGTGGCTGGCGCCGTCTGACCGGGCGCACCAACCCGCCGCAGCCGCCGAAGGACGCCAATGTACTGCCGGCCGCACGCTGGCGCACCGTCGGTTCGATCCGCCGCTACATTCTGTTGCTGCTGATGCTCGGCCAGACCATCGTCGCCGGCTGGTACATGAAAGGGATCATGCCGTACCAGGGCTGGTCGTTCGTCGATCTGGAAGAAGTTCTGCATCAGCCGCTGCTGCAAACCGCCACGCAAGTGCTGCCGTACGCGCTGCAAACCAGCATCCTGATCCTGTTCGGGATTCTGTTCTGCTGGGTCTCGGCCGGTTTCTGGACCGCGCTGATGGGCTTCCTCGAGTTGCTCACCGGTCACGATAAATACCGTATCTCCGGGAAAAGCGCCGGTAACGAGCCGATCCCGAAAGATGCGCGTACTGCGCTGGTGATGCCGATCTGCAACGAGGACGTACCGCGGGTATTCGCCGGTCTGCGTGCGACGTTCGAATCGGTGGCCGCGACCGGTGATCTGGATCGCTTCGACTTCTTCGTTCTCAGTGACAGTAACGACACCGATATCTGCGTCGCCGAGCAACAGGCCTGGCTGGATGTCTGCCGTGAAGCCAAGGGCTTCGGCAAGATTTTCTATCGTCGCCGTCGCCGGCGTGTGAAACGCAAGAGTGGCAACCTCGACGACTTCTGCCGTCGTTGGGGCGGTGACTACAAATACATGGTGGTGCTCGATGCCGACTCGGTGATGAGCGGCGAGTGCCTGACCAGTCTGGTGCGTTTGATGGAAGCCACGCCGGACGCCGGGATCATCCAGACCGCGCCGCGTGCCTCGGGCATGGATACGCTGTATGCACGCATGCAGCAGTTCGCGACCCGCGTGTATGGCCCGCTGTTCACGGCCGGTCTGCACTTCTGGCAGTTGGGTGAATCCCACTACTGGGGTCACAACGCGATCATCCGCATGAAGCCGTTCATCGACCACTGCGCCTTGGCGCCGTTGCCGGGCAAAGGTGCGTTCTCCGGTGCGATCCTGTCCCACGACTTCGTTGAAGCTGCGCTGATGCGCCGTGCCGGTTGGGGCGTGTGGATTGCCTACGACCTGCCGGGCAGTTACGAAGAACTGCCGCCGAACCTGCTCGACGAACTCAAGCGTGACCGGCGCTGGTGCCACGGCAACCTGATGAACTTCCGCCTGTTCCTGGTCAAGGGCATGCACCCGGTGCACCGCGCGGTGTTCCTCACCGGCGTGATGTCGTACCTGTCGGCGCCGTTGTGGTTCTTCTTCCTGGTGTTGTCGACCGCGCTGCTGGCGGTGAATACGCTGATGGAGCCGCAGTACTTCCTTGAACCGCGCCAGCTCTATCCGCTGTGGCCTCAATGGCACCCGGACAAGGCCATCGCGCTGTTCTCGACGACCATCGTGCTGCTGTTCCTGCCGAAACTGCTGAGCATCATCCTGATCTGGGCCAAGGGCGCGAAAGAGTTCGGCGGCAAGTTCAAGGTGACCCTGTCGATGCTGCTGGAGATGCTGTTCTCCATGTTGCTGGCGCCGGTGCGGATGATTTTCCACACCCGCTTCGTCCTCGCCGCGTTCCTCGGCTGGGCTGCGACCTGGAACTCGCCGCAGCGTGATGACGACTCGACGCCGTGGAGCGAAGCGGTCAAGCGCCACGGGCCGCAGACGTTGCTGGGCTTTCTCTGGGCATTGTTGGTGATCTGGCTGAACCCGAGCTTTCTCTGGTGGCTGGTGCCGATCGTCGGTTCGCTGATGCTGTCGATCCCGGTGTCGGTGATCTCCAGTCGTGTCGGCCTTGGTCTGAAGACCCGTGACGAGAGCCTGTTCCTCATCCCTGAGGAATACAATCCGCCACAGGCGCTGCTGGCAACCGACCAGTACACCCACGAAAACCGTTACCACGCACTGAATGACGGCTTCGTCCGCGCAGTGGTCGATCCGCAGCAGAACGCCCTGGCGTGCTCGCTGGCGACCTCCCGCCACGGTCAGGCCGAGCCGATCGAATGGCTGCGCCAGGAACGTGTGCGTCACGCGATCAAGGTCGGCCCGGCCGGGCTGAACAACCATGATCGCCTGCAACTGCTCAGCGACCCTGTTGCGCTGGCACGCCTGCACGAGCAGGTCTGGGCCGAAGGTCACGCCGAGTGGCTGGATGCCTGGCGCGCTTCGATGAAAGCCGATCCGCATGCGCCGTTGCTGCCGCTGCGACCGGTGAGCCTGCAGGCTCAGCCGGCCTGATGAGAAAACCCCGCTGAGTCAGCGGGGTTTTTTTATGTCCGCTGTTGAGCTGCCAACAAACACCGATCAAACCTAAAACCAGTGCAAAGCATCCGTCGCCGAATTGGCGCGCCCGTTAACTAGGACGCGCAGACCGCGCCGCTGCCTTCGCGAGCAGGCTCGCTCCCACCTTGGAATGCGTTTCCCTGTGGGAGCGAGCCTGCTCGCGAATGGCGTCACCTCGGTTACAGGCGAACCGAGGTTGTGCATCAACTCAGACTTTAAAGCGGCCCACCAGCATCTGCAGATGCGTGCCCAACCGCGCCAGCTCAACGCTGGACGCCGCCGTCTCCTCACTGGCCGCCGAGGTCTGATCCGACACATCGCGCACGTTCAGCACGCTGCGGTTGATCTCTTCGGCCACGGCGCTCTGCTGCTCGGCGGCTGCGGCGATCTGCTGGTTCATTGCCTGAATCGCCGAGACGGTGCGGGTGATGCTTTCCAGTGAGCCGCCGGCACGACGGGTCAGTTCGACGCTGCTGTCGGTAAGGCTGCGGCTGTTGTCCATGATCGTCGCCACTTGCTGGGTGCCGTTTTGCAGGCCGACGATCAGCTCTTCGATTTCTTCGGTGGACTTCTGCGTGCGCTGGGCGAGGCTGCGCACTTCATCGGCCACCACGGCGAAACCACGTCCGGCCTCACCGGCACGGGCGGCTTCGATGGCAGCGTTGAGCGCCAGCAGGTTGGTTTGTTGGGCAACCGATTTGATCACGTCGAGGACGCTGCCGATCTTGTCGCTTTCGCGCTTGAGCTCGCCCATGGCTTCGGTGGAGTGACTGACCTCGACCGCCAGACGCTCGATCTGCGCGATGGCTTCGCCGACGACCTTGTCACCTTCACGCGCCTGTTGGTCAGCGGCGACAGCGGCCTCGGAAGCTTCTTCAGCGTTGCGCGCGACTTCCTGTACGGTGGCGGCCATTTCGTTCATGGCGGTGGCGACCTGATCGGTCTCGACCTTTTGATTGTTGACCCCGGCGCTGGTCTGCTCGGTCACGGCCGACAGTTCTTCAGCGGCACTGGCGATCTGCGTGACGCCGTCGCTGATACCGCCGATCAACTCGCGCAGGCCTTGGGTCATGCTTTGCATCGAGCGCTGCAACTGGCCGAGTTCGTCGCGGCGCAGGGACACCAGGTTGTGGGTCAGGTCGCCGGCGGCCACGCGCTCGGCGACTTTGAGGGTCTGGGTCAGCGGAATGATGATTTGCCGAGTGATCGCCCAAGCGGCGATCAGACCGAAGGCCAATGCCAGCGCAGTGGCGACCAGCAGCATGTTCTTGGCATGGGCGGCATCGGTGTCGCGCACCACGGTTTGCGATTCGGTGAGTTTTTTGCTGAGTGAGATCAGGATGTCGCCCTGAGCGGACATGCTGGCCAGCGATGCAGCGTTCTTCACCTGGGAGTCACGGAATTGGGCGACGGCGGCGCGGTAAGCCTTGAGCGAGTCGGTGGCTTGCTGCAGGTTGGTAATGTGTTGCTCCGGCACGCGGCTCGGCAGGCTCTCGAGGTTTTTCAGGGCATTGTCGATAGCTGTCAGCGCTGGTTGCTCGGCGTCGGCCTTGCCGCTGTAGGTGTAGCCGCGCACCTGATAGCGCGCCTGCTGGAGCAATTTGCTCAGTTCGATCACTGCGTTGTATTGCGCGACGCTGTCGCCTTGCAGCAGCGCACTTTCGACTTCGCCGACCTTGGCCACGGCGTTGTCGGCATTGGCGCCAAGCTTGCTGCGCGCATCTTCACGCTGCATGGTGGCCTGGGTCATTTCGCCGAAGGCACGTTTGTATTCGGCAACGGCCGCCAATTGCTGGTCGACCATCGCCACGTCGGACGGCTGCTCGATCATGCCGCGGGCCGATTGCAGACCGCTGTCGAGTTTGTTGAGGTATTCATTGACCGCGCCCGGGCCCTGTTCGCCACGACGCATGTCGTAGTCCATGCGCGCCAGGCGCAGGTCTTTGGTCAACTCGTTGAGGCTGGAAATGAAGCCGAGCTTGTCGCCACGGCTGATGATGCCGCTCATGCCGGTCCAGCCGGTGAAAGTGATCAACAGTGTCAGCAACAGCACCAGGCCGAAACCGATGCCCAGCTTGCGTTTGACGCTGACGTTTCCAAGACTCTCGGCTAACCAACGGTACATGCGACCACTCCCTTCGGACCACTAATTGGACTTATAGGGGTTGTATCGGCTGGGTGATGGCAATCTGTAACGCCACTTGTCCGCGACCGTAGGACTTGTAGGAGCTTGTAGGAGCTGACGAGTGCAACGAGGCTGCGATCTCTTGATCTTGTTTTTTTAGAGGCAAGATCAAAAGATCGCAGCCTCGTTGCACTCGGCAGCTCCTACAGGGATCGGTGTCGCGCTAGAACAGGCGTGCAAGCAGGGCGGTGACAGCGGTTTCGACGCGCAGGATGCGCTCGCCCAATTGCACCGGTTGCAGGCCGGACTTGGTCAGCAGATCGATTTCGTAAGGAATCCAGCCCCCCTCCGGGCCGATGGCCAAGGTCACTGGCTCGCTCAGCGCGCGCGGGCAGGGCGGGAAATTACCGGGATGGCCGACCAGGCCAAGGGTGCCCTCGGTGATCGCCGGCAAACGATCTTCAACGAAAGGCTTGAAGCGCTTTTCGATGACGATTTCTGGCAGCACGGTATCGCGAGCTTGTTCAAGACCAAGAATCAACTGCTCACGAATCGCTTCCGGCTCCAGAAAGGGCGTCTGCCAGAAGCTTTTCTCGACGCGGTAGCTGTTGACCAGGATCACCTTGGCCACGCCCATGGTCGCGACGGTCTGGAACACGCGGCGCAGCATTTTCGGCCGGGGCAGGGCCAGCACCAGGGTCAGCGGCAACTTGGCCGGCGGTGGTTGATCGAGGCTGACACGCAGTTCCGCTTCGCCCGCTTCCAGGCGCAGCAGCTCGGCCGAACCCATCAAGCCGTTGATGCGCCCCACACGCAGGCTGTCGCCCACTTCCGCGCGATGCACTTGCTGCATATGGGTCAGGCGCCGATCACGCAGGATCACGCGGTCGGCCGCAATGAAGTCGGCCTCTTCGAGCAGCAGCAGATTCATGCCTGGGTCGCTGGCGGCTGGTCGTTATGGTCGTCGGCCGGGGTTTCTTCCGGGCGTTCACGCTTGCTGACCAGCGCGCCGAAAAGAATGCCGATCTCGAACAGCATCCACATCGGCACGGCCAGCAGAGTCTGCGAGAAGATGTCCGGCGGGGTGAGGATCATGCCGACCACGAAGCAGCCGATGATCACGTACGGGCGGATCTTCTTCAGGTATTTGACGTCGACCACGCCGATCCACACCAGCAGCACCACGGCCACCGGAATTTCGAACGCCACGCCGAAGGCGAAGAACAGTGTCATGACGAAATCGAGGTAACTGGCGATGTCGGTCATCATTTCCACGCCAGCCGGGGTGGCGGCAGCGAAGAACTTGAAGATCAGCGGAAACACGAAGTAATAGGCGAACGCCATGCCGACGTAGAACAGCAGGATGCTGGAGATCAGCAGCGGTACCGCGACACGTTTTTCGTGCTTGTACAGGCCCGGTGCGATAAAGCCCCAGATCTGGTGCAGGATCACTGGAATCGCGAAGAACAGCGAGACCATCATCGTCAGCTTCAGCGGCGTCAGGAACGGCGACGACACATCGGTGGCGATCATCGTCGCGCCGACCGGCAGGTACTGGCGCAACGGCGTCGAGACGAAGGTGTAGATCTGCTGGGTGAAGGCGAACAGCCCGGCAAAGATGATGAAGATCGCCGCCACACAACGCAGCAGGCGGGTGCGCAGCTCGGTGAGGTGCGAAACCAGCGGCATGTGCTGGTCGTTTTCCGGAAGATCGCTCATGGGGCTCGCGGCGGCAAAGTAGGATCGTGAGGCGCTGGTGTAGTAGGCGCGGCAGTTGGTGCTACGTGTTCAACCGGAGAGTCTGCTACGGCGGGCGTCGGTACTGTCGGCGCGACGGGTGCAGGCGTCGGAGCAGGTGCAGCAGGTGCATGAATTGTCTGCTCACCGACAGGCTCAACCGGCGTCGGCTCCTGCTGGTTCGGATTGAAGATTTTCCGCGCCTCTTGCTCCAGCGACAGAATATGTTCGTTATGCAGTTGCCGACGGATCTCGTCGGCACCGATTTCACGTTCAACTTCCTGTTTGATCGCGTTGAAGCTGCGCTTCAGGCGGCCGACCCACAAACCGGCGGTGCGCGCAGCGCCCGGCAGACGCTCGGGGCCGAGCACCAGCAGGGCAACGAGGCCGACGAGCAGCAGTTCAGAGAAACTGATACCAAACATTAGTCAGTGCTCACACGTCTTTGCGGATCGGCTCTTCGACTTTCTGCGCCTGCACGTCGATCGTGTGCGGCGGGTTGGCCTGCGCGGTGGTCTGCGGCTGCACTGGTGGCACAGGCTGCGCTGGCGGGGTCACGCTCGGCTCGGCGGGTTTTTCGTCGTCGTTCATGGCTTTGCGAAAGCCCTTGATCGATTCGCCAACGTCAGTGCCGAGGTTTTTCAGTTTCTTGGTACCGAACACCAGCACCACGACAATCAGAATGACGACCCAGTGTTTCCAGTCAAAAATGCCCATGTGGCGGTTCCTCTCTAAAAGTTGTTCAGGCGGACGGACGCGAGGCTTTCTCGACGTGTCCGGACAGGCCGAAGCGACGGTCCAGTTCATCCAGCACGGCCTGCGGATGCTGCCCCAGTTGGGCAAGCATGACCATGCTGTGAAACCACAGGTCGGCGGTCTCGTAGATGACATCGCTGCAGTCACCGCTGATCGCGGCATCCTTGGCGGCAATAATGGTTTCGACCGACTCTTCGCCGACTTTCTCCAGAATCTTGTTCAGCCCCTTGTGATACAGGCTGGCGACATACGAACTGTCGGCGGCTGCGCCTTTGCGCTCCTCAAGTACCTGAGCGAGGCGGGTCAGGGTGTCACTCATGTGTGTGTCCTGCGCAATAGATGGCGTGCGGGTCTTTCAGTACCGGGTCGACCGTCTTCCAGTCGCCGTTTTCGAAGACCCGGTAAAAGCAGCTTTGACGGCCGGTGTGGCAGGCGATGTCGCCGACCTGTTCGACCATCAGGATGATCACGTCGGCGTCACAGTCCAGACGCATCTCATGCAGAGTTTGCACATGGCCGGACTCTTCGCCCTTGCGCCACAGCTTGCCACGGGAACGTGACCAGTAGATTGCACGATTCTCTGCTGCGGTCAGTTCGAGCGCTTCGCGGTTCATCCAGGCCATCATCAATACGCGCCCGGTCTTGTGATCCTGGGCAATTGCCGGCACCAGGCCGTCAGCGTCCCACTTGATCTCGTCCAGCCAGTTTTTCATCTTCAGTTCCTGAAAAGCAGCTTCGAGTTTCAAGCTTCAAGCTGCAAGTAAAAGCAGGTTGCGGTGTGTCTGTGTCGCCTTGCATGCAGCTTGCAGCTTATAACTTGCAGCTGATTCGTGCTATCGGCGAACGACCAGATACAAACCGACCGCGATCATGATTCCGGCGGGCCAGTGCGACCAATCGGTCAGCGGGCCACCTGCGGCGAGGATCGCACCGCCGGCTAGATGCGCGCAGCCGAGCAGGCGCAGGAACCAATCGTCCTTGCGTTTGCGCCACGGCGGCGGCGGGTCTTTGGCGTGAGGCTGCGACATGCGTTCGAGCAGATCGCGGGCCATGTTCGACAGGTGCGGAATCTGCTCCAGCTGGCTCTGCACATTGCCCAGCAAGGCTTTCGGGCTGACGCGTTCGCGCATCCAGCGCTCGAGAAACGGCTGCGCGGTGTTCCACAGGTCCAGGTCCGGATACAGCTGACGGCCAAGGCCTTCGATGTTCAACAGGGTCTTCTGCAACAGCACCAGTTGCGGCTGCACTTCCATGTTGAAGCGGCGTGCGGTCTGGAACAGGCGCATCAGCACCTGGCCAAATGAAATATCTTTCAATGGTTTTTCGAAGATCGGTTCGCACACCGTACGGATCGCCGCTTCGAATTCGTTGAGCTTGGTTTCCGCCGGCACCCAGCCCGAATCGATGTGCAACTGCGCGACACGGCGGTAGTCACGCTTGAAGAAGGCGAACAGGTTGCGCGCCAGATAATCCTGGTCTTCCGGGGTCAGGCTGCCGACGATGCCGCAGTCGATCGCGATGTACTGCGGGCTCCACGGGTTGACGGTGCTGACGAAGATGTTGCCCGGGTGCATGTCGGCGTGGAAGAAACTGTCGCGAAACACCTGGGTGAAGAAAATCTCGACGCCGCGCTCGGCGAGCATTTTCATGTCGGTGCGCTGGTCGGCGAGGGTTGCCAGATCGGTGACCTGAATCCCGTAGATGCGCTCCATGACCAATACTTTCGGCCGGCACCAGTCCCAGTAGACTTGCGGCACGTACAGCAGCTGCGAGCCCTCGAAGTTGCGGCGCAACTGGCTGGCGTTGGCCGCCTCGCGCAACAGATCGAGTTCGTCGTAAATGGTCTTCTCGTAATCCTGCACTACGTCGACCGGGTGCAGCAGGCGCGCATCGGCGGAGAATTTCTCGGCAGCGCGGGCGAGGATGAACAGCCACGCCAGATCCTGCGCGATCACCGCTTTCAGGCCCGGGCGAATAACCTTGACCACGACTTCCTCGCCGCTTTTGAGCTGCGCCGCATGCACCTGCGCCACCGAGGCCGAGGCCAGTGGTGCGACGTCGAAGCGGCTGAAGACTTCGCTGATCGTCTTGCCCAGCTGTTCTTCGATCAGCTTGATCGACACTTGCGAATCGAACGGTGGTACGCGGTCCTGCAGGAGCATCAGCTCATCGGCGATGTCTTCGGGCAACAGGTCGCGACGGGTCGAAAGGATCTGCCCGAACTTGATGAAGATCGGCCCAAGATCCTGCAACGCCAGGCGCAAGCGCGCGCCACGGTTGAGCTCCAGCGGCTTGCGCGGCAGCCAGCGCCACGGCAGCAAAAAGCGCACGGCCAGAAGAAACCAGGGCAGTGGCAGATCGAACAGCAGGTCATCGAGGCGGTAGCGGATCACGACGCGCTGGATGCGCAACAGACGGCGGACGGCAAGCAGCTTCATGCGTTATCGCTTGGGTCGAGGGATCGGGAGAGGCGCTCGAAACGCGCCTCGAGTCGTTCCAGATCAAGTTTGATCCGGTCCAGTTCGCTGAATCGCGCTTGCGCTTCGCGTTGCCCGACGAGGGTGCGCGATTCTTCGGCGAGGTATTCGGCAAGATTCTGGTTGAGGCTGGCAAATCCTTGTTGATACCAGCGCGCGCGGCTGCGCAGGTGGCCACCGAGCAGTTGCGTGGCGACCGGGCCGAGCCAGCGCGAGAGTTCGTACTCCCAGTCCAGCTCGAGGTCTTGCAGCACGCCGGCCAGTTCCAGCAACACACCGCTGTCGCCATCGAGTTCGACTTCCGGTGCGTGCAGCACGGCGGTCTTGTTTTTGCTCAGGGCCAGTTTCACCAGGCTCGAAGCCGGTGCGCGCAACGTGCAATCGACGTCCGCTGCCCACTGCGATGCCAGCATCAGGCCTTCGTCACTGGGCAAGATGAACAGTTGCAACGCCGGGCTGCGGCAGTCGACCGCGATCACTTTGCCGGTCAGATGCGCCAGGCGCGGCAGCGCCGTGCTGTCGAGACGCAGCACCCGGTTGAGGCCGAGTTCGACGCTGGCGAGCAGCCCGGTGAGCAACATCAGGGCTTGATGCCGCGGTGCAGGGCGACGATGCCTGCAGTCATGTTGTGATAGGTCACGCGGTCGAAACCGGCCTCGACCATCATCGACTTCAGGGTTTCCTGATTCGGGTGCATGCGGATCGATTCGGCCAGGTAGCGATAGCTTTCCGAGTCGTTGGTGATCAGCTTGCCCATCAGCGGCATGAAGGCGAACGAGTAGGCGTCGTAGGCTTTGGACATCAGTGCGTTGGTCGGCTTGGAAAATTCCAGCACCAGCAGGCGTCCGCCGGGCTTGAGCACGCGCAGCATCGAACGCAGCGCGTCCTCTTTGTGCGTCACGTTGCGCAGGCCGAAGGCGATGGTCACGCAGTCGAAATGGTTGTCCGGGAATGGCAGTTTTTCCGCATCCGCCTGGACGAATTCGACGTTGCCGGCGACACCCAGATCGAGCAGGCGATCACGGCCGACCTTGAGCATCGATTCGTTGATGTCGGCCAGCACGACCTGACCGGTCGGGCCGACGAGGTTCGAGAACTTGCGTGTCAGATCACCAGTGCCACCGGCGATGTCGAGCACGCGGTTACCGCTGCGCACGCCGGACAGTTCGATCGCGAAACGCTTCCACAGACGGTGCATGCCGCCCGACAGAAGGTCGTTCATCAGGTCGTATTTAGCGGCAACGGAATGAAAAACCTCAGCGACTTTTTCCGCTTTCTGGCTTTCCGGAACGTTTTTGAAGCCGAAGTGAGTGGTGGGTTCGGCATCGCTGCCTTTGCGCTGATCAGTCATATCGCTGTCACCAAAAGAGAATGCGCGACATTCTAATCCCCAAGCCATGCTTTGTCTTGGAATGGCTAAAGGTAAGATGGGCAACCTTCGGGACGATTTGCCGCAGATGCGGTCAAGATTCACCGTCAGCCATTCAATCATCAGGAGTTATTCCATGGCCAAAATCAGTGTTGAGCGTGCCCACACCCTGGGCAAGGAAGCCGCCCGCGAGAAGGCCGACAAGCTGGCCAAAAAGCTCAATGAACAATACGGCCTGGAGCCGCAGTGGTCGGGCGATACCCTGAACCTCAAGCGCTCAGGCGTAAAAGGCGAAGTGCATGTCGCGGACGATTCGATCAGGGTCGACGTCGAGCTTGGCCTGATGATGTCGGCCATGAGCGGCATGATCAAAGCCGAGATCGAGAAAGCCCTCGACAAAGCTTTGGCCTGACTCCAGATTGAAATCCGATCCCCTGTGGGAGCGGGCTTGCTCGCGAAAGCGGTGTGTCAGCCGACTTGAAAGTTGTCTGGCACGACGCCTTCGCGAGCAAGCCCGCTCCCACATTTGTTTTGTGATGCTCCCGCTGGTTAGGGTGCCCTTTCTAATTTTTCTACCTACTTTGTGCCTGAGCCCGACACTCGTCCGGCAGTTCCTCAAACCTTCTGCGCGTGAGGTGCACCATGGCCAAAGTCATTTTGAAGAAAAAAATCGACGCTCCGACTTCGACGTTGAGCGACGTCAAATCCTATGCCCGCAAGATCTGGCTGGCAGGCCTGGGTGCTTACACCAAGGTCGGTCAGGAGGGCAGCGAGTACTTTCAAGAGCTCGTCGCCGCCGGTCAAACTGTTGAAAAGAAAGGCAAAAAAGTGGTCAGCGAAAAACTCCTCGCGGCCAACGCCGAGATCGATGACGCGGCCACCCAAGTCAGCTCGTTCAAGGGCCGCGTTGAAGTTCAGCTGGACAAGGTCGAGAAGGCCTTCGACAACCGTGTGGCCAGCGCCTTGAATCGGATCGGCATTCCGTCTAAACATGACGTTGAGGCACTCTCTGCTAAGCTCGATGAGCTGACGGCATTGCTCGAACGCGTCGCGCGAAAATCTTAAGGAGAACGGGATGGCTGGCAAAAAGAACACCGATAAAGAAAGCAGCTCGTGGGTCGGGAAGGTCGAGTCTTACTCCCGCAAAATCTGGCTGGCTGGTTTAGGCGTGTACTCGAAGATCGACACTGACGGCAGCAAACTCTTCGATGCATTGGTCAAAGATGGCGAGAAGGCCGAGAAGCTCACCAAGACTGCAGTCGGCAAGAAAGTCGAGGACTCGACCTCTTCGGCCAAGTCGCGTATCAGCGGTGTGAAAGACCGCGCCATGGGCAAGTGGGACGAACTGGAAGGTGCATTCGACAAGCGCCTGAACAGCGCGATTTCACGCCTGGGGGTGCCGAGCCGCAATGAGGTCAAGGCACTCAATGCCAAGGTCGATACGCTGACCAGACAGATTGAAAAGCTCACCGGTCAGAAGGCTCAGCCTGTGGCGGCGAAAACCGCTGCGGCGAAGCCCGCCATTAAAACTGCAGCGGCCAAACCTGCGGCGAAAACCGCAGCCAAGCCACTGGCCAAAGCGGCGGCTAAACCTGCTGCGAAAGCTGCAGCCAAACCGGCCGCAAAAACCGCTGCTGCCAAACCTGCAACCAAGGCTGCCGCCAAACCGGTTGCTGCTAAAACCGCAGCGAAACCTGCGGCTAAAACGGCAGCGAAACCAGCGGCCAGGCCAGCAGCGAAAGCCGCTGCCGCCAAACCCGCTGCGAAGCCTGCGACCAAACCGGCTGCGGCGAAAAAGCCTGCAGCGAAAAAACCGGCCGCGCCGAAAGCCGCTGCGCCAAAACCGCCCGCCGTGCCATCAACTGCTCCAACCGCTCCGGCCAGCGCGGCAAACTCCGCTGCGGCGCCAACGGCAGCCGCCACCCCGACTGCAGCATCGACACCGTCGACGCCATCCAGTCAGTCCTGATTCCAGGGCAAATCAAAAACGCCCGGCCTGTGAAGGTCGGGCGTTTTTGTGTCTCAACAATGCCATCGATCCCTTGTGGGAGCGGGCTTGCTCGCGAAGGGGGCGTGTCCGTCAACTCAAATGTCGACTGACAAGACGCCTTCGCGAGCAAGCCCGCTCCCACAGATGAAATTTGCATTCACAGGAACATTTCGTTCAGTCGTGATCCTCAAGGTACTGCAGCGCCATCCGCTCTGTCGCCACTTTCACCGGCGGCAACAGATGCGGCGCCACCAGCATCATGATCTGGTACACGACCAACCTGACCTCGCCCTCCCGGTCAAGAATCCGCTGATAATCCAGCGAGAACAGCAACGTCATGGTCACCTGCTCCACCAGTTGCCCCAGCGCCTGCGTATCGCTGACCAGTTGACCGGCAGCCTTCAACCGCGCCAGTAGCGACGCCAGCGTTCTCTTCAACGCGTTGAGCAGATTGCGAATCCCCTTGGCCAGTTTCGGCAGGCGTCCGGCAAGGTTCGACAGGTCCTGGAAAAGAAACCGGTATTGCGCCAGTCGCTCGACGATCAAATGCAGAAACAGCCAGTAATCCTCCGGCGCCAGCTCCACTTCCGGCGGCGGGTCGAGCAGCGGTGCGAGTTCATGCTGGAAGCGTTCGAACAGACCGAGAATCAGCGGTTCCTTGCCGTGAAAGTGGTAGTAGAGATTGCCGGGGCTGATCCCCATTTCGTTGGCCACCTCCATGGTGGAAACGTTCGGCTCGCCCTTCTGATTGAACAGTTGCAGCGCACATTCGAGAATCCGGTCGCGGGTTTTCATCCAGTCTTCTTAGCAAAAATTCGGTTAAGCTTCAGCGCACATGCACATAGGTGCCGGGTGCCGCTTCCATCGGTGGATAATTCGGATTGCCGAGCGTGGTGCGGGTTTCGTGCAGGGCGCCGGAGCGCTGGGCTACCCACTCCAGCCACTGCGGCCACCAGCTGCCGTCGACATGTTTGGCGTCGTAATACCAGGCGCGCGGGTCGCTGCTCAGTTTGGCGTTTTCGACGTAGGTGGCTTTAGGGTTGCTCGGCGGATTGAGGATGCTTTGCACGTGGCCGCTGTTGGACAGCACGAAGCGCCGCTCGCCGCCCAGCAGCAGGGTTGAGCGGTACACCGCGTCCCACGGGGTGATGTGGTCGTTCATGCCGGCGACGCTGAAGCTGTCAACGTTGACCTTCTGCAGATCGATCGGCGTGCCGCAGACTTCAAGACCGCCAGCGTGGATCAGCGGGTTGTGCTTGAAGAAATCCAGCAAGTCGCCGTGCAGTGCCGCAGGCAGGCGGGTGTTGTCGTTGTTCCAGTAGAGAATGTCGAAGGGCGGCGGCTCTTTGCCTAGCAGGTAGTTGTTGACGAAGTAGCTCCAGATCAAATCGTTGGGGCGCATCCAGGCAAAGACCTTGGCCATGTCGCGACCGTCGAGCACGCCTTTCTGATACGAACGCCGCTTGGCTGCTTCGAGTGTCTGTTCATCGGCGAACAGCGTGGCCGGGCTTTCGATCTGGCTGTCGAGCAGGCTGACCAGATACGTCGCGCTGGCGACCCGACGCAATTGCCTTTTGGCCTGCAGATGGCCTTGCAGGGCGGCGATGGTCAGGCCGCCGGCGCAGGCTCCCATGAGATTCACTTCCCGCGCGCCGGTGATCGCCCGGCAGATATTCATCGCTTCTTCCACCGCTTCGACGTAACTCGACAGGCCCCATTCGCGATGGCGTACATCGGGGTTGCGCCAACTGATCATGAACGTCTGCAGGCTGTTTTTCAGGGCGTACTGGACGAAGCTGTTCTGTGGGCTCAGATCGAAAATGTAGTACTTGTTGATTTGCGGGGGCACCACCAGCAACGGCTTGGCGTACTGCTTTTCGCTCATCGATTTGTACTGGATCAACTCGAACATTTCGTTGCGGAACACCACCGCCCCGGTAGTGGTCGCCACGGTCTTGCCGACCTCGAACGCCTGCTTGGTCACTTGCCGCGGCAGGCCGTCGTTGTGCAAAAGGTCATCGAACAGATGGCTGAGACCACGCACCAGACTCTGCCCGCCGGAATTGAACAGCTCTTTGACCGCCAGCGGATTGAGCAGGGTGTTGGACGGCGCCACGGCGTCATTGAGCAGGCTGAAAGCGAAGTGCGCGCGGGCGCGATCGTCAAAGCTCATGTCGCCTTCATCGATCCAGCTTTTGACCTGTTTCTGCCAGGCCAGATATGCCTGCAGGCTGCGCCGGTAAAACGGATTGAGGCTCCACGCCGGATCCGCGAAGCGGCTGTCTTGCGGATTGGTCGGGTGCAGGGTTTCGCCGAGCAGTACGCGGCCCAGTTGTCCGCCGAATTTCAACGCGTGTTTGGCGCTGTGCAACGGGTTGCGCAAGCCGTGGGCGGCGACGCTGCGCAGTGTCGACAGCAGATCCCTGCCACGCAGGCCTGCTATCGCGCTCTGGGCGTTGATAAACACGGCGGGGCTGGGCACCACGCCCGTCGCTGGTTTTTCGCGCATGACTCAACACTCCTTCGTCTTCAGGGCAAACACACTCACCGAACCAGAACACCATAGACGCTGTTGCCGGTTGCTGCCTGCGTGGCGTCCTGCCGCGCACTTGCTGGAAAAATCACTGCATAAAGTCTGCCGCCGGACTCAGCCGCCCAGCGGCGTCGGATGCGGGTGCATCACCGCGCGCTGACGCTCCTGCTCAAGAAACTTCATGATGATCGGCGCTACCGCTTCGGCGCGGGTAATCAGGAACAGATGACCGTCATCGATGATGTGCAACTGCGCGTTGGGAATGCGCCAGGCGAGCACACGCATGTTGATCAGCGGGATCAGCGGATCGTCGTCGCCGGCCAATACCAGCGTCGGCTGATGGATCTTGTGCAGCCAGTGAATACTGGTCCAGCCGAGGCCGGCGAACAGTTGCCAGTAGTAACCGAGTTTGCCCGCCGAGCGCACTTTCGCCGCATGGCTGGCAGCCAGCGTCGGATCACGACGGAACGAGCCGCCGTAGATCATCGGGGCGATGCGAATCACATGGGATGGCTGGATGTAGCGGCGCGGGCTGGCCATCATCCACAGCACTTTCGGTTTGCCCGGCACCATCACTGCACCGGCAGCGGTCGCGGCCAGGACCAGTTTCTTGCAGCGCTCGGGATAGTCGTAGGCGAACTGCTGCGCCAGGGCGCCGCCCCATGAGACGCCGATCACATTGACCTGACCGTAGTCGAGATAATCGAGCATCCGCGCCGTCAGTTTGGCCAGCCCTGGAAAGCGATACGGCCGGTTCGGCGTCGACGAACCGCCGACCCCGGGAACATCGAAGGCGATCACTTCCAGGTCCGGATCGAGCGCTGCGACGAACGGAAACACCAGCTCCAGGTTGGCGCCGATGCCATTGAAAATCAGCAAGGGCGTCAAATGAGGCTTGCCGGGGCGCACCGCTGTGCGAAGGGTCTGGCCATCCAGATCGACGGTGCGGAATATGAACGGTTGCGGCATGCTTCAGGCCCTGTAGATCAATCTCGATTCACCGCGGGCTCCCACAAGGGGACGCGGTGTGTCAGTTACCGCTCGTGAACATAAGTGCCCGGCGAAGCCTCGCCCGCCGGATACGCCTTGTTGCCCAGTTTCGTCGGCGCTTTTTTCAGATTGCCCGAGCGTTCGGCCAGCCATGCCTGCCAGTACAGCCACCAGGAATCAGTGTGCTTGGTCGAGTTTTCCTGCCAGTCATCGGCGGTTGCCGCCATCTCTTCGCCGGTCATGTAGCGTGACTTCGGGTTGCCCGGCGGGTTGAGGATGCTCTGGATATGGCCGCTGCTCGACAGCACAAATTCAACTTTTCCGCCAAACAGCTGCGCCGACTTGTAGCAGGACTTCCACGGCGTGATGTGATCGTTGGTCCCGGCCAGGGAGAAGATATCGGCGGTGACCTGCTTGAGGTCGATCGGCGTGCCGCACACTTCCAGTGCATTGGGGCGGATCAGTGGATTGTTTTTGAACATCTCGATCAGGTCGCCGTGGAACGCAGCGGGCAGACGAGTGGTGTCGTTGTTCCAGAACAGGATGTCGAATACGGGCGGCTCGTTGCCGAGCAGATAATTGTTGACCCAATAGTTCCAGATCAGGTCGTTGGGGCGCATCCAGGCGAAGACCTTGGCCATGTCTTTGCCTTCGAGCACGCCGGCCTGGTAGGAGTGGCGCTTGGCGGTCTCCAGGGTCTGCTCATCGACGAACAGCGCGACGTCGCTGTCCAGGGTGGTGTCGAGCACGCTCACCAGCAGAGTGAGGGCATTGACTTTGTTCTCGCCAAGCGCGGCGTAGTGGCCGAGCAGGGCGGTGCAGGTGATGCCGCCGGAGCAGGCGCCGAGCATGTTCACATCTTTGCTGCCGGTGATCGCCGTGACTACGTCAACGGCTTCTTTCAGCGCTTCGATGTAGGTCGACAGGCCCCATTCGCGCTGGGCCTTGGTCGGGTTGCGCCAGCTGATGATGAAGGTTGGCACGTTGTTGCGCAGACAGAAGCGCGCCAGGCTCTTGTCCGGGCTCAAGTCGAACACGTAGAACTTGTTGATCTGCGGCGGCACCACCAGCAAGGGCCGTTCGTGGACCTGCTCGGTGATCGGCCGGTACTGGATCAGCTCCAGCACATCGTTGCGAAACACCACCGCGCCTTCGGTCACGCCGAGGCTCTTGCCGACTTCGAAGGCACCCATGTTGACCTGGCTCGGCATGCCGCCGTTATGCACCAGGTCCTTGGCCAGATGGGACAGGCCATCGAGCAGGCTCTTGCCGCCGGTTTCGAAGAAGCGTTTGACTGCCGCCGGGTTGGCCGCGCTGTTGGTCGGCGCCATGGCTTCAGTCATCAGGTTGATGACGAAGTGCCCGCGGGCAATGTCCTTGGGTGACAGGCTGCTGTCATCGATCCAGGCATGCAGTTCCTTGCGCCAGGCCAGATAGGTTTGCAGATAACGCTTGTACAGCGGGTTCTGGCTCCACGCCGGGTCGGCAAAGCGACGATCGTCGCCGGCCGGTTGCAGGGCGGATTTGCCCAGCAGCACGTTCTTCAGTTCGAGGCCGAAATGAGTCACGTGCCTGACGCTGTGAATCGGTTGTCTGATGGCTTGTTTCAGCACCATTCGAGCAGAGGCCAGCAGATCCTTTCCGCGCAGCCCGACGACGGGGTTCAGCCCCAGGGTGTTCTCCGAGGCTTGGTACTTCAGGTCATCGTTGTTCTTGTCACTCATCTACGACGCTCCATTGTCCTGAGACGAGTACCCGGTCTTGCGCTGTCGTTTCCACAGCCAATGCCGGGTACTACTGCTCGGGTGACCGTTGATTCTGCATAGCTGCTTTACAGTCGTAGAGCACTGCAGGGAACTTGCCAGCTCCATTGGTTACCCGAGTTTAATTTTTTTCGCAAGCAGCCGATCCTCGGCCGCTCAGGCGCAGCATTCAAACAGATGAAGTTAGAAAATGCCCTCTAAAGAGCAAGAACCACGGGCTAGAGCATCAGCTTGACGAACGACTCGTTCGGATCACGGGATTTTCCGGCAGCGCGCAACTCGGCAAGATAATCGTCCCAGAGTTCGTTCTGGCGTTTGCCGAGTTCGTAGAGGTATTCCCAGGTGAACAGGCCGCTGTCGTGACCGTCGTCGAAGGTCAGTTTCAGTGCGTAATTGCCGGCAGGTTCCAGCTTGCTCAGGCCTACGTTGAGCTTGCCGAATTGCAGGATCGGTTTGCCGTGACCCTGGACCTCGGCAGAGGGGGAGTGCACGCGCAGAAACTCGGCGGGCAGGGTGAACTCCTCGCCGGACGCGTAGGTGAGCGTCAGGGTTTTCGAGGCTTTGTGCAGTTTGATGTCGGTGGGAATCATGCTCAGGTATCCGTCTTGTGCGGAACCTTGTGGGAGCGGGCTTGCTCGCGAAAGCTTCGGGTCAGCCAACACAAGTGTTGAATGTGCCACCTTCTTCGCGAGCAAGCCCGTTCCCACAGTTCCATTACATCTGTAAGAGAGGCTTACAGGATATAACGGGACAGGTCTTCGTTCTGCGCCAATTCGCCGAGGTGGCTGTTGACGTATTCGGCGTCGATCAGGATCGGCTTGTCGTCATGGGCGCTGGCCAGATCGCCGGCACTGAACGATACCTCTTCGAGCAGGCGCTCGAGCAGCGTGTGCAGGCGACGGGCACCGATGTTCTCGGTCTTCTCGTTGACCTGCCAGGCGATCTCCGCCAGACGCTTGATGCCTTCCGGCTGGAACTGGATGTGCAGGCCTTCGGTTTTCAGCAGCGCGCAGTATTGCTCGGTGAGCGAGGCGTGCGGTTCGCTGAGGATGCGCTCGAAGTCTTCCGGGCTCAGGGCCTTGAGTTCGACGCGGATCGGCAAACGGCCTTGCAGTTCAGGCACCAGATCGCTCGGCTTGCTCAGGTGGAACGCGCCGGAGGCGATGAACAGGATGTGGTCGGTCTTGACCATGCCCAGCTTGGTGTTGACGGTGCAGCCTTCGATCAGCGGCAGCAGGTCGCGCTGCACACCTTCACGGGAGACATCGGCGCCGCCGACATTGCCGCGTTTGGCGACTTTGTCGATTTCGTCGATGAAGACAATGCCGTGCTGTTCAACCGCTTCCAGCGCCTTGGCCTTCAGTTCTTCTTCGTTGACCAGACGCCCGGCTTCTTCGTCGCGCACCAGTTTCAGGGCTTCCTTGACCTTGAGCTTGCGCGACTTCTTCTTGCCTTTGCCCATGTTGGCGAACAAGGACTGCAACTGGTTGGTCATCTCTTCCATGCCCGGCGGCGTGGCAATTTCGATGCCGGAGACTTCGGCGACTTCGATTTCGATTTCCTTGTCATCCAGCTGACCTTCACGCAGACGCTTGCGGAACAGCTGACGGGTATTGGAATCGCTCGCCGGCGCCTCTTCGTTGCTGAAACCCATGCGTGCCGGCGGCAACAACGCGTCGAGGATGCGGTCCTCGGCAGCGTCTTCGGCGCGGTGGCGCACGCGGGTCATTTCCTGCTCGCGGAGCATCTTGATCGCCGCGTCAGCCAGATCACGGATGATCGACTCGACGTCGCGGCCGACATAGCCGACCTCGGTGAATTTGGTCGCTTCAACCTTGATGAACGGCGCATTCGCCAGTTTCGCCAGACGCCGGGCGATCTCGGTTTTACCGACACCGGTCGGGCCGATCATCAGAATGTTCTTCGGGGTCACCTCAACGCGCAGCTCTTCAGGCAGCTGCATGCGGCGCCAGCGGTTGCGCAGGGCAATCGCGACGGCGCGCTTGGCATCGTCCTGGCCGATGATATGGCGGTTGAGTTCGTGGACGATTTCGCGGGGAGTCATGGACATAATATTTGACGGTCCTCAAGCACAAACAAGCCGTGGCACACAGGCCGCGACAGGCTTATTCGGCGAGGTCCTGCTCCTCAATGGTCTGGGTGTGGTTGGTGAATACACAGATGTCGCCGGCGATGCCGAGTGCGGTCTCGACGATCTCGCGAGCTGACAGGTCAGTCTTTTTCAGCAGGGCGCTGGCCGCGGCCTGGGCGAAAGCACCGCCGGAACCCATCGCGATCAGGCCGTCTTCGGGTTCGACCACGTCACCGTTGCCGGTGATGATCAGCGAGGCGTCCTTGTTGGCGACCGCGAGCATCGCTTCGAGGCGGCTCAGGGAGCGGTCGGTGCGCCATTCTTTGGCGAGCTCGACGGCGGCGCGGATCAGGTGGCCCTGATGTTTCTCGAGCTGGCCTTCGAAACGTTCGAACAAGGTGAAGGCGTCGGCGGTGGCACCGGCGAAACCGGCGATGACCTGGCCGTGGTACAGGCGACGAACCTTTTTGGCGTTGCCTTTCATCACGGTGTTGCCGAGAGAAACCTGGCCGTCGCCGCCCATGACGACTTTGCCGTGGCGGCGGACTGAAACGATGGTGGTCAAGGGAAGAGTCTCCACGCAGCGGGGCGAAAATGCCTTATGCCCATTCATATGGGGGTGCTGGAGGGGATTTCAACCTTGGTGCGGGAGAGGGGACGAGCGGTGTCTGTCAACTGATCGTTCCCACGCTCTGCGTGGGCATGCAGCCCGGGACGCTCCGCGTCCCTTCACTGCCGGGGACGCAGAGCGTCCGTTGAGGCATTCCCACGCAGAGCGTGGGAACGATCAGCAGGTATCAGCGGCTCTGGCGTTGTTGTAACAACAGGTTGCTGAAGCCGGCGCCGGCCAGTTGTTTCTGCGCTGTGGTCAGCTGTTCGCGGTTGCTGAACGGGCCGACCAAAACGCGATACCAGGTTTCGTCTTTCACCGTGCCGGACTCCACCGCCACGGCTTGGCCGAGCAGAATGATCTGCGCGCGGACCTTGTCGGCATCTGTCTCTTTGCGGAACGAACCGGCCTGCAAGAAGAACTTGGTCACCGGCGCCGCTTTGCTCACCGGCGGTGCTGGCGGCGGGGTAATCCCGGCCAGGGCCGCCTGCGCCCGTGCGGTGTCGATCTTCGCCGCTTCCGCCGGGGTCACCGGCGTGGTCGGGATGGCCGGCACTTGCGGCGTCGGCAGGGTCTTCTCCGGTACCGCGTCCGGCGGCACGATCACTTCCGATTCCGGCAGCAACGTGTAGAAATCGTACTTCGGCTTCACCGGCTGCGTCGGGCTCGGCGGGGTCTTGTTGGCCTCGGCGATCTTCGACGCTTTCTGCTGCTGCTCGACCTTCTCGCGCTTGACCGTGTCGCTGCCCTTGCCCGGTTCCAGTTTCATCAGAAACACGATGAACGCGCCGACGGTCAGGCCGATGGCCATCCACAGCCAGCCCGGAATCGGTTGTTTCGCAGGGGCCTGATAGCGGCTGGCGCCGCGCTTGGGTGCAGGTTTCTTCTTGGCGGCCAACTTACATACGCTCCAGAGTTTCCAGACCCAACAGCTCCAGGCCTTGCTTGAGGGTGCGACCGGTCAGTGCGGCCAGACGCAGACGGCTCTGCATCTGCGCCGGGGTGTCGGCAGCGAGGATCGGACAGTTCTCGTAGAAGCTGGAGAACAGGCCTGCGACGTCGTACAGGTAGGTGCAAAGAATGTGCGGCGTGCCTTTTTCAGCCACGTTGTTCAGCACTTCACCGAACTGCGCCAGCTTCGCCGCCAGCTCTTGCTCGTGCGCCGCTTCGAGGACGATCTGGCCGTCGACTTCGCTGAAGTCCTTGCCCAGTTTGCGGAATACCCCGGCCACGCGAGTGTAGGCGTACAGCAGGTATGGCGCGGTGTTGCCTTCGAAATTGAGCATCAGGTCGAAGTTGAAGCTGTAGTCGCTGGTGCGATGCTTGGACAGGTCGGCGTATTTCACCGCGCCGATACCGACGACCTTGGCGATGTTGCGCAACTCGTCTTCGGCAAGCGTCGGGTTCTTCTCTTTGACCAGGTTGTAGGCACGTTCCTGCGCTTCGGTGAGCAGATCGATCAGCTTCACGGTGCCGCCGTCACGGGTCTTGAATGGACGGCCATCGGCGCCGTTCATGGTGCCGAAACCCATGTGTTCCATTTCCATCGGATGGGTGACGAAACCGGCTTTGCGCGCCACGGCGAAGACTTGCTGGAAGTGCAGGGCCTGACGCTGGTCGACAAAGTACAGCGCACGATCAGCTTTCAGCTTGCCACTGCGGTAGCGCACGGCAGCGAGGTCGGTGGTGGCGTACAGGTAACCGCCGTCAGCCTTGACGATGATCACCGGCAGCGGGTCGCCATCGGCGTTCTTGAACTCGTCGAGGAACACGCACTGGGCGCCGTTGCTCTCGACCAGCATGCCCGCCGCTTTCAGGTCGTTGACCACATTGATCAAGTCATCGTTGTAGGCGCTTTCGCCCATCACGTCGGCCATGGTCAGTTTGACGTTGAGCAGTTCGTAGATCTTCTGGCAGTGCGACAGCGAGATGTCTTTGAATTTGGTCCACAGCGCCAGGCATTCAGCGTCGCCGGCCTGCAACTTGACCACCAGGCCACGGGCGCGGTCGGCGAATTCTTCGGACTCGTCGAAACGCTGCTTGGCCGCGCGGTAGAAGTTTTCCAGATCGGACAGCTCGTCGCTGGTGATGGGGTTTTCCTGCAGGTACGCCATCAGCATGCCGAACTGGGTGCCCCAGTCGCCGACGTGGTTCTGGCGGATCACGTCGTCGCCGAGGAACTCAAGCACGCGGGCCACGCCGTCGCCGATGATGGTCGAGCGCAAGTGGCCGACGTGCATCTCTTTGGCCAGGTTCGGCGCCGACAGATCGACCACGGTGCGCTGCGCCGGGCCGGCCTTGCGCACGCCGACATGGGCGTCGGCCAGCGCGGCGTCGAGGCGCGAGGCCAGGGCCTGGGTGTTCTGGAAGAAATTGATGAAGCCCGGGCCGGCGATTTCGGCCTTGGTGACGTTTTCGTCAGCGGGCAGTGCGGCGATGATTTTTTCTGCCAGATCGCGTGGTTTCATGCCGGCAGGCTTGGCCAGCATCATGGCGATGTTACTGGCGAAGTCGCCGTGGGTCTTGTCGCGGGCGTTCTCCACCTGGATCGCCGGCGTCAGGCCTTCAGGCAACACACCTTCGTTGACGAGTTGGGTGAGGGCTTGCTGGATCAGCTGGCGAATGGTGTCTTTCATGGTCTTCTCTTTCGACCGCAAGCGCGGCGGGCGCATCGATGCGCGGGTGGAAAAACTGGGCATTATCCGTTGCGAAGACGGGCTTGCCAACCTTAGCAGGCACGATGTGGATATGTGGTGACATCAGAGTCAAAAGATCGCCGCCTTCGGCGGCTCCTACACATGAATCGGCATTTTCCTGTAGGAGCTGCCGAAGGCTCGGGCCGCGTTCGGCCGATCTTTGGATCTTTCAGCGCTTCAATACAAATCGACGGGATCAACATCCAGCGACCAGCGCACCGCCCGCCCGCTCGGCATCTGCTCCAGCACCAGCATCCAGCTGGCCAGCAAGCGGTGCAACGGCGCCCGCGCGGTCGCCTGCAACAACAGCTGTGCGCGATAACGCCCGGCACGGCGCTCCATCGGCGCCGGCACCGGCCCGAGCAGTTCGATGCCGCTCAGATTCAGTTCGCTGAGCAAGCGCTCGGCCTCGCTGCAGGCTTCATCGAGAAAACCTTCCGCCTGCCCCGGCTTGTGCGCTTCGGCGCGCAACAGCGCCAGATGCGCGAACGGCGGCAAACCGGCCGCGCGGCGTTCGCTCAACGCCTGCTCGGCGAAGGCGAAATAACCTTGCTCGGTCAGTTGCACCAATAAAGGATGGTCGGCGAGGTGTGTCTGGATGATCACCTTGCCCGGTTCCTCAGCCCGCCCGGCACGCCCGGCGACCTGCACGATCAACTGCGCCATGCGCTCGCTGGCGCGGAAGTCGCCGGAGAACAGGCCGCCATCGGCATCCAGAATCGACACCAGTGTCACCCGTGGGAAATGGTGCCCTTTGGCCAACATCTGCGTCCCGACCAGGATGCACGGTTGGCCTTTCTGGATCGTCGCGAACAGCTGGTTCATCGCGTCCTTGCGCGAGGTGCTGTCGCGATCGACGCGCAGTACCGGGTAATCCGGGAACAGAATCGCCAGACGCTCCTCAGCGCGTTCGGTACCAGCGCCCACCGGGCGCAGATCGACCTTGCTGCACTTCGGACACTGGCGCGGCGTACGCTCGACGTTGCCGCAATGGTGGCAGCGCAATTCACCGTAACGCTGGTGCACGGTCATGCGCGCATCGCAACGCGAGCACTCCGACATCCAGCCGCAATCATGGCAGAGCAGGGTCGGGGCAAAGCCGCGCCGGTTGAGGAACACCAGCACCTGCTGGCCGCTGGCGAGGGTCTGGCCGATCGCCTGCTGCATCGGCCCGGAAATGCCGCTGTCGAGCGGCCGGCTTTTCACGTCCAGGCGCAGAAAGCGCGGTTGTTTGGCGCCGCCGGCACGCTCGTTCAGGCGCAACAGGCCGTAGCGTCCGGTGTAGGCGTTGTGCAGGCTCTCCAGCGACGGTGTGGCGGAACCGAGCACGATCGGGATGTTTTCCTGGCGCGCGCGCACCAGCGCCAGATCGCGTGCGTGGTAGCGCAAGCCTTCCTGCTGTTTATAGGAGCCGTCGTGCTCTTCATCGATGATGATCAGCCCGGGATTTTTCATCGGCGTGAACAGCGCCGAGCGGGTGCCGATAATAATGTCGGCCTCGCCGTCACGGGCGGCGAGCCACGCTTCCAGGCGTTCGCGATCATTGACGGCCGAATGCAGCAGGGCGATGCGCGCGTTGAAACGTTGTTCGAAGCGCGCCAGGGTTTGCGGGCCGAGGTTGATCTCCGGGATCAGCACCAAGGCCTGTTTGCCGGCTTCGAGGGTCTCGCGGATCAGCTGCAGATAGACTTCGGTCTTGCCGCTGCCGGTGACGCCAGCGAGGAGAAAGGCGTGGTAACTGTCGAAGCCGGCGCGAATCGCCTCATACGCCGCGCGCTGTTCGCTGTTGAGTGGCAGCTCCGGTTGCGCCAGCCAGTGTTCATGGCGGGCGCCGGGGGCGTGGCGGCGGATTTCGACTTGCACCAGCCCTTTGGCCAGCAGCAGATCGAGGCTGTCCTTGCTCAGCATCAGTTTGCTCAGCAACTGGTGCGCCACACCGTGCGGATGTTGAGCCAGCGTGGTCAGCGCCTCGCGCTGGCGTGGCGCACGGGCGACCCGCGGGTCGTCGACGCTGGCGCCGGGGGCAATCGACCAGAACCGCTCCTGGCGGGCCTCGGCCAGCTCGCCCTGACGCAGTAGCACCGGCAAGGCCCAGTTCAAGGTGTCGCCGAGGCTGTGCTGGTAATACTGCGCGGTCCACAGGCACAGCTTGAGCAGCGCCGGCGGCAGCGGTGAAGTCGCGTCGAGCAGGGCCAGCGCCGGTTTGAGTTTTTCCGCCGGCACTTCACTGGTGTCGGTGACCTCGACGAGAATGCCGATCATCTCGCGCCGGCCGAACGGCACCCGCAAGCGCATGCCCGGCTGCAATTGCTCACGCCGCACCCCGGCTGGCGCCCGATAATCGAACAGGCGGCGCAGAGGCGAAGGCAGGGCGAGGCGCAGAATGGCGTCGGGCACGCGGGGGATCTCTATAAAACAGGGAATAAGGCCGAGCGCAGATCGAATGCGGTAGAGAGCTTGCTCGCTACCGCAGGGACATGCATGCAAGGCCGGGAGCCTAGCAGACGGTCGGTCTCGGTGACAGCTTGCGCGATTGAAAAGGTCTGGTAGAATCCGCGGCCTAATTACGTGCGGTATTCAACAATAGTGTTGGGTGGCGGCACGCTAGCCTGAGGAAGACACCATGAAAGCCGATATCCATCCGAACTACCCGGAAATTGCTGTTACCTGCAGCTGCGGTAACAAGTTCGAAACTCGTTCGACCTACGGCAAAGCCATGGCGATCGACGTTTGCAACGAATGCCACCCGTTCTACACCGGTAAGCAGAAGACTCTGGACACCGGCGGCCGTGTGCAGAAGTTCGCAGACCGTTTCGCTACTTTCGGCGTCGGCAAAAAAGCCTGAGGCTGATCATTTTGGAAGGTCGTCTCGACTTCTCCAGACTGATGAAAAAGGCGTCCCTTGCGGGCGCCTTTTTTGTGTCTGCGATTTGGCTGTCCGCCGCCCAGGCGTTCTGCCCGACAGCCGCAGGGCTGACTAGCGTCAGCGTGCAGCGGGTGGTGGATGGCGACACCCTGCGCCTGACCGATGGCCGCAATGTACGCATGATCGGCCTCAATACGCCGGAACTTGGCAAGCAGGGTCGCGGCGACGAGCCGTTCGCCGTCGCGGCGCGCAAACACCTGCAGGCGCTGGTCGATGACAGTGGCGGCCGCGTCGGTCTGCGACTGGGCAAGCAGGCGAAAGACCATTACGGCCGTACGCTGGCGCAGATTTACAGCGTCAGTGGCGTCAATCTCCAAGCGCAGATGCTTGCCGCTGGCCTGGGTTTTCAGGTCGCCGTGGCGCCGAACATCGATCTGGTCGCCTGCCAGCAGGCCGCCGAACGCAGTGCACGCCAGGCCGGGCTTGGCCTCTGGCGGCAATCGCCGGCAGTCAAAGCACAGCACATCCAGCGCTCGGGTTTCGCCATAGTCAGTGGTCGGGTGAGCAAGGTGCAGCGCAATCGCGGGGGAATCTGGATCGAGTTGCAAGGCAGCCTTGTATTGCGGGTTGCACCCAATCTGCTCGGACAATTCGACAGCGCCCGCTTGCAGGCGCTGAACGGCAAGCAGATCGAGGCGCGCGGCTGGGTAATAGATCGATCCCAGCGTGGTGGCTTGCCAAAGGGTCAGCGGCGCTGGTTGCTGCCATTGACCCATCCTTCGATGCTGCACGTGCCGCGCTGAAGAAAAAATTGTAGACATTTTTGCGATTGATTGTGAACAGTCCAGCCCTTATGCGCCGTGGCTCTTGGCCCAAAGTCGTAGGGCAGGGCGCTTGACAGCGGTGACTGCCCAGTCTTGTGGGGACTTTGCGAGGCGCGTATCCTCGCTGACCAGTCTGTCCAACAGTAAAAAAGCGGAATGCCAAAATGTCTGATCTGAAAACTGCCGCTCTCGAATATCACGCCAATCCTCGTCCGGGGAAGCTGAGTGTCGAGCTCACCAAGGCCACTGCTACCGCCCGCGACCTGTCGCTGGCCTACAGCCCCGGCGTAGCTGAACCAGTGCGCGAGATCGCTCGCGATCCTGAACTGGCCTACAAATACACCGGCAAGGGCAACCTGGTGGCAGTCATTTCCGATGGCACCGCGATTCTCGGCCTGGGCAACCTCGGCCCGTTGGCTTCCAAGCCTGTAATGGAAGGCAAAGGCGTGCTGTTCAAGCGCTTCGCCGGCATCGACGTGTTCGACATCGAAGTCGACTCGGAAAGCCCGCAAGCCTTCATCGACACCGTCAAGCGCATCTCCATCACCTTCGGTGGCATCAACCTGGAAGACATCAAGGCGCCAGAGTGCTTTGAAATCGAACGCGCTCTGATCGAGCAGTGCGACATTCCGGTGTTCCACGATGACCAGCACGGCACGGCGATCGTGACCGCGGCCGGCATGATCAACGCCCTGGAAATCGCTGGCAAAACCCTGCCGGAAGCGAAAATCGTCTGCCTCGGTGCCGGCGCTGCTGCCATCTCCTGCATGAAATTGCTGGTGAGCATGGGCGCTCGCATCGAAAACATCTTCATGGTTGACCGTACCGGCGTGATCCACTCCGGCCGTGACGACCTGAACCAGTACAAAGCGGTGTTCGCCCACGCTACCGAGAAGCGCAGCCTGGCTGACGCACTGGCAGGCGCTGACGTGTTCGTCGGTCTGTCCGGTCCGAACCTGCTGAGCGCTGAAGGCTTGCTGTCGATGGCGGCCAACCCGATCGTGTTCGCCTGCTCCAACCCGGATCCGGAAATCTCTCCGGAACTGGCCCACGCCACCCGTAGCGACGTGATCATGGCCACCGGTCGTTCGGACTACCCGAACCAGGTCAACAACGTGCTGGGCTTCCCGTTCATCTTCCGCGGTGCCCTGGACGTTCGCGCCAAGCGCATCAACGAAGAAATGAAAGTCGCCGCAGCCAATGCCCTGCGTGAACTGGCCAAACTGCCGGTGCCACAGGACGTCTGCGATGCCTACGGTGGTGCTCCGCTGGAATTCGGTCGTGAGTACATCATTCCCAAGCCAATGGACAAGCGCCTGATCACCCTGATCTCCGACGCTGTGGCCAAAGCGGCGATCGAGACTGGCGTGGCAACCCTGCCGTATCCGAAGAACTACCCGCTCAAAAGCGTGGATGACGTGTTCAACGGCTAAGTCGTTGTAGCGCTTCAAACGAAAGCCCTGGCTCGTGAGAGTCGGGGCTTTTTGTTGGGCAGCGCAATGCAGGAGCAGCCGAAGGCTGCGATCTGTTGAGCTTGCTCGCGCAGGGCAATAAAAAGCCCCGCACTTCTCACGAAGGCGGGGCTTTTCAATGGCTGCCGGATCAGAACAGATCGATCGGCGCCTGTTCATCCGCCGGCAGCGGGCTGCCCGGTACGACGCCGTTGCCCAGCTCATTCACCGACGGCGGGGTGTCTTCAGCCTTGAACAGCTCGAAGTACGCGCCCGGGGTGCTCGGCGACGCTGCACGGCCACTGACCGGGTCGACGCGCAGGCTGAGGATGCCTTCCGGCTCTGGCTGCACGTGCGGCGGCTTGTCCTTCAGTGCCGCCGACATGTAATTCATCCAGATCGGCAGCGCCACAGTGCCGCCGAACTCGCGACGGCCGAGGCTTTCCGGTTGGTCGAAACCGGTCCACACCGTGGTCACGTAGTCGGCGTTGTAGCCGGAGAACCAGGCATCTTTCGATTCGTTGGTGGTACCGGTCTTGCCGGCGATGTCACTGCGGCCCATGGTCAGTGCGCGACGGCCGGTACCGAGCTTGATCACGTCCTGCAGCATGCTGTTGAGGATATAGGTGGTGCGCCCATCGACAATCCGCTCGGCCACGGCTGGCGCCTGTGGCACTGCCGGGTTGCCCGCTGCTTCGCCGCCAGCCGGAGCGGCATTGACCGTGAACGACTCGGTGGCCGGCGCGGCGATGCCGTCGGTCGCTGAACCGCCCTGTGGCACCGTCGGCGGATTAGCGACAAACAGCGTGTCACCGTTGCGACTTTCGATCTTGTCGATGATGTACGGAGTGATTTTGTAGCCGCCGTTGGCAAAGGTGCTCCAGCCAGTGGCGATTTCCATCGGCGTCAACGTCGCGGTGCCCAGTGCCAGCGACAGATTCGGCGGCAGGTCCTGCTTGTTGAAGCCAAAACGGGTGATGTAGTCAATGGTCTTGCCTACGCCCATGGCCTGCAGCAAGCGGATCGACACCAGGTTGCGCGACTTGTACAGCGCTTCACGCAGGCGGATCGGGCCGAGGAAGGTATTGGTGTCGTTCTTCGGTCGCCAGACCTTGTCCAGGTACTCGTCGACGAACACGATCGGCGCATCGTTGACCAGGGTGGCGGCGGTGTAGCCGTTATCCAGAGCGGCGCTGTAAACGAACGGCTTGAAGCTCGAACCCGGCTGACGCTTGGCCTGCATGGCGCGGTTGTAGTTGCTCTGCTCGAAGGCGAACCCGCCGACCAGCGAACGGATCGCGCCGTTCTGTGGATCCAGCGACACCAGCGCTCCCTGCGCCTGCGGGATCTGGCTGAATTTCAGCGAGTTGTCTTTCTGCCGCTGTACGCGGATGAGATCACCGACCTGGGCGACATCCGAAGGCTGACGCGGATTGGCGCCCATGCTGTTGGTGTTGAGGAACGGCCGCGCCCATTTCATCGTGTCCCAGGCGACATGTTCTTCGCCGGTGCGGGTCAGAACCTGCAGGCCGGTTTTGTCGACCTGGGTGACGATCGCAGGTTCGAGGCTGCTGATGGTGCGCTGTTTGGTCAGTTCGCTGGCCCAGGCTTCGCGCGTCTTGCCTGGCAGGCGCGACTCGGGGCCACGGTAGCCGTGGCGCTGGTCGTAGGTCATCAAGCCTTCGTGCAGCGCGGTATTGGCCATTTCCTGCAGGTTACTCGGCACCGTGGTGACGACCCGGAAACCTTCGGTATAGGCGTCGCTGCCGTAACGGCCGACCATTTCCGCACGGGCCATTTCGGCGATGTACGGTGCGTTCACTTCCGGCGTCGGCACGTGGTAGCTGGCGTTCAGCGGCTCGTTGACCGCCGCGGTGTAGTCGGCTTCGCTGATCTTGCCCAGCTTGTACATGCGCCCGAGGATCCAGTCGCGGCGTTCTTTACTGCGCGCCGGGTTGGCCAGCGGATTGAAGCGCGACGGTGCTTTCGGCAGGCCAGCGATCATCGCCATCTGCGCCAGGCTGACGTCGCGAATCGATTTGCCGTAATACACCTGCGCCGCCGCCTCGATGCCGTAGGCGCGGTTGCCCAGATAGATCTTGTTGACGTACAGCTCCAGGATCTCGTCCTTGGTCAGCTGCCGTTCGATCTGCAGGGCGAGGAGAATTTCCGTGGTTTTACGCGAGAAGCTGCGCTCGCTGGTGAGGAAGAAATTCTTCGCCACCTGCATGGTGATCGTGCTGCCGCCGGACTGAATGTGTCCGCTCTTGACCAATTGGGTCGCCGCGCGCATCAGGCTGCTCGGGTCGACACCATAGTGGTTGGCAAAATTGTCGTCCTCAGCACTGAGTAACGCATTAATGAAGTTGGGGGGAATGTCGGCGAAACGGATCGGGGTGCGGCGCATTTCGCCAAATTCTGCGATCAACTTGTCGTCGCTGCTGTAGACGCGCAGAGGAATCTGCAACTGAATGCTTCTCAGCGCCTCCACAGACGGCAAACCCGGACTAAGGTAAAGAAAGGCGCCGCTGAGACCTAAGAGCAGTCCGCAGAAAACGGCGACGATGGACCAACCGAAAAATTTCAGCAGACGAATCAAGGCTTTTGGACATCCAGAGCAAAGAATGAATTTGGCACGGGGCTGCGGTTACACACAGAGCCATCCGCGCGGGCAGTAAAAAGCGGAAAAAATCGCTGGGCATTATAAGCACTTTTCCGTCGGGGGCGTCATTGGCGCTTCTGTCAAGGCGGGGGTCAAGGAACGCAATGCGTATTACAGAGTCCGTAACTCACGGAAAGTCATAGGGAATTGGTAGTGCTGGGACTCTTCAATAAAAAGACCAATGCGTTACTGGGGATCGACATCAGCTCCACGTCGGTGAAGCTGCTGGAACTGAGCCGTCAGGGCGAGCGTTTCCGGGTCGAGGCCTACGCGGTAGAGCCGTTGCCGGCGAACGCCGTGGTCGAAAAGAACATCGCTGAACTCGAAGGCGTCGGCCAGGCGCTGAGCCGGGTGCTGGTCAAGGCGCGCACCGGGGTCAAGAGCGTGGCGGTGGCGGTGGCCGGTTCGGCGGTGATCACCAAGATCATCGAAATGGGCGCCGGGCTGTCCGACGATGAACTGGAAAACCAGCTCAAGATCGAGGCCGACCAATACATCCCCTATCCATTGGACGAAGTCGCCATCGACTTTGAAGTCCAGGGCGTCTCGCCGCGCAATCCCGAACGGGTCAGCGTACTGCTCGCCGCCTGTCGCAAGGAAAACGTCGAAGTGCGTGAAGCGGCGCTGGCGCTCGCCGGCCTGACCGCGCGGGTGGTGGATGTCGAGGCCTACGCGCTGGAGCGTTCGTTCGGCCTGCTCGCGACGCATCTGGCGGCGTCTCAGGAGCGCCTGACCGTAGCGGTCGTCGACATCGGCGCCACCATGACCACCCTCAGCGTCCTGCACAACGGCAAGATCATCTACACTCGCGAGCAATTATTCGGTGGACGCCAGCTTACCGAAGAGATCCAGCGCCGCTATGGCCTCACTGTCGAACAGGCAGGCCTGGCGAAGAAGCAGGGCGGCTTGCCTGACGATTACGTGAGTGAAGTCCTGCAGCCATTTCGTGAAGCGCTGGTGCAGCAGGTTTCACGTTCACTGCAGTTTTTCTTCGCCTCCGGCCAGTACAACGCGGTCGACCATATCCTGCTGGCCGGCGGTACTGCCTCGGTGCCTGGCCTGGATCGTCTCATCGAGCAGCGCCTGAACACACCGACCCAGGTGGCCAACCCGTTTGCCGACATGGCCTTGGGCAGCAAGGTCAACGCCGGTGCGCTGGCCAGTGACGCGCCGGCATTGATGATTGCCTGCGGGCTCGCGCTCAGGAGTTTCGACTGATGGCGCGGATCAACCTTCTACCCTGGCGCGAAGAGCGCCGCGAAGAACGACGCAAACGCTTCCTGCTGATCCTGATCGGCGTGCTCGCAGGCTCGATCGGCGCGGTGCTGATTGCCGATCAGATCATCAGCGCGGCCATTGAGCGGCAGATGGCGCGCAACGATTACATCGGCAAACAGATCGCTGTGGTCGATGAGCGCATCAAGCAGATCAGTGAGCTGAAGGCGCGACGCCAGCAACTGGTCGAACGCATGCGCATCATCCAGGACCTGCAGGGCAACCGGCAAATCAGTGGGCGAGTCTTCGATCAACTGGCGCGTACCTTGCCGGACGGCGTGTATTTCACTGATGTGAAAATGGCCGGCAAGACCCTGTCCATCAGTGGCGCGGCGGAGTCGAACAACCGGGTCTCCGAGCTGATGCGCAACCTCGACGCGTCCGACTGGTTCGACGCGCCGAGCCTGAATGAGGTCAAGGCCAACAGCGCCGATCAGATCGAACAGGCCAATGTATTCCAGCTGACCGTTCGTCAGACCCAGCCCAAGGTTGCGGAGGACGAACAATGAACGCCTCCGAGTGGCTGCAGAGCCTGCGCAATGTCGATTTCAACGACCTCGACACCAGCAACATCGGCTCCTGGCCGCCGGCGGTGAAAACCCTGTGCGGTGCGCTGGTGATGGTGTTGATCCTCGCGCTTGGTTACTACTTCTTTATCAGCGATATGGAAAATCAGCTCGACCTCAAGCGCGAGGAGGAAACCACGCTCAAGGAACAATTCGCCAGCAAGGCGCGGCTGTCCGCGAATCTTGAGCTGTACACCCAGCAAATAAAGCAAATGGAAGACACCTTCGGCGTGTTGCTGCGGCAGTTGCCCAGCGACACCGAGGTGCCGGGCTTGCTCGAAGACATCACCCGCACCGGTCTGGGCAGCGGTCTGGAATTCGAGGAGATCAAGCTGCTGCCGGAAGTTACGCAGCCGTTCTACATCGAACTGCCGATCCAGATCACCGTAACCGGCGCCTATCATGACCTTGCGACTTTCGTCAGCGGCGTCGCCGGACTGCCACGGATTGTCACTCTGCATGATTTCGAACTGGCGCCGGCCAATCCCGAAGGCGGGCCGAAGCTGCGCATGAGCATCCTCGCCAAGACGTATCGCTACAACGACAAGGGGTTGGAGAAATGACCCCGATTCGTTATCTGGTCCTGCCGATGATGCTGGCGTTGAGCGGCTGCGGTGGCGGTGATGACTTCAGCGACCTCGACGCCTACCTCAACGAAGTGCGCCTGCGGCCAGCGGGCAAGATTGAACCAACGCCGACATTTCGGTCTTACCCCACATTCACCTACAGCGCCGCCAACCTGCGCAGCCCATTTTCGCGCCAGGCACGGGTTGATCTGGCTGGGCAGAAGCACGGCTCGCGCAACGTCAAACCCGACCCCAACCGGGTCAAGCAATACCTTGAAGGGTTCAATATCGAGCAATTCGAAATGGTCGGCACGATTGCCAATGCCTCGGGCTCGTTTGCGCTGCTGCGCGGCGCGGGCGGGGTGCATCGCCTCAAGGTCGGCGACTACCTGGGGCGCAACGATGGCCGCATCGTCGCCATCACTGCAACCCAGGTCGATGTCGTCGAGATTGTGCCCGACGGCGACGGCGCCTGGCTGGAGCGGCCGCGCACCATTCCTTTGAAAGAGCACTCATAGTGGAAGTCGAACAATGAACAGGATTTTCTCCACCCTCGGTTTTTCGCTATGGATAGCGCTGCTGTCACCGATGGTACTGGCGGCCAATCTGAAAGCGCTGGATGTTGCCGCGCTGCCGGGTGACCGCGTCGAACTGAAGCTCTCGTTCGACGGCCCGCCACCACAGCCCAAGGGCTACACAACCGAATCACCGGCGCGCATCGCGCTGGATCTGCCAGGCGTGACCAGCCAGTTGGCCAACAGGAATCTTGATCTGGGCAGCGGCAACGCGCGCACGGCCACGGTAGCCGAAGCCAAGGACCGTACGCGGCTGATTGTCAGCCTGACGCAGTTGGCGCCCTACACCACGCGAGTCGAGGGCAATCATCTGTTTGTGGTGATCGGTCAGGGCGCCTCCGCCACGGCCCCTCGCCCGACCGCCGTTGCGCCGCGTGCTGCCACCACTGCTGCGGCTCCCAGCCGATCTTCGCTGCCGCGCAGTCGGACGATTCGCGGCGTCGATTTCCAGCGCGGTACCGAGGGTGAAGGCAACGTGGTCATCGACCTCTCAGATCCGACCATCGCCCCGGATATTCAGGAGCACGACGGCAAGATCATCCTCAGCTTCGCTCGCACGCAATTGCCGGAAAAACTCCGCGTGCGCCTCGACGTCAAGGACTTCGCCACCCCGGTGCAGTTCGTCAACGCAGCAGTTACCGGCGATCGCACGGTGATCAGCGTCGAGCCCAGCGGCACCTTCGACTATTCCACGTTTCAGACCGACAACAAGCTCACCGTGAGCGTTCGTCCGATGAGCGTCGACGACCTGCAAAAGCGCAACGCCGACCGTCAGGCCTATGTCGGCGACAAGCTCTCGCTGAATTTCCAGGACATCGATGTGCGCTCGGTGCTGCAGTTGATCGCTGACTTCACCAACCTCAACCTCGTGGCAAGCGATACGGTGCAGGGTGGCATCACTTTGCGCTTGCAGAACGTGCCGTGGGATCAGGCGCTGGATCTGGTGCTGAAAACCAAAGGTCTGGATAAACGCAAAATAGGTAACGTGCTGCTGGTCGCGCCGGCCGACGAAATTGCCGCGCGCGAGCGCCAGGAACTGGAGTCTCAAAAACAGATCGCCGAGCTGGCGCCATTGCGTCGCGAGCTGCTGCAAGTCAATTACGCCAAGGCCGCAGACATTGCCAAGCTGTTCCAGTCGGTGACCAGTGCCGAGGCGAGAGCCGATGAGCGCGGTTCGATTACCGTCGATGAGCGGACCAACAACATCATTGCCTACCAGCCCCAGGATCGCCTCGACGAATTACGGCGAATCGTGGCGCAACTGGATATTCCGGTGCGCCAGGTGATGATCGAGGCACGCATCGTTGAGGCCAACGTCGATTACGACAAGAGTCTGGGCGTGCGCTGGGGCGGTTCGGTGCAGAACAAGGGCAACTGGAACGCCTCCGGGGTCAACGGATCGTCGAGTACCATCGGTACGCCGGGCAGCACCGGCACCAACTCGCCGTTCGTCGATATGGGCACGGTCAACAATACCTCGGGAATAGGCATCGCTTTCATCACCGACAACGTATTGCTGGATCTGGAGCTGACAGCGATGGAGAAAACCGGCAACGGCGAAATCGTTTCGCAGCCGAAGGTGGTTACCTCGGACAAGGAAACCGCAAAGATCCTCAAGGGCACCGAGATCCCCTATCAGGAAGCGAGCTCCAGCGGCGCGACTTCGGTGTCGTTCAAGGAGGCTTCACTGTCGCTGGAAGTCACCCCGCAAATCACCCCGGACAACCGCATCATCATGGAGGTCAAGGTCACCAAGGACGAGCCGGACTACCTGAACAAAGTGCAGGATGTACCGCCGATCAAGAAAAACGAGGTCAACGCGAAAGTGCTGGTCAATGACGGCGAGACCATCGTTATCGGCGGTGTTTTTTCAAATACTCAGAGCAAGGTTGTAGATAAGGTGCCATTTCTTGGCGATGTGCCGTATCTTGGCCGCCTTTTCCGGCGTGATGTGGTTTCGGAGAAAAAATCCGAGCTGCTGGTATTTCTCACTCCGCGTATCATGAATAACCAGGCGATTGCTGTGAGTCGTTGATTCTGTGCGAAATTTGATACTTGTAGGACCGATGGGTGCTGGCAAAAGCACCATCGGCCGATTGCTGGCCAAAGAGCTGCGCCTGCCGTTCAAGGATTCCGACAAGGAAATTGAGCTGCGCACGGGTGCCAATATCCCATGGATCTTCGACAAGGAAGGCGAGCCCGGCTTTCGTGATCGTGAACAGGCGATGATCGCCGAGCTGTGCGCATTCGACGGCGTGGTGCTGGCGACTGGCGGCGGCGCGGTGATGCGTGATGCCAATCGCAAGGCCCTGCATGAAGGCGGGCGCGTGGTGTATCTGCACGCCTCCGTCGAACAGCAGGTCGGCCGCACTTCCCGCGATCGCAATCGGCCGCTGCTGCGTACTGCCGATCCGGCGAAAACCTTGCGCGACCTGCTCGAGATCCGTGATCCCCTTTATCGGGAAATCGCCGATCTGGTGGTGGAAACCGACGAGCGGCCGCCACGCATGGTGGTGCTCGACATTCTCGACCGCCTCGCGCAATTGCCACCCCGTTAAAGCAGCGCCAGAAATGCGCTATCCTCGGCGTCCTGTCAGCGTTTGCCGAGGGTGTGGCGGATGCCGGTCGAGTGGCGTCATACCGCTACAGGCCGCAGAACACCAATAATTTCAGGGCAGGATGCCTGCTTCCATCTTCACTGTGGGGACACATGCAGACACTCAAGGTCGATCTAGGCGAGCGCAGCTACCCGATTCATATTGGCGAAGGTCTGTTGGATCAGCCGGAACTGCTGGCGCCGCATATCCATGGGCGCCAGGTAGCAATCATCTCCAACGAAACCGTCGCGCCCCTCTATCTCGAACGTCTGACCCGCAGCCTGACGCAGTACTCGGTGATCTCGGTGGTGTTGCCCGACGGCGAAGCCTTCAAGAACTGGGAAACCCTGCAGCTGATTTTCGACGGCCTGCTGACCGCCCGTCACGACCGCCGCACTACCGTGATCGCCTTGGGCGGCGGAGTAATCGGCGACATGGCCGGCTTCGCTGCCGCCTGCTATCAGCGCGGTGTCGATTTTATCCAGATACCTACCACGCTGCTGTCGCAGGTCGATTCGTCGGTCGGCGGCAAGACCGGCATCAACCATCCGCTGGGCAAGAACATGGTCGGCGCGTTCTATCAGCCGAACGTGGTGCTGATCGACACCGCATCGCTGAAAACCCTGCCACAGCGCGAGTTGTCGGCGGGCCTGGCGGAGGTCATCAAGTATGGCCTGATCTGCGACGAACCGTTCCTGACGTGGCTGGAAGACAACGTCGACGCCCTGCGTGCGTTGGACCAGAGCGCGCTGACCTATGCGATCGAGCGTTCCTGCGCGGCCAAGGCTGCTGTGGTCGGCGCCGATGAAAAGGAAACCGGCGTACGCGCCACGCTCAACCTCGGCCACACCTTCGGCCACGCCATCGAAACCCACATGGGCTATGGTGTCTGGCTGCATGGCGAGGCGGTGGCGGCGGGTACCGTGATGGCGCTGGAAATGTCCGCGCGCCTTGGCTGGATCAGCGAGCAGGAGCGTGACCGCGGCATTCGTCTGTTCCAGCGTGCCGGTCTGCCGGTTGTTCCGCCTGAAGAGATGAGCGAAGCCGATTTTCTCCAGCACATGGCAATTGATAAAAAAGTGATCGACGGTCGTCTGCGCCTGGTGCTGCTGCGCCGGATGGGCGAAGCGGTAGTGACCGACGATTATCCGAAAGAGGTTCTACAGGCCACGCTGGGAGCGGATTACCGCGTCCTGGCTCAGCTTAAAGGTTAAAACGATTCCGATGACTAGTTTGCATGCCGACGAGGCGTTTCTCGGCCATTTCCAGTTAAGTCACGACCCGTTCGCGCCACGGGTGCCGGGCTTCAAATTCTTTCCGGCCCAGCGCAAACCGGTGCTGGGTCAGCTGCATCATCTGGCGCGCTACAGCCAGCTGCTGCTGGTGGTCACCGGCCCGCAGGGCAGCGGCAAGACCCTGCTGCGGCAGGCGCTGGTGGCCAGCACCAACAAACAATCGGTGCAGAGCGTAGTGGTTTCCGCCCGCGGCGCCGGTGACGCGGCCGGCGTGCTGCGTCAGGTGGCGCAGGCGCTGGATGTCGCGCAGGCCGAGGTCGGCGCGATTCTCGAGCAGGTGGTGCAACTGGGTCTGACCGGGCAGGAAGTCTATCTGCTGGTGGACGATGCCGAGCAGCTCGACGAGTCGGCGCTGGAAGCGTTGATGGCGCTGGGCGCGGGCACGCCGGAAGGTCGCCCGCATGTGTTCCTGTTCGGCGAGTCGTCGCTGATCGCCCAGCTTGAGGCTTTGCAGCTCGAAGAAGAGCGTTTCCACGTCATCGAATTGCAGCCCTACACCGAAGAAGAGACCCGTGAATATCTCGACCAGCGGCTGGAAGGCGCGGGGCGGGGTGTCGAACTTTTCACTGCAGATCAGATCTCTGATATTCACGAAAGCTCCGAGGGCTGGCCTGGCAACATCAACCAGGTCGCTCGCGATGCACTGATCGAAGTCATGATTGCCAGCCGCTCTGCGGTCAAGCGTCCAAGTATGGGGTTCAACATGCCGAAGAAACACGTATTGGCGATTTCCGCCGTCGTTGTGGTCGCGGTTGCCGCCGCCTGGCTGATGCCGGGTCGCAGCAAGGCACCGACCACCGGTGCTCCGGCCAATGAACAGGCGCAACTGCCACTGGGTCAGGGCGCAGCGAATGGCGCCAACCCGTCCGTCGAATTCGCCGGCAACACCCAGCCGATGCCGCTGCCGTTGGTCGGCAACTCGCAGCCGGTCATGCGTGGCCCGCTGGCCGAAGCCGCCGGTGGCATCACCGAAGGCGACGACGGTGTGCCGCTGGAAGGCTCCAGCGATACCCCGCCAACCGTGACCACCTCCGCGCCGCCTGCGGGCGTTCCGGCCGGCCCCGCGCCGACGCCGGTTCCGACCCCTGCCGCCAAGCCGGCGCCAACCCCGGCACCGACGCAGATCGCCACGGCCAAACCTGCTCCGGCTACGCCTGCGCCAGCCGCGAAACCGGCACCGGCACCGGCCAAACCGGCCACCGCCACCAAGCCTGCCGACAAGCCGGTCACCGTCGCCAAAGCCGCCGGTGGCAGCTGGTACGCCGGTCAGCCGACCGGCAACTACGTGGTGCAGATCCTCGGCACCAGCTCGGAAACCGCCGCGCAGAACTTCGTCAAGGAGCAGGGCGGTGAGTACCGTTATTTCAAGAAAGTCCTCAACGGCAAGCCGCTGTATGTGATCACCTATGGCAATTTTGCCAATCGGGATGCGGCCGTTTCTGCCATCAAGGCCTTGCCAGCGAAGGTTCAGGCTGGTAAACCTTGGCCTCGCACTGTCGCCAGCGTCCAACAGGAACTGGCAACAACTCGCTGAAGATTCGGCGGCCTTACCCAGGCCGCCTCTCCCGGCACCTCAAAATCTCCATGAGTGCGCGCTTTCTGAAAAGGATGCGTGCCTTGTGGTGTCTGCGTCACAGTAGTCTTTGAGTCGTTGCGGTCAGAATTTAAAAAAGTTTTGACTAGCACAGCAGATCGCTTTAAACCTTTCACAAATGCGACATGAATTTGCGACAGTTCGTCGTCAAATTTGTGAGCCTCTGTGTCGCTGTGTACAATGACCACCCTTTTGCCCCCGCTAAGCCGGCGTACGTTCGGCGCGGAACGCAAGTGGTTGAATTGAAAAGAAATTTGCCTCGAATAGAGGCAGCCTGGTGAGAAAGTGTCTATGAAAGCAGGTCTGTACCAACCAGATGAATTCAAGGATAACTGCGGTTTCGGCCTGATAGCTCATATGCAGGGCGAGCCCAGTCATACCCTTTTGCAAACGGCCATCGAGGCCCTGACCTGCATGACCCACCGCGGTGGGATTAATGCCGACGGCAAGACCGGTGACGGTTGCGGTCTGCTGATTCAAAAACCCGACGCCTTCCTGCGAGCCATTGCCCAGGAAAGCTTCGGCGTCGAAATGTCCAAGCAATACGCGGTGGGCATGGTGTTCTTCAATCAGGATCCGGCCAAGGCCGAAGCTGCTCGCGAGAACATGAACCGCGAGATCCTTGCTGAAGGACTGCAACTGATCGGCTGGCGCAAAGTGCCGATCGACACCAGCGTCCTCGGCCGCCTTGCCCTTGAACGCCTGCCGCAGATCGAGCAGGTCTACATCGGCGGCGAAGGCCTGAGCGATCAGGACATGGCCGTGAAGCTGTTCAGCGCCCGTCGCCGTTCGTCGGTGGCCAACGCCGCTGACACCGATCATTACATCTGCAGCTTTTCGCACAAGACCATCATCTATAAAGGCCTGATGATGCCGGCCGACCTGGCCGCGTTCTATCCAGACCTGAGCGACGAGCGCTTGCAAACCGCGATTTGCGTGTTCCACCAGCGCTTCTCCACCAACACCCTGCCGAAATGGCCGCTGGCGCAGCCGTTCCGCTTCCTTGCGCACAACGGCGAAATCAACACCATCACCGGTAACCGTAACTGGGCTCAGGCGCGTCGGACCAAGTTCACCAATGATCTGATGGATCTGGAAGAACTCGGCCCGCTGGTCAACCGCGTCGGTTCCGACTCCTCGAGCATGGACAACATGCTCGAACTGATGGTCACCGGTGGCATCGACCTGTTCCGTGGCGTGCGGATGATCATCCCGCCTGCGTGGCAGAACGTCGAAACCATGGACCCGGATCTGCGTGCATTCTACGAGTACAACTCGATGCACATGGAGCCGTGGGACGGCCCGGCCGGCGTGGTCATGACCGACGGTCGCTACGCGGTGTGTCTGCTCGACCGGAACGGTCTGCGTCCGGCGCGCTGGGTCACCACCAAAAACGGCTTCATTACTCTCGCGTCGGAAATCGGCGTGTGGAACTACCAGCCCGAAGACGTGCTCGCCAAGGGCCGCGTCGGCCCTGGCCAGATCTTCGCCGTGGACACCGAAACCGGGCAGATCCTCGACACCGATGCGATCGACAACCGTCTGAAGTCCCGTCATCCGTACAAGCAATGGCTGCGCAAGAATGCCCTGCGCATTCAGGCGACCATGGAAGACAACGACCACGGTTCGGCGTTCTACGACGTCGATCAGCTCAAGCAGTACATGAAGATGTATCAGGTCACGTTCGAAGAGCGCGATCAGGTACTGCGTCCGCTCGGCGAGCAAGGCTACGAAGCTGTTGGCTCGATGGGCGATGACACGCCGATGGCCGTGCTGTCCCAGCGTGTGCGCACGCCGTACGATTATTTCCGTCAGCAGTTCGCGCAGGTGACCAACCCGCCGATCGACCCGCTGCGTGAAGCGATCGTGATGTCGCTGGAAATCTGCCTCGGCGCCGAGCGCAACATTTTCCAGGAGTCGCCGGAACACGCCTCGCGCGTGATCCTCAGCTCGCCGGTCATTTCCCCGGCCAAGTGGCGTTCGCTGATGAACCTCGACCGTCCGGGTTTCGAACGGGCGATCATCGACCTCAACTACGACGAAAGCCTGGGCCTCGAAGCGGCGATCCGAAACGTTGCCGATCAGGCTGAAGAAGCCGTGCGCGCCGGGCGTACCCAGATTGTCCTCAGCGACCGCCATATCGCCCCGGGCAAGCTGCCGATCCACGCTTCGCTGGCGACCGGTGCAGTGCACCACCGCTTGACCGAAAAAGGCCTGCGTTGCGATTCCAACATCCTGGTTGAAACCGCGACCGCACGTGACCCGCATCACTTCGCCGTACTGATCGGTTTCGGCGCCTCGGCGGTGTATCCGTTCCTGGCTTACGAAGTGCTGGGCGACCTGATCCGTACCGGTGAAGTGCTGGGGGACCTCTACGAGGTATTCAAGAACTACCGCAAAGGCATCACCAAAGGTCTGCTGAAGATCCTGTCGAAGATGGGCATTTCGACCATCGCTTCGTACCGCGGTGCGCAGCTGTTCGAAGCCATCGGCCTGTCCGAAGAAGTCTGCGACCTGAGCTTCCGCGGCGTGCCGAGCCGGATCAAGGGCGCGCGCTTCGTCGATATCGAAGCCGAGCAGAAAGCGCTGGCCGTCGAAGCCTGGAGTCCGCGCAAGCCGATCCAGCAGGGTGGTCTGCTGAAGTTCGTCCACGGTGGCGAATATCACGCCTACAACCCGGACGTGGTCAACACGCTGCAAGCCGCTGTGCAGCAGGGCGACTACGCCAAGTTCAAGGAATACACCTCGCTGGTGGACAACCGTCCGGTGTCGATGATTCGCGACCTGTTCAAGGTCAAGACCCTCGACACGCCGCTGGACATCAGTGAAGTCGAGCCGCTGGAATCGGTGCTCAAGCGCTTCGACTCCGCTGGTATCTCGCTGGGCGCATTGTCGCCGGAAGCTCACGAAGCCCTGGCCGAAGCCATGAACCGCCTCGGTGCGCGTTCCAACTCCGGCGAAGGGGGTGAAGATCCGGCGCGTTACGGCACCATCAAGAGCTCGAAAATCAAGCAGGTTGCCACCGGCCGTTTCGGTGTGACTCCGGAATACCTGGTCAACGCCGAAGTGCTGCAGATCAAGGTCGCCCAAGGCGCCAAGCCGGGCGAGGGCGGGCAACTGCCGGGCGGCAAGGTCAACGGGCTGATCGCCAAGCTGCGTTACGCAGTGCCGGGCGTGACCCTGATTTCGCCACCGCCGCACCACGACATCTATTCGATCGAAGATTTGTCGCAGCTGATCTTCGATTTGAAACAGGTCAACCCGCAGGCACTGGTTTCGGTGAAGCTGGTAGCAGAAGCGGGCGTCGGCACCATCGCCGCCGGTGTGGCCAAGGCCTACGCGGACTTGATCACCATTTCCGGCTACGACGGTGGCACCGGTGCTTCGCCGCTGACTTCGATCAAGTACGCTGGCGCGCCGTGGGAACTCGGCCTGGCTGAAACTCACCAGACCCTGCGCGGCAACGACCTGCGCGGCAAAGTCCGGGTGCAGACCGACGGCGGCCTGAAAACCGGCCTCGACGTGATCAAGGCCGCCATTCTCGGCGCTGAAAGCTTCGGCTTCGGCACCGCGCCAATGATCGCGCTGGGCTGCAAATACCTGCGCATCTGCCACTTGAACAACTGCGCCACCGGCGTCGCGACGCAGAACGAGAAGCTGCGCAAGGATCACTACATCGGCACCGTCGACATGGTGGTGAATTTCTTCACCTACGTCGCTGAAGAAACCCGTGAGTGGCTGGCCAAACTCGGTGTGCGCTCCCTCGAAGAGCTGATCGGTCGCACCGATCTGCTGGAAATCCTCGAAGGCCAGACCGCCAAGCAACATCACCTGGACCTGACGCCGCTGCTGGGCAGCGATCACATCCCGGCGGATAAACCGCAGTTCTGCGGTGTTGAGCGCAACCCGCCGTTCGATAAAGGCCTGCTCGCGGAAAAAATGGTCGAGCTGGCCGCGTCGGCGATCAACGACATGAGCGGCGCCGAGTTCGATCTGGACATCTGCAACTGCGACCGTTCGATCGGCGCGCGGATCTCCGGCGAAATCGCCCGCAAGCACGGCAACCAGGGTATGGCCAAGGCGCCGATCACCTTCCGCTTCAAGGGCACGGCCGGGCAGAGCTTTGGCGTGTGGAACGCCGGCGGTCTGAA
The DNA here is from genome assembly GCF_049897785.1 of Pseudomonas sp. TSRC2-2. Lineage (NCBI taxonomy): Bacteria > Pseudomonadati > Pseudomonadota > Gammaproteobacteria > Pseudomonadales > Pseudomonadaceae > Pseudomonas > Pseudomonas sp. TSRC2-2. Next base: position 307,109 of record NZ_JAFCWZ010000007.1, read on the forward strand.
CATGTACCTGGAAGGCGATGCCAACGACTACGTCGGCAAAGGCATGACCGGCGGCAAGTTGGTCATCGTGCCGCCGAAGGGCAGCGTCTATAAAACTCAGGAAAGCGCCATCATCGGTAACACCTGCCTGTACGGCGCCACGGGCGGCAAGTTGTTCGCCGCTGGCACCGCCGGCGAGCGTTTTGCCGTGCGTAACTCCGGTGCCCACACCGTCGTGGAAGGCACTGGCGATCACTGCTGCGAGTACATGACCGGTGGTTTCGTCTGCGTGCTGGGCAAGACCGGTTACAACTTCGGCTCGGGCATGACCGGTGGTTTCGCCTACGTGCTCGATCAGGACAACACCTTCGTTGACCGGGTCAATCACGAACTGGTGGAAATCCAGCGGATCAGCGGCGAAGCGATGGAAGCCTATCGCAGCCACCTGCAGAACGTGCTGAACGAGTACGTCGCCGAAACCGACAGCGAGTGGGGTCGTGAACTCGCCGAGAACCTCGACGATTACTTGCGGCGTTTCTGGCTGGTCAAGCCCAAGGCTGCCAGCTTGAAAACCCTGCTTTCCAGCACTCGTGCCAACCCGCAGTGATATGCGCCTGAAGAGTTTGATGAGGTTTTAACAATGGCTGAACGTCTGAATAACGACTTCCAGTTCATCGATGTCGGGCGCAAGGATCCGAAGAAGAAACTGTTGCGTCAACGCAAGAAAGAGTTCGTTGAAATCTACGAACCGTTCAAACCCCAGCAGTCGGCCGATCAGGCCCACCGCTGCCTGGGCTGCGGCAACCCGTATTGCGAATGGAAGTGCCCGGTGCACAACTTCATTCCCAACTGGCTCAAGTTGGTGGCCGAGGGCAACATCCTCCAGGCCGCCGAGCTGTCGCACCAGACCAACACCCTGCCGGAAGTCTGCGGCCGGGTGTGCCCGCAGGATCGTCTGTGCGAGGGTGCCTGCACCCTCAACGACGGCTTTGGCGCGGTGACCATCGGTTCGGTCGAGAAATACATCACCGACACCGCGTTCGCCATGGGCTGGCGCCCGGACATGTCCAAGGTCAAGCCGACCGGCAAACGCGTGGCGATCATCGGTGCAGGCCCGGCGGGGCTGGGTTGTGCCGACGTGCTGGTGCGTGGCGGCGTAACCCCGGTGGTGTTCGACAAAAACCCGGAAATCGGCGGCTTGCTGACCTTTGGTATCCCGGAGTTCAAGCTGGAAAAGACCGTGCTGAGCAATCGTCGTGAAGTCTTCACCGGCATGGGCATCGAGTTCCGTCTCAACACAGAAGTCGGCAAAGACGTGACCATGGAGCAACTGCTCGCTGAATACGACGCGGTGTTCATGGGCATGGGCACCTACACCTACATGAAGGGTGGTTTTGCCGGTGAGGATCTGCCGGGTGTTTACGACGCGCTGGACTTCCTCATCGCCAACGTCAACCGCAACCTGGGCTTTGAAAAGTCGCCGGAAGATTTTGTCGACATGAAAGGCAAGAAGGTTGTGGTACTCGGCGGTGGCGACACGGCGATGGACTGCAACCGCACCTCGATCCGCCAGGGCGCCAAGTCGGTGACCTGCGCTTATCGTCGTGACGAAGCGAACATGCCCGGCTCGCGCAAAGAGGTGAAGAACGCCAAGGAAGAAGGGGTGAAATTCCTTTACAACCGCCAGCCGATCGCCATTGTCGGTGAGGACAAGGTTGAAGGCGTGAAGGTGGTCGAGACCCGTCTCGGCGAGCCGGATGCCCGTGGCCGTCGCAGCCCCGAGCCGATCCCGGGTTCCGAAGAGATCATTCCGGCCGACGCCGTGGTCATCGCCTTCGGCTTCCGCCCGAGCCCGGCGCCGTGGTTCGAGCAGTTCGAGATCCAGACCGACAGCCAGGGCCGCGTCGTTGCGCCTGAGCAAGGTCAGTACAAGCATCAGACCAGCAACCCGAAAATCTTTGCCGGTGGCGACATGGTGCGCGGTTCCGACCTGGTGGTAACGGCGATCTTCGAGGGGCGTAATGCGGCTGAGGGGATCCTTGATTACTTGGGCGTCTGAGCACATTTCAAGCTGAAACATGATCAAAACTGTGGGAGCGGGCTTGCTCGCGAATGCTGTGTATCAGTCACAAATGTGTCGACTGCCCCACCGCTTTCGCGAGCAAGCCCGCTCCCACTTTGGTTTCTGCGTGTTCAAGATAACGCGACAAATTGACCCGATAGACAAAAGGCTGACCCACATCCGTGCCTTTTGCGTCGCGCTCTGAGAAAATGCCCGCACTTTTTTTCCGGATGCCGACATGACTGCCCTGAAGAACGACCGTTTCCTCCGCGCCCTGCTCAAGCAACCCGTTGACGTCACCCCCGTGTGGATGATGCGCCAGGCCGGTCGCTACCTGCCGGAGTACCGCGCCAGCCGTGCCCACGCCGGCGACTTCATGAGCCTGTGCATGAATCCGCAATTCGCTTGCGAAGTCACTCTGCAACCACTCGACCGCTATCCGCAACTGGACGCGGCGATCCTGTTTTCCGACATCCTCACCATCCCCGATGCCATGGGCCAAGGCCTGTACTTCGAGACCGGCGAAGGCCCGCGCTTCAAGAAAGTCGTCAGCACGATGGCTGACATCGAAGCCCTGCCGATCCCGGATCCGCACAAGGATCTTGGCTACGTAATGGATGCGGTCAGCACCATCCGCCGCGAGCTCAACGGCCGCGTACCGCTGATCGGCTTCTCCGGCAGCCCGTGGACCCTGGCGACCTACATGGTCGAAGGTGGCTCGTCGAAAGACTTCCGCAAGACCAAAGCCATGCTCTACGACAACCCGCAAGCCATGCACCTGCTGCTGGATAAACTGGCGCAGTCGGTGACCTCCTACCTCAACGGCCAGATCATGGCCGGTGCACAAGCGGTGCAGATTTTCGATACCTGGGGCGGCAACCTGTCAGCCGCGGCGTATCAGGAATTCTCCCTGGCCTACATGAAGAAAATCGTCAGCGGCCTGATCCGCGAGAACGACGGCCGCAAAGTGCCGGTGATCCTCTTCACCAAGAACGGCGGCCTGTGGCTGGAAAGCATCGCCGAAGCCGGCGCCGATGCTCTGGGCCTGGACTGGACCTGCGACATCGGCAACGCCCGCGCCCGCGTCGGCGACAAGGTCGCGCTGCAAGGCAACATGGACCCGACCGTGCTCTACGCCAAACCGGAAGCGATCCGCACTGAAGTCGGGCGCATCCTCGCCAGTTATGGCAAGGGCAGCGGCCACGTGTTCAACCTCGGCCACGGCATCACGCCGGAAGTTGATCCGGAACATGCCGGTGCGTTCCTGCGTGCGGTGCATGAGTTGTCGGCGCAGTATCACGAGTGATCGGCGCCCCATGAAAACGCCCGGCTAAATGCCGGGCGTTTTTTTCACGATCCAACGTCGGATAAAGATCATCTGTGGGAGGGGGCTTGCTCCCGAAAGCGGCGGTTCAGCAGCATCTTCCTCGACTGACATATCGCATTCGGGAGCAAGCCCCCTCCCACAGGTTTCAGGTTAAGCTTTGACACCGCCAAGAGGCGGCAACTTCGCCAGCTTCAACGCCACCAGCAGGGCAACGAGCAGCAGCGCTCCGATAAACAGGCCGATCCCGTTCCATCCGCCCAGATGCCAGAACACCCCGCCCGCCGTACCAGCAATGCTCGACCCGGCGTAATAACTGAACAGATACAGCGACGACGCCTGTCCCTTTGCCTTCAACGCCCGTCGGCCGATCCAACTGCTCGCCACCGAGTGCGCGGCAAAGAAGCCGAAGGTGAACACCAGCATGCCGACGATCACCAGCAGCAACGAGGTGAACATGGTCAGGGCCAGTCCGGCGAACATCAGTGCAATGGTCGCCCACAACACTTTGCGCCGCCCCAGTTTGTCGGCCAGTGAACCGATCTTCGCCGAGCTGTAGATTCCCGACAGGTACACCACCGAGAGCAACCCGACGTACACCTGATCGAGGTGGTACGGCGCCGCCAGCAAGCGATAGCCGATGTAGTTGAACAGCGTGACGAACGCGCCCATCAACACAAATGCTTCAAGAAACAGCAGCGGCAGGCCGGCGTCGCGAAAATGCATGGTGAAACCGTCGAGCAGGCTACGCGGGTGCAGTGAGCGGGAGCGGAAGTTGCGCGACTCCGGGAGGATCTTCCAGAACACCGCCGCAGCGATCAGCGCCAAACCGCCAATCACCAGCATCGCCGTGTGCCAGCTGACAAAGTCGATCAGCACGCCGGTGATCAAACGTCCGCTCATCCCGCCGATCGCGTTGCCGCCGATGTACAAGCCCATCGCCAGACCGATGTGTTGTGGATGAATTTCTTCACTCAGATAGGTCATCGCCACCGCGGCCAGACCGCTCAACGACAGGCCGATCAGGGCGCGCATGATCAGCACGCCGTGCCAGCTCGGCATCATCGAGCTGGCGATGGTGCACAGCGCGGCAGCGAACAGCGCCGCGACCATCACTGGTTTACGGCCGATGCGGTCGGAAATCGGCCCGGTGATCAGCAGACCGAAGGCGAGCATCCCGGTCGCCACCGAGAGGATCAGGCTGCTCTGCGCCGCGTTGATTCCGTATTCGTGCGACAGCAGCGGCATCATCGGTTGCACGCAATAAAGCAGGGCGAACGTCGCGAAGCCACCGCAGAACAACGCCAGCACCGTACGCATGAACGCCGGGGTGCCTTTTTCGATGTAGATTTCCTGCAGTTCGGCGAGGGTATCGTCGCCGGCAGAGGGCGGGACTTCGTGGGCAAGGGGCGCGACAGCAGTTTTCACTTCAGACCTCGGAAAGCACAGCCGGGCAGGCAATGAAAAAATCATATAGCTGGCTAATGTTTCTATCCAATATATTGTTCGACCTGTTTGATAGCCTCAGCGACCTAATGGGAATCCCATGGAATTGCGTCATCTGCGTTACTTCATTGCCGTCGCCGAAGAACTGCATTTCGGCCGCGCCGCTCAGGCGCTGGGCATTTCGCAGCCTCCACTGAGCCAGCAGATTCAGGCGCTGGAACAGCAGCTCGGTGCGCGGTTGTTCGAGCGAACCAATCGTCGGGTCGAGCTGAGTGAGGCGGGCCGGTTGTTTTTGCAGGAGGCGCGGCTGGTGCTGGCGCAAGTCGACAAGGCGGCGGACGTTGCTCGCCGCGCGCAACTTGGCGAGCTGGGTGAGTTGAAGATTGGTTTCACTTCGTCGGCACCGTTCAACTCGACGATTCCCCAGGCGATTTTTTCCTTTCGTCAGCGCTTTCCGGCGGTGCATCTGAATCTGCGCGAAATGAGCAGCACCATGGTCGCCGATGCCTTGGTGGACGAGTCGATCGAAGTCGGCATCATGCGCCCGCTCGGATTGCCGGATTCGCTGAGTGTTGTGGAGTTGATGCGCGAGCCATTGGTGGCGGTGCTCAGTTCCAAACATCCGTTGGCTCAGGGCAGCGACGGAGGTCTCTTTCTCTCGGCGCTGGCGCTGGAACCTTTCGTATTTTTCCCACGCAGCTATGGCAGCGGGCTCTATGCACAACTGTTGAGCCTGGCCCGTGACGCCGGCTTCAGTCCGCATTTTGCCCAAGAGGCCGGCGAGGCAATGACCATTATCGGTCTGGTCGCAGCGGGCCTCGGTGTGTCAGTGCTGCCGGCGTCCTATCAACGCATGCGCATCGACGGCGTGGTCTATCGCCCGCTGCTTGATCCTGAAGCAATTTCAGCGGTATGGCTGGTGCAGCGCAAAGACCAGAAATCGCCGATGGCCAAGGCGTTTGTCGAACTGCTTACGCGCAAGGTTGAGCCGCAGAAAACCTGAAATCAAAAGATCGCAGCCTTCGCCCTTCAAGGCAATCGCACCAAATCCCCCTTCAAAGCGACCCGGGTAACAAAAACTCCTGCCCGGCACTCGTACGTATTCAAATCCTTGCGTACACGCTGGTCGTAGTAGCTGACGATATTGACCACCGCATTCGCCCCGACCCGCTTGGCATCAGCCTGCAATTTGATCAGATTCGACTGCAACACCCATTCACACGAAGCCTGATCGCTCTTGTTGAAACCGTTGGTTTTCAAATCACTGACCACCCCTCGGCGCAACAACTGCTGAGTGCCCTGCGGCCCGTTGCCGATCAGGTAGAACTTCACACTGCCATCCAGCCGACCGGCGCGAATGGCGTCCGACAGCACGGTTTCGAAAGGCATGTACATAAGGTTGGTGGCATGGCTGGCACTGGGCAGCAGGAGGATAAGCGCAGCGGCCAACAGGACTTTCACTTGCATGGTCATCTCCTTTGACGGTGAAAGAGAAACACGAGGGCAGGTGATGGTGCTGCGACCTGCATCAGCGAGTGTAGATGCTGCTGAATCACCGCAAATAAAAAGGGCGCCAAACGGCGCCCTTTGTCGTTTCTGGCGTTTACTGAACCTTCGCCAAATCACCCTTCAGCGCAACGCCCGCCATGATCGCGCCGGCGTGGCATTCGTAGGTTTGCGCGTCCTTGCGCTCGTTGCGCTTGTAGAAGCTGACGATGTTGGTCACGGCGTTGGCGCCGGCGTTTTTTGCGGCCTGGTGCAGGCTGATGATTGCCGATTGGGCTACCCACTCGCAGGCGACTTCGTCGGACTTGTTGAAGGCGTTGGTTTTCTTGTTGGTCACGGCGTCAGGGCTGACCACGGTGACTTTACCGGCCGGGGTGTTGCCGGCCAGATAGAATTTCACGCTGCCATCGATTTTGCCCGTGCGGGTGGCTTCGGCGACGGCTTTGTCGAATGGCAGGTAGACCGCCGTGTCGCGGGCCTGGCTCACCGCTGGCAAAGCGCAGAGCAGCAGGGTGACGGCAGCGAGTTTTTTTAAGTGCATGAAGGTCTCCTTGACCTGGATTGATTCGGTTATGCCCAGCGGCGGAAGATCAACGAAGTGTTGACGCCGCCGAAAGCGAAATTGTTGTTCATCACGTAGTCGTGGTGCATCTGGCGGAATTCGCCGCGCAGGTAATCGAGCTTGCCGCAGTGCGGGTCGACCTCGTCGAGGTTGAAGGTGTGCACGTAACGGTCGCTGTTGAGCATCTCGATGCTGAACCATGATTCCAGTGCACCGCAGGCACCGAGGGTGTGGCCGAGGAAACTCTTTTGTGAGCTGATTGGCATGCGTTCGCCGAACAGGCTGCTGGTGGCCAGCGTTTCGGCGATGTCGCCCTGCTCGGTCGCCGTGCCATGGCCGTTCACATAGCCGATGGCGTCCGGGCTGAGGCCGGCATCTTCCAGGGCCAGCTCCATGGCGCGGCGCATCGTGACCTGTTCCGGGCGGGTGGTGTGCTGGCCATCGGCGTTGCTGCCGAAACCGACGATTTCCGCGTGAATGTGCGCGCCACGGGCGAGGGCGTGCTCCAGCTCTTCGAGTACCAGCATGCCGCCGCCTTCACCGATCACCAGACCGTCGCGGCCCTTGTCATACGGGCGAGGGCTGCTCTGTGGCGCATCGTTTTTCAGACTGGTGGCGTAGAGCGCGTCGAAGACCATGGCTTCGGTCGGGCACAGCTCTTCGGCGCCGCCAGCGAGCATCAATGGCAAGCGGCCGAACTTGATCGCCTCGTAGGCGTAGCCGATGCCCTGGCTGCCGCTGGTGCAGGCGCTGGAGGTGGGAATCAGACGCCCGGTGAGGCCGAAGAAAATGCTGATATTGGCGGCGGTGGTATGCGGCATCATCCGCACGTAGGAGTTGGCGTTCAGCCCTTCGGCCACCGAGTTGAGCAGCATGTTGCCGAACGCTTTGATTTCGTCAGTGCTACCAGTGGACGAACCACAAGCGACGCCCATGCGCCCGTCCTTGATTGATTCGTCACCGAGCAGGCCGGCGTCGGCCAGAGCCTTTTCTGCTGCGCCGACCGCCAGTCGTGAGACCCGGCCCATGCTGCGCAACTGCTTGCGGGTCCAGTGCGACGGCACGACAAAGTCATCGATGGGCCCGGCCAGACGCGTGTTGAGTTCCGTGAAGCGATCCCACTCGTCCATGCGGCGAATGCCGCTGCGGTTGGCCGCGAAGTTGCCGGCAATGGTCTGCCAGTCGCTGCCCAGCGAGGTAATGCCGGCCATGCCGGTGACGACGACGCGCTTCATCAGCACAGGCCTCCGTTGACTGCCAGAACCTGACGAGTGATGTACGAGGCTTCCGCCGACATCAGGAAATTCACCGCAGCGGCGACTTCTTCAGGGGTGCCCATGCGCTGCGCGGGGATCATTTTCATCAGTTCCTCCACCGGCACGTTTTCGTCGAGCATGGCCGTGTCGATCAGGCCAGGGGCGACGCAGTTAACGGTGATTTTGCGCTTGCCCAGCTCGATCGCCAACGCCTTTGCCGCGCCGATCACGCCGGCCTTCGAGGCGCTGTAATTGACCTGGCCACGGTTGCCGATCAGACCCGACACCGAGGTGATGCAGACGATGCGTCCGGCGGCGCGACGACGAATCATCGGCATCATCACCGGGTGCAGAACGTTGTAGAAACCGTCGAGGTTGGTGCGCAGGACCACGTCCCAGTCGTCATCGCTCAGCGCCGGAAACGCACCGTCGCGGGTCAGGCCGGCGTTGAGCACCACGCCGTAATAGGCGCCGTGGTTTTCGACGTCGGCTTCGAGAATGCTTTTGCAGGTTTCACGGTCGGCGACGTCGAATTGCAGGATGCGTGCGCGGCGGCCCAATGCTTCGATTTCGGCCTGCACCGCTTGGGCTTCAGTCATGCCGCTTCGGCAATGCAGGACGATGTCATGCCCGGCCTGCGCCAGACGCAAGGCAATGGCGCGGCCGATGCCCCGGCTGGAGCCGGTGACCAGTACGGATTCAGTCATCGTGCGACTCCTTTGTCTGTTGCAGATATTGGTTGGCTTGCGGCGGACGGTACACGTTGAGCCGAGCGCTGGCATGAATGCCGTCGCCGTGGATGTGACATTCGAATACGCCCATGCCGTTGTCATCTTCCAGCGAACGAATGCCGTGGACGGTCAACTCGCTGCCAACCGGAAAGGCTTCGACGTTGCACTCGAATTTGCGCGTACCGAGCAGAAAACCCAGCTCCGGCGGATTGCCTTTTCGCCGTGCGTGGCATCCGGCGAAAGCGGCGACGCTCTGCGCCATCAGCTCGACACCGACCCACGCCGGCAGGCTGCCGTCGGGCAGGTTGAACAGGCCGTCGGGCTTGACCGTCAGGCGAGTGAAAATCTGCTCGTCATCGAAGCGCTCGATGGCGTCGATCAGAATCATGTCGCCGGCGTGCGGCAGCAGTTCGGCGAGCGGCCAGTGGCTCATGGGGCGTCTCCGATTATCAGGCTGACGTTGTTGCCGCCGAAGGCAAACGAGTTGCTCATCAGGTAGCGCGGTGCAATGGACGTCAGGCGTTCGCTCGCGGTCACCCACTTGAGCGGAGGCAGCACGGGATCGGCGTGGCCGTCCCAGATGTGCGGCGGCAACGCTTGATCAGGGTTGTCGGCGCTCAGGCTCAGCCAGCAGAACGCCGCTTCCAGCGCGCCTGCCGCGCCGAGGGTGTGGCCGGTCAGCGGCTTGGTTGACGAGCAGGCAACGCCTTCGGGAAACAGCGCAGCGACAGCCAGACTTTCCATGGCGTCGTTGTGCGCAGTGGCGGTGCCGTGCAGGTTCAGGTAGTCGATTTGCGCGGCTTGCAGACCAGCGCGGCCAAGCGCTTTCTGCATCGCTTGCAGGGCGCCGCGGCCGCTCGGCTCCGGCGCGGAAATATGGTGCGCATCCGAGCTGGCGCCCGCACCCAGCAAGGCGATGCCCTGGCCTTCGCCGCGCTGTTTGCTCATCACGAACAGCACCGCTGCCTCGCCGATATTGATGCCGTTGCGGTTGGCGGAAAACGGATTGCAGCGTTCATCTGAAACGGCTTCCAGCGAACAAAAACCGTTCAGCGTGAGCTTGCACAGACTGTCGACGCCGCCGCACAGCACCGCGTCGCACAGGCCCAGATCGAGCAGACGCCGGGCGCTCATCAGCGCGCGGGCGCTGGAGGTGCAGGCGGTGGAAATCACGTACGCCGGGCCGCTCACTTGCAGCCATTCGGCGAGGAAATTTGCCGGCGCGCCGAGCTCCTGCTGGCGATAGTCGTACTCGCGGGGAAATTGCTGCTCGCGGATGTAATGCGCCAGGCCACGACTGGCCTCGTCGATGCCCGAGGTGCTGGTGCCGAGTACCACGCCAATGCGCTCACGGCCATAGGTCTGGATCGCACGGTCGATGTCATCGCGGACTTGCAGGGCGGCTTCCAGCAACAGCTGATTGTTGCGACTGCTGTGTTCGAGCAGTTCGGCGGGGATCGGCGCCAATTCACCGTGCACGCCGGCGACAGGCAGCTCACGCTCGGCGACCCAGCCGGACTCGCGGCGCATCCCCGCACAGTCGCCGGCGAACAGATTGCGCGCGACTTCAGACTTGTTGCGGCCCAGGGCGCAGATCACGCCGAGGGCATTCAGGTAAGCGGTCATGGCGTCGATTCACCTAGCTGGGAAACGCGATAGTGCGGGCCTTGAGGCAGATTCAATTCGAAGCTCAACGGTTGTGAATAGCGGATGTCCCAGCGTGCCGGCAGTGAACGCTGATTGGCCTGTTGCCGAGCGTCGGGATAGTTACGCAGCAGCTCGGCGGGCGGCGTCAGGGCGAACAGCAATGCGGCGAATAATTCCCGCGCCTCGGGATTGGGCGGCAGCAGACCATCGGCCTGCCAATGCCCGTCGATCAGTTGCTGGCGGGCCTGGGGAATGCCCAGCGGATCCATCATCGACCAGCGAGTGCCGGCGCCTTCGCGCTGGATCACCAGCAGCCAGTCCTGACGTTGCCCGGCCTGCTCGCGCTCGATGTGCAGTTGCAGCGGCAGGGGCAGTGTCGGGTTGGCCGCAGGCAGCGGTGGCTGGCTGGCGCAGGCGCTCAACAGAAACATCATGCCGACCATAAAAAGCCGCCACACAGAGGGCATTGTGGGAGCGGGCTTGCTCGCGAAGGCATCGGTACATCCGACATCAATGCAAGCTGACCTACCGCTTTCGCGAGCAAGCCCGCTCCCAGAGGGTTCCATGTAAGCAGGTCGAAAGTGGCGCATCAGATAGCCCCTGCAAGCGGCTTGCGCGCGACGACATTCACCAGCGTCTCTTCGCGTTCACCGAATGGCTTGGGTTTGCTCAAGCCAGATCGCTCCAGCAAACCAAAATCCTTCGACCGGCTCCACCACAGATACGGGTAGGAAACATTGCGCTCGGCAAACTCGAAACCCTGCTCGCGGATCATCTGCAGATAGCCGGCGGCGCTCTTCTGCACGTGCATCGGGTGGCGGAACAGCCAGCGGATCACCCAGGTATCGATGTAAGCCTCGGTGGATTCGGCGAACAGCAGATAGCCGCCCGGCTTCAGCACGCGATAGAACTCGGCCAAGGCCTTTTCCTGCTCGACCAGATGATGAAAAGTCTGGTGACAGAACAGCAGATCGACGCTGGCATCGGCGACGTCGAGCGTGGCGCAATCGCTGCCGATCAGCTCGACTTGCAGGCCCAGGCGCGCGGCTTCTTCGGCGCTGAGTTGCAGGCTGTGCGGGTCGGCGTCGACGCCGATCAGTCGCTGTGGAGCGAAGGTCTGGTGCAGGTGGCCGAACGACTTGCCCTGCCCGCAACCGGCGTCCAGCAGCACTGGGTGTTCCGGCAGCGCTTCACTGAATAATCCACGCAGATCGTTGATCGCCACGCGCAGCACATGGTGCTGCCAGGTGCGGCTGCGCAGGAACCAGAGACCGAAGCGGGTTTCCTCGACGTAACTGTCGCTCAAATAATTCATGAGGCGTCCTGCGCGCAGAGTCGGGAAATCATCTTCAGCCGTCGACGCGCTTCGCTGACGAACGGGTTGCGCTCGTCCCAGGCGTAACCGGCAAGGATCGAGCAGATCATCCGGCGAATCTCCGCCTGACTGTCCTCGTAGAAAATCACGTCCTGGAAGGTGCCGGCGTACCAGCCTTCGACGTAGCAGCGGAAGGTATCGACGCCGCGTTTCAACGGCTCGGCAAACTCGCTTTGCCAGTCGACCGTTTCACCCTGGAGCTGGCGGTGCAGCACGCCGGCGGCCATGCTCGCCGAACGCATGGCGATGGTCACGCCGGAGGAGAACACCGGGTCGAGGAATTCTGCGGCGTTGCCCAGCAGCGCGAAACCCGGGCCGTGCAGGGTTTTCACATTGGCCGCGTAACCGCCGAGGGTGCGCGCCGGGGTGTCCCAGACCGCATTGTTCAGAACCCCGGCGAGGCTTGGCGTCTCGGCGATGAAACTGCGCAGGCAGGCATCGAGATCGCTGTCGCGGCCCTGAAAATGTTCCTCAGCCGCGACCACGCCCACCGAGCAGCGGCCATTGCTGAACGGGATGGTCCAGAACCACACATCGCGATGCTCGGGATGGGTGGTGACGAGGATCTTTTCGCGGTCGAACGCCGGATTGTCGATGTGATCTTCAACGTGGGTGAACACCGCCTGACGCACCGGGAAGTTCGAAGGCGCTTCGAGGTCGAGCAGGCGCGACAGCACGCGGCCGTAACCGCTGGCGTCCAGGACGAAATCGGCTTCGACGCGGTACTCGCTGCCGTCTTCGCGGCGTACATCAAGGAGTGGCTTCGCCTGATCGAAATCGACGCTGATGATCGCATCGCCATAGCGGATTTCAGCGCCTTGCAGTGCCGCTTGGTCGGCCAGCAACTTGTCGAAATCGGCGCGCTGCACCTGGAAGGTGGTCGGCTTGCCGGCGGTGAAGGTGTCGCCAAAATCGAAGGCACTGTAACGCTCGCCCCAGGCAAACGCCGCGCCGGTCTTGCGCTGGAAACCAGCGGCGTTGACTGCGTCGAGCATGCCGGCTTCTTCAACGAAATCCAGGCAGTGGCTGAGCAGGCTTTCGCCAATCGAAAAACGCGGGAAGTGCTGGCGCTCGAGCACCAGCACATCGTGGCCTTTGCGCTTGAGCAGGGCCGCAGCGATAGCGCCGGACGGGCCGGCACCGATGATCACGACCTGACGGGATTCCATTTCAACGATTGGCACGTGAGCTCCGGGGCAAGGGACTGTTCAGATTCAGGGGCGCGCGATGCAGACCGATAAGGGCCGGCAGCAGCGTCGCGATCAGGCCCATCAGCATCAGCGCGAAATACAGCGCCGGGGTGATGAGCTGTTGTTGCAACAGCAGGTTGAGAAAGACGATTTCGCTCAGGCCGCGAATGTTCAACAGCACGCTTTCGCGCCAGCGGCTGGCCCCGGCAAACGAGGCGCCGGCCCAGCCGAGGCCGAGCCAGTTGCCCAGCAGTTTACTGGCAATCGGCACCAGCAGCAGCGCCGCCCATTGTCCGGCGTCGAGGCTGGCGAGGGCGCTGTGCACGTCGATCTGGACGATGCCGAACGTGAGGATCAGCGGGATCGCGATCCACGTTTGCAAACGGCTCATCCAACGCGCCGGCAACGGCAGCACCAACGGCACTTGCAGCAGCGCCATGCACAGCAGATAGCCGATGCCGAAAATCAGCGCGTTGAGTTTGTAATGTTCGGCCATGACCAGCAGGGCGAAGAAGCCGAGGCTGTAAGTCAGCGGGCGACGAACGCGCAGCAGGTGCAAAAGCAGCGGCACGCCGGCCATGGCCACGGGCAGCAACAGGCTGCTCAAGTGCAGGCTGCCCTGCGCGAGGCCGAACAGCGTCCAGCAGGTCAGGTCGATGAGGATCGCGGTCTGCACCAGACGCTTGGTGGCGGCGGGCGGGTAATCGATGTGGCGCAAGTACAGGTACAACACCGGGATCGCGGTAATGGCGAAGACCAGTCCGATGGCCATCGCGCTGAGCCACGGTTGCGCTGGCAGCAACCAGTACGCAACCGCCAGCCCACAAATGAACGGCACAGCGAAACTCGGCACGGCGATTTTTACGCTCTGGCGATCCAGACGCAGGTCGATGACGTCGCTGAGGATGTGCCCGAGCAGCAAGGCGAAGCTCAGGCTGTAGAGGTTTTTCAACCAGTGCGGTGCGATCAGTTGTGCGCCGCTGAGCTGCCAGCCTGGCTCGATCCAGAAGTACATCAGCAGGGGCAAACCGAAGCTTGCCAGCAACAACTGACTGACGATCGGAATCAGGCCGAAATGGCGGCCGACCCGGGTCGCCAGGGCAAACAGTGCCAGGGCCAGCAGCCAGAAGCCGAAGGCCATCATGACTTTGTCTCCGCGACCGGTGCATGGCGCCAGGCCCACGGTGCGAGCATGAAGCTGAACGCCAGACCCAGGCTCACCGACAGGCCGAAATTGCTCACCGCCGGCGTGCTGGACACGGCCAGCAGGCCGAACGACAACCACGTTGTCAGCGCCGCGAGCAAGGTGCCGAGCAGGCTTACCGCCGCGCCGCCGACCTGTTCACGCATGAGGATTGCGTAATCGACGCTGATCGCCGTCACCAGCAGCAGGCCGAACAGGCTGAACAGGGTCAGCGGCTGACCCAGCCAGCCAAGGCTGGCCAGACTGCACAGCGCCGCCAGCAGTGGCAGGGCGACGATACGAAGCGCGCCGGCCAGGCCGAACGGCAGCATCAGTACCAGCACGATCAATACGCAGGAAGCGAGTTTAAGTTCGGCGGCGCTGAGCTGCGTGGCCGCGAACACCTTGTTCAGATCACCGAGGCGATCAACCAGCACCACCCCCGGCAGGTCCAGCGCTTGCACGCGCAGCAACGACGGGTTGTTCAAGCCCTGCAGGCTGGTGATTGCCGCAACGCCGTGTTCAGTCGGACCAAGCCACAGTGTGCGATACGGTTCGCCGAGCGGGCCGGCCAGCGCGGCGTCGATGTCTTCGGCGGGCAGGGTCTGCAACTGCTGCAATTCGTTTTGCAACGCCGCCGCTGGCACGCCGAGATCGAGCAGCGGTTGCCAGAACGATGGCAGCTTGTTCAGTGATTCGCGCACTTGCTGTTGCTGACTCGGCGCGCTGACCAGTTGATCGAGGGCCAGATAGCCTTGCAGTTTTTCGAGATTGACCAGTTGCTGCAGACGCTCGCTCAGCGCTGCCTGACGCTCGAGCAATTGCTCCTGATTGGCCGCACGGACAAGAAAGAACTGGCTGGTTGGTTGATAACCGGTGATACGTGCGATGGTCTGCGCTTCGTCAGTCAGATGTTGCGGTGCACCGACCCATTGGCGAATGTCGTTTTTACTCTGCAATTGCATCAGGCCGCCGACGCAGAAGGCGATCAGCAGGGCCAGCAGCACGGGCGTGCGAACGCAGCCGAGCAGTGCTTCACGCAGGTCGATCAGGCGTTCGGCCAGGCGCAGCGGCCATTGCGCCGGGCGCAGTTGGACATTTTTCAGCAGCGCCGGCAGCAGGCAGACCGCCGACAGATAGGCGCCAAGCAAACCGGCGGCGGAGAACACGGCAATCTGAGTCAGCGCAGGGAACGGAGTCCAGGCCAGGGCCAGATAGCCGATAACGCTGGTGATCAGGCTCAGGGTCAGCCCCGGCAAGGTCAGGCGCAGGGCCGGCCAACTGCGCCAGGGCTTGAGGCTCCAGCTCTTGGACAGATAGTGCAGCGGGTAATCGACGGCAACGCCGATCAGGCTCGAACCGAGCACCAGCGTCATTACGTGCATGTGGCCGAACAGTGCCACACAGGCCACCGCACCGAACAGCATGCCGACCAGTACCGGGACGAAGGCCAGCAGCACGCCCCAGCGGCGAAACGCCAACAGCAGCAATAACAGAATGCCGACCGTCGCGCCGCCGCCGACCCAGGTCATTTCGCGGGTGGCCTGTTGCTGACCGTTGGCGGCGTAGAGCAGGCCACTGGCGGCGAGCAACCGCACGTCACTTTGCGCCGCTTGTTCGCGGCTGTTTTTGAGCAGATCCGCGACTTGCAGCGGCAGGTTCATGTCGAAGGCATCGCCGGTGGTGCGCGCGCGCAACATCACCCAGCTCTTGCCATCGGCATTGGCGATCAATGCGCCGCTGCCGATGTCCAGTTGCACCGCGCCGTGTTTCGGCTGGCTGTTCTGGATGCGTCCGGTCAGGCCCAGCCAATCGTCCTGGCTCGGCACCAGAGTGAAACCGTTGAAAGGGTCGAACAACGCCTGCACCCGCTGCTGAATGAACACGTCGGGATGTTCGCTGAGCAGTTGCCGATCATCCGCCGAGAGCATCGCCAGGCGCCCTTGCAGCAATTGCGTACGCAGCGCCGGCAAGTCGGCTTGCAGATTCCACTGCACGGTTTCGAACAGACCGCTGGCCTGCCATTGCTCGCCGAGCGTCTTTGCCATGGTCAGCGCTTGCTGGCGATCGGTGTGGCCGACCAGCACCAGCATTTCGCGGTTGAGCGGCTCCTGCATGCGCTGCTCGGCGCGCAATTCCAGCGCGTCGGGACTGGTCCCGGGCACCAGCTCCATCAGGTTGGCCGACAGCGGCGCACCGTCGCGCCACTGCCAGGCGGCCAGCGCAACGACGGCCAGCAGCAGGCTCAGAAACAGCCAGGGCAGCCTGCGTTCACTCGGCAAAGTCATGTTGCTCCGCTTCGCTCAAGGGTTTCCCGGCCGTGCTGTCCTGCATGCGCAGCAGTGTGCTGTCGCCCTGGGTTTCCAGCAGCTCGATGGTTTGCACCAGAGCGCCGCCGTCGATATTGATCTGCTGGAACACTTGCTTGAGCAACATCGAACGCGGCGTCAGGGTCAGTTGCCACTGCTGCGCCGTGCCGCTCAGGGCCAGTTCAAAATCTTGCTGCAAACCGCTGCTGTCGCCTTGCAGCACGGCGAGGAACAAACGGTTCTGCTCGGCGCCCGCGCTCTTGTTCGGCAGCAGTTGCCAGCCATTGTTGTCGCGGCGGGCGATGCCTTTGGCGGTGATGCGGTAATCCTGCTGCAGCGGAGTTTTCAGCAGCCACAGCAGGCCCCGGTTTTTAGCGAGGACGAAACTGCCCTTGCTGATCAGCGGCTGAGGCAAGGCGCGCAGGTGTTTTTCCTGAATGAACTGGCCGTGGATCACGTCCGGTTTCGCCAGTTGTTCACTGAGCTGTTGCAGGTCGAAGGCATTGGCCCATGACGACACGGCCAGCAGCGTCAGTGCGCCAAGGCTTCTGAAAAACACATTCATCGCAGCATCCTTTCCACGGCATCGGTAAATACTTTCGGTGAAGCCAGTTGCATCTCGCGGCTGCTGACTTGGACGGCGACCTGCACTGAGCTTGCGCGGGTCAGGCGTTCGCCGGTCTGCAGGTCGGTGATCAGGTAATTGATCTTCAGACGGTTTTCCCACTCGACCAGACTGGCTCGAACATTCAGCCGCTGGCCGAATACTGCGCCGCGCACGTAGCGCAATTGCAGGTCGATGATCGGCCAGGCGTAACCGGACCCGACCATGTGCGTGTAGTTGTGGCCGATCTTGTCCAGCAGCGCGCAGCGTGCCACTTCCAGGTATTTGACGTAATGGCCGTGCCAGACCACATGCATGGTGTCGACGTCAAAAAACGGCACGAGGATTTCGGTGTCGGCGTGAAGCACTCCGGCGCTACGCATGCAGCCTCCAGTGTTGCGCGGCGATGCGTTGCAGGCACAGGCGCAGTTCGCCTTCCAGCGCACGGTCTTCGATGACCGGCGGGAAGTCTTTGCCGAGTTCTTCGTGCATCGCCGCCAGCGCTGGCGGCAACGGACGCGCGTTGTCGGCTTGCACACGCAGCCACACGCCTTGATTGGCGGCGAGCAACGTGGCGGCGGCGACCTGTTCGGTCAGTTCCAGCACGCGAATTGCATCACGGGCGGCGATGGTGCCCATGCTCACCTTGTCCTGGTTGTGACACTCGGTCGAGCGCGAGAACACGCTGGCCGGCATGGTGTTTTTCAACGCCTCGGCGGTCCAGGCGCTGGTGCCGATCTGCACAGCCTTGAAGCCGTGATTGATCATCGCCCGATCCGCAGGAGCGCCCGAGAGGTTGCTCGGCAAACCGTGGTTGTAACGCTCGTCGACCAGTAGTGCCAGTTGCCGATCAAGGAGATCGGCGACGTTGGCCACAAGGTTCTTCAGGCTGTCCATGGCGAACGCAATGTGCCCGCCGTAGAAGTGCCCGCCATGCAAAACGCGCTCGGCTTCGGCATCGATGATCGGGTTGTCGTTGGCGCTGTTCAGTTCGGTTTCGATGAAGCCGCGCAGCCAGTTCAGGCTGTCGGCCAGGACGCCGAGCACATGTGGCGCGCATCGCAGCGAGTAGCGATCCTGCAGGCGATGCAGCGGTGCAGTCGGCGCGTCGATCGCCAGATCCTTGCGCAGCCACGCGGCCACCTGCATCTGCCCCGGATGCGGTTTGGCCGCGAACAGGCGTTCGTCGAAGTGCTCCGGATTGCCTTGCAGCGCGACCACGTTGAGCGCGGTGATGCGCGTGGCCAGTTGCAGCAGGTAATCGGCGCGAGCGAAAGCGAGGCAGGCGAGGCCGGTCATCACCGCGGTGCCGTTCATCAGTGCCAGCGCTTCTTTCGGGCGCAGTACCAATGGCGTCCAGCCCAGTTCGCGATGCACGTCGGCAGCCTGACGACGTTCGCCACGGAACATCACTTCGCGCTCGCCGGACAGGGTTGCAGCGACATACGACAGCGGCGTCAGATCGCCGCTGGCGCCGACCGAGCCTTCTTCGGGAATCAACGGCAGGATGTCGTGTTCGAGAAACGCGTGCAGACGCTCGAGCAGTTCGACGCGCACCCCGGAAACGCCATGACACAACGACTGCAAACGCGCCGCCAGCACGGCGCGGGTGGCTTGCGCGTCGAGCAGTTTGCCCAGGCCGCAACCGTGAAAGGTGTAGAGATGACGCGGCAGCGCCTCGACGTGATGCAGCGGCACCGCGACCACGCAGGAATCGCCGTAACCGGTGGTGACGCCGTAGATCACGCCTTCCTTGTCCAGCAGCGAATCGAGAAACCGCGCGCCCTTGGCGATGCGCTCGCGATAGTCGGCGTCAGCCTGTAACTGCACGGGTGCCTGACGGTTGGCCAGGGCCAGCACGTCTTCGATGCGCAAAGGGCGTTCGCCGAAGGTTACCGGCTCATGGGTTGGCGTCGTCATCGGTCTTCCAGAAAGGGTAAAAGTTGAACCATTGCTGCGGGGCTTCGAGGCAATAGTGACTCAGGCGCTGCGCGTAGCGGGTGGCCCACTGATGAATGACCTGCTCGCGCTCGCGGCGTGTCCACACCACTGCGTCAGCGAACGGTTCGAGAGTCAGGCGATAGTGGCCGTCGGGTTGTTTCAGGCACATCAGCAGATTTACCGGGCACTTCAACAGGCCGGCCAGCAACCACGGGCCTTGGGGGAACGGTGCCGGATGGCCGAGAAAATCCACGGTGACACTGCGCCCGCCGTGCAGCGGCACGCGGTCGCCGGCGATCGCCAGCCACTCGCCGCGCTCCAGCCGTTCGTGCAGTTGCAGCATGATCACCGGGTCGAGTTCGCTGACCTGAATCAGGCGCAGATTGGTCGCCCCGGCCTCGCCGAGCAAACGGTTGAACTGCTCGGCGTGCTTGGTGTGCACCAGCACGTTCATGGTGACTTTTTCGCCGATCTCTGCGAGCGCCCGGCACACTTCGAGATTGCCCAGGTGCGCGCCAACCAGCAGTTGCCCGCGACTGCCGCGCAACTGCTTGCGCAGCAGCGCCGGGTCGATGATTTCGATCTGCTCGATGCTCAGCTTGCCGTTCCACACGTCGAGCTTGTCGAGCAGAGAGTCGGCAAATGTCATGAACTGGCCGAACACCCGCCAGTGGCTCGGGCGCAGGTCGTCGCGCGGGCTCCACTCGGCCAGACGCTGCTGGTACTGCCAGGCACTGCGCCGGGCGATCCGGCCGAACAAAAAGAAATACAGCACGATGCCGTACAGCAACGGACTGAGCAGTCGGCGGCCGAGAACTCTGGCGGCGAACGCGGTGAATTTCATCAGCAGGAAACTGCCGCGTTCTTCGCGGTCGGCCCAGTGCTTCTTGTCCACTTCTTCGCTCATGGTTTCCACCGCCGCCAGAGGATCACCGGCCAACGCAGCAACATGCCGAGGAACAGCCGCGTGTGCATGCTGGAGATCAGCGCGTTGTCGTGGAACAGGCGAAAGTGCGACACGCCGTCCAGCGGGTAGTGCACGCTGGTCTGCAGCCAGCGCATCGGCTGATTGCGCCAGGCCAGGCGCACGAGAATGTCAGAGTCGAAATCCATGCGCTTGCCGACTTTGGCCGAGTCGATCACCGCCAGAGTCGACGCCAGCGGATAAACGCGGAAGCCGCACATCGAATCGCGGATCTGCAACGACAGGGTGTTGATCCAGACCATCACGTGGGTCAGGTAGCGTGCGTACAAACGTCCCTTCGGCACGCTTTCGTCGAACAGCGGATAGCCGCAGATCATCGCCTGCGGATAAGCACGGGATTCGGCGACGAAGCGCGCGACATCGTGCAAATCGTGCTGGCCGTCGGCATCGACCTGCAGGGCGTGAGTGAAGCCCAGACGCGACGCTTCGCGCAGACCGGTCATCACTGCGCCGCCCTTGCCCTGATTGGCCGTCAGGCGCACCAGGAAAACCCTGTCGCGCTCGGCCAGGGCGTCGAGCACCCGTGCGCAGGACGACTCGCTGGCATCGTCCACCAGAATGCACGGCAGGTTCTGGGCAAGCAGGGCATCGACCACGGTGGTGATCGCGGTTTCGTGGTTGTACACCGGGATTACGGCGCAGGGGTTATGCATGGCCAGGCCCCAGGAGGATGCGCCCGCTGGAACAGGTCGCCGTGTCATTGCGGTAGGCGAAATACAGCTTGCCGCGCTCGGCATCGAAACGCAGATGCAGCTGGATTTCATCGCCGGGCCGCACCAGTTGCTGGAACTTCAGCACTTCCATGCCCGCGAACGCACCGTCCAGCTTCAGCAACTGCCGACCCAGATTCAGCGCCCACTCCACCTGCACCACGCCGGGTAGCACCGGTGCCTTGGGAAAATGCCCGCTGAAGTAGGCCAGATCCGGCGGCACGCTGAGTTGCAGGCTCCACTCGCCGTCGCTTGCGCTTTGCTCAAGCACTTCGGGGGCTTTCGGCCGTGCGGCCAGCAGCAACGCTTCAACGTCGGCTTGCGCCAGTTTGCCCTGGCTGTTCAACGGCATTTGCCGCAGCAGGCGCCAGCGACGGGGCAGGGCGAGCGCTTCGCAATGTTGGCTCAGATGTTTGCGCAGGGTTTCGGTCAGACCACGGCGGCCGTGCTCACGCAGGGCGAACAGGCCAGACTCGCTGAGCACCAGCAGCGCACCGAGTGAGGCGCGGTTTTCCTGGACCACGCCGAGGCGCGCTTCGGCGACCCAGTCATGATCGACCAGAGCCTGCTCAAGCATCGGCAGAGAGATGCGCTTTTCTTCCAGTTTGACGATGCGGTCCAGTCGCCCCAGTAATTCGAAGCGCCCATCGGCAGCGATGCGTGCGGCATCGGCGCTGTGTTCGATATGACCGGCAGGCAGATACGGCGAGGCAATCAGCAGGGCGCCGTCGCTGTCCTGGCTCAGTTCGACGCCGGCAAACGGCTGCCACAACGAATCGCCCTGGCGCCACGCGATGCCGCCGGTTTCCGAGCTGCCGAGGATTTCCGTCGGCCATTGCTGCAAGCGCTGTCGCAGGCTTTGCGCCGCTTCCGGCGGCAACGCGCCACCGGAAGAAAACACCCGGCGCACCGCGCTCAGGGCCGGCCAGTCGAGGTTGTCGCCCATGCGCTTGAGCAGCGCCGGGCTGGCAACCCAGGCGAAGGCCGGGTATTCGCGGCTGGCGCGCTGCAAGTCTTCGGAAAAGGCCAGTTGCCGGCGCACGAACGGACGCCCGGCGCACAATGGCCACAACACGCGAAACAGCAGGCCGTAGATGTGTTGGGTGGCGACACTGCCGATGATGCAGGCTTCGCCGAGGTCTGCGCCCCATAACTGCTCCAGCGCTTCGACCTCCTTGGCCAATTGGCGCAGGGTCTTGTCGATGCGCTTGGGTTCGCCGCTGGAGCCGGAAGTGCACAGGCTCAGTCGGCACTGATCGAGATCCAGTTCGGCGCCGGGTAATCCGGGGTGGGTGAAGTCATGGAGCTGCGCATCGCCCGGCTGATCGGTCAGCCACAGGTCGACTTGAGGGGCCCAGCGCTGACGCGTCTGCGCTTGCAGATCCGCCGGCAACAACACGCTGACGCCGGCACGCCACGCACCAAGCAAGGCAATGGCGAGGTCGGCGGCGTCTTCCAGATGCACGGCCAGCCCCTTCACGCCGCGAGCTTGCAGGCCAGCGGCGACACTCAGTGCCCGTGCATGCAGCTGCGCGTGATCCAGCGCCGGCGCCTGGCAGATCGCCCGTGCCGGCAACGCCTTGAGCAAAAGTTGCTCAAGTTTTATCCAATTCATGTACGGCCTCTTACCCGTTGTCGTATCAGCCATTCAATGGCAAACATCAGGCCGATCAATCCGTAGGAGATCAGGCCGGTGTACAACATCCACCAATCCAGCGGCGCCCACAGGGTGAGGAGGGCGGCGCACAAACCGTTGCAGAAGAAGAACACGCTCCAGGCCAGCGTGACCTTGCGCGTATAGCGAATGGCGACCTCCGGCAGCTGTGGCTCACGCAAACGCGCCAGACGCTCGACCATTGGCGGGCCGTATTTCAGGCTTGCGCCGAACAGCACCAGCATGAATGCGCTGATCAGCACCGGGTACCAGCGCAGCAGTTGCGGGCTGTCGAACACCGCCAGCAGCAGGCAGAACACCATCGCCACGCAAGCCGTCCACAGGCTGCCGGGCTTGCGTTCGCCGGTCAGGGCGCGCGCCAGCCACAGGCTGCCCAGCAGCAGCGCAAATTGCCACGGGGCAAAATGCTCCATGCCGAAATACACCGCAAAGGGGTACAGCAGACCGGCCAGCAGCAGGCCCAGGCCGATCAGTCGGCTCATGCGGCCGGTTGAACCAGACGGAACACCGCCTCGACCACGTCGCCCACGGTGCGCACCGATTTGAATTCTTCGGCGGCGATTTTCTTGCCGGTCTGGCGTTTGATGTGATCGATCAGGTCGACGGCGTCGATGCTGTCGATTTCCAGATCCTGGTACAGGTTGGCGTCCATGCTTACGCGGGCCGGATCCAGTTCGAACAGCTCGACCAGGGCATCGCGCAGGGTGTTGAAGATATCGTCACGAGTTTGCATGGTCCGGTCTCAAGCTGCCTGTTTTGCCGTGACGAATGCCGCAAGGCTGGCCACGTTGGTGAAATGGTTGCGGGTATCTTTGGCATCGGCGTCGATCTTGATGCCATATTTTTTCTGGATTGCCAGGCCCAGTTCCAGTGCGTCCACGGAATCCAGGCCGAGGCCTTCGCCGAACAGGGTCTGCTCGTCGCCGATGTCCTCGGGGCTGATGTCTTCCAGGCCCAAGGCGTCGATGATCAGCAGTTTGATGTCACGCATCAGGCTAGCGGTGTTCAGTTCGCTCATCTGCGGCGAGCTCCTTAATGAAATAGTCATGCAAATAATCGTTGAGCTTGCGTGAGGCCTGTGGGGCGGGGCCTTGCGCGGCGAAGGTCTGTGGGTCTATATCGGCCCCGACGCGAAAACTGAAGTGCACGCGGCGATGAGGGATGCGATACCACGGCTCGGCTTTGGTCAGGGTGGTCGGGCTGACCTTGATGACCACCGGGGTAACGATTTTCGCACCACGCAGGGCAATCGCCGCCGCCCCCCGATGAAAGGCCGGCGCCTGTCCCGGCCGGGTGCGGGTGCCTTCGGGGAAGATGATCAGCGTCTGGCCGTCCTGCAATGCCTGCGCCGCGGCGTCGAGCATGTCCATGCTGCCGTCGTTGCTGATGTATTCAGTGCGGCGCAGCGGGCCACGGGTGAACGGGTTTTCCCAAAGGGTTTTCTTCACCACGCAGTTGGCGTGGCGCACCAGACCGATGAGAAACACCACATCGATCAGCGACGGGTGGTTGGCGATGATCATCTGCCCCGGCCGGCCGAGGCGTTCGGCGCCCTCGATGTCGTAAGTGAGCACGCCGGTGCGGGCCATGAACCGCACGAAAAACCAGAACAACCGACTGACCGTACGCCGCGCGCGAAGGCGATGTTCAAATACGTCACCGCGCAGGCAGCCAAGTAACGGAAATACCAGAAGACGCAGACACAGCCCGCCGAGCCCGAACAAAGCGAAGCTCGCAGCAGTGGCCAGCAGGCGCCAGTAGTAGGCGTCGCGGTGTTTGGCGGTCACGGGTTGCGATGCCAGGTCCATACACGATTTTTCCACGCATGTTGGCAATCAGGTTGCTGGCCGAGCAGGGTTCGCAGCAGGTTGAGCGCGTGCGGCCAGTGCGCCTTTGACCGGGTTTCGGTGCTGCTGTTCAGGGTCAGCCGCCAGTCGGTACCCGGCGTGAGCAATAAACCCAGCGCATAAGGGAACGGCACATCGTCGACCCATTGCGAATAGGCCTCGGGCGGTTGTTCTTCAGTGATCACCAGCAGCACCGCCGGGGCGCCTTCATCGAGCAGTGCCGCTGCTTCGAGCATGCCGTGTTCAAGGCCGTCGCCAGCGGCGGCGAGGGCAGTCATTTCGCTGGTTTCGCCGCGCATGATCGACCACAGGCCGATGATCGCGTTATGCACCGAAAGGCTGAACTGGGTCGGCGACAAGGGCTGTTCGGTGGCCAGATCGCGGAGGATTTCAAATGTGCGTGGGGTTTCGCCGTGCCGTGAGACGAACACCAGCGGCAGCTTGTCGCGTCCGTCGGCCAATGGCCAGCCCACGCTGAAGGCCATGCGTGCGAGGCGACTGAGGCGGCGGCGCTGCATGGCTGGCAGAAACGACACATCGGGCGCGGCATCACTGCTCTGGAGCACGACCGGCTGTCGGCTCCAGGCCTGCCAGGCGTCCACGCTGTCGAGCCCCGGAGCCCACGCGCGCCATTGGGCGATGTTGAAGTTGATCACGGACATTCATCCCGCCCCTGCGGGCTTTCGTTGACGCGTTGAGTCACCAGCGCCGCAGCAGGCTTGGCTTGGCGCAGGGCGCCGGGTGGCGCGCATTATCCCGGTGCGACGGGTGTGTAGCAAATGTTGGTTACATTTTGCCCAACAAAATGTACCGAGCGGTTCGCCGTGTGGCTGTCACTTGGCCATTATCCAGATTCCACGCGGCCTGTCTGTCAGGTGAGTCTGTGATGACTGGCGGCTTTTTCCCTGCCTGTGCGCCGATATTTACACCTGACGATGTAGTCCATGTCGGTGAAGGTAGCGAAGCGTGGCCACCGGCAACTACACTCGGTCATTCTTTGATACACGGAGGTTTGGTCATGCGGCGCGTGGTGTTCAATCAGAAAGGTGGCGTGGGCAAGTCCAGCATCGCCTGCAATCTGGCGGCGGTCAGTGCCAGCGAGGGCTATCGCACCTTGCTGGTCGATCTCGATGCCCAGGCCAATTCCACTCAATACCTGACCGGGCTCACCGGCGACGACATTCCGATGGGCATCGCCGATTTCTTCAAACAGACGCTGTCCTCCGGGCCGTTCTCGAAGAAGAATCAGGCGGACATCTACGAGACCCCGTTCGACAACCTGCACATCATTACCGCCACTGCCGAGCTGGCTGACCTGCAGCCCAAGCTTGAGGCAAAACACAAGATCAACAAGCTGCGCAAGTTGCTGGACGAATTGTCGGAAGACTACGACCGGATTTATCTGGATACCCCGCCAGCACTGAACTTCTATGCGGTATCGGCGCTGATTGCGGCGGATCGGGTGTTGATTCCTTTCGACTGCGACAGCTTTTCCCGTCAGGCCCTGTACGGTCTGATCGCCGAGATCGAAGAGTTGAAGGATGACCACAACGAAGGGTTGGAAGTTGAAGGCATTGTGGTCAATCAGTTCCAGGCCCGCGCCAGCCTGCCACAGCAGATTCTCGATGAGTTGATCGCCGAAGGCTTGCCGGTGTTGCCGGTGTATCTGAGCAGTTCGGTGCGCATGCGCGAGTCGCACCAGGCCAGCATGCCGCTGATCCACCTCGACCCACGGCACAAGCTGACCCAGCAGTTCGTTGAACTGCACAATCTGCTGGAAGACCACTGATCTGCCGAATCACACGCTAATCCCCTGTGGGAGCGGGCTTGCTCGCGAAGGCGCAAGGTCAGTCGACATCAATGTAGGATGAAAAACCGCTTTCGCTGGCAAGCCCGCTCCCACAGGTTTCTGTGTTGGGTCAGATCCCTTGGCTACGCAGCCACGCCATCAATTGCGGCAATGGAAATGCACCACTCTGGCGCGCCACTTCCCTGCCGTTTTTAAACAGAATCAGACTCGGAATCGAGCGAATCCCCAACTGCGCCGACAGCTGCTGGTTCGCTTCGCTGTCGAGCTTGGCCAGCCGACACTTGCCCGCCAATTGCGCTGCAGCCTGTTCGAACACCGGCGCAAACGACTTGCACGGCCCGCACCAGTGCGCCCAGACATCCACCAGTAACGGCAGATCGCCCTTGATCTGACTGGTGTAATCGCCTTGCTTGAGTTCGAACGGTTTGCTCAACAGCACCGCAGACTTGCAGCGCCCGCATTTGGGCTGGTCAGCCAGGCGCTCGGCGGGGATGCGGTTGAGGCCGTTGCAGGTGGGGCAGGGGATGAGGAGTGGGGTGGTCATATTCGGCTCATTGAAATTCAGCGGTTCGTGCGACCTATCTGGAGCCGCACGAGCTGTTTATCAAGTTCGCGCGCTGGGGGCTCACGACGAACAACTGATCTCCAGATGCTTGCCCCACTCTGGCGGCCGCTCGGCATAACCTTCCATTCCCGGCTGCTCTTCGAACGGTTTGCTCAGCACCGAGTGCAGCCGGCGCACCTCGGAATAATCGCCTTGCTCTGCCGCATCAATGGCTTTTTGCGCCAGATAGTTGCGCAGGATGTACAGCGGATTGACCGCGTGCATCCGCGCGCGGCGCTGCTCTTGATCGGTATCGCCATCGCGAGCGACGCGGGCGACGTAGCGTTCGCCCCAGGCATCGAAACCCTTGATATCGACAAAGTCATCACGCAAGCGAGCCACGGCCTGTTCGGCTGACTCTTCACCGAGGCGGCGGAAGAACAGTGTGTAGTCGACGCCGCTGTTCTGCATCAGTTGCAGCAGGTTTTCCAGCAATTGCTGGTCGTCGTCTTCGGCAGTAGTGAAGCCGAAACGGCGGCGCATCAGGTCGAGGTAATGCGCCTGGAACAGCGGCAGGTACAAGCCGAGGGTTTCGCGCAGGGCTTCGACGCTGATGAACGGGGTCAGTGCCTGGGCGAGGGCGCTGAGGTTCCACTGGCCGACCGGCACCTGATTGCTGAACGAGTAACGGCCCTGATCATCGGAGTGGTTGCAGATGAAGTTGGCGTCGAAATCGTCGAGGAAGGCGAACGGGCCGAAGTCGAAGGTGATGCCGAGGATCGACATGTTGTCGGTGTTCATCACGCCGTGACAGAAGCCGTAGGCCTGCCATTTGGCGATCAGTTCGGCGTTGCGTTCGACGACCTCGCGGAACATCGCCAGATACGGTTCCGGTTGTTCCAGGCATTCGGGGAAATGCATCGCCAGGACATGCTCGCCGAGCTGCTTTTGCTGTTCGGGGCGCTTGGTGTAATAGAAATATTCGAAGTGGCCGAAGCGGATATGACTCGGCGCCAGGCGCAGCACCATCGCCGCGCGCTCCTGTTTTTCCCGCCAGACTGGTGTGTCGGAGCCGATCACGCAGGCTGCGCGTGAGGAAGGAATGTTCAGCGCATAGAGGGCTTCGGAAGCTAGAAATTCGCGGATCGAAGAGCGCAACACCGCACGACCATCGCCCATGCGCGAAAACGGCGTCTGCCCGGCGCCCTTGAGGTGCAGGTCCCAATGTTCGCCGACGTTGTTGTAGACCTCGCCGAGCAGCAAACCACGACCGTCGCCCAGTTGCGGCGTATAGCCGCCGAACTGGTGGCCGGAGTACACCATCGCCCGTGGCTCCGCATCGGCCCACAGCGTGTGGCCGCCGAACAGTTCGACAAACTCTTGAGTTTCGGCAGTCGCCGGGTCCAGGTCGAGCAGGGCCAGTGCGGCCGGGCTGGCCACTACCAGCCCTGGATTATCGATCGGCTCGGGCAGTACGTGAACGGAGAACGCGTCGCCCAGGCGGGCGAAGCGGTTGTCGAAAGTCAGTTCGTCGAGGGCTTTCACGGGCCGGCTCCAGCAGAATGTCCGAGCATTCTGCTGGGACCATGTCGGTTAGTCGAGTTTGCTCGGTGGCGGTTCCGGCAACGGTTTCTGCCCGTCGACGACCGGCACGATGGTTTTGTTCTCGGGTTCCACGGGCACCATCTTGTATTCCTGACCATGCAGGTTCTTCAGATAAACCTCCATTTGCCGGAACGAGATGTTGATGTGCTGCTTCTTGAACTCGCGGTTGATGAAGCGGTTGACCTCATCGAGCACCGGGTTGCGGTCGCCGAGATCGCGCACATGCATGCGCAGCTCGTGATCGAGGGTGCTTTCGCCGAAATTGAGGAAGTACACGTGCGGCTCCGGTTCCTTCAGCACACGCGGGTTCTCCCGAGCAGCCTTGAGCAACAGTTCCTTGACCAGGTCCAGATCCGAGCCGTAATCAACGCCCAGTTTCAGCGTGACGCGGGTGATGGTGTCGGTCAGCGACCAGTTGATCAGTTGCCCGGTAATGAACGTCTTGTTCGGGACAATGATGTCCTTGCGGTCGAAGTCGGTGATGGTCGTGGCGCGGATGCGGATCTTGCTCACCGTGCCCGAGAGGTTGCCGATGGTGATGGTGTCGCCGATCCGCACCGGGCGTTCGAAGAGGATCATGATGCCGGAGATGAAGTTGGCGAAGATCTCCTGCATACCGAAACCGAGGCCCACCGACAGCGCCGCCACCAGCCATTGCAACTTGTCCCAGCTGACGCCGAGGGTCGACAGGGTGGTGACGAAGCCGACGCCGGCAATCACATAGGACAGCAGTGTTGTCGTTGCGTAAGCACTGCCCTGAGCCAGATTGAGCTTGGACAGCACGAACACTTCGAGCAGGCCGGGCAAATTGCGCGCCAGCGCGAAGGTGATGCCGATGATGATCAGCGCGCCGAGCATGTCGCCGATGCTGATCGGCACCATGCTCATGTTGGCGCCAGTGCCGCTGGTGTATTCGTAGAGGGTGATGTTGTCCAGGTACGAAAACACCGAGATCAGGTCCGACCAGACCCAGTACAGCGCCGCGATGAAACCGCCGAGCAAGGCCAGGCGGATCAGGCGCAGGGACTGTTCGTTGACCTTTTCGATGTCCAGCGTCGGCTCTTCGATCACCGCTTCGCCGTCACCGGCCTCTTTTGCCGCTTGCCGTTTCGCCAGCGCGCGCTGGTAAGCCAGGCGCCGCGCCGCAACGCTCAGGCCCCGCACGAAAGTGGCCTCGATCACCAGCCAGAACATCAGCAGGTACAGGGTATTGATCAAGCGATCGCTGAGTTTCAGCGCCGTGTAGTAGTAGCCGAAGCACACCGCGACAAACAGGGCGATCGGCAACAGGGTGAACATCACCCCGACGGCTTTACGAAACAGCGAGGCATTCTGGTGTGTCGGGCTGCTGATCAGCAGGCGACTGAGCAGCCACGCCATCAAGGCGTAGCAGGTCAGCACCACCGGCATGCCGAGCACGTCATCGGCCAGCGCCGCCGGCTGCAGCTCGGCGACGGCCACCACGGCCACCAGTGCCATGACCACAAGACCCAACCGACGCACCCAGCCCTGAAGGAACTCGACCTGCGGTTTCTCCCAGCGGAAGTGCAATTCCGCCACGCCACCCGGCGCGAGAATCCGGTACGCGGTGTAGAACACCAGCCAGGCCTGGCCCATCTGCAACAGTGCCGCGCCCATGTTGGCGTTCTGCCCGCGTGCATCGATCTGCAAGGCCAGACCGCACAGCGCCAGACCCAGCGCCACCGGCATCGCCAGCAAAATATTGATCAGAATGGCCTGCGGCGTGTGCCATTGGCTGTCGCGCTTGAAGTGGCCGATGTCCTGGTGAACCTTGTTGAGGCGTCCGTACAGCGCTTTGCGGCGCCACAACAGGGCACCGATCAGCAGCGCCAGAGGCAGGAACAGCAGCGGGCGCTGGGTCAGGCCGTCCGTCAGTTCGCTCAGGCTCGACGCCCAAGGTAACGTGTTGACCTGCCGCTCGAGGCGCTCTGGCACGCCGCGCATCCATTCCACATCCAGTGGCTTGTTGCTGGGGATCCAGAACATCTGTTCGTCGAGGGTTGCGCGCAGGCTTTGCGCGGTGCTCAGCAGTTGTTTCTGGTTGAGCTGCAGGGTGATCGACTCATTGAGCATCGCGCTCAACTCGCGGTTCAGCCGCTCGAGCAAATCGGTGCGGGTGTTGGCCAGATCGAGCAGGCTCTTGCGCAGCTGCGGGGTGACCTGCTCCGGCGGCTGCGTGGCCAGCAAGTTGTCGACGTAGGTCGCCGGATTGCTCAGCAGCTCGCGTTGCTGACTGACATCGAACTGATAGAGGCGAATATCGGCAATCTGGTCGGCGAGGTCGCGGTCGACCTTGAGGTGCGGCAGAGCCTGCTTCTGCTTGTAGAGAATTTTCGACAGCAGCAGGCTGCCCTTGAGCACATTGATCTGTTCGTCCAGCGCCGAATCGCTCTGGGTCAGGGTGTCGAGTTGCTGTTTGGTCTGCAGGTTCTGCTGAGTGACTTCGTTGAGACGGTCGGTGCTCTTGAGCAAATAGTCGGAAAGCTTGAGGTTGGTGGCGCTCTCGCTCGCCAGCAGGCTGCTGCCGCCGGCCTTCTGCGCTTCGATCGATTGCTGGGTCACGGTTTCCTGCGACTGCGCCAGACGCTTCTGGTTGATCAGGGTTTGCAGTTCCTGGATCTCGCGGTCGAGGCGATCGGATTTCTCCGAGAGCAAATCGTGCTGGGCGTTGCCCAGATCCTGCAGCTGCGTGTTGCCGGCCAGTTCCTGACGGCGCAGCGGAATCAGCGCATTGAGTGCGGCCAGCTCGGCGTTCAACTGGTCGCGCTGTTCGGCGGTGACCGTTTTGCCCGTGTCCTTGCCGGACTTGAGAATGGTATTGATCTGCTGGATGCGCGTCTGGCTGGCGGAAATCTCTGCCTGAGCGCGTTCGGGGCGAGTCTGCGCGGTGATGATCAGGCTGTTGGCTTCGGCCAAAGCTTTTTGCAGGTCGCTCTGCTGGGTCGAGCGATCGGTGAGGATCTGCTCCAGTTGCTGGATCGACTCCTTGGGAAAACGCTGTGCCACTGGCACCGGCGCGGTAGCCTTGAGACGGCTGAGTTCGCGGGTGTTTTCAATCGTCTGCTTGGGCGCGTTGGCCAGCTGACGCTTGAGGTCGATCAGCTTTTGCTCGTAATCACGCTGGTTGTTCAGCTGATTGAGCGTGTTCTGCAGAACGGTCTGCAAGGTCTTCTTGTCGGCGTCCGGCAATTTGCTGTCGGCCAACTTGTCGAGGCTGGCCTGCACGGCGTCGCTGGACGGTGGTTCGGCAGCATGCAGCGGGCCGACAACGAGACTGAGGCCCAGCAGGGCCGCGGCGAAAAAGGAGCGCAGGGTAGGCATAGAGACCGGTCAAGCAAGTGAGAGTGGAGGCAGTTTAGAGGAAGAGTCCGGGGCCCGGGCGACTTCCTTCGGGGAATCTGACGCCCACTTTGCCGATCTTGTTCCCGTCCATGACCGCGACTGTCCAGTGGGTGTTGTTCCATTCCACCTGGTCGCCGACGATGGGTGCGCCCCCCACTTTTTGCGCGATGAACGCGCCCAGGGTCATGTCCGGATCGATGCCTTCGGCCGGCAAGCCATACAGCGCTGCAACCGCTTTAAGCTGGGCGTCTCCTTCGAGCACGAAGTCGCCGAAGAAACGCAGATCGAGGCCGCGTTGCGGTGCCTGGCTGAACAGTTTGCCGAGGGCCGGCAAGTTGTGTTCGTGGCCAATAACACACAGCAAATCATCGACTTCCAGCACCGTACTACCCGACGGATGGAGCAGTTGTTGGCCGCGAAACAGGGCTGCGATGCGCGTGCCTTCGGGCATTTTCAATTCACGCAGCGGCGAGCCGATGCACCATTTCTCGGCGCCGAGCTTGTAAACGAACAACTCCCACTCGCTGGTCACGTGCACTTCCAGCGCCGCCCGGGAAATCGGCGCTGGCTCGGGCGGTACCGTCACTTTGAGCAACTTGGCCACCCACGGCAGGCTCGTGCCCTGCACCAACAGCGACACCAGAACGATGAAGAATGCGAGATTGAAGTAGAGCTGCGCTTGCGGCAGGCCGGCCATCAGCGGGAACACCGCCAGAATGATCGGCACCGCGCCGCGCAGACCCACCCACGAAATAAAGGCTTTTTCGCGACCGTGGAAGGCCTTGAACGGCAGCAGGCCGACCATCACTGACAGCGGCCGCGCGAACAAAATCATCCACAGCGCCAGACCCAAAGCGGGCAGGGCGATCGGCAGCAGATCATGAGGCGTGACCAGCAGGCCCAGCACCAGAAACATGCCGATCTGCGCCAGCCACGCCATACCGTCAAGCATGTGCAGAATGCCGTGGCGGCTGCGCACCGGGCGGTTGCCGATCACCAGACCGCACAGGTACACGGCGAGGAAGCCGCTGCCATGCAAGGCGTTGGTCAGCGCGAACACCACCAGACCGCCGGCGATGATCAGGATCGGATAGAGCCCGGCGGCGAGATTGATGCGGTTGACCAGTTGCAGCATCACCCAGCCGCCGCCCAGACCGATCACACCACCGATGCCGAACTCGCGAATCAGGTGAGTCAGCAGACTCCAGTGCAGACCGGTTTCGCCGCTGGCGAGCATGTCGATCAGGGTGACGGTGAGAAACACCGCCATCGGGTCATTGCTGCCGGATTCGATTTCCAGACTGGCGCTGACCCGCTCATTCAGGCCTTTACCGCCGAGCAGCGAGAACACCGCAGCGGCGTCGGTCGAACCGACGATGGCGCCGATCAGCAGGCCCTGAATCAGATTGAGGTCGAACAGCCAGGCAGCAGCCATGCCGGTCAGCCCGGTGGTGATCAACACGCCGACCGTGGCCAGCGACAACGCCGGCCACAAGGCCACGCGGAAACTCGACACACGCGTGCGCAAACCGCCGTCGAGCAAAATCACCGCCAGGGCGAGGTTACCGACCAGATAGGCCGTCGGGTAATTATCGAAAATGATCCCGCCACCATCGACCCCGGCAGCCATGCCGACCGCGAGAATGATGACCAGAATAGGAATGCCGAGACGTGAAGACAGGGAGCTGACAAGAATGCTTGCGCCTACCAGCAACGCGCCGATCAAGAACAGGCTGTTGATGGTCGTCGCATTCAAAGGCAGTACTCCAGAAGCGTAAAGACGAGGCACAAACTGACCATGCAGTCTGCGTGCCAGCGATTCTAACCTGTTGAAATGTGATGCTGTCAAAAAGCTTTTGCGGTCGGTGATCGTTCCCACGCGGAGCGTGGGAACGATCAAGGATCAGGTTAGAGGCTGAACCGCCCAACCATGTTGTTCAGATCCAGCGCCAGGCGCGACAGCTCGTTGCTCGCCGCGCTGGTCTGGTTCGCCCCGGTCGCCGATTGCACCGACAGATCGCGGATGTTGACCAGATTGCGATCAACCTCGCGCGCCACCTGCGCCTGCTCTTCCGCCGCGCTGGCGATGACCAGATTGCGCTCGTTGATTTCGACGATGGCGCTGTTGATGGTGTCCAGCGACATCCCGGCACCACGGGCGATGTTCAGCGTCGATTCGGCACGTTCGGTGCTGTTGCGCATCGAATCCACGGCGTGTTCGGTGCCGCTCTGGATGCTGCCGATCATGCGTTCGATTTCGCTGGTCGACTGCTGGGTGCGATGGGCCAGGGCACGCACTTCGTCCGCCACCACGGCGAAACCACGACCGGCCTCACCGGCACGGGCCGCTTCGATCGCTGCGTTCAATGCCAGCAGGTTGGTCTGGTCGGCGAGGCCACGGATCACGTCGAGCACCTTGCCGATATCGCGCGATTCATTGGCCAGATCGCCGATCAAGGACGCGGTGCTCTGTACATCAGCGCTCATGCGTTCGATGGCGCTGACGGTTTCCTGCACCAGATCACGACCGTCGCCCGCCGAAGTGGTGGCGTTTTTCGAGGCTTCCGAGGTGCTGACCGCGTTGCGCGCGACTTCTTCGACGGCACTGGTCATCTCGTTGACCGCCGTGGCGGCCTGTTCGATTTCGTTGTTCTGCTGGGTCAGGCCGCGAGCACTTTCGTCGGTGACGCTGTTGAGTTCTTCAGCGGCGGAGGCCAGTTGCGTGGCCGAACCGGAGATGCGCTGCAGAGTGTCGCGCAGCTTCGATTGCATCTTGGCCATCGCGGCCAGCAGGCGCCCGGCTTCATCTTCGCCATCGACATGGATCGGCTGGGTCAGGTTGCCTTCGGCGATGGTTTCCGCAGCCTCCAGTGCCTTGGAAATCGGCTTGGTGATGCTCACGGTCAGCAGCCAGGCGAACAGCAGGGTCAGGCCGCTGGCGATCACCAGCAGTGTCACTACAAGGTTGAACGACATCGAGTACTGGTCTGTGGCGCCCTGATCGGTCTCGGCGATCTGCTGGGTGTTGATCTCCAGCAAGCGTGCCAGTGCGGTGTTCACCGCCTCCGAGTTGCTCAGCAAATCGCTGTTGAGCATCTGCCGCAATTCATCGATCTGATTGTTGCGCGACAAGGTTTTCATGCGCTCTTCAAGCTGACGGTATTGCGCCAGCAACTGCACGTACTGATCGTACGCCGCGCGTTCCTGCGGGCCTTCGATCAATGGCTCGTAAGCGCGTTGCGCATCGGCGATCTGGCGGTTGCGCAGGTCGAACAGTTCGATGGTTTTCTGCTGCACATCGGGTTCGCGGTTGATCAACAGGCGATAGGACAGCACGCGCAGACGCAGGGTCAACTGGGTGAATTCGTCGAGGGCCTTGATCGATGGCACGCTGGCGGTGGCGATGTCTTCACCGGCCGCGCGGATCTTGCTCATCTGGTTCAGCGCAAACACGCCGAGAATCAACATCAGGCCGCCAATCAGGGCGAAACCGGTGAACGCCCGTGGGGCGATATTCATATTGCGAAGGGACATGGGCGGATACCGAAAAGGGCCGCATCCATGCGGGCTGAGACTGCTGTATGGGTGACTTATCGGTCATACGACTAAAGTCTTGAGGTGGTGTGCGTATTTGTCGCAGACAGCTCTGTGCGACGAAGTGCAGGAACCAGATCGACCATTCACAGTCTTTTAAACTCGCGAGAAGCTTCGCCACCCAGGTAAATCAAGGCCTTGCGCCGGTTTAACCCTGGCATCCGTGGTGACTTTTCTTTATCGTACGCGCCCTTTGAAAAACGCTTGGAAGATCAAAATGTTGGAAGCATCCCTCAGCCAATTGGAACAGCTCGTCAGCGATCTGGTGCAACAGAACCAGACCTTGCTGCAGACCAACCAGACCCTGTCCACGGAACTGGCCCAGGCCAAGGATGAAAACGAAAACCTGCAACTGAACCTGATGGAGCAGGAAGAAAAACACGGCGCCACCGCCGCTCGCATCCAGGCGCTGGTTGATCGCGTCAACGCCGGTCCGGTCAGCGCATGAACCACGGCACAGCGGGGGTAAAAGTCATCTCCATTCTTGGTGAGGACTATTCGATCAAGGCACCGGCCGGGGAAGAACAGACCCTGCTGGACGCGGCGATGATGCTCAAGGCAGCGCTGGAGGACACCAAGCGCAAATACCCGACGCTGATCGGCGACCGCTTGCTGGTGCTGGCAGCGATGAATCTGTGCTCGCAGCAGATTGAAATGAAGAAGCAGCACGAAGAAGAACTCGAGCGTTATCAAGAGCAAGTCAGCGCCACGGTCGAGACCATCACCAAGACCATCAGTCAGGGCTGATGCGGTTGCGCACAACCAGGGAATAGATTGTCGGTTGGCTTGTATACAATCGGCACGGCTGTTGCAGTGTTTCGGCCACTTATTCCCTGGGGGTGCTCCATGCAGTGGTGGCGACGCAGTATTCAGTGGCAGTTGATTCTCGGCATGGGCACGGCCCTGCTGATCAGCATCGTGATTGTGGTTGGCATTTATACCCTGGTGGTCAACCGCCTCGCGCAGAACTATCTGGTCGAGCAAGCGCTGCCGTCGAGCATCGAAGCGACGCGCAACGATATCGAGCGCATCCTCGTCCAGCCACTCACCGCCGCCAAGGACATCGCCAGCAACACCATGGTGCGTGACTGGCTGGCGACGGGCGAAGACAGCAGCAAAACTGCGCTATTTGCGCAGTATCTGGAAGGTATCCGCGCCGAACACAAGGCCTTCACGGCGCTGATCATCGGCACCGAATCCAACCACTACATCACCGAAAAAGGCCTGGATCGCACCCTCAGTCGCTCGAAACCGGCCGATGCCTGGTTCTATTCCTTTCTCGACAGCAATCAGCCGCGCACGCTGAATATCGACAACGACGGCGCCACTGGCGAGCTGGCCCTGTTCATCGATCTGAAGGTCGAGCAGGCCGGCAAAGTGGTTGGCGTTGCCGGGCTCGGGCTGAGCATGAAAGAGCTTTCCGAGTTGATTCACAATTTCAGCTTCGGTGAGCGCGGCAAGGTCTATCTCGTGCGTTCCGACGGTTTGATTCAGGTGCATCCGCAAGCGCAGTTCAGCGGCAAACGCACCTTGACCGAGCAGATCGGCGCCAACGCGGCGCAAGCGGTGATGGGGCATAAGACTGCAGTCAACAGCAGCTTTCAGCGCGAGGGTGAAGATTTTCTCGCCTTCAGTCTGCCGTTGCGCGATCTCGGCTGGACATTGGTGGCCGAAGTGCCGCAGTCGCAGATCTACGCCGAAGCGCGCCAAGCGATATGGATGAGTGGCGGCATCGGCCTGGTGGTGGCATTGGTTTGCCTGGCATTGGTGGTGTGGCTGGCGCAAGGGCTGGTGCGACCGATCCGACAAGTAACACGAGCGCTGGTGGCCATCGGTAGCGGTGGGGGAGATTTGACCCACCGGTTAGATTCCAGTCGCGCCGATGAGTTGGGTGACCTGGCTCGAGGGTTCAACCGGTTCCTCGACAGCCAGCGCGCGATGATCGGCGAAGTGCTGACCACCAGCGAGCGTTTACGCATGGCGGTGGGGCAAGTGGCGACGGTGGTGGACAACACCGCCGATCGTTCCGGTCGGCAGCAGGAAATGACCGACATGGTCGCCACGGCTGTCCACGAAATGGGCCTGACCGTGCAGGAAATCGCGCAGAACGCCGGCAACGCCGCGCTCGCTTCGCAAACTGCACGTGATGAAGCGCTGCAGGCGCGGGAAGTGGTCGGTGGCTCGATCCGCCATATCGAAAGCATGTCCGATGAAATCGGCGTGGCGGCGGGGGCGGTGGCTGAGCTGGCGCAGCAAGTGGCATCGATCGATTCGGTGCTGGCGGTGATTCGTGGCGTTTCCGAGCAGACCAATCTGCTCGCACTCAACGCCGCCATCGAAGCCGCCCGCGCCGGCGATATGGGCCGTGGCTTTGCCGTGGTCGCCGATGAAGTGCGCACCCTGGCACGCAGAACCCAGGCATCGACCGACGAAATCCAACTGATGATCGGCAGTCTCAAGCAAGGCGCGGAAAATGCCGTGTCGTCGATGCGCACCGGTCAGGCCGCGACGGGCACCGGGGTTGAATCGAGCCAGCGCACCGGGGCGTCGTTGACGGCGATTACCGGGCAGGTCGAGCGCATCAGTGACATGAATCATCAAGTAGCGACGGCGACGGAAGAACAGTCGGCGGTGACCGAAGAGATCAATCGCAATGTGCAGGGCATTTCCGATCTGGCGCGGGCGACGGCGGGCGAAGTTCGTGCCTGTCGTGAGGATTGTCAGATGTTGCAGAAGCTGGCGGATGATCTGGCGCGGCAGATGGGTGGGTTCAAGTTGAGCTAAAGGATCAAGATCTAAAGATCGCAGCCTTCGGCAGCTCCTACATTGGAATGCGTTTTCTGCAGGAGCTGCCGAAGGCTGCGATCTTTTGCTTTTAGAACCACGCGTCCCGCATCGCCAGACACGTATCATCCCGCGCCTCCAGCAAGTCCAGCTCATGCTGGCAACCCGGCACTTCCCACGTCAGGAAATATCGCGCTGCCTGCAACTTGCCCTTGTAGAAGTCGACATCCGCCGCATTCCCGTTGGCCAGGCCTTCCTCGGCGCGAATCGCTTGCTCCAGCCAGCGCCAGCCGATCACCGCGTGGCCAAACACTTTCAGGTACAGCGCCGAGTTCGCCAGACTGCTGTTGACCTTGCCCTGCGCCAGATCGGTCAGCAGGCCGATGGTCACGGTTTGCAGGCGGGCAACGAGTTTCTCCAGCGGTTCCCGCAGTGCGGTCAGCGAATCGTACGCAGCGGCGCGTTCAGCGGTGTTGGCGATCAGGCGGATCAATTGCTTCAGCCCAGCGCCACCGTTCTGCGCCAGTTTGCGGCCAAGCAGATCCAGCGACTGAATGCCGTGGGTGCCTTCGTGGATCGGGTTCAGGCGGTTGTCACGGTAGTACTGCTCCACCGGGTATTCGCGCGTGTAACCGTGACCGCCAAGAATCTGGATCGCCAGTTCGTTGGCCTTCAGGCAAAACTCCGATGGCCAGGATTTGACGATCGGCGTCAGCAGGTCCAGCAACTCGTGCGCCTGCTTACGCTCGGCTTCGGTTTGCAGCGTGGTGGTGTCATCGAACAACCGCGCGGCATACAGGCCGAGGTCAAATGCGCCTTCGACGTAGGATTTCTGCGTCAGCAGCATGCGTCTGACGTCCGCGTGCTGGATGATCGCCACCGGCGCGGTGGTCGGATCCTTGCTGTCCGGCACCCGCCCCTGCGGCCGCTCGCGCGCATAGTCCAGCGAATACAGGTAACCGGCATAACCGAGCATCACCGCACCCATGCCGACGCCGATTCGCGCCTCATTCATCATCTGGAACATGTAGCTCAAACCATGGTGCGGCTTGCCCACCAGATAGCCGACGCACTCGCCGTTATCGCCAAAATTCAGTGCCGTCGACGTCGTGCCGCGCCAGCCCATCTTGTGAAACAACCCGGCGAGCAACACGTCGTTGCGCTGGCCGAGGCTGCCGTCGTCGTTGACCAGAAACTTCGGCACGATGAACAGCGAAATACCTTTCACTCCCGGCGGCGCATCCGGCAGTTTCGCCAGCACCATGTGCACGATGTTTTCCGAGAGCGGGTGATCACCGCCGGAGATGAAGATCTTGTTGCCCTTGAGGCGGTAAGTGCCGTCGGACGCAGGCTCGGCGCGGGTACGAATATCCGACAGCGACGAACCGGCGTGCGGCTCGGTCAGGGCCATGGTGCCGAAGAAGCGCCCGTCGATCATCGGTTGCAGAAACCGCTGCTTCTGCTCTTCGCTGCCGAAGCTCTCGATCAGGTTCGCCGCACCCATGGTCAGGAATGGGTACGAGGTCGACGCGGCGTTAGCCGACTGGAAATGCGCGAAGCAGGCTTGCGACAGGAGCGTCGGCAGTTGCATGCCGCCAGCTTCAAAACTGCGTGCGGCGTTGAGAAAACCGGCCTCGAGAAAGGCATCCACCGCCGGTTTCACTTCGGGAATAAGAATCGCCTGGCCGTCTTCATAGCGCGGCTCGTTTTCATCGCCCTTGCGGTTGTGCGGGGCAAAATACTTTTCGGCGATGTTGCGCGCGGTGCCGATGGCAGCGTCGAAGGTCTCGCGATTGTGCTCGGCAAAACGCTCTCGCCGGGTCAGGCCCTCGGC
Organism: Pseudomonas sp. TSRC2-2; assembly: GCF_049897785.1. Lineage (NCBI taxonomy): Bacteria > Pseudomonadati > Pseudomonadota > Gammaproteobacteria > Pseudomonadales > Pseudomonadaceae > Pseudomonas > Pseudomonas sp. TSRC2-2. The sequence goes on from NZ_JAFCWZ010000007.1 coordinate 346,975, forward strand.
ATCAAGGACTTCGTACAGCTCGAAAGCCAGATTGCGGGAACTGAGCAGCGTCTCGGACATGGCGGCTTACCTGTGAATTGAGGTTGGGCCGAGTCTAAGGTGGGGGAATAGAGGCTGGATAGGATGATTGATGAGAGTGATGCAGAAGCAAAAGATCGCAGCCTTCGGCAGCTCCTGCATTTGGAATGCGTTCCCTGTAGGAGCTGCCGAAGGCTGCGATCTTTGATCTTCTGTGGGAGCGAGCCAGGCGACCATTGCAGTCGCCTGAATTTACAGCGGTTTAACCGATCGTCATCAAGCTGGCATTACCCCCCGCCGCAGCGGTGTTGACGCTCAATGCCCGCTCAATTACCAGGCGTTCCAGCGCAATGTTGGTTTCGCCCTGGGACAAGCCCTGAACGCCAACGATCGCGCCGGCACGCTTGGCAATCTGTTGGCAAACGCCGCGCAACTGGTCGGAATGGCCGTGATGCAGAACCGCATCAAACACCACTTCATCTTTATTCCAGTCAGCTACCAACTTGATCCGCGCCTGAATGTCCTTCGGCAGACGTGCGAACAATGCCTTGCTGATGTCCGACTCCGGCCATACAGCCGAACCGCCCACCGCCAGCACCGCCGCCAGTTGCGTCAGCAAGTCACCTTCAACTTCCGCCAGGCACAGCACGTGTTCGCGCGGCAGGATGGCGTAGCTGTTTTTCTCGCCGGTCGGGCCTGCCAGTACGCGGGTGATGCCGCTCTGCGATTGCGCCGCGTACTGCACGCACAGGGTGCTCAGGTCGGCGTACTTGTTGCTTTCAGCCCAGGCTTTCAGCGCGTTCAGCGGTTTGCTCATGGCGTCGCGCAGACGAACGTCCGGGGCGATAACGGCGTCACCGCGAGCGAAGGATTGTTCGATGGCGTCGGTAGGACGCGTCGACAGCAAGCGGTACAGATACAGCGGGCCACCGGCTTTCGGCCCAGTACCCGACAGGCCTTCGCCGCCAAATGGCTGCACGCCGACCACGGCACCGACGATGTTGCGGTTGACGTAGACGTTACCGGCGTTGACGTTGTCGATCACCTTGGCGATGGTCTCGTCGATGCGCGTGTGCACGCCCAGCGTCAGGCCGTAACCGGAGGCGTTGATCTGGCCGATCAGTTGATCCAGCTCTTTGCGCTTGTAGCGCACCACGTGCAGCACTGGGCCGAAGATCTCGCGTTGCAGTTCGTCGAAGCTTTCCAGTTCGATCAGAGTCGGCATGACGAAGGTGCCGCGCTTGACCTCTTCGCTGTCGGCAATTGCCACTTGGTAAACGTTGCGGCCTTTGTCGCGCATGCCCTGGATGTGCTTGTCGATGCCGGCCTTGGCTTCGGCGTCGATCACCGGGCCGATGTCCACGGACAGACGCTCCGGATTGCCGAGACGGCTTTCGGCCATCGCACCTTTGAGCATTTCGATGACGCGATCGGCAGAATCTTCCTGCAGGCACAGTACCCGCAGTGCTGAGCAACGCTGACCGGCGCTGTCGAAGGCCGACGACACTACGTCGATCACCACTTGTTCGGTCAGTGCCGAGGAGTCGACGATCATCGCGTTCTGGCCACCGGTTTCGGCGATCAGCGGGATCGGGCGGCCCTGGCTGTCGAGACGCCCGGCGATGTTGCGTTGCAGCAAGCGCGCGACTTCGGTGGAACCGGTGAACATCACGCCTTTTACGCGTTCGTCACCGACCAGACCGGCGCCGACCGTTTCACCGCGCCCCGGCAGCAGTTGCAGCACGCCTTCCGGGATGCCGGCTTCGAGCATCAAGCGCACGGCTTGAGCGGCGACCAGCGGAGTTTGTTCGGCCGGTTTGGCCAGCACCGGGTTACCGGCGGCCAGTGCCGCAGCGACCTGGCCGCTGAAGATCGCCAGCGGGAAGTTCCACGGGCTGATGCATACGACCGGACCGAGTGGGCGGTGGGCATCATTGCTGAAATCGTTGCGTGCCTGCACCGCGTAATAACGCAGGAAGTCGACCGCTTCGCGGACTTCGGCGATGGCGTTGGCGTAGGTCTTGCCGGCTTCGCGCGCCAACAGGCCCATCAGCGGCTGGATCTCGCCTTCCATCAAATCTGCAGCACGTTCCAGAATCGCCGCGCGCTCGGCCGGCGGGGTGGCCTGCCAGATCGGCGCGGCGTTCAGCGCGCATTGAATGGCGTTGTCGACGTCCTCGACGGTGGCTTCCTGAACGTGACCGACCACATCGCGGTGATCGGACGGGTTCAGCACTGCTGCCGGCGTTTCGTTGCTGGACGCGCAGCCGAGCATCGGCGCGGCTTTCCAGTCATTGTGCGCGGTGGCGAGCAAGGCGCAGGACAGCGAGGCCAGACGATGTTCGTTGGCCATGTCAATGCCGCTGGAGTTGGCGCGCTCGGCACCGTACAGATCACGCGGCAGCGGAATGCGCGGGTGCGGCAGACCGAAACCGCCTTCCATGGTGGCCATCTGCTCGATTTGCGCCACCGGATCGGCGACCAGTTCCTGAATCGAAATCGACTGGTCGGCGATGCGGTTGACGAACGAGGTGTTGGCGCCGTTTTCCAGTAGACGACGCACGAGGTACGCCAGCAGGGTTTCGTGGGTGCCGACCGGAGCGTAAACGCGGCACGGACGGTTCAGCTTGCCCTCGGAAACCTTGCCAACCACTTGTTCGTAAAGCGGCTCGCCCATGCCGTGCAGGCACTGGAATTCGTACTGGCCGGGGTAATAGTTCTGACCGGCAATGTGATAAATCGCCGACAGAGTGTGGGCGTTATGCGTGGCGAATTGCGGGTAGATGACTTCCGGCACCGAGAGCAGTTTGCGTGCGCAAGCGATGTAGGAAACGTCGGTGTACACCTTGCGGGTGTAGACCGGATAGCCTTCCAGACCTTCGACCTGAGCGCGCTTGATTTCGCTGTCCCAGTACGCGCCTTTCACCAGGCGGATCATCAGGCGATGACGGCTGCGGCGGGCCAGATCGATCACGTAGTCGATCACGTACGGGCAACGCTTCTGGTAAGCCTGGATAACGAAACCGATACCGTTCCAGCCGGTCAGCTGCGGCTCGAAGCACAGGCGCTCGAGCAGATCCAGCGACAGCTCGAGGCGGTCGGCTTCTTCGGCGTCGATGTTCAGGCCGATGTCATATTGCTTGGCCAGCAGGGTCAGCGACAGCAGGCGTGGGTACAGCTCGTCCATTACACGCTCGTACTGAGCACGGCTGTAACGCGGGTGCAGTGCCGAGAGCTTGATGGAAATGCCCGGGCCTTCATAAATCCCACGACCGTGGGACGCTTTGCCGATCGAGTGGATGGCTTGTTCGTACGAGGCCAGGTATTTTTGCGCGTCGACTTCGGTGAGTGCCGCTTCACCGAGCATGTCGTACGAATAGCGGAAGCCCTTGGTTTCGAACTTGCTCGCGTTGGCCAGCGCTTCGGCGATGGTTTCGCCGGTAACGAACTGCTCGCCCATCAGGCGCATGGCCATGTCGACGCCCTTGCGGATCATCGGCTCGCCGCTCTTGCCGATGATGCGGCTCAGCGAAGAAGTCAGGCCGGCTTCGTTGTGGGTGGAAACCAGTTTACCGGTCAGCAGCAGGCCCCAGGTCGCGGCGTTGACGAACAGCGAAGGACTGTTGCCCAGGTGTGGATGCCAGTTGCCGGTGCTGATCTTGTCGCGGATCAGCGCATCGCGTGTGCCTTTGTCGGGGATACGCAGCAGCGCTTCGGCCAGGCACATCAGCGCCACACCTTCCTGGGACGACAAAGAAAATTCCTGCAGCAGACCCTGAACAATGCCCGCACGACCACCGGCACTTTTCTGGTTACGCAGTTTTTCGGCGATGGTCGCGGCGAGTTTGTTGGTGGCTTCGGCCATCGGTGCCGGCAGGCGCGCCTGCTCGATTAGCATTGGCACGACTTCCGGCTCAGGGCGGCGGTAGGCGGCGGTGATCGAAGCACGCAGAACCGATTGCGGCAGGATGCTTTCAGCGAATTCGAGGAAGCATTGGTGAGCGTGATCGGTCTGCACTTCGCCAGCGTCATCGGCGTCTTTGGCGGTCAAACCGTTCAACTCGGTCAGGGTTGCACCACCCTCGAGTTTTTCCAGGTAATTGAAAATTGCCTGTTTGATCAGCCAGTGCGGCGTGCGATCAATCGAGGTTGCGGCAGCCTTCAGGCGCTCGCGGGTCGGGTCATCGAGTTTGACCCCAAGGGTGGTGGTAGCCATATTTTTATCCTCATGGTTGCCACAGTTGCGTGGCATCAGCTGGCGGCAAGATTAGCCGTGCGCTGAATGAGGTGCAACCGGGTGCAACCCTTTTTTGTCGGAAAAATCCGCAACGGGTCAGGAATTAATTTCCGCGACCAAAGTACTGCCTCTGCTTGGTGCTTTCACTTCTAGCAAAGAGCCCTGACTGCCTTAAAAGGGAGCAAAAACCCGGTGAGCGTCGATTAATCCGACTGGGTGCAACTAATTCTCGCGAAACTGGTTGCACCTTATTTGCTTTGTTGCATAGCATTCGCCGCCAAGGTGCAACCGGGAATAACCCGGTGTACCGGCTGATGGCTTTCCTGGGGAAACATCAGTCTTAAATGCGCGGGATCCCGGATCGTCTGCCAAACGTCGTCGTTTGCGAGCGGTTCACCACCGCCGCTACATAAAAACAAAGCCAGGGCGTAACTCAATGAGCGTAAGCAATCCAACCCTGATCACATTCGTGATCTACATCGCAGCAATGGTGCTGATCGGCTTGATGGCCTATCGCTCCACCAACAACCTTTCTGACTATATTCTCGGCGGTCGCAGCCTCGGCAGCGTCGTCACCGCGCTGTCTGCCGGTGCCTCCGACATGAGCGGCTGGTTGCTGATGGGCCTGCCGGGCGCCATCTACATGTCCGGTCTTTCCGAAAGCTGGATCGCCATTGGCCTGGTCATCGGGGCCTACCTGAACTGGCTGTTCGTGGCCGGTCGTCTGCGCGTACAGACCGAGCACAACGGCGACGCCTTGACCCTGCCGGACTACTTCGCCAGCCGTTTTGAAGACAAAAGCGGCCTGCTGCGAATCATCTCGGCGATCGTGATTCTGGTGTTCTTCACCATCTACTGCGCATCCGGCATCGTCGCGGGTGCCCGCCTGTTCGAAAGCACGTTCGGCATGACCTACGAAACGGCGCTGTGGGCCGGTGCTGCGGCGACGATTGCCTACACCTTTATCGGTGGTTTCCTGGCTGTGAGCTGGACCGACACCGTACAAGCCACGCTGATGATCTTCGCGCTGATCCTTACGCCGATCATCGTCCTGCTGGCCACTGGCGGCGTCGATACCACATTCCTCGCCATCGAAGCGCAAGATCCGAGCAATTTCGACATGCTCAAGGGCACCACTTTCATCGGCATCATTTCGCTGATGGGTTGGGGGCTGGGCTACTTCGGTCAGCCGCACATCCTCGCGCGTTTCATGGCGGCGGATTCGGTGAAGTCGATCGCCAAGGCGCGTCGCATTTCCATGACCTGGATGATCCTGTGCCTGGGCGGCACCGTGGCGGTGGGCTTCTTCGGTATCGCCTATTTCTCGGCGCACCCGGAAGTGGCCGGCCCGGTCGCTGAAAACCCTGAGCGGGTGTTCATCGAACTGGCAAAACTCCTCTTCAACCCATGGGTTGCCGGTGTGCTGCTGTCGGCCATTCTGGCTGCGGTAATGAGCACCTTGAGCTGCCAGTTGCTGGTGTGCTCGAGCGCCCTGACCGAAGACTTCTACAAGGCCTTCCTGCGCAAGTCCGCCTCGCAACAGGAGCTGGTCTGGGTCGGTCGTGCGATGGTGCTGTTGGTAGCACTGATTGCCATCGCTATGGCTGCCAATCCGGATAACCGCGTACTGGGCCTGGTGTCCTACGCCTGGGCCGGTTTCGGCGCTGCGTTCGGTCCGGTTGTGCTGATCTCGGTCATCTGGAAAGACATGACCCGCAACGGTGCACTGGCCGGTATTCTGGTCGGCGCGATTACCGTGGTGCTCTGGAAGCATTTCGAACTGCTTGGCCTGTACGAAATCATCCCTGGCTTCATCTTCGCCAGCCTGGCCATCTACATCGTCAGCAAGCTCGGCGCGCCGACCGCTGGCATGGTGCAGCGCTTCGAAGCAGCGGAAAAAGATTTCCACCTGAACAAATAATGCGCTGAGCTTCGGCTCACATCAGAACGGCCCGTTTCCTACCGGAGGCGGGCCGTTTTTTATTGCCTGTAGATTTTCGGCGAAGCTGCAAATCCAGTGTGGGAGCGGGCTTGCTCGCGAATGCGGCATATCAGGCGACATCTCAATCGACTGACCCGGCGCCTTCGCGAGCAAGCCCACAGTTCGTTCTGTGTACGGGTTTGGGGGATTTGTCTGTAGTCGAAGGCACCGCGTTCTCAGGCGCTTTCAGCAACCTGCGTAGGGCAAATCTGAATTTCCGGGCACCTGTTCATCACCCCTTGCCTCTCCCGCAGAATCGCCCGCCCCACACTGCAGAGAGACATCGGATGTTCGCCCCTGCCAATCAACCGCGTTTTACGTTGACCCTCGAAGGCGCTCAGGATGACCTCAAGGTCCTTGAGTTCTCGGGCAGGGAAGCCATCAGCCAGCCTTTTCGCTTCGAACTCGAACTGGTCAGCGAGCGGCCGGACCTGGATCTCGAAAGCCTGCTGCACAGTCAGGCGTATCTGAGTTTCGATGCTCAGGGTTGCGGTTTTCATGGTCAGATTTATCAGGTCGGGCAGGGCGATTCCGGGAAACGTCTGACGCGCTATCACCTCAGCCTCGTTCCGCGTCTGATGTATCTGGGGCATCGCATCAACCAGCGGATTTTTCAGCATCAAAGCGTGCCGCAAATTGTCACGCAGATCCTCAAGGATCATTCGATCCTGCGCGATGCCTTTGAATTTCGCCTGGGTAGCGAGTACCCGGAGCGCGAGTACTGCGTGCAGTACGCGGAAAGCGATCTGGCCTTCATCCAGCGTCTGTGTGCCGAAGTCGGCATTCATTATCACTTTCAACACAGCCCCGAAGGCCATCTGCTGGTGTTCGGCGACGACCAGACCGTGTTTCCGAAGCTGGCCGAGCCGACGCTATATTTGCCGGGTAGTGGCATGTCGGGCGGTGCGCCGGCGATTCAGCGTTTCAACGTGCGTGTCGAAACCCGCACCAGCGTTGTCACTCGACGTGACTACAACTTCGAAAAACCGCGCCTGTCTCTGGAAAGCCGCAGTGACGGCGAGCAACGTCCAGTGCTGGAGGACTACCACTTCCCCGGTCAATTCAACGATCGCGACACCGGCAGGCATCTGGCGCGGCGAACGCTTGAACGGCACGTCGCCGATTACCGGCGAGCCGACGGCAGCAGCGACCAGTCCTCACTGGTCTGCGGACATTTCCTGCAACTTGTCGAACATCCGCGCAGCGACTGGAATGATCTGTGGTTACTCACTGCCGTCGAACACCGTGGCCGTCAGCCGCAGGTATTGGAGGAGTCGGTGACCAGCGATGGCGAATCCTTCCAGGGCTATCGCAATATCTTCGTGGCCACGCCGTGGGACGTGTTCTTTCGTCCGGCGCTGGGCCCGGAAAAGCCGCGCGTGTCGGGTTACCAACCCGCCGTGGTCACCGGCCCGAAAGACCTGGAGATCCATTGCGATGAATACGGGCGGGTCAAAGTGCAACTGGCCTGGGATCGCGACGGCGAGCTGAACGAGCACTCCAGTTGCTGGCTGCGCGTCGCGACCGGCTGGGCCCACGATCACTACGGCGGCGTGCTGATTCCGCGCGTCGGCATGGAAGTGCTGGTCGGTTTCATTGATGGCGATGCAGACAAGCCGCTGGTCATGGGTTGCCTGCCCAACGCCGCGACACCGGTGCCGCTCGATCTGCCGGCAGACAAGACTCGCAGCGTTTTCCGCAGCCAGAGCAGCCCCGGCGGTGGCGGTTACAACGAACTGCGCATCGAAGATAAGAAAGGCGCCGAGGAAATCTACCTGCGTGCCCAGCGCAATTGGACCCAGCATGTGCTCAATGATCAGCAACTGCAGGTCGACAACCAGCGCAGTGTGATCGTCACCGGCTCCGCCCGGCATGAACTCAAAGCCGACGAACAGCGCATCACCCACGGCCAGCGCCAGACCGAGGTCAGGCAGGATGATCACTTGTCCGTGCTCGGCGACCAGCACGTTCGGGTAAACAGCCAGGCCACCAGCGCCTCGGCGCAGATCCATATCAGCGCTGGCCAGCAAGTGGTCATCGATGGCGGCGCGAGCGCAACGATTCAGGCCGGCGGACAGTGGATCAATATCGGCCCCGGCGGAATTTTCAGCAGCGTACCGATTGTGGTGGGCGGCGCGCCGATGGCGGCAATGAGTGCGGCACCGGTGGTGCCGGGATTGCTCGAGAAACTGGCCGCTGCGCCGGCGGCGATTCTCACCGCCGCACAAATCATGAGTCTCAAAGGTGATGCGCCTTTTTGCGAAGAGTGTGAGCGATGCAAGGACGGTGTTTGTGCAGCCTGAACAATTAACCGCCGAAGATTGGCTGGCGCGGCAGCCGCTGCTGGCGTCAGAACAACTGTTCGCAATTTTCAGCCGCGCCAGCGACGCCGATGCGTTCAAAGTCTGGCAGGGCACGGCGAACCCGGTTTGGGCCGAGACCATTTATGCCGATTGGGAAGCGGTAATGCCCTATGTGGGAATTGTCGCTGCAGACAGTGAGTTTTTACGTTGGGTAGCGGAAACCGCCTCACGGGACTGGGGTTGGCTGGCGGTGTCTTCGGCGGATCTTGAAGTGCTGGTCGAACACTTCCGCAGCCTGACTCAAGTGCTGATGCCGGACGGTAAAGCGGTGTTTTTCCGCTTCTGGGATGGGCGGTTTTTGCTGCCTCTTTTGCAGTCTGACGAGGTCGATCCTGCGCAATTGCTGCCGGTAATTTCGCGAGGCTTGATCAACGGCCAAGCCGTTGCAATCGGCGGTGGAGCGCTGGGTTCGGGGCGGGTTTTTCCGTGGTGGAACGTGCCGAAATCAGTGTTGGCGCAGACTGATGCAAGCGTACGCATCGTGAATGCTCTGCAATGGCTGAGCGAAGAACACCCTGCCATGTTCGAGGCGTTTCCCGAGGCTGTTTTGCGCTGCAAAGTCGGACAGTTTTTCAAATTATCGATGTCGGAAGATTCGTCACGATCGGCGCTTCTGGAGTTTTTGCTGGCAGAGACAGAGTGAAATTTCGGGGCAAACGCTTCGGACGTTTCCTTCGAATCGCGGCGGTTTTCATGAACTGGTGCGCGCTGAGTTGCAGGGGTAGTCTTTTCGTTGTCGCCGCGAGAGCGGTGGCAGGGGGTAGGATCCCGAACTCTGAAGTGCATAAGTGCCGCAGGCTGAATACAAGGGTCAAAGCGTATTCATGACAAGTTGACGGCGGCTTTGTGCGGGACACGTTTCGACGTGGCTGATTTGGAGTTCTCAGTTCCTACTCCCGCACATGGCTGCCACCCAAACCCGTAGGAAGGTCAATGGCGGCTCCACTCAGAACTTCAGGGATGCTAAGAATGACAACGACAAAACATGATCCGCCCTACAAGAAAATCACGCCTCACCCCGACAACCGCTTCATGGCCCTCACCGGCAATTGCAGCGACATGCCCAGCCTGTTCGTCGACACCCACGTGCCCCTCGATATCCTCATGGACGCCGCCAATTACCGGATTCGCGCTGTCGTCCAGGTGCTGGAAAACATGTGCATGCGCGGCTCGATCGAATGCGACTCCGTGATCCTCAGCGACTTCGCCCTGCTGTGCGCCATCCCGTTGCGTGATGGCTGCGATGTACTTGATGTCATCGGCAAGCGCCTGCGCAGCTTGCCTGCCTGAAGAGATCAAAAGATCGCAGCCTTCGACGGCTCCTGCAAAGTGAACGCCTGTCCCGTGTAGGAGCTGACGAAGGCTGCGATCTTTTGACTTTCGAAGGGGTCAATCATCATTGATGTATGCATCCTGACTGCGGATAAAGCGGTCGAACGCCTCTGAGTTGTAGACGTGAAGGCACGCAAGAAACACTACTTTTTCACTTGAGTGTTTGCTGCGTAAAGATGTCTGCTCGTAAGCCGTCGACACGTAGCTCAGTGTTTCTTTATAGGGGTCATGCAGCACTTGCAGCGTGTCTTCATTTTGCAGGATGGAATGCATGCCTTTGCCCATGAACGAATAGCCATTGGCGGACAGTGCAATGTCTTTTTCCAGAGCGGAGTGTTCGTTGAATGGCTTCAGAATGCAGTGGCTCAGACCATAATTCTTGAGTGTCTGGCGGGCCTGTTCAATGTGGGTTTCGTCGGCGAGGACGAGGCAGGGGCTAAGCAGGCCGAGTAAGCAGATGATCCGATATCGCATGGGTTTTTTGACTTCCTGTCATTCATGTTTAGCCAGTGTAATGCCATAAAAGCAAAGCCCCTCACCCTAACCCTCTCCTTCGGGTACATACAGGGAGAAGGTTAGGGTGAGGGCAGGCTTTTGTCCGCTCGGCTGCGAACCCCTGACTTGCCGCCCGGTAAAAGGTAAACTTTGCGGCCCTCGCAGGAGCAGCCATGAATTATCGTCACGCCTTCCATGCCGGCAATCACGCCGATGTGTTCAAACACCTGACCTTGACCCGCCTCATTGCCCTGATGTCGCGCAAGGAGCAGCCGTTTGCCTATCTCGACAGCCACGCCGGCATCGGTCTGTACGACTTGCAGGGCGATCAGGCCAACCGTACCGGCGAGTATCTGGAAGGCATTGCGCGGTTGTGGGATCAGCCCGATCTGCCGGCGCTGACCGCCGACTACATGAAAGTGCTGCACGAGATGAACCCGGATGGCCAGTTGCGTTTTTACCCGGGTTCGCCGGAGCTGGCGCGGCGCCTGACGCGGCCACAGGATCGGGTGATGCTCAACGAGAAGCACCCCGAAGACGGCGTGCTGCTCAAGGACAACATGGCCGGCGATCGCCGGGTGAAAGTGCACCTGGGCGAGGGCTGGCATGTGGCGCGGGCGATGTTGCCGGTGCAGGAGAAGCGGGCGGTGATGCTGATCGATCCGCCGTTCGAGCAACTGGACGAGATGCAGCGTTGCGCGGCGTCGATGAAAGAAGCCATCGGCCGCATGCGCCAGACCGTGGCAGCGATCTGGTACCCGGTCAAGGATCAGCGTGCATTGCGGCGGTTCTATCAGGACCTGGCAGGCACGGGTGCGCCGAAGTTGCTGCGTGTGGAGTTGCTGGTGCATCCGCTGGACACGCCGAACAGCCTGAACGGTTCGGGCATGGCGATTGCGAATCCGCCGTGGGGGCTGGAGGAAGAATTGCGTGAGTTGCTGCCGTGGTTGTCGAAGAAACTGGGGCAGACTCAGGGTGGCTGGCAGATGGATTGGCTGATTGCCGAGAGCTGATCAGTCAGTTTGGTGGTGTCTGTTCGGACGCCTTCGCGAGCAAGCCCGCTCCCACATAAGAATGCATTCCAAATGTGGGCGCGGGCTTGCTCGCGAAGCTCTTGAATTTAATTACCCGCCAGACTCGGTGGCATGCAAACGCCAGTGCCGCCAATCCCGCAGTAACCTTCCGGATTCTTCGCCAGATACTGCTGGTGATAGGCCTCGGCAAAGTACACGGTCGGGGCCTGATCGATCTCGGTGCTGATTTCACCCAGACCGGCCTTGGCCAGTTCAGCCTGATACACGTCTTTGCTCTTCAGCGCGGCATCCAGTTGCTCTGGCGCGGTGGCGTAGATCACCGAGCGATACTGGGTGCCGATGTCGTTGCCCTGACGCATGCCCTGAGTCGGGTTGTGCAATTCCCAGAACATCGCCAGCAGTTCTTCATAACTGACTTGCGCCTTGTCATACACCACCAATACCACTTCGGCGTGGCCGGTCAGGCCTGAGCAGACTTCTTCATACGTGGGGTTTGGCGTGAAGCCGCCGGCGTAACCGACCACGGTGCTGACCACGCCTTCGCGCTGCCAGAAGCGTCGTTCCGCACCCCAGAAACAGCCCAGGCCGAAGATCGCGAAGTCGACGTCCTGAAAGAATGGGCCGAGCAGCGGCGTGTCTTCGAAGACGAAGTGTTTTTCCGGCAGGGTCATCGGGGTTTCGCGGCCGGGCAGGGCTTGTTCTTTGGTTGGTAGCACGTTTTTGTTCACCAGAATTTCCGAGCGCAGAACCATGATCGTTCCTCTCAGTCAGGTTGGAGGTAAAAAGTCAGACCGCCAGTGTGCCGAATGATGCCCGGTTAATCACTACCCAATGTAGGAGCTGCCGAAGGCTGCGAACTTGATTTTGCTTTTTAAAAACCAGATCAAAAGATCGCAGCCTTCGGCAGCTCCTACAGGGGGCGGCATGTTATGGCGAGAATGGGGTAGAGGGGTTAGAGGCAGAGCGGCCCGCGCGGGTAGCGCTTGAGCGCTTTGATCAGCTCATCGCCGGGGATTGGCCGGTCGAACAGATAACCCTGGCCGACGTCGCATCGATGCCGGCGCAGGAACGCCAGTTGCTCGGCAGTTTCGATGCCTTCAGCCACAACCTTGAGTTTCAGGTTATGAGCCATGGCGATCACCGCAGAGGTAATTTCCATGTCGTCCTGGTTGTCGGGGATTTCATGGATGAAGCTGCGATCGATCTTGATGATGTCGATCGGGAATTTCTTAAGATAGCTCAGCGACGAGTACCCGGTGCCGAAATCGTCCATGGCCAGGGTCAGGCCCAGACGCTTGAGCTGGTCGAGCTGCAAATGCGTGTCTTCGGTGGCTTCCAGCAGCAGGCCTTCGGTCAGCTCCAGTTCGAGCAGATTGGCCGGCAGCGCTTCTTCCCTGAGGATGTTGGCGATGGAAGCGACCAGGTCCGGATCGGAGAACTGTTTCGGCGAAAGATTGATCGCCACTTGCAGATTGCCCAGGCCGGCGGCGGTCAAGGATTTGCTCATGCGGCAGGCCTGGCGGGCGATCCACTTGCCGATCGGAATGATCAGGCCGGTTTCCTCGGCGACGCTGATGAACTGGTCCGGGCGGATCATGCCGCGTTCCGGGTGGTTCCAGCGCAACAGCGCTTCCATGCCCAGCAGACGACCACTGCGCAGGCACAGCTTGGGCTGGTAGAACACGTCCAGTTCGTTCTGCGTGAGGGCGCGGCGCAGGTTGTTCTCGACGAACAGTTTGTAACTGGCTTCGGCGTTCAGCGCTTCAGTGAACACCTGCAATTGATGTTTGCCGTTGGCCTTGGCCTTGTGCAGCGCCAGACCGGCGTTGCGCATCAGGGTTTGCGGATCGCGCCCGTGCAGCGGCGCGCAGGCCAGGCCCACGGAGCCGGTGACGCTGATCAACTGGTTGTCGACGAACATCGGCTTGTCGAGGGTCATCAGCAATTGGCTGGCAATCTGCTGCCCTGCTTCAAGGTCGGTGTCGTCGAGCAACACGGCGAATTCATTACTGGCGAAACGCGCAAGGCTGCCACTCGGGCTGAGGCTATTGCGCAGGCGCCGGGCGAGGCTGATCAACAGTTTGTCGCCGGTCTGATGACCCAGGCTGTCGTTGATGCGCTTGAAATTGTCGATGTCGACCAGCAGCAGGCTGATTGGCGTATCGCTGTCGCGGGCAAAACGCTCATCGAGATTGCGGATGAACGCCGGACGGTTGCCCAGGTTGGTCAGGTTGTCGGTGTAAGCCAGGCGCTCGATACGTTGCTGCGCCAGTTTGGTCTGAGTGATGTCTTCGTAGATGCCGATGTAATGCGTCAGCTCACGGTTGTCGCCGTAGACCTTGGAAATCGATAACTGCCCCCAGTACGGTTCGAGGTTCTTGCGCCGGCTCTTGAATTCGCCCTGCCAGCTGTTGCTCTGGGCCAGCGCCGAGGGCGCGTCGAACAGCAGCTCGCTGAGGTTTTCCAGCGCTGGCAATTCCGACAGGCGCTGGCCGTGGACCTCCTCGGTGGTGTACTGGGTAATGGCAGTGAAGCTCGGGTTGACGTATTCGACGACGCCGTCGCAATTGACCAGCAAAAAGGCGTTGGCGCTCTGCTCGACCGCGCGCTGAAACAGGTGCAGGGCGCTGGTGGCGGTACGACGGTTGTGGTTGTTGATCACTTGCGCGAACTGGTCGGCCAGCTCACCGGCAAAGGCGATTTCATCGGACTGCCAGGCACGGGTGACGCCGGTCTGTTCCAGACACAGCACGCCGACCACCTGCCCATCGACGCGAATGCTGGCGTCAAGCATGGCGTTGACGTCACGCGCACGCATCGCCTCAGCCATCTCGCGGGTGCGCGGGTCGTGCATGGCATTGTGCGCATCAATGGCGCGGCTGCTGTGCAGCGCTTCCATGTAATCGGGGAAGCCGCTGATATCGATCGGCTCCGGCAGCAGATATTCCTGGGTCGCACGATGGTAGGCGGAGATCGGCAGCAAGCGCTGGCCTTCGAGGTTCCACAGGCTGGCGCAGTCGATTTCGTAGATATCGCAGGCGCAGCGGGTGATCAGTTCGGCAGCTTCCTGCAGCGAGTTATGCGTGCTGTAGCGCTGGCGCGCGAGCAGCAGAATCAGATCCTGCTGGGCGCGCACGCGTTCCAGATGCTGCAGTTGTTCCTGCTGGGCGCGCTGGTTCAGCTCAAGAGCGATTTGCAGGCGTGAGTTCTGGGTTTCCAGATCCACCGAAGGCGGCGCCAGGGTTTCGTCGAACACCTCGTCGACCGCCAGCAGGTAGCCGCGCAGCAAATGCCGGTTGTGCTGTTTGTAGGCTTCGCCCAACTCGAGGATGTTCAACGCGCCGGCGGCGGTGTGCAGGGTGTAGCGCACCACGTAATGCGCGCTTTTGCTCAGCTGCTGCTGGATCGCGTCGTGCAGTTGGTAGCGCGCCTCGGGTTCCATCAGGCTGGCGTAGGGCGAGCCGACCAGCGCGCAGAGCTCGACGGCCGGCTGGCCGAACTGGCGTTCGCAATTGGGATCAAGGAACAGCATCGCCCAACTGGCTTCATTCAAGCGCTCGAAACGCAGCATGCCGAGCCGCGAGGGCACAGGCAACTGCGTCACTACCTCGGCCGCCATACGGCTGGCGGCATCGGGTTGGCTCTTCATGAAGGGAACTCGCTTGGAAATATGCTGAATGCGCCGGGCTCTCGCCCTCTTGTCTGTTGGCTGCGGCAAGGTTGCATCATTGCGGCACCGACTGACAAGAGAGATGAAGGCCAAGTGCTATAAGAATATGTCGGCTGCAGTGAACATTTCTCCAGTGCATGACTGAAATGAACAGAAAATCGCAGCTTAACGCAGCCCTTACAGGGTCATGCACCTTGTGCAGGAGCTGCCGACGGCTGCGACCTTTTGGTGTTTCAACGCAACTTCATACTGATCGACTGCAGCTTATTGCCGTCGCGGTCATGGTAATTGACCACGATCTGATCAGCCTCAACGACCACGTGAGCGAAGTTGTCCTGGCTCACCACGGCACTGGTCAGCTCGTGCCGATAATTCCCGGCCGCCGTGCGCACCAGCGGTTGATCGAGGATGAATGTCGAGGCTCTGGCATACGGCAGCAATTTGCTGTTGTGCAACGGCGAGGAGACGATGGTATGCACTTCGAAATCGGCATCTTCGCTATGACTCAGGCGACTGGTCAGCGAGCCATGGACGTCGCCGGAGACGAACACCACGTTCTTGATCCGGTGGCTGCGAATGGTTTCCAGCAGACGCAGACGCTGTTCGGGGAATGCTTTCCACGCATCGTCACCGTTGAATCTGCGATCGGGATAGAACATCACGCTGGTCACCACGAACTTCACCCTTGCCGGGCTGTGGATCAGCCATTGCAGCAACGCCTCCTCCTGCTCGATGTCGAGAATGCGTCGATCTTCTTTCGACAGGTTGCGTCGGGTTCGGCTGTCGGTGACGAACCAGGCGATATCGCTGTCGCCGAACTGATACCAGTAATGCTTCAGCGTATCCCGATCTATCTGGCCTTTACCGTTACATGCATAAACCGGGCTGTGGCTGGCTTGGTAAAGTTCATAAGCGGCCATGGCGTTGCGATATAAGTCCGCGTCCGCTGCGCTGGCTTTGGCGGGCCAGTTATCTTCGATTTCATGATCGTCGAGCATCATGTAAGTCGATGTATTGGACATCAGTCGTTGAATATTGGGTTGCGAAAACGCCGTTCGATATTTTCTCAGGATATCTTTTGCTTCGCGATCCGGCGCAATCATATTCAAATCATCTACATACACTTGATCCCCGGTCATGATCATCGCGCTCACCGGTAACTGGCTGTTTTCGATGAGTCGGCTGATCGAGCCAAAGATGCGGTCGCCCAATTGCGGTAACGAAGCGATGCCGGCGGTGATCCGCAGATAACGGCACGAGCCGACAATAAAGCCCCGGGGCTGGTTGGCCTGCGCGGTGCGAGTACGGAAACGGTAGAGCTGTCGCGGCCACTGCAGTGGAAACTCTATTACGGTGTCGATGGTATGCACCGGATTCATTGGGCTCAGCCAGCCAGCCTGGTATTCATATTCACAGTCGGCTTCGAGGTCCTGCAGGACCAGCACCCCCGACATGTCATTGGCTGGATGCAAAAGTGCAAATACGCTGTTAGACCATTTGTCCGCGCCGGCTTTACGGGCGCGCACTCCGGCAAACACTCTCTTTTTGTCCTGCTGTTCGCCGCGAATAAAAATTCGTATTTCGCTAGTTGTGGCGTGGCCCACGATCGGGCCAATGGTCGGTTTGAACATGATCGATTCCATTCGAAAGTTGGAGTAATAAGAAATAAATAAACGTCGTGCGTTGGTTCAACTTTCCTGAGCAGAGGTTAGTTGGGCGGCGATGGAAAATATTGGCGTTAAGTGGACCAGGCTTGTGGCCGACGTCAGCGCAGGTTGTGGGAAAAAGACGCTGGCCGGTTTATTTCAGGCAAAAAAAAGCCCCGCCAGACTGGCGGGGTTGAGGTACGAGCGTGTGGCGCTCGAAAGGGTGCAGCAAACGGCCCTCCGTTGCCGGAGGGCCGTTCGAGTTACAGCAGGATGGTGCGGATGTCGCCCAACAGGCTGCCCAGACGCTGAGTGAAACGTGCCGCTGCAGCGCCGTTGATCACACGGTGATCGTAGGACAGCGACAGTGGCAGCATCAGCTTCGACTGGAAGGCTTTGCCGTCCCAGACTGGCTGGATGGTCGCCTTGGACACACCGAGGATCGCCACTTCCGGCGCGTTGACGATCGGCGTGAAACCGGTACCGCCAATGTGGCCGAGGCTGGAAATGGTGAAGCAGGCGCCTTGCATTTCGTCCGAGGACAGCTTCTTGGTGCGGGCCTTTTCAGCCAGCGAAGCCGCTTCGGCCGCCAGTTGCAGCAGGCTCTTCTGGTCGACGTTCTTGATCACCGGCACGAGCAGGCCATCCGGGGTGTCGACGGCGAAGCCGATGTTCACGTATTTCTTGCGGATGATTGCCTTGCCGCTTGGTGCCAGCGAACTGTTGAAGTCCGGCAGTTCCTTGAGCAGGTGCGCGCAGGTCTTGAGCAGCAGCGGCAGGATGGTCAGCTTGACGCCAGCCTTCTCGGCCACGGCCTTCTGTGCAACACGGAAGGCTTCCAGCTCGGTGATGTCCGCCGAGTCGAATTGCGTCACGTGTGGCACGTTCAGCCAGCTGCGGTGCAGGTTGGCAGCGCCGACTTGCATCAGGCGAGTCATTGGCACTTCTTCGATTTCACCGAAACGGCTGAAATCGACCACCGGAATCGGCGGGATGCCCGCGCCACCGGTTGCGCCGCCAGCAGCGGCCGGTGCTTCCTTGGCCTTTTGCATCATCGCCTTGACGTAAACCTGCACGTCTTCCTTGAGGATGCGACCGTGCGGACCGCTGGCGCCAACAGCGCTCAGCTCGACGCCGAACTCACGGGCCAGTTGACGCACGGCGGGACCTGCGTGAACTTTCGCGCCTGGCTTGGCCGGTGCGGCGGCTGGAGCGGCAGCAGCAGGTGCAGCGGCAGCCGGGGCAGCGGCAGGTGCCGGAGCGCTCGGTGCAGCAGCGGCCGCTGGAGCCGAAGCAGCAGCAGGCGCCGCGCCTTTGACTTTCAGCTTGAGGATCAGGTCGCCGGTGCCGACTTCGTCATCCAGCTTGATCGAAACGCTTTCGACCACGCCAGCGGCAGGCGATGGAATTTCCATGCTGGCCTTGTCGGATTCCAGGGTGATCAGCGACTGGTCGGCTTCGACGGTGTCGCCGGCCTTGACCAGCACTTCGATGATCTTCGCCTTGCCGGCCGAACCGATGTCCGGAACGTGGATGTCCTGAACGCTGTCGGCGACCGGTGCCGCCGGGGCAGCAGCCGGAGCTGGCGCAGCGGCGGCGGCAGGCGCGGCAGCCTGGGCCGGAGCGGCTGCAGCAGGCGCCGCAGCACCCGCCACTTCCAGATCCAGAATCAGATCGCCAGTGCCGACTTCGTCGTTGAGCTTGACGCTGATGGCCTTGACCACGCCCGCGGCAGGCGAGGGGATTTCCATGCTCGCCTTGTCGGATTCCAGGGTGATCAGCGATTGATCAGCTTCGACGCTGTCGCCGACCTTGACCTGGATCTCGATGATCTGTGCCTTGTCCGACGAACCGATGTCCGGCACGTGCACTTGCTGTACCGAAGCGGCAGCAGGAGCAGCAGCAGGCGCGGCAGCAACAGGTGCGGCCGCCGGTTTCTCTTCGGCTTTCGCAGGAGCAGCGGCAGGTGCAGGGGCCGCTTCAGCAGCGCCCTCGACTTCCAGCTCGAGCAGTTCGTCGCCTTCTTTCAGACGGTCGCCCAGCTTCACTTTCAGGCTTTTGATGACGCCGGCTTTCGGGGCCGGCACTTCCATGCTGGCCTTGTCCGATTCCAGGGTCAGGATGCTCTGGTCGGCTTCGATGCGGTCGCCGACCTTCACAAACAGTTCAATTACTTCACCTTCACCGCTGCCGATGTCAGGTACGCGAATGAGTTCGCTCACAAAATGTCTCCTCAGCAGTCCAGTGGGTTGCGTTTTTCCGGGTCGATGCCGAACTTGGCGATGGCTTCGGCCACAACCTTGGGTTCGATATCACCACGGTCAGCCAGTGCTTCCAGGGCTGCCAACACCACGAAATGACGGTCGACTTCGAAGAAATGACGCAGTTTCTTGCGGCTGTCGCTGCGGCCAAAACCGTCGGTGCCCAGGACCTTGAATTCCTTGGACGGTACCCACTGACGGATCTGCTCGGCGAACAGCTTCATGTAGTCGGTAGAAGCAATGACCGGACCTTTACGGCCGTTCAGGCACTCTTCGACGTAGCTCAGCTTCGGCTTCTGGCCAGGCTTGAGGCGGTTGCTGCGCTCTACGGCCAGGCCGTCGCGACGCAGTTCGTTGAAGCTGGTAACGCTCCACACGTCAGCGCCGACGTTGAACTCTTCACGCAGGATCTTCGCCGCTTCACGCACTTCGCGCAGGATGGTGCCGGAGCCCATCAGCTGAACGTGATGCGCCGCATCGCGAGTGTCTTCCTCGAGCAGGTACATGCCTTTTTTGATGCCTTCTTCGGCACCGGCTGGCATGGCTGGCTGCTGGTACGACTCGTTCATCACGGTGATGTAATAGAAGATGTCCTGTTGCTCTTCGGTCATCTTCTTCATGCCGTCCTGAATGATCACCGCCAGCTCGTAGCCGTAGGTTGGATCGTAGGTGCGGCAGTTCGGGATGGTCGCGGCCAGCAGGTGGCTGTGACCGTCTTCGTGCTGCAGGCCTTCACCGTTCAGGGTGGTACGGCCGGCGGTGCCGCCGATCAGGAAGCCACGGGTGCGGCTGTCGCCAGCAGCCCAGGCCAGGTCGCCAATACGCTGGAAGCCGAACATCGAGTAGAAGATGTAGAACGGCAGCATCGGCTGGTTGTGGCTGGAGTACGAAGTACCGGCAGCGATGAACGAGCTCATGGCGCCTGCTTCGTTGATGCCTTCTTCAAGGATCTGACCTTTCTGGTCTTCCTTGTAGAACATCACCTGGTCTTTATCGACTGGCTCGTAGAGCTGGCCGACGGACGAGTAGATGCCGAGCTGGCGGAACATGCCTTCCATACCGAAGGTACGGGCTTCGTCCGGGATGATCGGCACAATGCGCGGGCCGATTTCCTTGTCCTTGACCAATTGCGCGAGGATCCGCACGAAAGCCATGGTGGTGGAAATTTCACGGTCGCCCGAGCCATCGAGGATGGCTTTCAGGGTGTCCAGATCCGGGGTCGGTACGCTGAAGCTCTGCGCACGGCGCTGCGGCACGAAACCGCCCAGTGCGGCACGACGCTCGGCGAGGTAGCGGGCTTCGGCGCTGTTTGGCTCAGGCTTGAAGAACGGCAGGTTCTCCAGCTCTTCGTCCTTGACCGGAATGTCGAAGCGATCGCGGAACAACTTCAGGCTGTCGACATCGACTTTCTTGGTGTTGTGCGCGGTGTTTTTCGCTTCGCCGGCACCGGTGCCATAACCCTTGATGGTCTTGGCGAGGATGACGGTCGGTTGTTCTTTGTGGTTGACCGCTTCGTGGTAC
Source organism: Pseudomonas sp. TSRC2-2 (assembly GCF_049897785.1). Lineage (NCBI taxonomy): Bacteria > Pseudomonadati > Pseudomonadota > Gammaproteobacteria > Pseudomonadales > Pseudomonadaceae > Pseudomonas > Pseudomonas sp. TSRC2-2. The sequence continues at coordinate 367,533 of NZ_JAFCWZ010000007.1, forward strand.
GCCGCGTAGACCTTGTACGGGTCGTGGCCGCCACGGTTGAGTTTCCAGATCTCGTCGTCGGACAGATCGGCAACCATCGCCTTGAGTTCAGGCGTGTTGAAGAAGTGCTCGCGAACGAACGCGCCGTCTTTGGCCTTGTAATTCTGGTACTCGCCGTCGATGACTTCGTCCATGCGACGCTGCAGGATGCCGTCGACGTCCTTGGCCAGCAGTGGGTCCCAGAAACGGCCCCAGATGACTTTGGTCACGTTCCACTGTGCACCGCGGAACACGCCTTCGAGTTCCTGGATGATCTTGCCGTTGCCGCGAACCGGGCCGTCGAGGCGCTGCAGGTTGCAGTTGATGACGAAGATCAGGTTGTCCAGCTTCTCGCGGCCGGCCAGGGAGATTGCGCCCAGGGATTCAGGCTCGTCGCACTCGCCGTCGCCGAGGAAGCACCAGACTTTCTGTTTGCCCGGCTGGATGAAACCGCGGTGCTCCAGGTACTTCATGAAGCGCGCCTGGTAGATCGCCTGGATCGGACCCAGACCCATCGATACGGTCGGGAACTGCCAGAAGTCAGGCATCAGCCAAGGGTGCGGATAGGACGACAGGCCTTGACCATCGACTTCCTGACGGAAGTTGTTCATCTGGTCTTCGGTGATGCGGCCTTCCATGAATGCACGGGCGTAAACGCCTGGCGAGGTGTGGCCCTGGAAGTAGATCAGGTCGCCGCCGTGTTCGTCGGTCGGGGCCTGGAAGAAATAGTTGAAGCCGATGTCATACAGGGTCGCACTGGAAGCGAAGCTGGAGATGTGACCACCCAGGTCCGAATCTCGCAGGTTCGTGCGCATTACCATGGCCATCGCGTTCCAGCGTACCAGCGAGCGAATGCGGCGTTCCATGAACAGGTCGCCAGGCATGCGTGCTTCGTGGGTAACGGGGATCGTGTTGCGGTAAGGCGTGGTGATCGCGTAAGGGAGCTGCGAGCCGCTGCGGGTCGCCAGTTCACCCATACGGGTCATCAGATAGTGAGCACGGTCTTCGCCTTCTTTGTCGAGAACCGATTCCAGGGCGTCCAGCCATTCCTGGGTTTCGACGGGATCGAGGTCTTGCATGGCTTGCTCCAGGGCGGAAAGGCTTCCAGAATCGGTTGCCTGAGTTTGCGACTGGCCTTGTGGGCAGACGATTTAAAATTCTTGGATTGCCGACAGGTTGTTCCGGCGGCGTGTAGTTTTACTACAAATCTTCCGGCATTTCAGCCTTTCGAATGTATAGACGAGTAGTAAAACTACAGATGAAAGGCTTGTGGCCTCCGACTGCGTTGTGAGAATAATCGTTAAGGCGGGTCGATTTCCATCCGAATAAGGTGAAAGCTTGATGCTGGATGCCAAAGAAGAAGAAATTTCAGCTATTTCTAACTTTTGTTCGACAGTCCTTCACGTAGCGGGTTTTCATCATTCACTACAAGCGGCCCTTATTACGCCGATCAAGGATAGACCATGACCCTGCCCGTGCTTGCCGAACTGCCCGCCATTCTCCTGCCGTTGGTCAGCCGATCCGAGCAGTCGTTCCGTACGTCCGTCGCCGCCCTTGAAGACGATCACGGCCTGTCGGACTGGACGCCGGAGCGCTGGGCACAATTGGCCCGCGTCAGCGCCGCCAGCGAATTTGTCATTGAACAGAGCATTCGTGACCCTTTGATGTTGCTGTCGCTGGTGGCGTCCGGCGAACTTGACCGGGCGTTTGCGCCCGGCGAACTGTGCGCACAGATTGCCGCCGCCGTTAGCACCGCGCAGAGCGAAGACGAACTCGGCCGTGCCTTGCGCCGCCAGCGCGCGCGCCATCAGGTGCGGATCATCTGGCGCGACCTGACCCGCCAGGCCGATCTGGTGCAGACCTGCCGCGACCTCTCGGACATGGCCGACGCCACGATCGATCAGGCTTATCAATGGCTGTACAGCCGCCATTGCGAGCAATTCGGCACGCCGACCGGCCGGCGCAGCGGTGAGCCGCAGCAGATGGTTATCCTCGGCATGGGCAAGCTCGGTGCAGTGGAGCTGAATCTGTCTTCCGACATCGACCTGATCTTCGCCTACCCCGAGGGCGGCGAAACCGTCGGCGTGAAGCGCTCGCTGGATAATCAGGAATTCTTCATCCGTCTCGGCCAGCGTCTGATCAAGGCGCTGGATCCGATGACCGTCGACGGTTTTGTTTTCCGCGTCGACATGCGTTTGCGCCCATACGGATCGTCCGGCGCGCTGGTGCTCAGCTTCAACGCGCTGGAGCAGTATTACCAGGATCAGGGTCGCGACTGGGAGCGCTACGCGATGATCAAGGCGCGGGTAGTGGCGGGCGATCAGGTCGCCGGCGCGCAATTGCTCGACATGCTGCGGCCGTTTGTTTACCGCCGTTATCTGGATTTTTCGGCGATCGAAGCGCTGCGCACCATGAAGCAGTTGATCCAGCAGGAAGTGCGGCGCAAGGGCATGGCCGACAATATCAAGCTGGGTTCCGGCGGTATTCGAGAGGTCGAGTTCATCGCTCAGGCCTTTCAACTGATCCACGGCGGCCGCGACTTGAGCCTGCAACAGCGTCCTTTATTAAAGGTGCTGAGCACGCTGGAAGGGCAGGGCTATCTGCCGCCGGCGGTGGTCAGTGAGTTGCGCGAGGGTTACGAGTTTCTGCGTTACACCGAACATGCCATTCAAGCGATTGCCGATCGTCAGACGCAGATGCTGCCGGACAGCGCCCAGGATCAGGCGCGCATCGCCTTCATGCTGGGTTTCGCCGATTGGTCGGCGTTCCACGAACAGCTGATGTACTGGCGCGGGCGCGTGGCCTGGCATTTCGCCCAGGTGATTGCCGATCCCGACGAGGAAGAGGGCAGCGAAAACGAAGTGGTGGTTGGTGGTGAATGGCTGCCCCTGTGGGAAGAAGAACAAGACGAAGAAGCCGCGTGCCGGCAGTTGCAGGAAGGCGGCTTCGCCGATGCCGGCAAAGCCCTGAAGGCGCTCGCCGGTTTGCGCGGCAGTCCGCAACTGCGCGCGATGCAGCGGCTGGGACGCGAACGGCTCGATGCCTTTATTCCGCGACTGCTCGCGCAAGCCGTCGAACATGACAATCCGGACCTGGTGCTCGAGCGTGTGTTGCCGCTGGTGGAAGCGGTGGCGCGGCGTTCGGCGTATCTGGTGTTGCTCACGGAAAACCCCGGTGCGCTGCGTCGCCTGTTGACTCTGTGCGCGGCGAGCCCGTGGATTGCCGAGCAGATCACCCGCTTTCCATTGCTGCTCGACGAATTGCTCAACGAGGGGCGGCTGTTCAAGCCGCCGCTGGCGCCGGAACTGGCAGCCGAGTTGCGCGAACGCCTGACACGAATTCCCGAGGACGACCTCGAGCAACAAATGGAAGCCCTGCGCCATTTCAAACTGGCGCATCGCTTGCGCGTCGCCGCCTCGGAAATCGCCGGCAGCCTGCCGCTGATGAAGGTCAGCGATTACCTGACGTGGCTGGCCGAGGCGATTCTGGAACAAGTGCTCGCGCTGGCCTGGCGCCAGACCGTGGCCAAGTACGGCACGCCGCTGCGCACCGACGGCACCTTGTGCGATCCCGGCTTCATCATTGTCGGGTATGGCAAAGTCGGCGGTATCGAATTGGGGCATGGTTCGGATCTGGATCTGGTGTTCATCCACGACGGCGACCCGCAGGCGGAAACCGACGGGCCGAAATCCATTGATGGTGCGCAGTTCTTCACGCGCCTGGGGCAGCGGATCATCCATCTGCTCACGGCGCAGACCAACTCCGGCCAGTTGTATGAAGTGGATATGCGCCTGCGGCCGTCCGGTGCTTCCGGACTGCTGGTGAGTTCCCTCGGCGCGTTCGCCCGCTATCAGGAAAACGAAGCCTGGACATGGGAGCATCAGGCCTTGGTGCGCGCGCGGGTGTTGGTGGGCAGTCAGGATGTCGGCCAGGCCTTCGAGAAAGTCCGCGCGCAAGTGTTGGGCAAATCACGGGACCTGGCCAAGCTGCAGCAGGAAGTCAGCGAGATGCGTGCGAAGATGCGCGACAACCTCGGTACCCGCAGCACGGCGGCCGGTACGGCAGCTAATGCCTTCGAAGCGACGGTGCCGTTCGACCTCAAGCAGGATGCCGGAGGTATCGTCGATATTGAATTTATGGTGCAATACGCGGCCCTGGCGTGGTCGCAGAGCCATCCGCCGCTGCTGCGCTGGACCGATAACATCCGCATTCTGGAAGAGCTGGAACACGAAGGGCTGATGCCCGCCGAAGATGCCAGCCTGTTGCGCGAGGCCTACAAGGCCTACCGCTCTGCCGCGCACCGGCAGGCCTTGCAGAAAGACGCCGGGGTGATTGCCGGGGATCAGTTCGCCGAAGAACGGCGACAGGTACTGCGGATCTGGAAAGAGTTGGGGCTGAGCTGAAGCCGGTTTATGCAGCACCCAATCCCTTGTGGGAGCGAGCTCCCACAAGGGATCTTCGGTCTTCAACGTTATGCGGCAAAATGAATAACCCTGTGGGAGCGGGCTTGCCCGGATAGCGGAGTATCAGACGACAATAATGTTGGATGTGAAGACCCCATCGCGAGCAGGCTCGCTCCCACAGAAGATCTACAGTGTTTGTAGAATTCTCGAGGCGGGGAGGCGTAAATGCCTCCCCGGTTCGTTTTTGGAAAGCACATGAATATTCTGATCGTTGGGCCCAGTTGGGTCGGTGACATGGTGATGGCGCAGACACTGTTTCAGTGTCTCAAACAGCGCCACCCGCAATGCGCAATCGACGTGCTGGCGCCCGAATGGAGCCGGCCGATCCTCGAACGCATGCCCGAAGTGCGCAAGGCCTTGAGCTTCCCGCTCGGCCACGGCGCGCTGGAGCTGGCGACGCGCCGGCGCATCGGCAAATCCCTGCGCGGTCAGTACGATCAGGCGATCCTGCTGCCCAATTCACTGAAGTCGGCATTGGTGCCCTTTTTCGCCGGCATCCCAAAACGTACCGGCTGGCGCGGCGAATTGCGCTATGGCCTGCTCAACGACGTGCGCACCCTCGACAAAGAACGCTACCCGCTGATGATCGAGCGCTTCATGGCTCTGGCCTACGAGCCGAACGCCGAGTTGCCGAAGCCGTACCCGCGTCCGAGCCTGCAAATCGACCCGGTCACCCGCGCAGCGGCACTGGCCAAATTCGGCCTGACCCTCGATCGCCCGGTCCTGGCGCTGTGCCCCGGCGCCGAGTTCGGCGAATCCAAGCGCTGGCCATCCGAGCATTACGCCAAGGTCGCCGAAGCGCGCATCCGCGAAGGCTGGCAGGTGTGGCTGTTCGGCTCGAAAAACGATCACGCGGTCGGTGAAGACATCCGCGCCCGGCTGATTCCGGGCCTGCGCGAAGAATCGGTCAACCTCAGCGGCGGCACTTCTCTGGCGGAGGCTATCGATCTGCTGTCCTGCGCCGACTCGGTGGTGTCCAACGACTCGGGCCTGATGCACGTCGCTGCGGCGTTGAACCGTCCGCTGGTCGCGGTGTACGGCTCCACCTCGCCGGGCTTCACCCCGCCGCTGGCCGAGCAGGTCGAGATCGTGCGCCTGGGCATCGAATGCAGCCCGTGCTTCGATCGTACTTGCCGGTTCGGCCATTACAACTGCCTGCGCCAGCTGATGCCGGACGCGGTCAACGATGCCTTGCAGAAGTTGCAGGGCTCCGTGGTCGAGGTTCAATAACTTGCGGGTATTGCTGATCAAGACTTCCTCGCTGGGCGATGTGATTCATGCATTGCCGGCGCTGACCGACGCTGCGCGCGCAATCCCGGGCATCAAGTTCGACTGGGTGGTGGAAGAAGGCTTCGCCGAAATTCCGACCTGGCACCCGGCGGTCGACAAGGTAATTCCAGTGGCGATCCGCCGCTGGCGCAAGAGCCTGTGGAAAACCATCACCAGCGGCGAATGGAAACGCTTCAAGCAGAGCGTTCGCACGAACAAATACGACTTGGTGATCGACGCCCAGGGCTTGCTGAAAAGCGCCTGGCTGACTCGCTACGTCAAAGCACCCGTGGCCGGTCTCGATAAAACCTCGGCCCGCGAACCGATGGCCGCACGCTTCTATCATCGCAAGCTCGCCGTTGCCCGTGGCCAGCACGCCGTCGAGCGCGTGCGCCAGCTGTTCGCTATCGCTCTGGGTTACGACCTGCCCAAAGGCCTCGGCGATTACGGCCTCAACGTCGAACGACTGGTCGAATTGCCGCGCAAGAATGCCTACGTGGTGTTCCTGCATGGCACCACCTGGGACAGCAAGCACTGGCCGGAACTCTACTGGCGTGAGCTGACCGAGCGCGTCGGCTACCTCGGCGTCGGCGTGAAGTTGCCGTGGGGCAACCCGCAGGAAAAGGCCCGCGCCGAGCGCATCGCTGCTGGCTTCAAACACGCCGAAGTGCTGCCGAAGCTGAATCTGGCCGGCGTCGGCAAAGCCCTCGCCGGCGCGCAGGCTTGCGTGGCGGTGGATACCGGCCTGGGCCATTTGGCCGCGGCGCTGGACGTGCCGACCATCTCGCTGTTCGGCCCGACCAACCCGGGCCTGACCGGCGCCTACGGGAAACTGCAGATTCATCTGGCCGCTGACTTTCCGTGCGCGCCTTGCATGCAGAAGAAATGTACTTATCAACCGACCGAGCAGGATGCCCGTCAGTTTGATCTGAAACGCGAGCAGCCGTTGTGCTTCACGCGTGTGAATCCCGAGCGTGTCGCCAGCCGACTGAGCACGTTGTTAATGGCTGAGGAGCTGCGCTGATGCAATTGGCATTCGTCCTGTACAAATATTTTCCGTTCGGCGGCCTGCAGCGCGACTTCATGCGTATCGCCCTCGAATGCCAGAAGCGCGGCCATCAGATTCGCGTCTACACGCTGATCTGGGAAGGCGACATACCGCCGGGTTTCGAAGTGCTGGTGGCACCGGTGAAGGCGTTCTTCAATCACCGGCGCAACGAAAAACTCAGCGCGTGGATGGCAGCGGATCTGGCCAGGCGGCCGGTCGATCGCTTGATCGGCTTCAACAAGATGCCAGGCCTGGACGTCTACTACGCCGCCGACGGTTGCTTCGAAGACAAGGCGCAGAATCTGCGCAATTCGCTGTACCGCCGCTGGGGCCGCTATCGCCACTTCGCCGAGTACGAGCGAGCGGTGTTCGCCAGAGATGCGAAGACCGAAGTGCTGATGATTTCCGAAGTGCAGCAGCCGCTGTTCATCAAGCATTACGACACGCCACTTGAGCGCTTTCATCTGCTGCCGCCGGGCATCGCCCAGGATCGTCGGCGTCCGGCGAATGCCGATGAGATTCGCGCCGGTTTTCGCGCCGAATTCAACCTCAAGGACGACGAGTTGCTGCTGGTGCAGATCGGCTCCGGCTTCAAGACCAAGGGTGTCGATCGCAGCCTCAAAGCGCTGGCCGCGTTGCCGGCCGAATTGCGCAAACGCACGCGGCTGTTTGTAATTGGCCAGGATGACCCCAAATTGTTCCAGATGCAGAGCGCGACGCTGGGCCTGGGCGACAACGTGACCTTTCTCAAAGGGCGCAGCGATATCCCGCGTTTTCTGCTCGGCGCCGACCTGTTGATTCACCCGGCCTACAACGAAAACACCGGCACCGTGCTGCTTGAAGCGCTGGTCGCCGGCCTGCCGGTGCTGGTCAGCGCGGTGTGCGGTTACGCCCATTACATTGCCGAGGCCGACGCCGGGCGAGTGCTGGACGAGCCGTTCGAGCAGGCGCAGCTGACGCAATACCTGAGCGAAATGTTGAGCGACGACGCTGCACGGGCGGCCTGGAGCCGCAACGGTCTGGCCTTTGCCGAAACGGCCGACCTCTACAGCATGCCGCAGCACGCGGCGGATGTGATTCTGGCGGAGCACGCTTAATGAAGTTGATGCTGGCTGAACCGTTCAAGAGCCTTTGGGCCGGACGCGACCCGTTCGCTGAAGTCGAGGGCTTGCAGGGCGAGGTATACCGCGAGCTGGAAGCGCGCCGGACATTGCGCACGGAAGTCGATGGCAATGGCTTTTTCGTCAAGATTCACCGTGGCATTGGCTGGGGCGAAATCTTCAAGAACCTGCTGACCGCCAAGCTGCCGGTACTCGGTGCAGGGCAAGAGTGGAAGGCCATCCAGCGTCTGCAGGAAGTCGGCGTGCCAACCATGACCGCCGTCGCCTACGGCGAGAAGGGCAGCAATCCGGCGGATCAGCACTCGTTCATCGTCACCGAAGAACTGGCGCCGACCATCAGCCTCGAAGACTTCAGCATCGATTGGATCAGACAGCCGCCGGAGCCCAAACTCAAACGCGCGCTGATTGCCGAAGTCGCGCGGATGACCGGCATGATGCACCGCGCCGGGGTCAATCACCGCGACTGCTATATCTGCCACTTCCTGCTGCACACCGACAAACCGGTCACGCCGGAAGATTTCAAACTCTCGGTGATTGACCTGCATCGGGCCCAGACCCGCGCAAAAATTACTCAGCGCTGGCGCAATAAAGATCTGGCGGCGCTGTATTTTTCCGCGCTGGACATTGGCCTGACCCGCCGCGACAAGCTGCGTTTCCTTAAAGGCTACTTCCAGCAGCCGCTGCGCCAGGTTCTGGCGCAAGAGGCGCCACTGCTGAGTTGGCTGCAAGGCAAGGCTGACAAACTCTACGCGCGCAAACAGCGTTACGGGGATGCGCTCTGATGGCGGGCTGGACACTTGAACCGCAGTACAGCGACCTCGCCGAAGACTTCGGCAGCCTCGAAGCCGTATTTGCCTTGCAGGGCGAACGTCTGACCCGCGATCCGCTGTCGGAAGTCGTTCGGGTGCAGCGTGACGGGGTCAATTACTACGTCAAACGCTACGTCGGCGCCGGTAAAGGCTTGCGCCGCTACCTCGGCAAGCCGCGCGTGAAGATGGAATGGCAGAACCTCAAGCGCTTCGCCAAGTGGGGCATCCCCACTGCCGAGGTGGTGGCCTGGGGCCTGGAGCGGCGCGGCGCGGCCTATGACCGTGGCGCGATGATCACCCGTGAACTGCCCAATACCGAAGACCTCTCGGCACTGGCCGAGCGCAAGGATCCCAGGCTCAAGGATCGTGCCTGGGTCGACGGGGTCAGCCGACAATTGGCCGGCTACACCCGAACCATGCACGACCATCGGTTCACGCATAACGACCTGAAGTGGCGCAACCTGTTGATCGACGATCAGGCGCGCATCTTCCTCATCGACTGCCCCAACGGCGAATTCTGGCGCGGCTTCTGGCTCAAGTACCGGATCACCAAGGACCTCGCCTGTCTCGACAAACTGGCCAAATATCACCTGTCCAACACTCAGCGCCTGCGCTTCTACAAGCAATATCGCCAGTGTGATCGGCTCGATGTCGCCGACAAGAAACGGATTCGCCACGTGGTGAGATTTTTCGAGGGGCGCGAATGACTGATTTTCTTGCCGAACAGGACCGCGCACTGCTGGAGCGCCACGGTCTCGGCAATTTCGACGCACTGTGGGCCAAACAGCTTGAAGCTGTGGATGAGCCCAACACTGCCGGTGGCGGCTGGAGCAGCGTGTTCCGTCTCGATCTGGAAGGCCAGGGCTATTACCTCAAGCGCCAGAGCAATTATCTGACCCGCACCTTGCAGGCGCCGTTTGGCGAACCGAGCTTTGCCCGCGAATTTCGCAACATCAGCCGTTACCGCAAGCTGGGCATTCCGGCGTTGCAGGCGGCGTTTTTCGGTCAGCGCAAAGTCGCCGGTGAAGTGCGCGCCATTCTGCTCACGCGCGCACTGGATGGCTGGAGTGATCTGGATTCGTTGTTGACGCGCTGGGCGCAGCTCAGTGACGCGCAGCATTCGGCCATTCTCAAGGCTTGCGGGCTGCTGGCGCGACGGCTGCATGGCGCGCGCCAGGTGCATGGCTGTTTTTATCCCAAACATATCTTCCTGCGCGCCACCGGCGACGGCTATGAGGCGCAACTGATCGATCTGGAGAAAACCCGGCCGCTGCTGTTCGGCGTGCGTGATCGGGTCAAGGATCTGGAGCCGTTGCAGCGTCGCGCGCCGCAGTGGCGCGAGGCCGACTTGCGCCAACTGCTCGCGGCTTATCTCGATCAAACAACTGACAGCTCGCTGCTCGACAGCTGGCTGACCCGACTGACAGCGCGGCGCAGCCACAAGGAGACTCGCTGATGCAATTGTCCGAGCTGGCCCGCTCCGGGCGCGCACCTTCCCTGCCACTGACCGTGTGCCTGGCGGACGCCGCCGGTGCGGCGGATTTACAGTTGCTGAGCCTGCTGCGGGTGTTGCCCGGGCAGCGTTACGTGGGCGCCGGCGTCTGGCGCGGACGGCCGGTATTGGCCAAGTTGTTGGTCGGCAGCAAGGCTGCCCGGCATTTCCAACGAGAGCTGGACGGGGTGCGGCTACTCGCTGCGCAGGGCCTGACTACGCCTTTGCTGTTGGCCGATGGACTGAAAGACGGCGAGGGTGGCTGGCTGCTCTTCGAATTTCTCGAGGGCGCCGAAAGCCTTGGCGATGCCTGGGCCAATGTCGAGTCTCTGCCGGCGCTGGCTGATGAACAAACCGCGGTATTGGCCGAAGCACTGGATGCTATCGGTCGGATGCACGGCAAAGGACTCTGGCAAGAGGATCTGCACCTGGACAATCTGCTGCGCCATGGCGGTCAGCTGTACCTGATCGATGGCGCCGGCGTTCGTGCGGAAACGGCTGGGCAGCCACTGTCCCGACAAAAAGTGCTGGAAAACCTCGGGGTATTCTTCGCTCAGCTGCCGAAGTCACTGGAGCCGTTCACCGAAGAGCTGCTGGTGTATTACTTGCTGAGCAACAGCGAGCATGCGTTGCCGCTGGAGGCATTGCAAAAGCAGATCGACAAAGTGCGCAACTGGAGGCTCAGGGATTACCTGATCAAGGTCGGTCGCGACTGCACACTGTTTGCAGTGCATCGCGGCGCGTTTGCCCTGCGCGCCATCCGTCGTGAGGAAGAGGCCGCCATGCTGCCGGTGCTGGAGCAGGCTGACGCCTTGCTCGATCAGGGGCATCTGTACAAAACCGGTGGCGCAGCGAGTGTCGGCAAGGTTCAGGCGGGCGGTCGCTCGCTGGTGATCAAACGCTACAACATCAAAGGCTTCGCCCATTGGCTCAAGCGTTTCTGGCGCCCGAGCCGGGCGTGGCATTCATGGCGCGAGGGCAATCGTCTGGCTTTCCTGGGCATCGCCACGCCGAAACCGCTGGCAATGCTGGAAAAACGCTTTTTGTGGCTGCGCCGCAGCGCTTATCTGGTCACCGAATATCTGCCAGGGCCGGACATCATTGAGCGCTTTGCGCCGTACGTAGAAAATGGCCAGGCACCGGAAGCCGAGTTGCAGGCGCTGGATCAACTGTTTGCCCGATTGATCGCCGAGCGCATCAGTCATGGCGATTTCAAGGGCCACAACCTGTTCTGGCAGACGGATCGCTGGGCGCTGATCGACCTCGATTCGATGTGTCAGCACTCATCGGCCGGAAGTTTCGCCCCGGCTTATGCCCGCGATCGGGCGAGGTTCATGCGTAACTGGCCTGAAAGCAGCGCGTTGTATCAAGTCATTGATCAGCGGTTGCCCAAAGATATCTCCAGCGCGGGCTGAGTCCTGTCGCCAGCAGGCTCGGCAGGCTGCGAAGGCGAGCCTGTTGGCGGCTACGCACAAATAACAGCGACTCGTCCTACAGCTTCGCCAGAAGCCATGAACTGTCTGCAGTTCAGCCTCGATGCTAATTTGCCTGACGATTTCGGATGACGAGTCCCGGGCATGACAAAGATTATGACGCTAGGCGTTTTTCTCTCGGTTCTATCAGGCTGTGGCAGTGTGTCAACGGTGTTGCAACTGGACGCAGATGCTGCTCGGAACCTGCGCAAACAGAAGACTTACTGCCAATCCATTCCGCGTATCTACAGTGGCCTGGCCTTTGACTTCTGCATCTTGAACGCACCGCCCAATCCTGCGGGCTTTATGGTGCCCCTCGTATTGCTTGATCTGCCGTTGTCCGCTGCGTTCGACACGCTTTCGCTGCCCTACACGATCTATCGCCAGGCCGCCGACGGAAATCTGAGTATTTACTGGCGCAGAGACGGCTACTGAGGCTTTGTACCCGTTGAATCGGACCAATCCTGGCAGCGGCAATTCGCACCGGGTCATTCCCCTGATGTTTACGCTATAATCCCGCCCTTTAGCTGCCACTCGCCCCGTGCGAGGGCACATCAATTTTCAAGGCGCATCGCGCCTGCATGCAGACTAAAGAGGCTAGACCCCTGTGGCATTGACGATTCTTGGCCTGTCCGGCGCCCTTAGCCATGATCCTTCCGCAGCCTTGTACATCGACGGCAAGCTGGTCGCGGCGGCTGAGGAAGAGCGCTTCGTACGCGATAAACATGCAAAGAACCGCATGCCCTACGAATCGGCGAAATTCTGCCTTGAGCAGGCCGGTATCAAACCGTCCGACGTTGACGTGGTAGCGATTCCGTTTGCGCCGATCAGCCTGTTCGGCAAAGCCCGCTGGCACTACGCCAAGCGTTACTGGTACGCCCCGGATCGTGCTCTTGACGCGATCCTGATGGGTAACCGTCGCTACAAGCGCTATCGCAACAAGATCGTCTGGTGCCTCGAGCAGCTGGGCTTCGATCCGAAGAAAATCAAGATCGAGCCGGTCGAGCATCACCTTGCCCACGCCTCCAGTGCTTATCACTGCTCGGGTTTCAAGGAAAAAACCGCGATCCTCGGCATCGACGGTAAAGGCGAATACGCCACGACCTTCTTCGGTTATGGCGAAAACGGCAAGATTCACAAGATCAAGGAATTTTTCGACCCGGACTCCCTCGGTGGTCTGTACGGTGCGATCACCGAATTCCTCGGCTTTGAAATGCTCGACGGCGAATTCAAGGTCATGGGCATGGCGCCGTACGGCGACGCCAGCAAGTACGATTTCTCGCGTCTGGCCTCGTTCGAGAATGGCGAGCTGGTGATCAACACCGACTACGCCAACGTCATCGGTCTGCGCCGCTATAAAGAGAAGGGCAAAGGCTTCTACTTCTCACCGAAGCTGATCGAGTGGCTGGGGCCGAAACGCGAAGGTGACATCGCTGACGAGCCGTACATCCACTACGCCGCGAGCATGCAAGCGCTGTTTGAAAAGCTGGCGCTGCAGATGATCGACCACTACCTGGGCGATGTGCTCAGGGAAACCGGCAAACTGGCATTCGCCGGCGGCTGTGCGTTGAACGTCAAGCTGAACCAGAAGATCATTGCTCGCGACGACATTAAAGAATTGTTCGTACAGCCTGCGTCCGGCGATGCCGGCACCGCGGTTGGCGCTGCCGCTTACGTGTCGCACGCCCGTGGCGTACCGGTCGAGAAGATGGAACACGTCTACCTCGGCCCGTCGTACAGCAACGAGGACGTGATTGCCGCCTGCGCGCGCCACGAGAACAAGCCGACCTGGCGCAAGCTCGACAACATGCCCGAGCAGATCGCCAAGATCATGGTCGATGGCAACCCGGTCGCCTGGTTCCAGGGCCGCATGGAGTTTGGCCCGCGTGCACTGGGTGGCCGTTCGATCATCGGGTGCCCGAGCGTGGCCGGTGTCGCCGATCGCATCAACCACCAGATCAAGTTCCGCGAGCGTTGGAGGCCTTTCTGCCCGTCGATGCTCGACACCGTCGCGCCGCAGATGATCAAGATCGATCACCCGGCGCCGTTCATGACCTTCACCTTCGAAGTCGCCGAAGAGTGGAAAACCCGCGTGCCGGAAGTGGTCCACGAAGACGGTACTTCCCGCGCCCAGGTGCTCAAGCGCGAATACAACCCGCGCTACTACGACATGATGAAAGCGCTGGAAAACCTGACCGGCAACGGCGTATCGCTGAACACTTCGCTCAACCGTCGTGGCGAGCCGATGATCTGCTCGCCAACCGACGCGCTGAACATGTTTTTCGGGTCGGATCTGCAATACCTGATCATGGAAGACATCCTGGTGGTGAAAGAGGGCGCGAACGCTTATGACTCGCTCGGCTGAACGCCATGTGCTGCAGTTCTGTCACGGCTATGACGGGCCGTTCCTGGACTGCGCACGGCAGTACGCCAGCCTGTTTGCCGGCACCGGCTATCGGGTGACCACGGTGTTTCTGACCGGGGCCGCCGATAGCGAGGTGGCAGCAGCGTGTGCTTCGGACGAAGTGTTGTTCATGGAGTACAGTTCCAAGGCCATTCGTGGCCTGAAACTGGGTGCTATCGGCGATCTTCGCAAGATCGTCGCCTCGCGCAATTTCAGTCTGTGCATCGCTCATCGCTTCAAGCCCATCTATATCGCCTTGCTCGGCACCTCGCTGCCGGTCATAGGCGTGCACCACGCATTCGGCGATTACCAGCGTCGGACGCGCAAACTGTTCGCGCATGTTTTCCGCAAGCGCCTGAGCCTTCTCGGTGTGTCGGATGCGGTGCGTGACGACATGCGGCGCTGCCTGCCGAAGTGGCCGGCAAGCCGAATCCAGACCCTTTACAACCGCATCGACGTGCCTGCTCTGCAAGCCCGCCAGCTACCGGCCGAAGAAGCACGTGAGATTCTCGGTCTGTCGCCGGATGCCTGGATTGTCGGGAATGTCGGCCGCCTGCACCCGGACAAGGATCAGGCCACGCTGCTGCGCGGTTTTGCCCAGGCGCTGCCTGGACTGCCGGACAACAGTCAACTGGTGATTCTCGGCAGCGGTCGCCTGGAGCAGGATCTCAAGGCGTCGGCGCGGGCGTTGGGCATTGCCGATCGAGTGCTGTTTCTCGGTCAGGTGCCCGATGCGCGCAACTACTTTCGCGCCTTCGATGTGTTTGCCCTGAGCTCCGATCATGAGCCGTTCGGCATGGTATTGCTGGAAGCCATGGCTGCCGGCGTGCCGTTGCTGGCCACCGCGTGCGGCGGGGCGAAGGAGGTGGTCGAGGGCGTGGGCATTCTGTTTCCACTGGGCGATGCCGAACATCTGGCTCAAGGGCTGCAACATCTGGCTGCGATGGATGAGCAGCAGCGTCGTCAATGTGCGCAGATGATGCTCGAGCGACTGCATGAGCGTTTCTCCGACCGTGCGGTGCGCGAGACCTTCTGGCGCCTGCCGCCAGTTACCGATCTGGCAACGAGGGGCTGATGCTCAACCGATTTCAAGGCTGGCGCGAACGTGGCTGGTCGCCCGTTGACGCCTCAACCTATGCCGCTGCCTGGCAGCGTTATGGCGGCAGTGTCGCGACGCATCCGCTGGTCATCGAGCGTCTGGCGGACCTGGCCGGGATACCGGTGCGTTATCTCGCCTGGCAGCAGCAAGGCGATGTTCAAGCCGCCATTGCAACCTGGGGCCGCGACTTGGCCCTGTCCAAGGACGCGCTCAAGCGCCACGGCAAGAAAGGCCTGTTCGATCTCGGCAATGCCGAGCTGATCCTGCCGGCCGCGGTCGATGCTCAGGCACCGCTGCGTCATCGGGCGCGCTATCTGTCGGCGCTCAACGAAAGCCGCTTCAGTGGCATGAAGTTGCAGACTGAACAGTTGGCCATGGCCCGCACACCGGAAGAATTGTCGAAAAAGTTTCGCTACAACCAGCGCCGCGAATTGCGCCTGCTGGAAGAAGCGGGCGGCGTGGTGCGAGCGGTCAGTGAGTTTTCCAGCGTTGAACTGGCCGCGATGTACTGCGATCTGTTTCAGCGTCGTTGGGGTTTTCCCGCCACCGGTGCGGCGCGCATGGCCGAGGTCATCGAGTTGCTGCGCGAGCTGCTGATCGGCTCGGTCATTTTCCTCAACGATGCGCCGATCGCGATTCAACTGGTCTACCGCGTCGAGGCGCCAGACTGGATCAGTGTCGAATACGTGAATGGCGGGGTTGATCCTGAAACTCGCGAATTCAGCCCCGGCAGCGTGTTGAGCTTTCTCAATACGCAAAGCGCCTGGGAGCAGGCACGGGCACTCGGCAAGCCGCTGCGGTTTTCGTTCGGTCGCGCTGACCGTGAATACAAGGATCGCTGGTGCAACCCTGTGCCGGTCTTCACCGTATGAGTCAGACCATGAGCCGCAAACAGCAATTGCTCAAGCGCCATCGACGCAACAAACGCGTGACTGTGCTGGTTGTACTGGCCGCCATCATAGCGCTGAGCGTGCTGGTCGCCTGGTGGCTGGCGCCGCTGTTGCTGACCGGCGCCTGGGTCGCCCATGAGGCGTGGTTTGCCGATCATCTGTTCTATGCCCCCAGCGACGATTACCAGTACAGCTTCCCTGCGTATACCCCGCAGCCGAAGGTGCACCTGCACGGCGAGCAACTGCGTCTGGATGACGGTGTGATGCTGGCCGACGACGCCATGCTGATCCTGGCTGTGCGGGTCAAAAGCACCTGGCTGGGACGTTTCCTTGATCCCCGTATCGAGTTGTCGGGCGGCGCCAATCCTGATGTGCAGACCTTCGAGCGCGGTGTCGGCGGCGTGCGCTATCTGAACCTGAGCGGTCAGGCGCAAGCATTGTCGGCGGGTGTGTTGCGCCTGCGCGGACGTTACTGCCGCGTGTCGGGAGAGCCGGTGCTGTGGGCGCTGGAGCACGCCGATTATCGTCGTCAGCGGGTCATGGTCATTGCGCCACACGCGGACGATGCGGAACTGGCGGCTTTTGGTTTGTACAGTCAGGCTGATGAAGCCTGGATCGTTACCCTCACGGCTGGCGAAATCGAGGCCGAACATTACCAGCAGATGGGCATGAGCAAGGTCGACGCCGCGCGACTGAAGGGACGGTTGCGTGCCTGGGACAGCCTCACCGTGCCGCAATGGGCCGGTGTCGCTCAGGAACGTTGCGTGCAGTTGGGGTATTTCTGCCTGCAACTGGCGGCGATGCGTGACAAGCCGGGTCAACCGGTGGGCTCGCGCGAAGCGGACTTGAGCGATACCCGTCTGTTCCGTCAATTCAATTCATTTGTGCTCCCGGGTGACGCCGATGGCGCGCCGACCTGGAACAATCTGCTGGCCGATCTGCGCGAAACTGTCCTGCGCGCGCGTCCGGACGTCATTGTGCTGCCGCATCCGACGCTGGATCCGCACCCCGACCACCTCTGTGCGCAGCAGGCCGTGCTTGAAGTATTGAAGAGTCTGGACTGGCAGCCGACGCTGCTCGGTTATGCCAACCACCTGCATGACAATGATCGCTGGCCGATGGGCAATAGTGGTGAGGGCGTGGCGCTGCCGCCAGCTTTTGATGCTGGCTTGCCGGTGCAGCCTGTATGCCTGGCGTTATCGGTGGAGCAGCAACGTGACAAGGCCATGGCCCTGGGCATGATGCATGATTTGCAACCGCCCGCGCCGTTCAAGCGCCGCTTGCGTCGAACCTTGCAGCGATGGCTGGCAGGGCGGTCCGGTTCGCCTTATGGCGAGAACGAATTTTTCCGCAAGGCGGTTCGGCGACACGAACTGTTCTGGCGTTTGTAACGACACAGGAGCCCGCGCAAGACTTTCTTGCGGGCGGGCATGTTCAGGTTTGCTCGGGTTGCTGTTGCGGCAAGGAAGACAATGAAAGTTCTATTTCTGGTGCAGAAAGATCAGCGAGCCATTCTCGATCGTTTGTACGAGGGTGTGGCAGCCCATTGTGAGTGTGATCTGCGCTGGTTGAGCGGTGACGAACAGCGCAACCTGCGTCGATACTTTCGCCGCGAAGTCGATGTTTCGCGCTATGACCGCATCGTGTTTTTCCTGCGTTTCAAGCAGGAGATCCGTCAGGTCGGGTTCATCCGCACCGTGCCCAATCTGGTCATTCTGGAGCACGATGCCTATCAGAATTACATTCCCTGCAAATACACCGGCAAGTTCAGTGCGCATTATCGACGGTTGCCCTGGGCACGGGTGATCAGCTCCGGTTTCGTAGTTGCCGAACGTCTGCGCTCGGAGGGCTTCGACGCCGTGTTCGTACCCAAGGGTTATGATCAGACGCAGTTGCAGGACCTGGGGCGCGAGCGGGATATCGAACTCGCTTTCGTCGGCAGCACCAACAGTGTGGCCTACAGTGGGCGCAAGGCATTGCTGGATGAGTTGGGTCAGGTCGAGCCGCTGCTGGTAACGCGTACCAAGTCAGGGAACGAATACCTTGAGACGCTCAACCGTATCCGCTTTTTTGTCAGCGCGGATGTGGGCATGGGCGAGTTCATGATCAAAAACTTCGAAGCCATGGCTTGCGGCTGCGTCCTGCTGGCCTATGATCAAGGCGCCGCCGAAAACGCGGCGCTCGGTTTGCAGGACATGCATAACGTGGTGTTCTATCAGACCATCGCGCAGCTGCAGGAAAAGCTGGCCAGGCTGCGCGAGGATCCGCAACTGGCGCAGCGCATCGCTGCCAACGGTCGTGAGCTGGCGGTGCATCAGTTCAGTTTCGCGCGGATCGGTCAGCGCATCGTTGAAGAACTTGAACCATCGTTGCGTGAGCGTGCTCCGCTGAGTCTGCTGGAAAAAATCCGCCTGAAAGTGGGCATTTGACAAGTCTCATACAGCCAGTGATATTGCTGGCGACTTCTGATTAACGAGATCTCGGTGCAATTTTCCAAAGAAAGCCAGATTACATTGGTGGTTACCAGCTGCGGTCGACTCGATCTGCTCAAGACCACTCTCGATAGCTTCGACCGGTACAACACGGCACCCATTCGTGAAGTGTTCATCACCGAAGATGCTGGCGACGAAGGCGTTGCCGCGATTCTGCCTGCTCATTGGAAAGAGCACAGCACGATCTTCGTCAATCGTCCGAAGCTGGGCCAGCTGGCATCGATCGACCTGGCCTACGGGCAAGTCACTACACCGTATATCTTTCATTGCGAAGACGACTGGGAGTTCTACCGTCCCGGGTTCGTGGAAGACTCCATGACCATTCTGGAGGCCCGGCCGCAAATTCTGCAGATCTGGTTGCGCAGCTATAATCACGATCTGCGTGTGCACAGCCCTTATATCCGTTTGGGCGCGCGCGAGATCGTCGATGGCGTCGCATGCTATCCGCTGATTTCCGACAAGCCGGAGTGGCAGGGTTTCTCGCTGAATCCCGGGTTGCGCCGACTTGAGGATTATCGGTTGTGCGCGCCTTTCGCCGGGCACGGTGGCGAAAAGGCCTTGTCACAGCGCTATTCGCAACTCAACAGGGAGGCCTTGATCCTTGAGGCAGACGCGGTCATGCACACCGGTTTCGGTCTGCATGTGCAAACGGATGTCGAGCGTGAACGCAAAGCGCGCCGCAATCGCCGCGAGCAGATTAAAATTGCCTTGTTTCTGTTGCTGGGAGTCTGCATTGGCTGGTTCATCAACTGAGTTAACGCACGCCGCTGCTTGTCCCAGCAAATCCACGCAACGGCTCTCTGTCCTATGAATATTCTCAACATCATGTGGGCCGGTGGCGCTCCGTTCGCATCAATCCATAAAGTGCACCAGCAAATTCTCTCTCAGGCCTCGCCTTCGGCGGTGGTCAAAACCTGGCTGCTTCAGGGGCAAGGAGCAGAGTGCGGCGCGGATGTGGGCGAGGTGCGGGAGTGGCGGTTATCGTCGGCCCGCCTGAAGGGGCGGCATTTCTGGCGCTTGGCCAAACCCTTTATGCAGGCGCGATTTCGTCAGGCCCTGGTGGAGAGTGACGCTCGATTGGTGTTGCTGGACGGCGTGGGCGTCGCGCGCACGTTATTGCCGGTCCTCAAGAAGCTGGCGCATATCCGCGCCGTGGTGATCTTCCACGGTTCGGCGCGTTTGAACGCTGGAGATCAGGCTCTGTTTCAATCACTCCCAGCGTCCCGGCTGACATTGGTTGCCGTTTCCGCCACCCTTGCCGATTCACTGACCAGCGACCTGCAGATGCCAGTCACCCCGTTGCGAAGTGCATTCGATCCGATGGCGTTTCGCGCTGAACTGTTCACTCGCGAGCAGGCCAGGACACGGTTGGGGTTGCCGCAAGGCGCTCCTGTCATGGGCGCGGTGGGCCGCCTGGTCTCGGAGAAGGGTTTCGGTTATCTGCTTGATGCTTTCGCTGCAGTACGGGTCAATCGTCCGGACTTGCGCCTGGTCATCATTGGTGAAGGTTCCAAACGCGCGGCGCTGCAGCAGCGCATCGAGGCGCTCGGCTTGAGCGACAGCGTCTTGCTGACCGGACATCTGACCGAAGCCGCGCAGCTTTACCGTGCTTTCGACTGGATTGCCATCCCTTCGCTGGAAGAGGGCCTGGGTCTGGTCATGCAGGAAGCGGTGATGGCCGGCGTACCGGTTTTGTGCAGCGATCTGGATGTGTTCAGCGAACAACTGGGCAGCGCCGGCTGGTATGCCCCGGTCAATGACACCAAAGCCTGGTCCGAGGCCATCGACCGCGCCTTCAGTGCCTCATCTCAAGCGATCAATGCCGAGCAATACCGCATGCTTGCACCGGACGAGGCCTGGTCGAGCTTCAGCCAGGCTGCCCGCGCATTGTTTTCATGAGGACAAGACGGCGCGCTCCAGTGCCTGCATCGGAAAGCTGTCGTTCAGCTTTTCGCGCGCAATATAGCGTGCGAAATGCTGCAGGTTGCGTTTGATCAGGCGCTTTGGCAGCGGTCCGCGGGTGAAGCGCATGTCGGCGACGTCGATCAGGCCCATGCGGTCGTCTGGCGTGACGACGATGTTGCCAAGATGCAGGGAGCGGAAATAGATGCCCGACCGGTGCAGGCTGCGTATCAGAGCGGCCAGATCCGGCAACGCCTGCTTCCAGTCGAACCCTTGTTCACTGGCGATCTGACGCAGCGTTTGCCCTGGCAGAGGCTGATACAGCACGGCGGTCATGCCTGGTTTTTCGAGGCAAAAGAACTGGAGGATCTGCAGGGTCGGCACGCCGAGTTTTTGCAACTCGATGGCGTTGTCGATGAATCGCCGGGAGTAGGGGCGAAGCAGCGCGGATGAAAAAAACCGTTTGCGACGGAACAGTTTGAGAATTTTTCCATCCTGCAGCAGGTAGACTTTCGGCCCGTAGCTGTCCGCCTCCAGCACTTTGGCAGCGTCGATCATTTGGTCTAGAGCGGCTTGTGAAAGCCGGGAGCATCGCATCGTAGGAAGCCTTGTCGAAAGTGCAGGGTGTTGTAGCGGGCAATGATGCCGAAAAGTTTCGATTTTAACCATGCCGCGTCGCATGGGCGAACCCTTGTCAGGAGCAGATTGATGCAGGAAACACGCTGGGCGCAACTATGGATGGCGACGGGGCTCTTGTGGTTTCTATTGGCCATTGCCGTAGCGCCCACCAACAAGGTTTACCAACAGGGGCTGGTCGCTCTCGTCTGGTTGCCGGCGTTATTGCTCGGCTGGTCTGCTCGTCATCGCGTCAGGGAAGTACTCCTTGAGCAACGCTGGATCTACCTGCCGTTGCTTGGATTGCTGATCTGGGCGCTGGTCAGTCTGGCATGGACAAACACACCGGAGCCCGGTCGCGAAGCCAAGCGCCTGTTGTATATCGTGGTGTTCCTGCTGTTTTTTCCGGTGTTTGCCAGCGGCCGCCCCGAGCGTTTGATTCGCCTCATGCAATGGGGCGGGCTGGGATTGGCAATCACGGCGCTGGTGGCCATCGTCAGGTTCTACGTCATTGATGGCAACGTCTGGACTGCCCGGGTAGAAGGGCTGGGTGAGCTGGCTCATCCGATTCTCGGCGGCTATGTCATTGGCCTGGCGGCAGTGTGGCTGGCCCTGTGGGCGCCGCAGGGTGCGATGCGTCAAGGGATCTGGGCGCTGGCGTTGGCGGTGCTGGTTATCTTTGTCCTGATGAGTCAGAGCCGAGGCGCGGCGTTGGCGTTGTTTCTGACCATACTGGCCATGCCGATCTGGTGCCGTGACCGCCGCAGCCGAATCGTCGCAGCCGTTGCACTGGTGGTGGCGATTGTGGCGCTGTGGCTGTTCGAGCCGTTGGTGCTGGCGCGTGGGGTCTCTTACCGTCCGCAGATTCTGATGGCTTCTCTGGACATGATCGCCAAACATCCGTGGGGTGGGCTGGGTCTGGGTGGGGATTACCGGGTGTTTTGGTCGGATATGACTTTCGATCACGCCCATAACCTGTTCAGTCATGTCGCGATCGTGCTGGGTTTGCCGGGACTGGTGTTATGGTCTGCCGTTTGGTTCGGCGTGATTTTCCAGGCGTGGAGGGTTCGGGAAACGCTGTATGCCCGCGGGGTTATCGGTATCTGGCTGTTCTCGACGCTGGCGATGCAGTTCGATGCTGCCAGCCTGACCGGCACCCCTCGTGCCGAGTGGTTCATCAGCTGGCTGCCGTTGGGGCTTGCCAGCGTTTTGGTATGGGCGCGGGCCAATGGCGGCGCTTGTGATAAAATTTCGCGTTCTTCTTAACCAGTGAGCTCTACGATGAGTGACGCACCGCTCAAAGCGGAACAGGAATCCAGCCTGAAAATCTACTTTCGGCTGTTGGGGTACGTAAAACCCTATATCGGTCTTTTCCTGCTGAGTATCGTGGGCTTTGTGATCTTTGCCTCCACGCAACCGATGCTCGCCGGGATTCTCAAGTATTTCGTCGATGGCCTGAGCAACCCTGAAGCGGTGCTCTTCCCCAACGTTCCTTATCTGCGAGACGTGCAGCTGTTGATGGCTGTACCGTTGCTGATCATTTTGATCGCCGCGTGGCAAGGCCTTGGGTCGTTTCTTGGCAATTACTACCTGGCGAGAGTTTCGTTGGGCCTGGTGCATGACCTGCGTATCGAGTTGTTCAACAAGCTGTTGGTACTGCCCAACCGCTATTTCGATACCCATAACTCGGGTCATCTGATCTCGCGCATCACGTTCAACGTGACCATGGTCACCGGCGCCGCCACGGACGCCATCAAAGTGGTGATCCGCGAGGGCCTTACGGTCGTTTTCCTGTTCGCGTATCTGCTCTGGATGAACTGGAAGCTGACCCTGGTGATGCTGGCGATCCTGCCCGTGATCGCGTTCATGGTCGGCAACACCAGCAAGAAATTCCGCAAGCAGAGCAAGAAGATTCAAGTGGCCATGGGCGATGTGACCCATGTTGCCTCCGAAACCATTCAAGGCTATCGCGTCGTGCGCAGCTTCGGTGGCGAGGCTTATGAGCAGCAGCGTTTTGCAGCGGCCAGCCAGAGCAACACCGACAAGCAATTGCGCATGACCAAGACCGGCGCGGTGTATACACCGATGCTGCAGCTGGTGATCTACACCGCCATGGCCGTGTTGATGTTCCTGGTGTTGTTCCTGCGCGGCGATGCGACGGCCGGTGATCTGGTTGCGTACATCACGGCTGCGGGCTTGCTGCCGAAACCGATCCGGCAATTGTCCGAAGTCAGCTCGACCATTCAGAAAGGTGTGGCCGGTGCAGAAAGCATTTTCGAGCAGCTGGACGTTGAGCCGGAAATCGATACCGGCACGATCGAGCGTGATCGGGTCAGTGGCCATCTGGCGGTGAACAACCTCAGCTTCACTTACCCGGGCACTGAACGCGAAGTGCTGAAAAACATCAGCTTCACCGCGTCGCCAGGTCAGATGATCGCTTTGGTCGGGCGTTCCGGCAGCGGCAAGTCGACGCTGGCCAGTCTCATTCCGCGTTTCTACCATCACGAAACCGGTGAGATTCTGCTCGATGACGTCGAGATCGAGGATTACCGTCTGCGCAACCTGCGCCGCCACGTGGCGCAGGTCACTCAGCATGTGACGCTGTTCAACGACACCATTGCCAACAACATCGCTTATGGCGATCTGGCAGGGGCGCCGCGCGATGACATCGAGAAGGCCGCTAGGGATGCATTTGCCATGGACTTCATCGCGCAAATGCCTCAAGGCCTCGATACCCAGGTGGGCGAGAACGGTGTGCTGTTGTCTGGCGGACAGCGTCAGCGCCTGGCGATTGCCCGCGCACTGCTGAAAAACGCGCCGCTGCTGATTCTCGACGAAGCGACGTCGGCGCTCGATACCGAGTCCGAGCGGCACATTCAGGCGGCACTCGACCATGTCATGAAAGGCCGCACCACACTGGTCATTGCCCACCGCTTGTCGACCATCGAGAAGGCCGATCTGATTCTGGTCATGGATCAGGGCGAGATTGTCGAACGCGGCACTCATGCCCAGTTGCTTGCCCACAATGGCTACTACGCACGCCTGCATGCGATGGGCCTGGATGCCCCGGCTGAAGACATTGCGTGATCTGCAGACA
This sequence comes from Pseudomonas sp. TSRC2-2, assembly GCF_049897785.1. Taxonomy (NCBI): domain Bacteria; kingdom Pseudomonadati; phylum Pseudomonadota; class Gammaproteobacteria; order Pseudomonadales; family Pseudomonadaceae; genus Pseudomonas; species Pseudomonas sp. TSRC2-2. Next base: position 391,724 of record NZ_JAFCWZ010000007.1, read on the forward strand.
AGGGTGAGCCAGCCTCACCCGCGTGTATTCCCGGCGCGCGCGATCCTGTTAATATCGCGCCCCTGTTCATTTTGTATGTGGGTTGCTCCATGAAATTGTCGATGCCGCGATTCGATCAAGCCCCTGTCTTGGTGGTCGGCGATGTCATGCTCGACCGTTACTGGCATGGCGGAACCTCACGGATTTCCCCCGAAGCACCGGTGCCGGTGGTCAAGGTCGAGCAGATCGAGGATCGCCCGGGCGGCGCCGCCAACGTGGCGCTGAACATTGCCGCGCTGGGTGCACCGGCATCGCTGGTGGGCGTAACCGGTGATGACGAAGCCGCCGACAGCCTGAGCAACAGTCTCAAAGGTGCTGGCGTTCGCGCCTTGTTTCAGCGCATCGCTCATCAGCCGACCATCGTCAAACTGCGGGTCATGAGCCGGCACCAGCAACTGCTGCGTATCGATTTCGAAGAGGTGTTCGCCACCGATGCGCTGGCCTTGGCCGCGCAGGTCGACGAGCTGCTGGAAGGCATCAAAGTGCTGGTGTTGTCGGATTACGGCAAAGGTGCGCTGAAAAATCACCAGACCCTGATCCAGGCCGCCCGTGCCAAAGGCATTCCGGTGCTGGCCGATCCCAAGGGCAAGGACTTTTCGATTTACCGCGGTGCCAGCCTGATCACGCCGAACCTCAGCGAGTTCGAAACCATCGTCGGCGGTTGCGCCGACGAGCACGAGCTTGTAAGCAAAGGCGCCGTGCTGATGCAGGAGCTCGACCTCGGCGCGTTGCTGGTGACCCGTGGCGAGCACGGCATGACCTTGTTGCGTCCGGATCATCCGGCGTTGCATCTGCCGGCCCGCGCCCGTGAAGTGTTCGATGTGACCGGCGCCGGCGATACAGTGATTTCGACCCTGGCAGCAGCCATCGCCGCTGGCGAAGAACTGCCGCACGCTGTCGCGCTGGCCAATCTGGCCGCAGGCATCGTCGTCGGCAAGCTCGGTACAGCAGCGATCAGCGCCCCGGAGCTGCGCCGCGCCATTCAGCGCGAGGAAGGTTCGGAGCGAGGCGTGCTGGGTCTTGAGCAACTGCTGCTGGCGGTTGACGATGCCCGCGCGCACAACGAGCGAATTGTCTTCACCAATGGCTGCTTCGATATCCTGCATGCCGGCCACGTTACCTATCTGGAACAGGCCCGTGCTCAGGGCGATCGTCTGATCGTGGCGGTCAACGATGACGCCTCGGTCAGCCGCTTGAAAGGCCCGGGCCGGCCGATCAACAGCGTTGACCGGCGTATGGCGGTACTCGCCGGTCTCGGCGCTGTGGACTGGGTGATCAGCTTCTCTGAAGGCACACCGGAAAACCTGCTGCGCGAGGTCAAACCGGATGTGTTGGTCAAGGGTGGCGATTACGGCATCGATCAGGTAGTCGGTGCGGATATCGTCACCGCCTATGGCGGCACGGTGAAAGTGCTGGGGCTGGTGGAGAACAGCTCGACGACAGCAATCGTGGAAAAGATCCGCGGCCAATAAGATCAAAAGATCGCAGACTGCGCCAGTGCCTACAGGGAAATACATTCCAATGTAGGCGCTGACGCAGGCTGCGATCTTTTGCTTTCAGGAATTCACTTTCTTGCGCGGCACGATTTTCTTCAGCAGCTGCCTCGCCTTGCCGCGCAGGCGTGCCAGTCCGGTGGCCTTGTCCGGTGGCGTCAGACCCTGTTGACGCAACCAGTCCTTCCAGCGAATCCGCTCATCGCGCACCAGCCAGCCTTCCTGTCGGGCAAAGCTTTCAGCCAGGTACAGACCGCGGGTACTCGCCGGATACAGTTGATCCTTTTTCAGGGTATACAGCTCAGGCAGCGGCTGACCGTCATGCAATGGCATCAAGTACAGATCAGGCCGTTTGCGATCAAGCCGCGCGACGAGTTGATCGCCTTCCAGACGCTCGTCGACATGAAACAGGCTCAGGGATTTGGCTTCCTTGGGCACGTCCAGGCGCAGGTCATAGATCAATTGCAATGACGCCGTCGGCAAATGCACGTAGGCCCGTGGCCGCTCCAGCAGCTGCAGGTTGGCGCAGCGCACCGGGCGCGCCGAACCGGACAACGGCGTCAGGCGAAACGGCAACGCCTCGCGGTAATGCAGCGCGGCGGAGTAGGGCGCTGGCAGCCAGGTGTCGTTGAAGCGCCCGCCAAGCCAGCCTTCCGGCGTTTCCAGCAAACACTCTTCGGCAATTTCCTGAATTGCCGTATGCAGCGGAATGTTCAGTTCGTGAGCCGGCACATAGCCGGAAATCAGCTTCAGCACCACATCGCCGCGATCCTGCCGACGCTGGCGTACCAGCACCCAGTAATCGCGGTTCTGCCAGTGCAGGGTCAGGCGCACGGAAACGCCGAGGTTGGCCAGTTCCAGGGCAAAGCGTTCGCTGTCGGCGACGCTGACCGGTTTGCGCCGTTGCAGGGTCTGGGCGAAATTCAGCGGCATGCCGACGCTCTGGTAGCTCAAGCCATCAGGCGTGGCTTCGACGAACAGCGGCAGTGTCTTGAAGTTGCTCGGGTTCTTGCGGATCAGCGTGCGCGGCATATCGGCTCCTGGCTTAAGGCCGCGGGGCGGCGTCAGTGATTACGCAGTACCTTGGCAACGGTCGCTACGTTATGGGCGAGGTGCAGCGGATTGATGGTGCCGACAATAGCACTGGCGACACCGGGCTGAGTGAACAGCAACTCGAAGCTGGCGCGCACCGGATCGACTCCCGGACTCAGACAGACATGACCGCTGGCCAGGGCTTTTTTCACCAGAATGGCTTTGCCGTGGGCAGCAGCATAGTCAATGACCGCCTTTTCGTTTTGTTCGTTCAGATTGTAGGTGACCATCGCGCAGTCGCCGTGCTCCAGCGCTTTCAAGCCGCCTTCGACGGTTTTGCCGGAGAAACCGAAGCCGCGAATCTTGCCCTCGGCCTTCAGCGCCGCGAGGGTGGCGTAGACCTCTTCGTGCTCGAGGATCGCCATGTCGTTGCCGTCGGAGTGCACGAGAACCAGATCGATAAAATCCGTTTCCAGACGTTGCAGGCTGCGCTCGACCGACATCCGCGTGTGCGCGGCGCTGAAGTCATGGTGCGACACGCCGTCGGTAAACTCTTCGCCGACCTTGCTGACGATCACCCAGTCCTGACGCTGGCCGCGCAGCAGCGGGCCGAGGCGTTCTTCGCTGCGACCATAGGCCGGCGCGGTGTCGATCAGGTTGATGCCCAGATCCCGCGCCTGGCGCAGCAGCATGCGCGCCTCGTCGTCGCCGGGAATCTGAAAGCCGTTAGGGTATTTCACGCCTTGGTCGCGGCCGAGTTTGACTGTGCCCAGACCCAGCGGCGACACCGTCAGGCCGGTGCTGCCCAGCGGGCGATGCAGTTCGTGCAGAGTGGCGATGGTCATGGCAGCAGTTGCTCCCAGGCGGGTACGCCAAGTGGCGGTTTCGGCAGCGGCGGCAGCGGCTCGGTCGCTTGCGGCTGGATGCCGTCACGCTGCAGCGAAGCGATGACGCGGTCGGCGAAGTCTGGCGCCAGCGCCAGTTTGGTCGGCCAGCCGACGAGCAAGCGACCTTCCTCGGCGAGGAACGCGTTGTCCGGACGGGTCAGGCCGGTCTGCAACGGCTCGGCGCGATCGACGCGCAGGGTTGCCCATTGCGTGGTGCTTAGGTCGATCCATGGCAACAGTTGCGCGACTTCCTTTTGCGCGGTGGCGATCTGTTCGGCCGGCTCGCGAGCGACGCCTTCGCTTTCGGCGATGTCACCGCCCATGTACCAGACCCACTGGCCATCAGCCGCCGGGTGCGTGGTCACGGTGATGCGCGGCTTGGTGCCGCCGCCCAGGCAGTGCGCGTACAGCGGTTTCAAGCCGGGGCCTTTGGCGAGGATCATGTGCAGGGGGCGGCGCTGCATGGCCGGACGGCTCAGGCCCAGGGCTTCGAGCAGTTCGGCAGTGCCGGCACCGGCGCTGAGGACGATGCGCTGGGCACGGATCTCACGGCCGTCGACTTTCAGGCCGACCAGCACGCCGGCTTGCAGCAGTGGTTCGATAACCTGCCCGGCGAGCAGACCGTCACCGGCCAACTCGGCCAGACGCTGGATCAGGCTCGGCACATCCACCACCAGTTCGGCCAGGCGATAGACCTTGCCCTTGAAGCGCTTGTCCTGCAGGGCTGGCGGCAGTTCGTCGCCCTTGACCTGATCGACCCGACCCCGCACGGCTTTGCTGGCGAAGAAACTGGTGAGGTTGCCGGCCAGCGTGCCCGGCGACCACAGGTAATGCGCTTCGGACAGCAGGCGTACGCCGGACAGATCCAGCTCGCCAGTCCCGGCCAGCGCTTCGCGCCAGCGGCGTGGCATGTCGGCGATCGCTTCCGAAGCACCGGTCAGCGCGCCGTGCAGCGCGTACTTGGCGCCGCCGTGAATGATGCCCTGGGACTTCACGCTCTGCCCGCCACCGAGGCTGGCGCTTTCCACCAGCACGGTCGAAAAACCCTGGCGGCGCAGGCGCGCATTCAGCCAGAGGCCGGCGACACCAGCGCCGACAATCAGAACGTCGGTGGAAATAACGGATGGCATGCAGCGACCTCAGTGTTCAAGACGAGGGCGCAGTATACAGACTCGGGAAAGGGGCGGATTTGTCGAAAATCAACCGGGCAGATACAAAACCAATGTGGGAGCGAGCTTGCTCGGGCGTGTCAGTCGATGTATCTGTTGCCTGACACACCGCGTTCGCTCGCTCCCACAGGGGGACGTGTTTTTTCTTTAGTGCCCGGCAGTTTTCGAGAACAGCTGAATCACCACCACGCCCAGCACGATCAGCGCCATCCCCAGCATCGCCGGGATATCCAGTTTCTGCCCGTACAGAAACAGCGCCGCGACGCTGACCATCACGATGCCCATCCCCGCCCAGACAGCGTAGGCAACGCCCACCGGCACGGTGCGCACGACCAGCGTCAGCATCCAGAACGCGATGCCGTAACCGACGATGATCAGCATCAGTGGCAGTGGCGTGCTGAAGCCCTTGACCGCTTTCATCGAAACGGTGGCGATCACTTCGGCGCAGATGGCGATGGCCAGATAGACGTAGGCGTTCATGGTTCGATCCTCAAATAAATCGTTGCTTGCTGAGGTGACATTCTAGTGATTGCTCAGATGGGGTAAAGTCATTACCTATCTGATCCATAGATAGGTGGGAAATCCATATGCAGTGGAATCTTGAGCAGCTACGCATATTTGTCGACGTCGCCGAGCAGCGTTCGTTCTCTGCCGTGGCGCGACGGCAGCGCAAGGCGCAATCGGCGGTCAGTACTGCCGTCGCAATGCTCGAAGAGGATTTGGGCGTGAGCCTGTTCGAGCGCAGCAGCGGTCGCCAGCCAAGTCTGACCGAGGCGGGCGAGGCCTTGCTGGAAGAAGCGCGGGAAGTGCTGCGCCAGTGCGAGCGCCTCAACGGCCGCGCCATGGCCATGCTGCGCGGCCAGGAGGCGCAGCTGCGTGTGGCGCAGGACGAGGCGATGCCCTATCAGGCGCTGGTGGAAAGTTTCGGCGAACTGGCCGAGCAGTTTCCCAGCCTGGAAGTGCAACTGACCAGCGCCGCGCAGGGCGAAGTTGCGCGCAAGCTGGTCGAGCGTCGCGCCGACCTCGGCCTGCTGTTCTACCACGATGAAATCCCCGAGGCGCTTGAGCGCCGCGTACTCGGCAGCGTCGAAATGGTAACGGTGTGCGGCGTCAATCACCCGTTGGCCAAGTTGCCCTACGTGACCTGTCAGCAACTGGCGCAACACCGACAACTGCTGATGTCGACGCAGACCAGCGTCTACCCCGGCAACGAGCCGGCCAGCCCCCAGGTGTGGCGTGCCGACAGCTTTTATGTGATGTCCGAATGGCTGGTGCGTGATCTCGGTTGGGCCTGGTTGCCGCGCCACGTTGTGCAGTACTCGGCGTATCAGGGCCAGATGGTTGAGCTCGACAGCGAATGGACGCCGCCGGCACTGGTGGTGGAATTGGTCTGGCGTCGCGACGAACCGCTCGGCCCGGCCGCGCACTGGCTGGCGGAACGTTTTGCCGTGCACTTGCGGGCGATCGGCGACAAAAGCCGATAAACTCCGCCGCCATGAATAGAACTCTCTACACCGCGCTGTTTTACCTGGGGCTGCCATTGGTGGCGATTCGGCTGTGGCTGCGCGCGCGCAAGGCGCCGGCGTATGCCAAACGCATTGGCGAGCGCTTTACTTATGGCATGCCGACCTTGCAGTCCGGTGGCATCTGGGTGCACGCGGTGTCGGTGGGCGAAAGCATTGCCGCCGCGCCGATGATCCGCGCGCTGCTGGAGCGTTATCCGGCGCTGCCGATCACCGTGACCTGCATGACCCCGACCGGCTCGGAGCGGATTCAGGCACTGTTCGCCAACGAGCCGCGCATCCAGCACTGCTATCTGCCGTACGACTTGCCGTGCGCAGCGGCAAGGTTTCTTGATCGCGTGCAACCCAGGCTCGCCGTGATCATGGAAACCGAGCTGTGGCCCAACCATATTCATCAATGTGCCAAGCGCGGGATTCCAGTGGCGTTGGCCAATGGGCGGTTGTCGGAGCGTTCCGCCAAGGGCTATGGTCGATTGCGCAAACTCACCGCACCAATGCTTGCCGAGATGAGTTTGTTTGCCGTGCAGACCGAAGCCGAAGCCCAGCGCTTCCGTGATCTCGGCGCACGTGCGGAAACCGTCGAAGTCACCGGTTCGATCAAGTTCGACCTGACCATCGACCCGCAACTGCTGCAACGCGCAGCCGAGTTGCGTAGCCAATGGCAGGCACAGGAACGTCCGGTGTGGATCGCGGCCAGCACCCACGAGGGCGAAGACGAAGTAGTGCTCGACGCCCATCGTCGCCTGCTGGCCAATCATCCGGATGCATTGTTGATTCTGGTGCCACGCCATCCGGAGCGCTTCAACTCGGTGTTCGAGCTGTGCCAGCGCGAAGGTTTCGCCACGGTGCGCCGTTCGACCGGGGCCCATGTCGATGCGCAGACGAGCGTGCTGCTCGGCGACACCATGGGCGAGTTGCTGTTTCTCTATGCCCTGGCTGACAGCGCTTTTGTCGGCGGCAGTCTGGTGCCGAATGGCGGGCACAACCTGCTCGAACCTGCCGCGCTGGCGAAACCGGTACTCAGCGGCCCGCACCTGTTCAACTTCCTGGACATCGCCGCGCAATTGCGCGAGGCCGGTGCATTGGCCGAGGTGGATGATGCCCAAGGGCTGGCGGTTGAAGTGCAACGCTTGTTCGAATTGCCGCGTGATGCGCAGCGCATGGCCGAGGCGGGGCTGGCGGTGATGCGCCGCAATCAGGGCGCGTTGCAGCGGCTGCTGGATGGTTTGGGTAGATTGATCAAGTAAGCAAAAAGATCGCAGCGTGCCGCAGCTTCTACAGGAGAAATGCCTTCCTGACTGCAGGAGCTGCGGCATGCTGCGATCTTTTGCTTTTTAAAGCCTAAGGCCGGGCTTTCAACTGCGCCTTGGCCGCCGGCGCAGTGATCCACAAAAAACCGACAGTGATGTCGGTTTTTTTGTGCCTGTTGAATGGCCGAGTTCGTGAGGGAAGTTTCCTTCCGACTTTGAGGAAGCACCCTACATCAATCCTTTTTTCACCTTGATAGCGTGCCCGGCAGTTCTCGCGAGCACAGACCAGGGACGGTTTCCACATCGCTCTTTTCCTCTTTGCTTAAGGACAAGCGTATGTTTCCGTCCACCAATGCAGCGCATTTTGTGTTGCAGATTCCTGCTATCCGTCACGACTTCCAGGTACTGGCTTTCAGCGGCACCGAAGCGATCAGCACCCTCTACCGCATCGATATTGAACTGGTCAGCGAGCACCCGGATTTTGATCTGGAGAGTCTGCTCAGCCAACCGGCATTTCTGCAATTTGGCCACAACGGCGAAGGCATTCACGGGCGTATCGAAGACGTGCTCGTCGGCGAGGCGGGCAAGCGCCTGACCCGCTATCACCTGACGCTGGTACCCGCGCTGCACTATTTGCAGTTCAGCCACGATCAGCGGATTTTCCAGCGAATGACCGTGCCGCAGATCATTGCCGAGGTGCTTGAGGGGCACGGTATTCTGGGCGATGCGTTTACCTTTCATGTCGGTACCAGCGCTGCTCGTGACTACTGCACTCAGTACGCGGAATCTGATCTGGCCTTTATCCAACGGTTATGCGCCGAGGACGGCATCGCCTGGCATCACCAGCACTCACCGGACGGCCATTTACTGGTGTTCACCGATGATCAGGTGTTCCTGCCCAAGCTTGGCGCCACGCCCTATCAGCAAAACTGCGGCATGGTCGCTGAACATCCTGTTGTCAGCCGTTTCAGTGCGCGCCTCAGCACCCGCACCAGCTCCGTCACCCGCCGTGACTATGACCTCAAACGTCCGAGCCTGCTGCTCGAAAGCCACTTCACCGCCGAGTTCACGCCGGTGCTGGAGGACTATCGCTACCCGCTGTTGATCGAGAATGAAAAGTCCGGCAAGCAACGAGCCCGGCAGGCGCTGGAGCGCCATCGCCGCGACTATGAGTTGGGCGAAGGTCAAAGCGATCAGGCAAATCTGCGCTGTGGCCATCTCTTCAAACTGACCGGACACCCGCGCAAAAGCTGCAATGACCTGTGGTTATTAATCAGCATTCGTCACCTCGGCCGCCAGCCACAAGTGCTCGAAGAGTCGATCATCAGTGACACCCAAGCCGCTGATGGTTTAACCCAGGGGTATCGCAACACCTTCAGCGTAATCCCCGCCGAGGTGGTGTTTCGCCCACCGTTGCCAGCGCCACGTCGCCCGCTGGTCTGTCAGACCGCACGGGTCACCGGGCCGGCCCATGAAGAAACCCATTGTGATGATTTAGGACGCATTAAGTGCGAGTTCGATTGGGACCGCGCCGAACTCGATAGTGAGCGCAGCAGTTGCTGGATCAGGGTTTCATCGAATTGGGCCGGGGAAGGCTTCGGTTCTGTGACGATCCCGCGCATCGGCATGGAGGTCGTGGTGACCTTTCTCGAAGGTGATCCGGACAAACCGCTGATCACCGGTTGCGTGCCCAACATGGTCAAATCCCCGCCCTACACCTTGCCCGAACACAAGACCAGAACTGTGCTGCGCAGCCACAGTTCACCGCACACCGGCGGCTACAACGAGCTGATGATCGAAGACCGCGCCGGCCAGGAAAAAATCTACCTGCGCGCCGAGCGTGACTTCGAGCAGTTGATCCTCAATGACAGCCACAGCCTGATCCGCCGGGACCGTTTCGAGCAGGTGGACAACCACAGCATCAGCCTGATCAGGGCTGACGAACGGCACACCACAGAGGGTATGCGCAACACCGTCGTTGGCCGCGACGATCTGCTCACGATCAGCGGCAACAGCTGCACCACAGCGGATGGAACGCTAGTGATTCAGGCTGGGCCCCATGCACGCGTCACCGCCAGTCAGGTGGTCATCGATGCCGGTACGAGCCTGACGCTGACCGCCGGCGGCCATCACATCGTGATCGACCCGGCCGGGATCTTCAGCAGTGTGGCGATCGTCGAGGGCGGCGTGCCGATGGCGGGAGTGGCGGTGCAGTCGGCGTTGGGGGCGCAACCTCAAAATCATCAGGCTTCGCTTGCGCTGTCCATTACCGCGCAAACAACTGCGCTGGCTCAGGCTGCAGATCAAGCCATTGCGGTGTGTGCCGTGTGCGAAAAACTCGCGCGGGTGAGCGCATGAATCAGGCTTATCTGTTGCTCGATCGCATCCAGATTGAAGGCCTTGCGGATCGTCTGTTCGCCCTGACAGGCGGCGCGACGGTTCACTCGCTTTATCAACGCACCGCCTACAGCGCCTTGGAAAAGGTCGGGCCATTGCTGGTGGGTGTCGGACCCGACAGCCCGCTGGCGCAGGTGTTTTGGCAGGAGTGGAGCGTGACGGCGGGCATTTGGCTGGAGTCGCAGGCCGATGAAGATCAAGTGCTGAAACATTTGCGCAGCCTGATCCACGCCCGCGTCGAGGGTGGGGCCGCGGTGCTGTTTCGTTTTTACGACCCACGTATCACCGCGTTGTGGCTAAGGGATTTGCCCGCTCCCGAGCGGGATCGATTGATGGGGCCGGTATCGCTGATACAGCTACCGGATTCGCCGATCCAGCAGCAAACCGAGCAACCGGCGATCCCGTATGCGGACACGCCATGGCTGTTGTTTACAGCGCAACACCTTGATCGCTTGAGCACTGCCAAGCGCCAGTCTTTCGCTCGACAGTTGATCGAACACGCTCAGCGCTATTACCCCCAATCCCTGCAATCACTGGATTCGGCTGCGTTGCAGCAATGGGCCGTGGACTGTCAGGCCAGTGCTGCCCGCAGCGGCTTCAGCGCCGCCGATGAAGTCCTGCTCTGGGCGCGATTCTTCGCCGTACTCGGCGCGGACTTCCCCCAGGGGCCGGAGCACGGCGCGTACCGGCAGTTGCTGTGCGAACGCGGAGTTTTGCCACGTCAGCGTCTGGACAACCTCAACAGCGCATTGACGCAACAGTTGCTGAGCGACAAGGAATCAGTCCTATGAGTGCCGAAAAACTGGCCATGATCGACGAGGCCGCGCAGGCCGAACGCGCCGCCAGGTCACATCCCCATGCGGACATCAACAGCACGGTGCAACCGTGTCCGGCCGGTCAGGCTGAACTGTTTGTGGTGCCGGTGCGCTATGCGCTGGCGCACGAAAAAGCTGAACACACTTGCTGCGTCCCTGGTGTCGCGCCCCAGAGTCGGCCGATGGCGGCGCGGCGCTTGCGCGCAGGGTTTGTGTATGTCTGGCAGGATCAGGGGCCGCTCAGGCGTTTCGCCGTCTCGCCGCAAGGATTGTTGCAGGAGCAGCCACTGAACGCCGACTCCGCTCCGGTTCCCGACGCACCGCTGGCAGGCCTGACGCTGCAAAAAATCCACGATGCCTGGATGCTTTACAGCGAGTTCCCCCTGAACGCCGAGCATCGCCAATCACTGAGCGAGAGCGGCGCCAAGCGTAACCAGCACATGCGCCACATTGCTCTGCGCTCGGTGGCTGACAACTTGCAGGCCCCGCACTGCCCTGCGCTGGAACAGTTCGATGAGGTCGTGGCCGAGCTCATCCCGAATACCTATGCCCGGTCGATGGCGGCCGATCAGCAAAAAAATGCCGACGACACCGGTGCGCTGGGCCGCGCCGTGATGAACGATCCGACCCCGGGCAACATCAAGGCTTACACCGACGCGATGCACCGTGTCCGAGCGCGCGAGGCGTTTCTCGCTCAACATCCCGCCGCCAGCGATCTACCGCCGGGCGAGTGGAGTGCCGAGCCATGGGACGGGCAGGGCACGCGCAACTGGCTCGACAACGCCAAGACGCAAAGTGCGGGGCTGTATGCCGTTTTTGCCTGCCTGGACGACGATCTGGGGGTGTTGCGCGATATCAATCACGAGCAGGAGCAGCTAGAAGCGGGCCACGAAACATGGCTCGGCGACAACAGTCTGCGTCTGAGCATCGGCGGCTTTGTGCGCAGCTTGATCACCGAGGATGGCGCCGAACTGGCCGGCAATCTGAATTATCGCTACAAGGATCACGACATCAGCCTCACGCCCGAACAGGGGCAGGTCATGCTCGATGCCCAGCATCGACTCGATGAACAACTGCGGGCTGAAACCCGGGCGCGTCAGTACGGTGGTCAGCCAACGGCGGGCGAAGCGGCCGCACGCGGGGCACGCATCGCTGACATCGTCGCCCCGGTACGTCGCTTCATCCCCGCAGAGTTGTACAACGAAGCCGAGTTCGTCGTGCGTGAATACCGCGCGGAAAAACACGCCAACCTCAACAATCACCTGCTGAGCGCCAAGGTCGGTCAGTGCATCGATCTCGACGCGATGAACACATGGTTCAGCGAAACCGCCGCGGCGCATTACCAACAGCTCGAACAGCGTCATACCGTGCTGTTCGCCGACCGGGGTGTGTACCTGCGACGCTCGGCCAGCGGCACCTGGTTTGTCGATTACGACGACCTCGAAACCCGCCAGTGGCTGACCGAACTCGCCACCCGTTGCCTCACTGCGCAATGCATCCGCGCCCAGGGCGCCGAGCAATACGCCGACTACGTGCGCGCCGCCGATGGCGGCGCGCTCAGGCAACTGTTCAACGCCTGGACGCCGTCGCTTGAAGCGGCGGTCAACAACGCGTCACGCCTGAGCGAGCTGATGGCCGCATTGGCCGTCGACAACATCACTGCCACGCATCAAGCCCTGGCGCCGCTGAGCGTGGTGCTGCTGGAGAACATCGCAACCATGGCCCGCGACGCTGCCAGCCCGTGGAACGTGCTGGTCAATCGGCTGGGCGCGGCGTTGCTGTTGCTCAGGGGTGACAAGGGCTTCAGCACCTCGTGGATGAGCATTTTCATCGCCGCGAGGCTGGGCGGCGAGAGCCGTTTGCAGTCAGTGACCGAGGGTACCCGGCCGGTGTGGCAGCTGTCGGGCCAGCGGGCCGAAGCGTTGGGTGAATGGGTGAACAAGACGGGCAAAGCCATTGGTGTCGGGCGAGTGGAGCGGATACTGAATGCGCCCGCAGTGGTGAACAGCGGCGGAGTGGTGCCGTTGGCGGCGCTGCTGCTGAACGTGGTGAATGTGCAGAACTATTTGAACGACGCCGGGGTGTTGGAGGGGATGGAGGCCCGACGGGTGAACGACACGGTTTCCGCGAGTTTGTATGGGGCGGCGGCTTTGGTGGCGGTGGTGGATAGTCAGGTGCGGATGGGGTTGGGGAAGGATCGGTTTTATTTCTTTGGTTCTGCTGCGCCTACGCTTACGTTGTTTGGAGGGGTGATTGGCGGGTTGTCGGGCGCTGCGGCAATGGCCGAGTACAGGTCGTTAAAAATGCAACTTGAAGGTGCGCAAAACCGAATTGATCCATGGCTGGAGATGCGCCAGATCGCGGTCGGAGGCCAAGTAGCGGCCTTCGGTGCCCAAGCTATGTTAGGGATCGGATATACCGCACGCGCTTTATCCGGTTCAATAACAGTGGAAGCTGCCATCTTGCGTTACACGCTTTATATGGGGCCCTTGACCTGGATTATTGCCGCATTAGGTCTGCTGTACCTGACAGCCTGGTTCTTCGAAAAGACACCGCTGCAAAACTTCCTGAACAATTGCTGTTGGTCTAAAGCGCGGGCTAGAGATCTAGGACCCATAGCGGCTAAAGCCCAGCAGGACGAACTCGACCGTTTGTACCTCATCCTTTATACGCCGCGGGTCCGCATGGAAAGCAGTTCCAGGCCGGCGCCTGATGATGGCCGTACCGGTCTGGTTTTCGTCAGCGCCGTTGATTCTCTGACTATTGACCTGCCAGGTGCCGAGCCCAGCAGTGTCTACCTCGAACTGAGCATGGTTGGAGACCCGGTGGACACTCAGGGCTACCGCCATCTGATCAAGAACAGCCCCACCAATGGTTACAAAGCACCGCGGCCATGGCGAGACATGACCCCGCACTGGCTGGCCAGCAGCCGTTGTGCGTGGATTCCGGTCAAGGAAGGACAAGGCCTGCGGCTCAGCGGCCCATTCAAGGAACTTGCCAACGTTCTGGGCACGCCACCCGGCACGGTTTCACTTCGGTTGCGTTATCGCACGCCGTTGACCGTGATATTGGGCGCTCGCAATTTTATTGGTGGAGAACGTGGTTTGGCTTTCACCTTGAACAACTCGACCGGCGTCATAGCGCTGAGAAACGACCCGACGCCCGAACTTGATCGTGTGCCGAATTACCCGCTCGGTGCGGATCACCCCGGCGCCATTTACCTGCAACCCAAGGACAAACGATGAGTGCGCCAGCGGCAGGCTCCACGAAGAAAGGGATATTTTCGCGTAATGACTATTTAGCGCCACTGCCGATCCCCACCGGAAGGAAACCTTCTGATGTACTCAATATTATCTGGCGCAAAAACGAGGTATTTCTCGATATAGGTAATTACAGCATCGGGTCAGCAGTCATGGTGCTGTGGCCAGGAGTGATGCTGTTCTTATCCATGGCATATGGATTTAGAGACATTGCACCGGATCTCAGCGTTTTTGCGCTAATTGGTGGAGGGATAATCACTGGTATCCCAGCACTGTTTTTGGTCCAAGGCCTCTTCCGAAAAGTCCCGTTACCCATACGCTTCAATCGTCAACGCCGCGAAGTCTGCGTCCCCCGCGACAACGGCGAGTACTGGATCGTCCCCTGGGAATCCGTAACCGCCGCCGCCACTCAGCATTCATCAGTCAGTCAGGCTGGTAAAACCACGATGGGGCTGCTGGTCATCGGTTTCGAAAACCCAGACCCAGACGCTACCGAAGACAACAAGCATTTTTCATGGGGCTTCAACTGCGGCGGCGGCACAACTGCGATGGCGCTGTGGGAATGCATGCGCAGTTATATGGAGATCGGGCCAGAAGCCGTTGAGGATGCAACTGCTCGTTTCGACAGATCAAAAGGAATCTGGGCTACTTATCTCGACGATCTGATCAAGGCTGCGAAGTTGCGAGGCTGGTTTGTCACCATTCTTTGGGAAGGGTTCTGTGGGATTTTCATATTCAACACGCTACTGATAGACGTACTTGAACGCTGGAAATTGAATCCGCCACCTGATTTGCTCCATACCGACATCATCGAATGGTCAAAGCCACTCCCGCCGGAACAATGGGCCAAACGTTCCCCGGAGTTGGAAGCCGCCATTGCCAAACGCGAGGCCGAGTTGACCGGGCGAGCGGAGGCTCAGGTATGAGCACGCCAATGGCAGGCACCACAAAAAAACGGATATTTTCGCGCAACGATTATCTGGCGCCATTACCTGTTCCTACGGGTGAAAGGCCTTGCGACGTACTCAACACCATCTGGCGCAAAAACGAGGTGTTTCTCGATATTGGTAACTACAGCATCGGTTCGGCGGTGATGGTGATGTGGCCTTCGCTGATGGTGTTCGTATTTATGGGTTACATCACCCCGGATCCCGGATTAATCTGGCTTGGGGCGTTATTTGTCATCGGTATCCCTTCACTTTTCGTTGTTCAGGGCCTCTTACGCGAAGTCCCGTTACCCATACGCTTCAATCGTCAACGTCGTGAAGTCTGCGTCCCCCGCGACAACGGCGAGTACTGGATCGTCCCTTGGGAAACCGTAACAGCCGCTGCCACTCAGCATTCATCAGTCAGTCAGGCCGGTAAAACCACGATGGGGCTGCTGGTCATCGGTTTCGAAAACCCAGACCCGCACGCTGCCGAAGACAACCAGCATTTTTCATGGGGCTTCAATTGCGGCGGCGGCACAACCGCGATGGCGCTGTGGGAATGCATGCGCAGTTACATGGAGATCGGGCCAGAAGCCGTTGAGGATGCAACTGCTCGTTTCGACAGATCAAAAGGAATCTGGGCAACTTATCTCGACGATCTGGTCAAGGCTGCGAAGTTGCGAGGCTGGTTTGTCGCCATTCTTTGGGAAGGGTTCTGTGGGATTTTCATATTCAACACGCTACTGATAGACGTACTTGAACGTTGGAAATTAAATCCGCCACCTGATTTGCTCCATCCCGACATCATCGAATGGTCAAAACCACTCCCGCCGGAACAATGGGCCAAACGTTCTCCAGAGTTGGAAGCCGCCATTGCCAAACGCGAGGCCGAGTTGGTCGAGCGAGCGGAGGCGCAAGCATGAGTACGCCAGCGGCAGGCTCCACGAAGAAAGGGATATTTTCGCGTAATGACTATTTAGCGCCACTGCCGATCCCCACCGGAAGGAAACCTTCTGATGTACTCAATATTATCTGGCGCAAAAACGAGGTATTTCTCGATATAGGTAATTACAGCATCGGGTCAGCAGTCATGGTGCTGTGGCCAGGAGTGATGCTGTTCTTATCCATGGCATATGGATTTAGAGACATTGCACCGGATCTCAGCGTTTTTGCGCTAATTGGTGGAGGGATAATCACTGGTATCCCAGCACTGTTTTTGGTCCAAGGCCTCTTCCGAAAAGTCCCGTTACCCATACGCTTCAATCGTCAACGCCGCGAAGTCTGCGTCCCCCGTGTCAACGGCGAGTACTGGATCGTCCCTTGGGAATCCGTAACCGCCGCGGCCACTCAGCATTCATCAGTCAGTCAGGCTGGTAAAACCACGATGGGTCTGCTGGTCATCGGTTTCGAAAACCCAGACCCAGACCCAGACGCTAGCGAAGACAACAAGCATTTTTCATGGGGCTTCAGTTGCGGCGGCGGTACAACCGCGATGGCGCTGTGGGAATGCATGCGCAGTTACATGGAGATCGGGCCA